>JAPOIY010000002.1 GCA_029978705.1 Actinomycetota bacterium
CGGGCAGCGCCCGGTAGTGCCGCCCGTTCCAGGAGCGGACTGGGCACTGTCGGGGGCACGGGTTCGTCGGGCACCATCACCCCCTCCCCCGGTTCGAGCCTGGCAGAACGGAGAGGCGAGTCAACGACTCGCCACCTGCGCCACGCTGTGCCGGCATACCGGCCGTCAGCCGCGGCCGTAGCCATCCTCATCTGACCCCCTGGGTGTTCGGGTGTGCGGTTACGCGCCCATCACCGACACCATCACGGCCGGTTGGGGATCTCCAAGCGCGGTCGCGCAGTTCAGGGGCTGTCCCCGCGGCGACGACAGGTAGCCCAGCCGTTCCACCGCACGCGAGTTCCGTCGCGGTGTGCGCACGCTTCGTACCGTGGTGGGATGGCGACATGGATCGAATCTCGGGCCCTGCGGCCCCTGGTGTTCTTCCTCGCCGCGGCCGGGGTTCCATCGGCCAGTGCCGCTGGGCGCAGCACGGCAGACGGGACCGACGGCACTCGGGACCGTCGGTAGTCAGCCGGTCCCGCCGGCGCGGCACGCGACGAACGGCCGGTGCGCCACATGCCACGTACGGGTCCACACTGACCTGGCGTCGCCGCGACTGCGGGACACGATCCGCACCGTGTACGTCACGTGGTCGCTGCACCGGGGGGTCACGCGAACGGTGTGTCCCCGACCGATGACGGTGCGGCAGTACTTGCCGACCCGGATGCCGTTGACGTCACATCTGGTTCGCACTGTGACGTCGCCGGTCGCGCGAACCTTCTTCACGACCTCCGTAGACCGTCCGACCGGCAGGTCTCTTCGCGGACTGCGCGCCGACACCCGCAGCTCGCCGCCGGCCTTCTCGATGACGATGCGGACCCGGGCCGAGGCGGACCCGTTCTCGCCGGTAGCAGCGACCGTCACAGCGGTTGCCCCGGCCCGCCGTGGCGTCCCCGAGATTCGCCCGGTCGTCGGGTCGATCGTGAGACCGGGCGGCAGCGTGCCCTTGCTGACCGCGTACGTGACAGTCCCGGTGAGACCGCCGGGATGCGGCCTCGCTCCCTTGATCGGGGTGCCGACCGTACCCGTGATCGTGCGGTAGTACAGGTAGGGGGTGGCCGACGGCCGCACGTCCAGGGTGACGGTCGTGGTCGCGGAGCCTCCATCACCGGTGACCTTAATCTTCGCGGTGAATGCACCGTGCTCTTTGGGCCGCCCGGTGATCTCCCCGGTCCGCTCGTCCAGGACCACGCCGTCGGGCAGCCGGCCACCCACGAGGGTGAACGACAACTTGCCGGTGAGGCCGCTGACGTGCGGGTCCAGGGGGGACATGGCCGTCCCCTGCTCCGCCTGACCGTCGGGGTAACTCAGCGCCGGCTGAGTCGGCGTGTTGGACACGGTGATGGTCACGGCCGACGTCGCCTGGGCGTTGTTGCTGCCGACCACCACCACCTTGAACGTGTACTTCCCCGCTTTCGTCGGGGTGCCGGAGATCCGGCCGGTGTCCTTGTTGAGCGTGAGGCCGGGCGGCAGGGCGCCCTGGGAGACCGCGAAGCTCCGCGGGGCGCTGACGTCGTGGGTGTGCGGCTCGAGGGCGTCGAACTTGTCGCCCACCGTTCCCGAACCGTTGGGGTAGTCCAGGTGCGGATCCGGGGCGGTGACGCCGTAGGCGAGGTTGCTGCGCGGACCGTCGCCGGACACGTTGACCCCGACGACGTAGAACTCGTACTCCGTGTCCGGGGTGAGTCCCTCGACCTTCTTCTGCAGGGTTGCGGCGCCACTGACGGCGAGCGACGTGTAGGGCGCGCCCGATCCCTTGACCCGGTAGAAGAGCCGGTAGCCGGTGATAGGGCCCGTGGGCGGGTCCAACGGCCGCGTCCAGCCCGCTGTCAGGGACTCCGGTGCCGAGTCGGCCACCGTCAGTCGGGGTGAGTAGGACAGTTGGACAGCGCCGATGTTGCGGGTGCCGTTGTCGGCCACCCGGGGGGAGCCGAACACGTCGAGGGCGATGGCGGAGCCGTCGATCGGGTTTCTGAGTTCGTTCGCCTGGCCGGGGCCGGCGGCGGGCACCGCATCGATCAGCACACCGGGGCGCGACTGGGTACCCAACAGTGGAGTGAGCACGGTGTCGGGAATGTCCCACGGGGTGGCGTCGGACTTCAGCCCCGGGGGGTCGGTCATGACCGCAGGCAGGATCGCATGCAGCGCGGCGGCACTCTGGTTGGGGGTGGGCTGGACCCAGGTGAGGGAATCCGACCTGATCGCCGCCGGGTCGTTGTAGACGAGCGGTCCGCCGCCGAAGAGGTCGCTCGCGGCCCCCACCGCCGAGGTGCCCAGCGAGATGGTGCCCGACCGCGACGTGAGGAACCCCATCCCCGCGATGCTGCAGTTGGAGCAGTTCCCGTCCTCCCAGTAGAAGGAGCTCGCCTGCACGTCGACAGGCCCCTTCTCCGCGGTGACGCGGTCCGAGGCCGCATGCCGCGAGCCGCTGAAGAAGAAGGCGCTGTTGACCACCTGCGAACTGTCGCCCGCCAGGCGCAGACCGCCGGAGTCCAGGAACCGGCTGCTCACGATCTTGGCCGAAGGTCCGAACCAACTCACCGCCCGCCCTTGGGCGTTCACCCCGAACACCACCCGGTCGAGCACGAGGTTGCCGCCGTACCCGCCTTCGACGAGCGCCGCGATGTCGAACTCTCCCGTGCGTGCACCCGGGGCATTGCTGTGGTCGATCTGCACCCGCCGCAGAGTGACGTCGGCGCCCTCGTACGCGGCCTGGATGACCGGCCGGTCACACTCCTCCAGGAACGAGTTGACCTCGCTCGCCGTGGAGTCGGTCATGGTGAGGGAGGCGTGTTTCTCGAGCTTGAACAGTGAGGGCAGATTGTGGAACCTCATCCCGGTGAGGGACACGTCGATGCCCTGGTTCTCGGCGTTGTAGGTGCCGACCTGCAGGAATCCCGTGGAGAACTGCACCCATTGAGCGCCCGCCGACCGGGCGGGACACAGGGAAGGGACATTGGCCTGGCCGGAGGCGTCCAGCCAGAGCTGGTTCCCCTCGATCGTCACGCCCTTGTCCGCATTGCCGATGATGTCCACCGACTCCGTGGCCCGGGTCCCGAACGGGAAGCCG
The DNA here is from genome assembly GCA_029978705.1 of Actinomycetota bacterium. Taxonomy (GTDB): domain Bacteria; phylum Actinomycetota; class Actinomycetes; order S36-B12; genus CAIWTL01. Next base: position 3,110 of record JAPOIY010000002.1, read on the forward strand.
GGAAGGTTGCCGTAGCACGGGGACACACTGACCGACCCCAGTCCCGGCTGGAACTCGATGGTGTCCGTGCCCGGGTGGCTGTTGGCTTTCGCCAGCGCCTCCTCGAAGGTGGTGCCCCCCGCCGGGGTCTGGGGGTTGCGGCACAACGAGATGCGGTCGACGGGGTAGGTCGTGCCGGCAGCGGCCTGCGCGCCCGGAGGAGTGGTGAGCGCAACGGCCACAGCCGCGGCGGCAGCAAGCCCGGTGGCCGCGCCGCGCCAGGCCGACCGGCCCCGGTATCTAGAGAAAGGCATCGTCGATTCCAGCACTAGGTGGCCCCGAGGCTGCTGCATCCCCTGCGGGACCGTCGACCCGTAGCCGGACGCTCGCGGTGTTGTCCTGCGCGAAGCCGAGGGAGATGCTCCTCCGTTCCATTCTACTCAGGGTGCGTGGGCGGTTCTGGCGCGCGAGCGCTCCGGTCAGGGCCCAGCTGCCCCGTCGGATGGACCATCGCCCCTACCCGGCAGCACGCTCTCTCGCCGATTGTCAGTGGTGGGCTACCCCCCCCCCGCGGAGGGGGGGCGCTACCCTCCCGGCGGCGCGGGACCCCAAGCACGCCGGGGAGGCCTACCGTAGGAATGGGTTTGATGTTCGGGGGCCGGAAGGGGCCTGCTGTGTCGGGAGACGATTCGCCCCGGCGGGCTGATGCGCGCTGGGTTCCGGAGGATGAGTATCGGCTGCTGGTGGAGATGTCGGCTGATGTGCTGGCGCACGGAGACACAGCCGGCGTGCTGCAGTACGTGTCGCCGGCCGTGACCCACCTGTTGGGCTACTCCCCCGAAGACCTGATTGGCACCCCTGTCCGGCGGTTGGTGCATCCCGACGATGTCCCGACCGTCGCCGCCACCCAACTGACACTGCTGGACGCAGGGGAGGAACCGCACGAAGTGCGTGCCCGCCTGCTGTGCGCCGACGGCAACTGGCGCTGGGTGAGCAGCAAGGGCCGCAATCTGATGGACGCAGACGGGAGGGTCGTCGGAACGGTGGCGACCTGGCGCGATGTCACCGCCCAGCTGGCAACCGAGCGAGAACTCGTGGAGTCCGAGCACCGCTACCGCCTGTTGGCCGAACGGGGCAGCGATCTGGTCTTCCGGGGAGACGTGAACGCGGTTCTGCAATGGGTGTCACCGTCAGCCTCCTCTGTTCTGGGGCGATCACCCGACGACATGGTCGGGCATCCGATCGCGGAGTTCATGCATCCGGAGGACATTGCGGCGATGCGGCGGGCCAGCGCGGCGGCGAACAAGGGAGAAACCGTCCGCTACCGGGCCCGGGTGCGCCATGCACGAGGTACCTGGCGGTGGATGGAGGTCGCCGCTGAACCGGTGCGCGACCGTGACGGCATGATCGTGGGGCGAGTGGGCAGCGCGCGGGACGTCACCGATCAGGTGCGTGCGGAGGAGGACCTGAGGCAGTCGCGGGCCCAACTCGCCGACGAGCGGGCCCGCCTGCGGGCCGTGGCGGATTCCGAGCTGGACCCTCGAGTGCAGCTGGACCCGGTCCGCGACCCCGGGGGAACCATCGTGGACTTCACCTACGCAGACGCCAATCCCGCGGCCCTGACCTACCTGGATCGCGACTCCGACGAATTGTTGGGAGCGAGACTGCTGGACCTGTTCCCCGGTCAAGCCGACTCCGGCCTGTTTGCCCGATACGTCGACGCCATCGAATCGGGTGTCCCGCTCATCCTCGACAGTGCGCCTCTCCACAGTGAGATCCGGCACGCGGAACGCCGGCTCGACTTCCGCGGCGTCGCAGCGGGGGGGTCGCTGAACCTGACCTGGCGCGATGTCACCGAACGCTTCGAGGCGGCGGCTGCCCTGCAGCGCTCCGAGGAGCATTACCGACTGTTGGCCGAGAACGCGACGGACGTGGTGTACCGGATGAGCGCGGACGGCACCCTCGAGTGGGTCAGCGAGTCGGTGGAACAGATGATGGGCTACCCCCGCGAACAGGTCGTGGGACGCTCGGCACTGGACTTCGTGGCCCCCGATGATGCGGACGCGGCGCAGGCTGCGATGGTCGGCGTGCTCGATGGTCGGCTCACCGCACTACGACAGCGCCTCCGGACTGCTGACGGGTCAACGCTGTGGGCCGACATCACCGGGCGGGTAGTGCGGGACGACTCCGGAGCCGTGGTCGCTGTCGATGGTGGCTGGCGGGACGTCACCGAACAACATGCCCAACTGGAGCAACTCGCCGACGAACAAGCCCGGCTGGCCGCGATCCTGCACGCGGAACTGGAGCCGCACGTGTACCTGGAGGCGGTCCGCGACGACCGCGGGACCATCGTGGACTTCACCTACCGCGACACCAACGACGCCGCGTGCGCCTACCTGGGCATGGCCCGTGAGGACCTGGAGGGGGCGCGGGTGCTGGACCTGCTGCCCGGGCAGGCCGGGTCCGGGATGTTGGCCATGTACGCGGCCTCCGTGGAGTCCGGCGAGCCGCTGTCGCTCAACGACTACGCGTATCCCCACGAGATTCTCGCCAGCGAGCGCCGCTACGACATTCGTGCGGTCAAGGTCGGGGACGGGCTGTCGTTCGCCTGGCGCGATGTCACCGACCGCTATGCGGCCGATGCCGCCCTGGCTGCTTCCGAGGCTCGATTCCGCATGCTGGCCGAGAACCTGGGCGACATCCTCGTCGAGCTCGACCTCGATCAGAACCTCACGTTCGTGTCCGACGTCGTCACCGGCGCGCTGGGCTACCTGCCGCAGGACCTGGTCGGCACCCCGCTGCTGGACCTCATACACCCCGAGGATCAACCCACCGTGCTGGCGGCAGCGCAGACCAGTCACGAGGCACGCGACGGCGTAGCCGCAGCCCGGGTCCGCCTCCGCCGTAGCGACGGTGAGTATCGCTGGATGGACGGGGTTGTGCGCGAGGTGCGCGACCCGAGCGGGACGCCGCTGTTCGCGGTGGCAACGCTGCGCGACATCGATGATGCGGTCAAGACAGAGGCTTTGCTCCAGCGGCAGGCCGCCACCGATCCCCTCACCGGACTGGTCAACCGCCGTGAACTGTTCTCCAGCGTCGGCAGGATGTTGCGGCACACGCCGCGCACCGGCAAGGATCTTGCCGTCATGTTCATCGATCTCGACAAACTCAAGCCCATCAACGACAGCTGCGGTCACGCCGCCGGGGACGCCGTGATCGCGACCGTCGCGCGGCGCATGCACGAGACTGTCCGGGCTGACGACGTCGTGGGCCGACTCGGCGGCGACGAGTTCGTCGTCGTGCTCACCGGCATCACCACAGCGGCGGACGCGACCCGAATCGCCGACAACTCCAGCACCACGTCGCCGCACCCGTGCAGAGCAACGGCAACATGATCCCCGTCTCCATCAGTATCGGCCTGGCCCTGGCTCACCCTGGCGACGACGTCGAAACCATCTTCAGCCGCGCCGACACCGCCCTCTATCGCGCCAAGCAGAAGGGCGGTGCCCACACGGCGGTCTTCGACGAGGGGCCGCGGTGACCGGCAAGTAGGTGGAGGTGCCGGGAATCGAACCCGGGTCCAACGGTGACGATCAGGGACTTCTCCGAGCGCAGTCGTCGTCCGTGTTCTCGACCTCCCCGCTTCTCACGACACGGCGGGGAACACGGTCACAGTCACTGAAAAATGTTCCTCAGACCCGCGTGACCCGGATCCTTGGTGAGCCCCCTGGCGACACCCGACGGTGCGGGGACGATTCCCGCCGGGCGCCTTCACGGTCTCGCTGTCAGGCAGCGAGGGCGAAGGAGGTGCGGTTTTGTTTGGCACCTATTGGTTTTCCGTGGATGGTTTACGAGATCGCCACGGTTTCTCGGCTCGCTTCTCCCGTCTCGACAGACGCTGTCGAAACCTGTCACCCCCTTGGTGACGATGGAGTCACTGTTCAGTTGTCATGACGGCGCAGCCGCGTCGCCAGGATAGGCCCGCAGCGCCGCCATTGACCACAACGGCACCGTACTGCCGGGGATTCCCGGCCAGGCGGCGGGATCGCGGATTCGGTGTGACGTGGTCGGAGGTGAAACCTGGGGGGGACGGGGGATGTCCCTGTTCCCCCTGGGGTCGAACATGTGTTCGACTAGGGGTCAGGAGGGGATCCCCGATGAGCACCACCGACACCAGGAGCGACGCCGACACCAGGACCGGCTCCGGTTCGCCGGTGACCGGCCCGGAACCGACTGCGGCGCCGGAGGTGGTGGCTGCGGTGCTGGCGGATGCCCCGGAGTGTCCCGAGGACGTGGTGGCGTTGGCCCGCGCGGTGGCCACGGCGGCGGCCACCCCGGTCAGCGGGGATCTGGTCACCGGGGCGGGGCTGAGCGACCGGGTGGCGGTGCTGGCGCGGCTGCGTACGGTGCTGGACGCCGAGGTGGGCCGCAGCCTCGCCGCCGCCCACCGCCACGATGTGCTGCCCCATACCCCGGCGGTGTACCTGCAACGCTGCGCGGCGTGGTCCAGCGCAGAAGCCGCCACCGTCCTGGCCGCGGCGCGTCTGGCCGACCAGCACCCCGCCCTGGCGCGGGCCTGGCGCACCGGAACCGTGGCCACCCCCGTGGTCGCGGTCCTGGCTCGCGGCCTGCGCACCCAACCCTCGGCCGTCCGCCAACAGTTCCTCGACGCCGTGGTGGACCAACTGCCCCACCTCAGCCCGGCAGCCGCCAAGACCGTCCTGGCCCGCGCGCTGGACCTGCTGCACCCCCACGACCGCGACGCCCACGATCACAGCGACTGGCAGCGGCGCAGCGTGGTGTTCACCCGCCACGGCACCATGACCCTGCTGGCCGCCGACCTGCCCGGGCTGGAAGGCCACGCCGTCACCGCCGCCTTGGACGCCGTCGCCGCGTCCCTGCGCACCGCCGGCGACGGACTGACGCCAGCCCAACGCCGCGCCGACGCGCTGATCACCCTGGTCAACCGCGCCGCCGCCACCGACACCCTTCCCGCGACCCGCGGCGGCCTCCCGGTGGCCGCCACCATCACCATCTCCGCCAGCGAAGCCGACCGCATCGCCACCGGACAACGCCGCACCCCCGCCACCGACCTGCACGACCCCACCGCCACCGACCCCAGCGGCCTGGCCACCACCACCAGCGCCCACCCCATCCCCCTCAGCGACGCAGCCGCCCGCTTCGCGCTGTGCGCCGGAACCCACACCCCCGTACTGACCGCCGATCCCGGACCCCGACCCCTCACCCGCGCCCTGCTGGCCAGTAGCACCCAACCCCTGGCCGTCGGACGCAGCCAACGCCTAGCGACCCCCGCCCAACGCACCGCCCTGGCGTTACGCGACCGCGGCTGCATCATCTGCGGCCTACCCGCCCCCGAATGCCAGACCCACCACCTCGCCGCCTGGACCCACGGCGGCGCCACCGACATCGACAACCTCGTCCTGTTGTGTTGGGCTCATCACCGCGCCGTCGACCTCAACAGATGGACCATCGCCCGCCACCCCGACCCGAGCCCTGACCAGCCCCCCTGGATCGTCACTCCCACCCCAAGACACCACTGGCGCACCCGACCACCCCACCCCGTCTGAAGGCGGGCAGTCAGCGCAGACGGACGGACAGGCAGGTCACACAGCCTTCGAGTTTCTCGTATTCACTGATGTCGACGGCGACCACGTTCAGGCCCCGCTCCCGGAACAGAGAGGCGCTGCGCGGCGCCGAAGCCGCCATCAGCACGGTGTCGTCGTCCACGACCACGACATGAGCCCCGCTCTCCTCGGGTACCGCGAGGAAGCGGTCCCAGCGGGCCGGGTCGTCGACCAGGGGCACGTACCCGACCACCGTGCCGTCGGGAAGCGCCGTCACCCCGCTCTTCAGGTGCAGCACCTTCGTCACCGGCACGGGCTCGACGGCCATCCCGAGACCGTCGGCCAGTTGGGCGCAGGCGTCCTCCGACGTCCGACCGCCGACCCCGACGTACGCGGTCTTCCCGATCTTCAGCACATCCCCGCCGTCGAGGGTGGCTGGCTGCGTCACCGCCGAGACGGAGTAGCCCAGATCCCGGATGGTGCGTTCCGCTGCCGCCGTCTCGCCGCGCCGCTCGGGCGCCCCGGGCCGGGCGATCACGACCCGGTCCCCGTGCACGACCATCGTGTCCTCCACGAACACACTGTCCGGGTGCTCCGGGGCCGGCGGCACCTCGATCAGGTCCCAGCCGACGTCGGCGAGCGCGGCCACGTAGTCGTCCCACTGCTGCATCGCGAGGTCGGTATCGACCGGATGCCGGTCGATGTGGGTCAGCAGCCCGTCAGCCAGGCGGGGGCTCGGAGGTCGCACGAGGGCACGCATGGCGGCAGCCTACGGTCACCCGGCGCCCAACAGCCCGGTGGCGCTCTCCCACAGCACGGCCCGCAACCAGTCATCCCCCAGGTCCCAGCGCAGCAGCACCTCCACCTGGTGGGCATACGGGTACGGGATGTTCGGGAAGTCGGATCCGAAGAACACCCGGCCCGCCAGTCCCAGGTCGCGCACCGCGGGCAGCAGAGCGGCGTCCAGGTGATGCAGTTGCTCCATGAAGTCAGTACCGACCATCGTGAGGTCGAAGCCCACATGGGGGTACCGCTCCGCCAGCGCGAGGAACTCCCGCTCCTCCGGCATCCCGAGGTGCGCGATGATCGCCATCAATCCGGGGTGCTGCGCCAGCACCTCCCCGAAGATCTGCGGGCCCGTGAACCGGCCCGGCACCGGCCCCGAACCGGCATGCACCACAACCGGGATACCGGCGGCGGCCAGTACCCCCCAGACGTCGGCGAGGAGCGGATCCCGCGGATCGAACTCCCCCACCTGCACATGCACCTTGAACAGTTGACACCCTGCCTCGACCGCCGCCACCACGTAATCGGTGACGCCTTCTTCGGGGAAGAACGTCCCGGTGGCCACCGCCTCGGGCACGCTGCGGGCGAATGCCAGGGACCAGTCGGTGAGGTACTGCGCCATGTCGGGTTTGTGCGCGTACGACAGCCCGGCGAACAACCCCACATGCTCCCGCCGCAGCACCGCCACGCGTTCCGCGTCGCTGCCGCGGTACCGCACCGGCCAGGGTCGCCCCAGCAGCGGGCCCGCCTGGTCGAAGTGGCGCCATACCGCAGCCATCACCCGCTCGGGCATGAAGTGCACGTGGATGTCGGCGATGGCGGGAAGCCCGAGGGCGGCCACCACCTCACCGGTGGGCGGGAGGTCCGGATCCATGCCGCGGGGCCTACGGTTCCGTCGGCGCGCGGCCACCGTTGAGCCGCCCGTACAGGCCGCTGAGGGTTCCCGCCAGCTTGCGGTACTCGGCGAACGCCTGGTCGTAGATCCGCCGGTCCCGGGGGTCCGGCTCGAACCGCCCCGCGACCGGGACCAGCGCGGCCGCCTCGGCCAGCGACATCTCCCCCAGGCAGACCCGCGCCCACAGCGCCACACCGCGCAACTGCGCGTGCAGCGGGTCAGCGACCCGGTCCACCGGCACCCCCAACGTCGACGCGAAGATCGAACACCACAGGTCGGACTGGGCTCCGCCGCCCAGGATGCGCACACTGCGGGGCTGCTGCCGCAGGAACTTCACGTAGTACCCGTACAGCCAGCGCACGTTCAGCGCCACACCCTCCAGGACCGACCGGATCAGCATGGCCCGGTCCGTGCGCAGCGACAGATTCAGCCAGGTCGCCCGCAGGTTCTTGTCCTCGACCGGACTGCGCTCCCCCGCCAGCCACGGCGTGAAGAGCACGCCCTCGCTGCCCGCCGGAGCGGTCCCCGCGAGTCGGGTGAGGTCGGCGAACGACGGCCGGGCGGTATCCGGGGCGGCCCCGTCCGAGCCGATCCCGCTGCCGCCCCCGACGAGCCCGTCGGACGGCGCCACGATCTGCTCGCGCAGCCACGACAGGGCAGCACCGCCGGTCTCGATGTTGTCGCCCACCACCGGGAAGCGGGAGTCCAGCCCGGGCAGCGTTGCGATGGAGTGCAGTACGTCGGTCTTCTTGAACGGCACCCGCGCCGAGAGCCACGCCGTCGTCGACACCGCCAGATGGGTCTGGTAGGGCTGCACGGTCCCGCTGCCGATGATCGCCGCATGCAGATCGGGCAGTCCTGTGATCACCGGGACCCCGGGCCGCAGGCCGAACTCCTCAGCCACCTCCGCCAGCAGGGGGCCCTGCACGCTGCCCGTCGGCACGAGTTCGGGCAGCAGCGCCGGATCGCGGCGGGCCCGCGCGACCAGGCCCGCGTCGTAGGCGACGGGTGCGCCCGGCCGGTTGTCAGTGACCCACGACAGGATCATCGACGCCGGGGTGGCCACCGCGCGGCCGGTGAGCCGGAACGCGAGATAGTCCACCGGCTCCAGCAGCACAGTGGCCCGCCGGCCGATGTCGGCGAGTTCGTGCTGCAGGAGCAGGGAGTGCCCGGTCGGATCGGCGCCGCTGGGGCTGGGCGCGCCCCCGGTGAGCCGCACCCACGGCAGCGCCTTGTGGGGGGCGATACCGCCGACGTTGACCGGACCCCCGATGACGCGGCGCATGTGGTGCCGCGCGCGGGTGTCCGCCCACAGCAGCACCGGGCCCACCGGCTCGCCGTCGGCCCCCACGGGCACGGTGGAGCCCCACTGCCCGGTGATCCCGACTGCGTGCAGCCCGTCCCGGGCAACGTTCGCGGCGCTGAGGGCCTGATGCACGGCGCCGGTGAGGGCGCGGCGCCACTCGGCGGCGTCCTGCGTGGCGGTGCCATCGCGGCCGATCTGCACCGACACGGGGGTGTGTCCGGTGCCGAGGACGTCCCCGCGCATCCCCACGGCCGCGACCTTCGGGCCGCCGTTGCCCAGGTCGATCGCGAGGATCCAGTTCGGGTCAGACACCTTCGGGAGCCACCTCGTGCATGGCGTCGAGCACTCCCGACATGAGCTGGTTCAGGGTCTGGTTGCCCTGTGGAGTGCCACCGAAGCCGTACAAGGCGCCACTCTCGGCTGCCTCGCCGGTGTGTGCGCGGGCGAACGCCACGGCCTCCCGCAGGTCGGCCACGAACTGTTCGGCCACCCCCGGGCGGGTGTTGGGGCGGGTCACGCAGAAGTGCAGGGCGGGGGGCAGCTGCAGCGAGTTCAACCGCCACCCGGAACGCTTCAACTGGTCGTTGACGAGGTAGATGTCGATGGCGGGATCGTCCGCCTGGAAGGCGATCACCCACAGGGGGTCGCCGATGACGGCGATGCCGGGGATGTCGTCGACGCCCGCGCGGATGATGTCCGCGGTGTGCATCATGCGCCGGGCGCCCTCGCGGTAGGCGTCGCCTCCCGTCGTGATCAACGCCGCCCATGTGGAGGCGATGAGGCCTCCGCTGCGCGACCCCGCCAGCCCCGGAGACAGGTATAGGCCACCGGGCCAGTCGGGATAGGTGAAGTACTGCCGCGCCCGCAGGCCACGCTCCCGGTAGAGCAAGGTGGACGTCCCCTTGAGCGCGTAGCCGTACTTGTGGGTGTCCGCGCTGATCGACGTGACCCCGGGGACCCGGAAGTCCCACAGCGGCACGTCGTAGCCGACCTGCTCGACCCACGGCAGCAGGAAACCCCCCAGACAGGCGTCGACATGCAGCCCGATCCCACGGTCCACAGCCAGGTCGGACAACTCGTCGATGGGGTCGACCAGGCCGTGCGGGTAGTTGACGGCCGAGCCGACCACGGCGATCGTCTGATCGTCGACGAGGTCGGCCATCGCCGCCACGTCCGCGCGGAAGTCGTCGGCCACATCGGCATGCCGCACCTCGATGCCCATCCAGTGCGCCCCCTTGTCGAGGGCGACGTGGGCGGTGGTGGGCATGACCACGTTGGGCCGGGTCACCCCGCGTTCTTCCCGGGCCTGCTCGCGGTAGCTGTACAGGGCGGTGATCAGGCTCTCGGAACCGCCGCTGGTGACCACGCCGCACCCGCCGTCGCCGTACAGCAGGTCCAGCACCATCGCGACGATCTCCCCCTCGAACTTGGTCGCACTGGGGTACATGTCGCGCTGCAGCACGTTGGCGTGGCTGAAGGCGCTGAACACCTCACCGAGGAACGCGTAGTGGTCGTGATCCCCGCTGTACAGGCTGCCCGACACCCGCCCCCCGTCGCCGATCTCGTCCTCACGGGCCGCCATCGCGCGGACCTCCGCGAGCACGGCCGCGCGGTCGGCGGGAGCATCGGGGATCGCGCGGTAGTTGGGACCGTCGCTGCGGTAGGGCCAGAACCCGTCGATGAAGGCGTCGTCGCTCACCCACCCATCCTGTCACCGGAGCGGTCCGACGGACAGATCAAGGACGCGGCGTCAGTCGTCCATCCCCTTGGCGCGCCGGCCCACCGCACGGTCCGCCTCCCGCTTCGCTTCCCGCTCGGCGATGGCATGCCTCTTGTCGGCCGCGCGCCGGCCGCGGGCGACCGCGATCTCGACCTTCGCGTAGCCGTCGGAGAAGTACAGGGACAGCGGGATCAGCGTGAGCCCCGACTCCCGGGTGCGGCTGATCAGCTTCACGATCTCCTGATGGTGCAGCAGCAGTTTGCGCGGCCGGCGCGGTTCGTGGTTGGTCCAGGTGCCGTGTTCATACTCGGGGATGTGCACGCCGTACAGCCACACCTCGCCGCCCTTGATCGAGGCATAGCCGTCGACGATGCTCGCCTTGCCCGCGCGCAGCGACTTGACCTCGGTGCCCGTCAGGACCAGGCCGGCCTCGTACGTGGCCTCGATGGCGTAGTCGTGGCGCGCCTTGCGGTTGGCCGCAATGAGCTTGCGGCCCTTCTCCTTGGGCATGGGGGCAGTCTCCCCGACGGCGGCGGCCGGAGCCAGCCCGACCCCGCAATCAGGTACAGACCTGGACCTTGGGCCCCTGCCCGAACCAGCCCTTGGGGCTGTAGGGCAGACCGTTGACGCGGGCCTCGAAGTGCAGGTGGGGCCCGGTCGACAGCCCGGTCGTCCCGACGTAGCCGATGACCTGACCGCGTTTCACGTGCTCGCCGGAACTGACGATGATGCGGCTCTGGTGTCCGTAGCCGCTGGTCAGCCCGTTGCCGTGGCCGATGACGGTGAAGTTGCCGTAGCCACCGTTCCAGCCGGCCATGATGACCGTGCCGCTCTCCGCGGCGTGGATCGGGGTCCCGGAGGGCGCGCCGATGTCGGCGCCGGCGTGGCAGCGGGTGTAGTGCAGGATCGGGTGGAACCGCCAGCCGGCGTCGGACCCGATCGCGTAGCCGGGCAGCGGGAAGTACCACTGCGTTCCGCTGTCGATGGCGTTGACGTCACCGTTGGTGCGCACCCCGGTGGAGTTCTGCAGTTTGGCCGCCGCCGCGGCGATCTCCTCCTGGATCCGGTCCTGCTCCCGCGCGAGCGCGTCGTACTGCTTCTTGACGTCGGCCCGGTTCTCCTGGGCCGACTGCAGCGCGGCCTCCTCCTGGTCGATCAGGCCGTCGACGATCTCCTTCGCGGCACGGGCGCCCTCGGCGGCCTCCTGCGCGTCGGCGAGACGCTGCTCCGCGGCCTCCTTCTTCTCCTGGGCCACCTGCCGCAGCGCGGTGAGCCGCTGCTCGGTGTAGGCCATGTCGGCGCGGTTGCTGCTCATCTCGTCGAGGTGCACGTTGTTGGAGGCGCTGACGGTGCGGATCGCGGCCAGCCGGCTGGTGAACTCCGACGGGTCGCGGGCGTCGAGGACCATCTCGAGCTCCGCGAAGGGGCCCATCTGGTAGGCGCGGCGGGCGAAGTCCCCGACGTTGGCCTCGAGTTCGGCGAGGCGGGCCTCGATCGCGGCGAGCCGCTGCTCGGCCACCAGGACCTCCTGGGTGGCCTGCTCCAGTTCCTCCGCGGCGACCTGGTCGGCGGCGGAGGTGCGCGCCTGTTCGGCGCGGGCCTGCTCGAGGTTGCGCCGGGCCTCCGGAAGTTTGTCGCGGGCGTCGATCACGTCGCGGGTCGCCCGGGCCACCTTCTTGTTGAAGGACAGCACCTCGTCGTGGGCATCGTCGAGCTGCGCGTCGATGTGCTGCTTCTTCTGGCGCTTGTCGTGCAGGTCACCGGCAGTGGCGCCCGTGGCGGGCAGCGCCAGGCCCAGACCCAGGGCGGTGCTCAGGAACAGCGCGACGGCGGCACGCCCGCGTCGGGACATCGTTCCCCCAGGTGCTGCTGACATAACTCTGTACGTATCGGTCGATTCGCCCGGCATCTTCAACCCTCACCGCCCCACTGGGTCCTGGGACGTCCGGGAGCACCCACTCCGTTCCCGACCACCGCCCACTTCCGGTGACCGGGCAGGACATCCGACCCGTTCGTATCTTCACCATGCCGGGACGGTTCCGGGGCGCGCGACGCGCCGGAGTGGGCGGATTGTCCGGTTGTCGGGTCAGACTTTCAGGTAGCGGCGCAGCGTGAACACCGCGGAGAGCGCTGCGAGCAGCACGCCGATGCCGATGAGGATCGCCGAGACGACCCACACGGTGTCCCAGCCCACAAAGGGCGTGAACTGGAAGGACGGCTCCAGGAAACGGTCCACGAGCATGATCTTGATGCCGACGATGGCGGCGACCGCGAGGATCGCCCCGATCAGCGCAGCGATCACCGACTCCAGCAGGAACGGCAGCTGGATGTAGAACTTCGACGCCCCCACCAGTCGCATGATGCCGGTCTCGCGGCGTCGGCTGTACGCCGCCAGCCGCATGGTGTTGCCCACCAGCAGCACGGTCACGATGAGCATGGCGATCGCGATCCCCATGGAGATGACCTGCAGGCCGTCCAGCAGGCGGAAGAGCTTGTCGAGGACTTGTTTCTGGTCATCGACCCGTTCGATGCCGGGACGGCCCGAGAACGCGCTGGTGATCACGGAGTACTGGTCCGGGTCGCTGAGTTTGACGCGGTAGCTCTCCCCGAGGTCCTCCGGGGTGGCGCTGTCGGCGATCGGAGATCCGGCGAACTGCTCCTGGAAGCGGGTGAACGCCTCCTCGGACGTCTCGAAGTACACGTCCTGCACCAGCGGGCGCATGCCCTCGAGGTCGGCCGCGAGTTGTGCCTTCTCCTCCTCGCTGGCGGGCCCGTTGCACGAGGCCTCCTGGGAGTTCTTGGTGCACAGGAAGATCGACACCTCGACCTTGTCGAACCAGAACCCCTTCATCTGCGACACCTGCTGGCGGACCAGCAGGCCGGCGCCGAACAGCGCCAGGGAGACCGCGATCGTGATGATCAGCGCAATGGTCATGGTGAGGTTGCGGCGCAGCCCCTGCCACACCTCGCTCGCGACGAATCGTGCCCTCATGAGTTCCCCCTCAGTGCGCGTAGCCGTAGACGCCGCGGGCCTGGTCGCGCACGACGATGCCGTCGGCCAGTTCCACCACCCGCTTGCGGACCTGGTCCACGATCTGCGCGTCGTGGGTGGCCATCACGATCGTGGTGCCCGTGCGGTTGATGCGGTCGAGCAGTTTCATGATGCCGATGGACGTGTTCGGGTCCAGGTTGCCGGTGGGCTCGTCGGCGATGAGGATCTCGGGGCGGTTGACGAACGCGCGCGCGATCGCGACGCGCTGCTGCTCACCGCCGGACAGTTCGTGCGGGAACCGCTTCTCCTTGCCGTCCAGCCCGACCATCTCCAGCACCTCGGGGACCACCGTCTTGATGTGGCCCCGCGGTTTGCCGATGACCTCGAGCGCGAACGCCACGTTCTCGAAGACGGTCTTGTTGGGCAGCAGCCGGAAGTCCTGGAACACGGTGCCGATCTGCCGCCGCAGGTGGGGGACGCGCCACGAACTGAGTTTCCCGACGTTCTTGCCCGCCACCCACACGGTGCCCTCGCTGGGTTTGTCCTCCTTGAGGCACAGCCGCAGGAACGTGGTCTTGCCCGACCCCGACGGCCCGACCAGGAAGACGAACTCCCCGCGTTCGATGTCCACGTTCACGTCACGCAGGGCCGGGCTGTGTTGCGACTTGTACTGCTTGGTGACGTTCTCGAACCGGATCACGAAGTCCTCTTCCGGGCGGGGGCAGGCGATGGCAAGGAGTGCCAGTGTACGAACCGAAGTCCGGATCGCGGGGGAATGTCGCAGATATTCCGTTCGGGTCGTGTTCGGTCCGAATGGAACGAGCCCGTCACTTCGTTATCATTTCGTTACATCATGGTGGTGCAGATCACGCCGCAGGCAGCCATGATGTAGGCACCCAACGGGCCCGCCGGGGTCACCCCCCAACCCGGCCGGCCGCGTCGCACAGCGACGCAACACCCTCCAGGTGGGAGGCTCCGGGAACCCCCCTTCCCGGAGCCTCCGCATTTAAGGGGTCGGAACCTCCGCCGTGCGCCGCCAGCGGATGCCCGACTCGATGAACTCGTCGAGCTCCCCGTCGAGCACGCTGCTGGTGTTGCCGGTCTCCGTGCCGGTGCGCAGGTCCTTGACCATCTGGTACGGGTGCAGCACGTAGGACCGCATCTGGTCGCCCCACGAGCCGGAGGCGTCGCCCTTGAGGGCGTCCATCTCCTCCTTCTCCTGCTGGCGGCGGACCTCCAGCAGCCGCGACTGCAGCACGCGCATCGCCGCGGCCCGGTTCTGGATCTGCGACTTCTCGTTCTGGCACGACACGACGATCCCGGTGGGCAGATGGGTGATGCGCACGGCCGAGTCGGTGGTGTTGACGCTCTGCCCTCCCGGACCGCTGGACCGGAAGACGTCGATCCGGATGTCGGTCTCGGGGATGTCGATGTGGTCGGTCTGCTCGGTGACCGGCAGCACCTCCACCCGGGCGAAGGAGGTCTGGCGCCGCCCCTGGTTGTCGAACGGGGAGATCCGGACCAGGCGGTGGGTCCCCTGCTCCACACTCAGGGTGCCGTAGGCGAAGGCCCCCTCGACCTGGAAGGTGGCCGACTTGATGCCCGCCTCCTCGGCGTAGGAGATGTCGTACACCTCGTACTTCCAGCCGTGCCGCTCGCAGTAGCGCGTGTACATGCGCAGCAGCATCTGGGCCCAGTCCGCGGCGTCCACTCCGCCCGCGCCGGAGTGCACGTGCACGAGCGCGGAACGTTGGTCGTACTCGCCGCTGAGCAGGGTGCGGACCTCCATCTCGGCGATGGCCGCGGCGATGTCGGCGAGCTCCGTGGCCGCCTCCTCGCGGGTGTCCGCGTCGTTCTCGGCCTCGGCGAGTTCGAAGAGCACCAACACGTCGTCGAGGCGCGACCGCAGCGACTCGACGCGGCGCACCTCTCCCTGCAGGAAGGACAGCCGGGACGTGACCGCCTGGGCGTTGGCCTGGTCGTTCCACAGGTCGGGGTCGGCGGCCCGGGTCTCCAGCTCCCCGATCTCGGTGCGCGCGGCGTCGACGTCGACGACCGTCGCGATGCTGGTCAGCGTCGCATCCAGCTCGGAGAGGCGCTGGGTCACTTCGGGGTCGGGCACGGACCCAGGGTACCCGGCCCTGCGCCCCCTCCCCGCGGCCCGAACGGTCAGGGGTCCCGGCGCAGGACCGCCACGGCGCTGCCCGTCACCGGCACGGTGGGGCGGCCCACCAGCGCCCCCAGCAGCAGGGGCACGTCACCGGTGACGCTCACGCTCGCCGCGTCGGCGCGCACCCGCACGGACTCCACGCGCCACGGTCGGGACACGACGGCGAGCGCCCGGCTACGGGCCGCCGCCGGGTCGAGGGGAAGCCGGGCGGCCTCCCCCCGGTAGTACTGGTCCAGGTCGAGCGCCTGCACCGCCGCCCGCGCCCCGGAGTCGGCGACCAGGTCGGCCTCGTGGCGGCGCACCGCCAGCCGCAGCACGTCGATGGCCAGGAGCGTGAGCGCCACGGCGAGGGTGAGCGTCGCGATGCCGACGATCAGCACCGTGCCGCGGTCATCGCGGTACAAAGCGGTCCGCCACCTGCTCGTGGGCGTAGGACACCGTCACCGACCCGGGGGCCGGCGCCAGCGGTACCGCACCGGCCACGCGCACCCGTACGACCGCGCCGGGGGTACCGCACGCGGGCCGACAGGCGACCGTGACGTCGGGGGACCCGCCGGAGCGCCAGTACCGGCTCGCCACCTGCTCGGCCACTCCTTCGCCGCCGCCCTCCCGGGCGAGTTGCAGGGCGGCGGCCGCGGCCGCGGAGCGCGCCTGGGTCTGCGCGGCGTAGATCCGCACCGCGGGTGGGACCGCCAGCGTCACGGGGACCACCAGCAGAACCGCCAGGACCGCGAACTCCACCGTCGCGGAGCCGGCCACCCGGTCAGTGCGGTTCGACGGGCACCACCGCCACCGCCGCGCGATCCACGTGCCACCCGAGCAGCGGCACCGGGACCGTGACCCGCACTGCCGTGCCCCGCCCCCAGCCCACGCGGTCCACCCGCACGCCGGGCCACCCCGCCACCTCGTCGCGGGCCGCACGTTCCGCCGGAACCCCCGGTCGGCGGGCGGCCTCGCGGGCCGCCGCCTGGGCGGCGCGGTCCGCCTGCGCCACCGCCACCACCCAGCCGCCCACCTGCCCGACGGCCAGTCCGACCGCCACGAGCAGCGGGACGAGGAGCGCGAAGTCGACGACGGCCGCGCCGCGCTCATCGCCCCACGGACGCCACGGCACGCTGCAGCACCGCCGTCAACTGGTCGTCGGCGACCAGCCACAGGGCGGTGACCAGTCCCGCGGTCATCACCGCCACCAGCACCCAGCCGGGGACATCCCCCCGCTCGTCCGCCAGCCGACGGCGCCACTTCTCCCTCATCCTGTCCCCCTCTCCCCGGCCGCGGCTGCGGCCGGTAGTCACATGCGACTCAGTGCCACGAACCCCGGATAGGCGGCCACCGCCACGACGGCCGGCAGGACCAGGACCACGATCGGCAGCAGCATGGCCACCTCCGCGCGGCCCGCCCCTTCCATGCGCCGGGCCCGGTCCTGCTCACGCAGGTCATCGGCCTGGGCCACCAGCACCCGACCCAGGGGCGTGCCGTGGTCCGACGACGTGAGCACCGCCTCGGTGAGCCTGTCGAAGCCGGGGACCGCGAGGACCTCGCGGACATCGGTGAGCGCCTGCCGCAGGGAGCGTCCGCTGCGGACCTGCGCGCCGACGTCGCCCAGCCACGGGCCCAGCGGCGGGGCCACATGGGCGCTGCACCGCTGCACCGCCTCGGCGGCGGTCAGCCCGGCGGTGGCGCACAGGGCCATCGCCTCTCCGGCATGCACCACCTGCGCGCCCATCCGGGACCGGGCGGCCTGCGCGCGGCGGTACAGGTCCGCGTCCACGCCCGCCAGCGCCACCGGTACCGCTGCGAGCGCCCACGGCGTCCAGTGCCACCCCCCGCCAACCACGAGGAGGACGCCCCCGGACGCGGCTGCCGCGGCGGCGGTCACCTGCCGGCGCCGATGGCGCCCTACCGACACCCGCAGGACGGCGAGCGCGGAACGGCGTCGGCGCCGCCCGACCGTGTCGTCCCACCACGTCAGGACGCGGTCAACGGCATCGGCGCGGGTCGGCTCCAGGGGGTGTCCGGCCAGGGCCTGCGTCACGGTGTCGGGATGGGCGCGGCGCCAACCGGTCACGAGCAACCAGATCCCCGCACCGGCCGTCAGCGCGGCGAGGAGGATCACCGGTTCCCCGCGATCCGCAGCATGGCGAGGTAGGCGACGGCGGTGGCCGCCCCCACCGCGGCCAGCAGTGCCGCGCCGGCCGGCTCGGCGTAGTCCGCGCGCACCCCCGGCTGCAGCGACAGGGCGGCCACGGTCAGCCACGGCGCGGCCACTGCCACCCGGGCGGCGGTGACGTTCCAACTGTGCCGGGCCGCGATGTCGCGGTCCTGGGCGATCTCGGCCCGCAGGAAACGCCCGAACGCGTCCAGCACCTCACCGGTGTCAGCCGCTCCGAGGTCGTCGGCGAGGACCAGGACGGCGGCGACCCGCTCCCCCACGGGGTCGCTCCGCAGGGCGGCCGTGGCCGCGGAGAACGCCCTCCCGGCAGCCAGCGCACCCCGCACCTCGCGGAACCGGGGCACCAGCGGGTCCGGGACCCGCGCGTCAGCCACCGCCTGCGGTACCGGCGCCCCGGCGCGCACCCCGGCGCGCACCGCCTGCACCGCATCGGGCCACGCCTCGCGGGCCTCCCGCCGCCGCCGTTTCCCCCGTGACCGCCGCCGCATCCGGGGGACCGCCCCGGCGGCCAGGACCGCGAGCACCGTGACCACCGGCACCCCCACAACCCCGGCGGCCAGCAGGCCGCCGACCGCAGCACATCCGGCAGCTGCGGCCCACCGCTGCACCGCCGGCCGCGGCCACCGGCCGAGCAGCACGGCACCTCCCGCCACCGCCAGCACCACGGCGATCACGCGGACCACTCCCCCGGCTCCGGCGCGGCACCGCGCCGCAGACCGTCCCCCTCGTCGGCGAACAGGCAGCCCACGACCGGGCGTTCGTGTCCCGGCGCCACGGTGGCGATCTGCCGCACCCGGCGTACCCCGTCGGCGGCGACCCCGAGGTGGACGACGACGTCGACACACGACGCGGCCGTACGGGTCACGAACCCGGCGGCGATGTTGGGGGCGGCCAGCAGCGGCAGGCCGATCAGGCGGTCCAGGGCGTCGCCGGCCGACCGGGCGTGCACGGTGGCGGCCGCGGGGATCCCGCAGTTCATCGCCAGCAACAGGTCGAGGGCCTCCGGGCCGCGGACCTCCCCCACCACGATGCGATCCGGGCGCATCCGCAGCGCCTCCCGGACCAGGTCCCGCAGCCCGACGGCACCCGTTCCCTCGACGCCTGCGTCCCGCGTCTGCAGCGCCACCCAGTCCGCGAGCGGCAGCCGCAGCTCCCGCACCTCCTCGCATGTCACGAGCCGGTGAGCCGGCGCCGCGGACAGCAACGTGTTGAGCAGCGTCGTCTTCCCCGAGTTCGTGCCGCCCGACACCACGACGTTGGCACCGGCGGCCACGGCGCGTTCCAGGACGTCGGCCGCCGCCCGCGTCAGGGTGTCACGGGCGACGAGGTCGGTGAGCCCGGTGGGCCGCAGGATGTAGCGGCGGATGTTCACGGCCCAATGCCGTGGCGTCACCGGCGGGATGACGACGTGCAGCCGACTCCCGTCGGGCAGGTCGGTGTCCGCGAACGGCCGGGCGACGTCCACGCGCCGACCGGTCGCCGTGACGGCGCGCAGCACCATGGCCTCCGCCTCCCCGTCGGACAGCACCACGTTGGACAGGCGGGTGGCCCCCGCGACCGCGTAGTAGATGCGGCTGGGGTCGTTCCACCAGATCTCCTCCACATCGGGGCGATCCAGCAGTTCCTGCAGCGGGCCCCAGCCGACGAGGTGGGACACGACCGCCGCCACATCGCCCGCGCCCGCGGCGCCGCCCAGGACGCCGGCGACCAGGGCGGACACCCGGGCCTCCGGCGAACGGGTCGACAGGCCGGCGCGGGCCATCTCCTGGCGGCAGGTCTCCACCACGGCGGGGCTGGCACCGGGCCGCTCGGCCACGGACGTGGCCGGCCCCGCGGTCCCCGAGCGGTCCGGTGCCATGTGTTCCCCCGTTCGCCGCCTCCCGCGGACGGCGGCATGTGCACGGTAAGGAGATCGTTCCCGCGGCCTCAACGGGACGCGGCGTGCACAACCTCACGCGGCCGGTGCGCTGGGTGGCGCCGCTCGCACCCGACGTGAGGGCGCCGGGTCAGCCGCGGGACTGGGCCACCAGGGTGCGTAGCGCGCGCAGCGCGACGCTGAGGGACGCCAGATCGGTGCCGCCGTCGACGGAGGCGATGTCACGCATGGTGGCGCGGATCCGGGTGACCTCGGCCTGGTTGGCGCGCTCCCACTCGTCGACGCGGGCCACCGGGTCCGCGCCGGCGGCGGTGGACCGGACCACCTGCGCCGTGAGCGACGCCAGCGCACTGTAGAGGTCCGACCGCAGGGCCTGGCGCGCGAGTGCCTCCCAGCGCCCGGCCCGGGGCAGCGCCGAGATCCGGGTGAGGAAGTCGTCGACCTGGGACCGGGCACTGACCTCGAAGTACACACCCGCCACCTCACCGGGGTCGCTGCCGGTGCGTTCGGCGATGTTCACGATGTCCAGCAGTTGGAACCGGTACAGCAGCAGTGCCACGTCGGCGGCGATGTCCGCCGGCAGCCCCGTCGCCACCGCCTCGGCCGTCAGGTGCTCCCACTGGTCCCGCTCGGCGCCGCGCAGCAGGTCCGGCAGGCGCGGGGTCAGCTCCGCGACGGCTGGGGCGTACCGCGCCACCTGTGTGGTCAGGTCATAGGCCGACGAGTGCGTCTGCAGCATCCAGCGGGTGGTGCGGTCCAGCAGCCGGCGCGCCTCCAGGTAGGCCTTGCACTGCGCCCTCGTCGGCACCTGGTTGTCCAGCGCGCGGATCCGTTCCCACAGGTCCGGCAGCGCGAAGACATCCCGCGCGAACGTGTACCCGCGCACGGCGTCCATCGGGGTGGCACCGGTCTCCTCGCGCGCCCGGAAGACGAAGGAGATGCCGCCGTGGTTGACGAGGTCGTTCACCACCACGGTGCGGATGATCTCCGGGGCCAGCGGGTGGTCGGCCAACCGGTCGGCGTACTGCTCGGTCAGCTCGTGCGGGAAGTACTCCGACAGCACGGGCCGGAAGTAGGCGTCGGCGGCGAGGTCCGCAGCGGGCACCGCCCCCTCCAGCGACAGCTTCGCGTAGGCGAGCAGGACGGCCAGCTCCGGTGAGGTGAGCCCTCCGCCCTCGGCCAGGCGCTCCCGGATGGTCTCGTCAGAGGGCAGGAACTCCAGTTCCCGGTCCAGCTCCCCGGCCGCGACCAGGTCCCGGATCATACGTTCGTGCACCGGCAGCAGGATGGCCGCCTGCGAGCGGGCGTTGCCGAGCACGGTGTTCTGGTCGTAGTTGGTGCGCAGTACCAGCGCGGCCACGTCGTCGGTCATCCGCTGCAGGAGCCGGTTGCGCTGTTTCGTCGTCAGGTCACCGGCCCGCACCACGTCGTCCAGCAGGATCTTGATGTTGACCTCGTGGTCGGACGTGTCGACCCCCGCGGAGTTGTCGACCGCATCGGTGTTGAGCTGCACGCCGCGTTCGGCCGCCTCGATCCGGCCCCGCTGCGTGAGGCCCAGGTTGCCACCCTCTCCCACGACCCGGCACCGCAGCTCGCCCCCGTCGACGCGCACGGCGTCGTTGGACTTGTCCCCCACCTCCGCGTTGGACTCGACGGCCGCTTTCACATAGGTGCCGATGCCGCCGTTCCACAGCAGGTCCACCCGCGCCCGCAGGATCTCGCGGATCATCTCGTTGGGGGTCAGCGACTCCTGCTCGGTCGCGATGCCCAGGGCCTCGCGGACCTCCGGGGTGACGGGGATCGCCTTGGCGGAGCGGGGGAAGACCCCGCCGCCGGCGGAGATGAGGGACCGGTCGTAGTCGTCCCACGACGAGCGCGGCAACTCGAACAGCCGGCGGCGCTCCGCGAACGACTCGGCGGGGTCCGGGTGGGGGTCGAGGAACACATGGCGGTGGTCGAACGCCGCCACCAGCCGGATGTGTTCGCTCAGCAGCATCCCGTTGCCGAACACGTCACCGCTCATGTCCCCAATGCCGGCGACGGTGAACGCCTCGGTCTGGGTGTCGACGCCGAGATCGCGGAAGTGGCGTTTCACCGACTCCCACGCGCCGCGCGCGGTGATGCCCATGGCCTTGTGGTCGTAGCCGTCCGAGCCCCCCGACGCGAAGGCGTCGCCCAGCCAGAAGCCGTACTCCGCGGAGATGGAGTTGGCGAGGTCGGAGAACGTGGCGGTGCCCTTGTCGGCGGCGACGACCAGGTAGGTGTCGTCCTCGTCGTGACGGACCACGTCGGTGGGGGGCACCACCGCGCCGCCCGAGCGGTTGTCGGTGAGGTCGAGCAGCCCGGAGATGAAGCGGGTGTACGCCGCCCGGCCGGCCGTCTGGAACGCGTCGCGGTCCCCGGGGTCGGGCAACTGCTTGGCGTAGAAGCCACCTTTCGCTCCGGCGGGCACGATGACGGTGTTCTTGACCTCCTGGGCTTTCACCAGACCCAGGATCTCGGTGCGGAAGTCCTCGGGCCGGTCGCTCCACCGCAGCCCACCGCGCGCCACCCGCGCGAACCGCAGATGCACCCCCTCGACCTGCGGCGAGTACACCCAGATCTCGAAACGCGGTTTGGGGTCCGGGAGTTCGGGGATCAGCCGCGGCTGGAACTTGAAGGAGATCTGGAAGGGGTCACCGGCGGGCCGGTAGTAGCTGGTGCGCACACATGTGGTGATCAGCGTCAGCAGGAACCGCAGGATGCGGTCGACATCGAGGGACGCCACCGCGTCGATGCTCCCGGTGATGCGTTCCCGCAGCACCCGCTGCTCCTCGTCGCGGTTCGTGCGGCCCGGCTCGAAGCGGGCGTGGAAGAGGTCCACGAGGTCGCGCACCACGGCCGGGTGGCTGAGCAGGACCGACACGACATAGCCGTTGCTGAACGGCAGTTGCGCCTGGCGCATGTAGCGCACGAGGGCGCGCAGCAGGGCCGCCTCCCGCCAGTTGAGACCGGCGTGGATGACCAGCGCGTTGAGGGTGTCGATCTCGGCGGCCCCGCCCCACGTGGCGAGGAATGCGTCCTCGAACCGCTCCTTGAGGGAATCCCCGAACGGCAGGTCGCCGTCGGGGAACACCAGGCCGAGGTCGTAGATGCGGTAGGGGCGCCCAGCGGCGTCGGGCACCGTGAAGGGACGCTCGTCGGTGACGTCGACCCCGAGGTGCTGCAGCGCGGGCAGGATGCGGGACAGCGAGACCGCGTCGCCCGAGCGGTAGATCTTCAGCCGCCGGGTGCGCTCGCCGGCATCGTACGGCCGGTACAGGTTGAGTTCGGTGGCCCCCTCCGGCAGCCGGTCGAGGTGGCGGATGTCGGCCACCCCGGTCCGGGCGGGGAAGGCCTCCTTGTAGGCCTCGGGCACCGCGCCACCGAACCGGGCGCTGAGCCGGGCGGCGTCCTCCTCGCCGGCGGCCTCGACCAGTTCGTCGGCGAAGGTGTCCTCCCACGACCGCGCCGCCGCAGCCAGGTCGGCCTCCACCGCGGCGTGGTCGGGGGCGGGCAGCACCTCGTCGGGGGCGACCCGCACGACGAAGTGCAGCCGCGCCAGCACACTCTCCGTGACCCGGGTGTGGAACTCGATACCGGTGGCCCCGAAGGCGTCCCGCAGGATCTGCTCCATGCGCAGCCGCACACTGGTCGTGTAGCGGTCGCGCGGCAGGTACACCAGGCACGACGCGAACCGGCCGTACGGGTCGCGCCGCCAGAACAGTCGGGTGCGGCGCCGCTCCTGCAGGCGCAGGACCCCCAGGGCCGTGGCGAGCAGTTCGTCGGCGGTCGCCTGGAACAGTTCGTCGCGCGGGTAGGTCTCCAGGAACTGCAGCAGGTCCTTGCCGCTGTGGGAGTCCGGGGGGAAACCGCTGCGGTCCAGGACCGTCGCCACCTTGGCCCGCAGCACCGGGATCTGCAGCACGCTCTGGTTGTAGGCGGCCGCGGTGTACAGCCCGAGGAACCGTTCCTCGCCCACGACCGTACCTGCGTCGTCGAAGACCTTGACGCCGACGTAGTCCAGGAACGCGTTGCGGTGCACCGTCGAGCGCGAGTTCGCCTTGGTGAGCACGAGCGGGTCCGGCTCCAGCGCGCGGCTGCGCACCTCCTCGGGCAACTCCCGCAGCGGGCGCACCTGACCGTCGCCGCCGCGCAGGATGCCCCGGCCGCTGCCCCCCACGACGGCGAGGGCCTGGCCGCCCTCCGCCGCGGGCACGACGTCGTAGCGGCGATACCCGAGGAACGTGAAGTTGCCCGCCGCCAGCCAGTCGAGGAAGTCGACCGCTTCGTGCTGGGTCGCCTCCCCGAGACCCACGACGGGCTGTTCGGCCAGCTGGCGGGCGAGGAACTGCGCCTGCGCCTGCATGGGCGGCCAGTCCACCACCGCCGACCGGACGTCCTCGAGCACCGCGGACAGGACCGCGGTCAGGTCTTCGATGTCGGCGGCGTTCGTCTCGCGGTCGATGTCGAAGTGGATCCACGACTCGGTGAGGGTGTCGGCCTCCGCGCCGGGCCGGTGCGCCTCCGACACCGAGACGAGGGTGCCCGCGGCGTCGCGGCGCACGTCGAACTGCGGATGGATGACCAGGTGGATGCCGCGACCGTGCGCCGACAGTGCCGCGGACACCGAGTCCACGAGGAACGGCATGTCGTCGGTGACGATCTCGACGCACGTGTGGCCGTTGCTCCAGCCGTTCTCCTCGACCGTCGGGGTGTGCACGCGCACGAGCGTCTCGCCCGGCTGGCGGTGGGCGGCCGTCTGGCGGTGGCTGAGCGCGGCGCCCAGGACGTCCAACGGGTCCTGGTCCACCAGGTCCTCGGCGGCGACGTTGGCGTAGTACAGGCCGACGAGCTCCGGCAGACCGGGCACGTCGCCGGCACCCAGCGCCGGGGCCTGCTCGAGCGCCGCCCCGAGGAGGTCCGCGCGCAACCGCTCCTCGGCTGTGGCGGGCGCCGGGTTGTCGTCGCGGGGCATGGTGGAACCACCTTATCGGGGCGCGGCGCGCGACACCGGGGACGCGGGAACTGGAATGCACCCCGCGAGTACGGCATCGTGTGCGGGAACGACCCCGGAGGACCCGTGACCACCAAGATCGACCAGGTGCAGCACTACGCCGCCACTCCCGACGACGTGTTCGCCATGCTGAGCAACCCGGAGTTCGTGGAGCAGAAGTGCCGGGCCAGCGGGTCCATCGAGGCCTCCGCCGAGGTCACCGAGGAGGACGCCGACGTCACCATCGTCAGTCGGCGGGTGCTGCCCGCCAACCTGCCCGGGTTCGCCAAGAAGTTCGTCGGGGAGACCCTCACCCTCGTCGAGACCCAGCGGTGGACCGACCCCGAGGACGACGGCAGCCGCCGGGGCACGTTCGTCGTCGACTTCGGCAACAACCCCATCTCGTTCAGCGGCGAGGTCCAGCTGGCGCCCGCCGGCGACGGGGCCACCGTCGAGACCAAGGGCGACCTGAAGTGCAGCGTCCCGTTCGCGGGCGGCAAGATCGAGGGCGTCGCCCGGGAGTGGATCACCAAGTACCTGGACAAGGAACAGCGCGTCGGCACGGAGTGGCTCGACAGCGACCACTGACCTCGTCGCTCAGGTGAGGTGCTCCTGCGCCCACAGCGCGGCCTGCACCCGGTCGGTGACGCCGAGCGTGGCGTAGATCTGGGTGAGGTGGGCCTTCACGGTCTTCTCGCTGATGTCCAGTCGCCGCGCGACCAGCCGGTTGGGCAGACCCTCCGCCACCAGGCGCAGCAC
The DNA here is from genome assembly GCA_029978705.1 of Actinomycetota bacterium. Taxonomy (GTDB): domain Bacteria; phylum Actinomycetota; class Actinomycetes; order S36-B12; genus CAIWTL01. The sequence goes on from JAPOIY010000002.1 coordinate 28,365, forward strand.
CTCCACCTGCTTCGCGGTCAGTTTCTGGCTGCCGCTGCCGCTCTGCCGGGACTCCACGAGCGTGCGGGCGACCCGCGGGTCGATGGGGGAGCCACCGTTGGCCGCGGCTCGCACACCGTCGCTGAGGACCTGGGGCGACACGTCCTTCATGAGATAGCCCACGGCACCCGCATCGAGGCTGGCCAGCACGCGGTCCCGGTCGCCATAGGTGGTGAGCACCACGACGGCGGCCTCCGGCACCGACTCGCAGATCAGCCGGGTGCCCTCGATGCCGTCGGTCCCGGGCATCGACAGGTCCATGAGGACGACATCGGGGCGCAGTTCCTGTGCCAGTCGGGCCGCCGCGGCGCCGTCGTTGGCCGTCCCCACGACCTCGACGTCGGCCTGCTCCCCCAGCAGCATCCGGAGCCCCTGCACGACCACTTCATGATCGTCCACGACCACCACTCGGATCATTGTTCCTCCACCCGAAACGTCACCGTCGTCCCCGCGCGGGGGGCCGAGTCGATGACGAGGTCGCCGCCGACCGCTGCCGCTACATCCTCGCTGATGGTCAGGCCCATGTGTCCCGGTTCCCGCTCCCCGGCCACGAAACCGTCTCCGTCGTCGGAGACGCGCAGGACCACGTCAGACCCCTCCCGGTCCAGCGTGACGGCGATGGTCCCGGCGGCGGCGTGTTTGGTGGCGTTGGCCACAGCCTCGCGGGCGATGCGGTAGATGGCGGTCTGCAGTTCGGGGTCCAGACCCGGCAGGTCGGTGGCGGTCACGTCCACCTCGGCTGTCGCTCCCAGGTCGGTCAACGCAGCCGTCAGGCCGGTGCGTTCCAGGTTGGGGGGGTAGATGTCGACGAGCAGGGAGCGCATCTCGCGGACGGCGTCGCGGGCCTGCGTCGCCGCGGCCGCCAGTTGCTCCGACTGGGTCGTGTCGCCCGACGCCGCCGCCCGCGACGACAGCCCCGCGAGAGTGAACGACAGCCCCGCCAACTCCTGGACGGTGCCGTCGTGCAGGTCCGCGGCGATCCGGCGCCGCTCCACGTCCCCCGCCTGCAGGCTGCGCTGCAGCAGTTCCTGCCGGTGAGCCAGGTCGTCGCTGATGCGTCCCGCCATGCGTACCGCGAGCATGCCCAGCAACAGGCCCATGAGCAGCAGGGACCCGACCAGGACGGGCACGAACGACCACCAGATGGTGCGCGCCTGCTCCCGGATCTGGTCCTGCAACTGATGCACCTGGAACACGTACGTCTGGCCGTCGGCGCCGGTCAGCGGAACGGTGACGTCGACGATGTCGGCCTCGGGGTCCAGGTAGCGGTTCTCGGGACGGCTGGTGTCGGCGGGGCCCGTCATCGGCGCGGCGCCGGGGGCGAACTCCGCGCCCAGGGGGCCGAGGTCGAACGTCTCCCCGATGACCCGCGGGTCGTTGGCGTACACCACCACGCCGTCGGCGTCCCAGATCCGCAGCCCGAGGATGTCGGACCCCTCCGCGGTGGTGGCCAGCGCCGAGTCGAGGGCCGCGACATCGCCGGGGCGCCCGGCGAGCACCTGCTGGGTGAGTCGGGGCTGCACGACGGAGCGGGCGAGGAACAGCGCGGTCAGCTCCGCGTCCTGCATCGACTGCTCGCGGGCGACGGCCACGGAGGCGGCGAGGCTCAGCCCCGTGAGCACGACCATGCCGATCAGGCCGGGGATGAGGAACCGCAACATCTCGCGCCGCACCACGTTGCGGGGTTCGGTCGCGGTCATAGGCACAGTGTGGCCGGTCGGGGCGTCAGTAGCTGAGGGTGCCGGAGCACTGCTCCCCCGACGCCCGGTTCACCGCCCGCATCACGTACGTGTCCACGCCGGGCAGGTTCGGGGTGTGAGCTCCGGGCCCGTGACCCCGGGGGCCTCGGGGGCCGCGGCCCGGTCCGGGACCGGCCGGGCGGCCGTTGTGGGTCAGGTCGACCCGCCACGGGCCCCGCGGACCGGAGATCCGCACCTGGACCTCGATGCCCCGCCGCGACGCGCGCGCGGAGATGACCCACCCGCTCGGTCCCGAACACGGGCCCGACGCGGTGATGGTGTCGGCGCCACCCGTCGCCCACGACGGCTCACCGGGCGCACCGGGATGGGTCAGGGGGGCGGGTGGGGATTCGGCGTGAGCGGGGCCGGCCGCCAGCAGCGCCAGGACGGCGACGGCCACTCCACCCCACGAACGCAGCATCACGGCCATCACCTCCTCCCCCCTGAGAATGACTCACGGGCTCCGCGCCGCACAATGCGACCATGGTCCTAGGACCACCCGGTACCAGGCCCAGGCGGCGGCGGCCACGACCAGGCCGATCCGCAGCGCCTGCAACGACACCAACGTGGGGTCCCCGGCCAGCAGCCAGCCGTAGCCGGAGGGGTACAGCACCTGCGTGATCACGGCGGCCACCGCCACGAGGACCACCGGGCCGCGCACGCGGCTGCCCGGCGCCACGAGACACAGTGTGCCGAGCCCCAGCAGCCAGACGCTGTACTGCGGGGAGAACACCCGACTGACGACGACGGAGAACAGCACGACGGTGAAGGCCACGTCGGCGGGGAGCCGGGTCTCCAGCCGGCGGCGCCACCAGACCACCGCCAGCCACCCGAAGCCGGCCCCGGCGACGACGGTGAGGATCGTGGCGACGACGCCGGCGCCGGCGTCGGTGATCTCCATCGACCCGTAGCGGTAGTCGATGCCGACGCCGCCCACGGCCGCGTTGCGGATGAGGAAGGGCAACGCCCCCACGGACTCCGCCTGCAGGCCGCGGTTCCCCTGCCCGGCGAGGAATCCGGACAGACCGTCGAAGAACGCCGCGGCCACCGCGAGGCCCGCCAACACCGTGACGCCGAGGGCGGCACCCGCCGAGACGATGGACCGCCGGGGCACCGTGGCCAGCAACAACACGGGCCACAGCTTCGCGCCGGCGCCCAGCCCTGCCCAGATCCCGACGGCGACGGGACGGCCGGCCGCGAGGACGGCGAGCACGGCGAAAAGAGTGGGTACGACATCGAAGCGGCTGACCAGGACGGGCCCGATCACCAGCCCGAACAGCACCCACAGGGCGCCCGCCCGCATCGTGTGCGCCGCCAGGACACACGTGAGCACCAGATCGACGAGCACGATCGCGACGAGCAGCGCCGTCACGGCGTCGGCCCCGACGCCCCCGGCCAGGAAGAAGAACGCGGACAGCGGCGGGTACTGCCAGCGGTCGTCGACCGGCAGGTCCCCCGCCTGCAGGAGCGGCACCCACTGCGCGTAGACGGTGAGATCCGAGAACGCATCGGGGCCGGCGGGATAGAACGGGAGCTCGCGCAGCCCCTCGGCCACGAGCAGGGCACGGCTGGCGGCCCACGCCGCGAGCAGCGGCAGCCACAGCCACCACCGGGCCCGGCCCGGCGCGGACGCTGCGGGCATCAGTCCATGTGCGGGTAACGGTGGTCGATGGGCGGGACGAACGTCTCCTTGATCGACCGGGTGCTCGTCCAGCGCATGAGGTTCTGCGGCGCCCCCGCCTTGTCGTTCGTCCCCGACGCACGGCCGCCCCCGAACGGCTGCTGCCCCACCACGGCGCCCGTGGGTTTGTCGTTGATGTAGAAGTTGCCCGCGGCGAACCGTAGCCGGTCGGTGGCCTCGGCGATGGCGGCACGGTCCTGGGCGATGATGGACCCGGTGAGCGCGTACGGGGAGATGCCCTCCATCTGGTCCATCACCGCGTAGTAGTCGGCGTCGTCGAAGACATGCACCGCCAGGATCGGCCCGAAGTACTCGGTGGTGAAGTACTCCCGGGTCGGGTCGCTGCACTCCAGCACCGTCGGGCGCACGAAGAACCCGGCCGAGTCGTCGGCCGACCCCCCGGCCAGGACGGTCACGGTGTCGTCGGCGGTGGCGCGCTGCTGCACCCCCGACAGCCTCGCGAACGCACGATCGTCGATCACGGCGCCCATGAAGTTGCTGAAGTCGAGCACACTGCCCATGGCCAAGCCGTCGGTGGTGCCGGCCACGTCGTCGCGGATGCGGCGCCACACGCTGCGGGGCACGTAGGCGCGGGAGGCGGCGGAGCACTTCTGCCCCTGGAACTCGAACGCCCCACGCACCATGGCGGTCGCCACGACCCCCGGGTCGGCCGAGGGGTGGACCATGATGAAGTCCTTGCCGCCGGTCTCGCCCACGATGCGCGGGTAGGACCGGTACTGGTCGATGTTCTGCCCCACCGTGCGCCACAGCATCTGGAACACCGGGGTCGAGCCCGTGAAGTGGATCCCCGCGAGGTCCCGGTGGGCCAGCGTCACGTCCGACACGGGGATGCCCGTGCCCGTCACCATGTTGATCACACCGGGCGGCAGCCCCGCCTCCACCAGCAGCTCCATGACCAGGGAGGCGGCGAACTGCTGGGTGGCCGCGGGTTTCCAGACGACGGTGTTGCCCATGAGCGCGGGCGCCGTGGGCAGGTTGCCCGCGATCGCGGTGAAGTTGAACGGCGTGATCGCATACACGAACCCGTCCAGCGGCCGGTGGTCGCTGCGGTTCCACACCCCCGGCCCGGAGATGGGCTGCTCCGCCAGGATCTGCCGGGCGAAGGTCACGTTGAAACGCCAGAAGTCGATCAGTTCGCACGCGGAGTCGATCTCGGCCTGGATGGCGGTCTTGGACTGGCCCAGCATCGTGGCGGCGTTGAGCCGGTCGCGCCACGGGCCGCTCAGCAGGTCCGCGGCCTTGAGCAGGATCGCGGCCCGGTCGTCAAAGGCCATGTCGCGCCAGGCGGGGGCGGCGGCCGAAGCGGCCGCGACGGCGCTCTGCGCGTCCGCGGCCAGGGACTCCCGCCCCGTGCCCAGGACGGCGTGGCGGTCGTGCGGCTGCACCACGGTGAACGGGTCGCCGGCGGCGGCGACCCACTCCCCCCCGATGTACTGCGGGAACTCGCGGCCCTCGCCGGGGGCGAGTTCGGTCAGGGCGTCCTGCAGCGACGCACGCGCCGCACTGCCCGGCTCGTACATCCGCGTCGGCTCATTGCTGACCGCTGGTGTGTCGGTGACGGCGTCCACTGGTTGGCCTCCCGGTCGTCTGGCGTCATCCTGGCAGCCGCGCCGTCCCGTTGGCATCCCGGTCAGGCGACGAGCTCGCCCAACTCCTGGCGGGCGTACCACTGCAGCTCGCCGGGAAGGGGTTCCGCCCGCCCGGTGAGCGCCGCCACGACCGCAGGGGCGGCGTCGGCGGGGTCGGCGTAGATGGCGACGAAACGTTCCACCGGCAGCCGCCGGGTCAGCAGCACCGACCCGTCGGGTTCGGGGTCCGCCCACTCCTCGGGGATGGTGGCCACCACGACGGCGCGCCGGCGGGGCGCCTCGGGCTCGGAGCGCAGCGCCGTCAGGGAGTGGTCAGCGGCGGACTGCAGGGTCAGGTACTCGGCCTCGTCGACGTCGTCGCCGGCGGGCAGGGGGTAGGCGTGCCACCCGGACGACGGCAGCGCACCGCTGTCGGCGGCCCGGCGCAGCCCGACGAACGTGACGGGGACGTAGACGCGCACGCGTCACCCGACTTCGGACAGGTGGTCGGGGCCCACGTTCTCCGGGTCCCGCAGGGTGTGCACACTCGAGCGCAGCGACGTCTCCAGCACCTTGATGCGCCGCGGCAGGTCCATGGCGTTGCCGCCCATCGCCTCGAGGTCGTCGGGACCGGGCCCGATGACCGTGACGTTGGCGCCGTGGGAGCGGACCTTGTCGGCCTCCCGCAGACAGCGTTTGGTGACCTGCAGCCGCCAGCGCCGCTCCAGGCGGGTGAGCAGGGTGGTGGGGCGGTCGAGGTGGAACGAGACCATGGGGGCCAGGACGTACACCTCGTCGAGCCCCGCCCCGGCCACGAGGTCGGCGTTGGTGGCCGACCACGTGCCGCCGTCGACGTACTCGCGGCCGTCGATGCGCACGGGCGCGAACCATGCGGGGATCGCGCACGAGGCCATCACGGCGTCGGACAGCGGCGCCACCGGCGCCTCCGCCTTGCCGAACGGCACGCGACGACCGTCGGCGTAGTCCATCGCGACGACCCACAGGTCGGGGTGGGGCGACCATTCGTCCATGGGCGTGATGGCCTCCACCAGGTGCCCGATGCGGGCCAGGGACCCGGTGCCGGTGGGCAGGAACCCCGACAGCACGGCGGTGGGCGGCATCCGGCGCACGCGGCGCAGACTCGAACCGATCAGTTTCGCGGATCCCGGTCCCAGCAGTTTCGGGCGCGACGGGCGACTGGGGCCGGTCGCCTTCTCATAGTCGAAGGAGTACCCGGCGAGGGGACCGTCGGTGATGGGAAGGCCGCGCTGGTGGGCCACCAACTGTTCGACCGAGACACCGGCCCCCAGCAGCGCCGCCAGCACCGAGCCGGCCGACGTGCCGACGATGACGTCGCAGTCGCGGGGGTCGACACCGTGCACGTCCTCCAGAGCGGCCAGCGCCCCGATCATCCATGCGGCCCCCAGGACCCCACCGCCCCCGAGAACCAGTCCCCGCCGGGTGGGGCGGGATCCCGCAGCGGACATCGGCTCACCTCTTGCAGCGGATCAAGGACCCTCGGTTATGCCTTTACCGTACGCCTCCGCCCGCTGGGAGTGGTGGTGTCAACCAGTTCCGACAAAGCTGCGACAATGCACTCCGCGAGCACGTCGACGTCCGGCATGGCGTCCCGGTCGGCGTTCAGACCGTAGTAGACCCCTCCGTCGTAGGAGGTCAACCCGATGCTGACGGCCTGGCTCTTGGCCAGGGGCACCACCGGGTAGGCGGCCACCATGCGCGACCCCCCGGCGTACAGCGGGAACTGCGGCCCCGGCACGTTGGTGACGACCAGGTTCCACACCCGCCGGGTCAGGCCACTGGCGGCGCGGGCACCGATGGCGTGCAGCGTGGGAGGCGCGAATCCGGTGAGCCCGACGATGGCCTGGGCGCCCAGGGCCTGACCGCTGGCCTTGAGCTGTCCCATCTCGAAGGCCACCCGCTGCAACCGCACGACCGGGTCCGGCTCTCCCACCGGCAGGTCGCACAGGAAGGCCGCCACCTGGTTGCCCGACGGTGCCGTATCCGCCTCGGGGCGCACGCTGACCGGCACCATGGCGCGGATGGTGCTGCGCGGGTAGACGTTCTCGCCACGCGTCATCAGCCACTCCCGCAGCGCTCCCGCGATCACCGCCAGGACGACGTCGTTGATCGTGCCGCCGTGGGCCTTGCGGATCCGTTTGTAGTCCGCCAGGGACGTGTCGGCGGTGCCGTAGCGCCGCTGCTCGCCGATCTCCACGTTGAGGGGGCTGGCGGAGGCGGGGCGGACCACGGTGGCGGCGGCGCTGAGCACGCCCGCCACGTTGCGGCCGACCCCCACGGCGGTCTCGCGGATGTCCCCGAACCCGGACTTCACCGAGTCGACGACGGCAGCGGGGGATCGCACCGAGTCGGCCACGCCGCCGACGAACAGTTCCAGCGCCGTGGGTTCGCGGGCGGGGCGCCACACGTCGGTCCCCATGGCGCGGGGCTCGGGGGTGACGTCCAGGATGACCTGGCCGATGTCCACGGCCGCCATCCCGTCGACCATGGCGTGGTGGCTCTTGCTGAGGATGGCGAAGCGACCGCCCGCGAGGCCCTCGATCAGGTACATCTCCCACAGCGGGCGGTTCTGGTCGAGGGGGCGGCTCATGATCCGCGCCACCAGTTCCCGCAGCTGGGCGTCGGTGCCGGGTTTGGGCAGCGCCGAGCGGCGCACGTGGTAGGTGACGTCGAACGACTCGTCGTCCACCCACACCGGATTGGCGACCCGGCCGGGCACCCAACGCACCCGCTGCCGGTACCGGGGGACGAACGCGATCCGGGTCTTGATGAGCTGGACGAGGCGGTCGTGGTCGAAGCCGTCGGGCGGCGCCTCGAAGATGGCGACACTGCCGACGTGCATGGGGGTGGTCGGCTCCTCCAGATACAGGAACGACACGTCCAGGGGACTCAGGCGGTCAGCCACACGCCCTCCTTCCGCAGCGGGAACATCGTGTCATGTCACCGCCCGCGGCCACCCGGCGACTCCCCGGTCACCGACCGTTGGTCGGAACGGGTGAACCGTGCGGCTGCGGGGAACCCCGCGTTGCGTAACCGGGTCCCCGGAGTCACTCTCGAAGAGTCGATGACGGAACGAGGAGATCCTCAGCGGACGATCCCTCTTCCCGAAAAGACACAAGTCCATAGAGGAACTGATGGCACGGATCGACCGATCCGACACGTCGTCGGTGCGCGAACTCCCGGTCACCACGTGATGGGCAATCATCACAAGCGCTCAATCAAAATGCGCAGGACGAGGGACAAGCAACCACCACACGAATGTCGACGTGGACCACGTCATCGGAGAACTCGACGGACAACACCACAACCGCATATTCCGCAATGAAGGAACAGCAAGTTCCACAAGGAAATCAGGAACACGCCTGATACTCACCAACAAGCTCATCGCTTGTGAGATCACCTGAGAGTTATGCGGACGCAGGGCCCCTCGTACCCGTATACCGAGGGGCCCTGCACCTTTTCCGGGACCCCTCACCGCGGCGCCACCTCCGCGGCCAGGTCCCCGGCCAAGGCCCGGAACGCCGGGTGGCTCCCGCCCGCCCGGGACCGCCACGGGCCGCGGCGCGCGTGCCACCGCCGGTCCCACGGCAGCCCGGTCACCGGGACACCGGGCGCCACGGACGCGACGAACCGCTGCAGCCGCGGCAGCGGGGCCGCTCCCCGGCGCAACTGGTTCCACACCGCCACCCAGCGCACGCCGCAGTGCCGACGCACGGCCGGGAGCGCGTCCAGCCAGCGACTCACCCCGAGGGCTGTCGGCACGCCCACGACGACGGTCAGGTCCGCGCGGGCGAGCACCGGCGCCGCCCCGGCCGGGTCCGCGCCGCAGTCGGCGACCACCGTGCGCCCGGTCCGCGTCGCGACGACCAGGAGGGGGTCCGCGACAGGTGTTCCGGGAGACGTGACCAGCACCGCGGTGTCGCCTTCGCGGTGGCAGGCCGCGACCAGCTGCTCGGGGGTCAGCCGGCCGTGGTCGGCCTGCCGGCCGGCCCCCCGGACCCCGGGTGTCCCGTCCGCGACCCCGAGGTGGAAGCCGATGGCGGGGGCGCGCGCGTCGGCGTCGAGCAGCAGGGCGGGAGCCTGCCACGCCAGCGCCGTGTTGAGGGCGACCGTGGTCGCCCCGGGGGCACCGGGGGCGCCCAGCACGGCGATCAGCGGTCCCGGCCGCCCTGCGGGGGCAGCGGGGCGGTCCGGCGCGGTGGCGGCCGCCAGGACCGCGACCACGTCCCCCGCGTCGGCGACGGGGACCACCGGGACGCCCCAGTCCTGCAGCGTGCGCTCCCCCACGTCGTCGCCGGGGTCCACCAGTCCCCACACGGGCACCCCGCAACGCACCGCCCGCAGGGCCACGTCGCGCGTCATCTGCGGGAACCGCGCCGACACGAGGACGCCGTCGGCGCCCCCCGATTGGGCGAGCGCCAACAGTTCGACGACGTCGGTGGCGCGATGCGGCTGTCGGGGCGCGAGGGCGGTCACGACCCCCGGCTCGGCGGCCAGCCCGGTCAGGGCCAGCACCCAGCTCACGGCTGACGCGCCAGGACGAGGTCCGGGCTGCCCGCGGCGCCTACCGCCGTTGCGACGGCGGCGGGCGGCACGAGGAGTTCCACCCGCGCCTCGGCGACGTCGGCGGGGCTGACGTCGTTCACCACGGCGCCGGCCAGGACCGGGGCGGTCCCCCGGCCGGGCTGCCACACGTCCACCCGCTCGCCGACGCGCAGGCCGACGGGCATCAGGTCCGGGGCGACCGGCAGGGTGACGAGGCGGTCCTGGGACGGCGCGGTGGTCACATCGGCCGCGAGCAGCGGCTCCCCCTCCCGCAGGGTCCGGGCCGCCGTCCCCGCCACGGGCTGGTCGGCCGGATACAGCACCCGGGGGTCGGGCAGCGACACGGTGGCGGGCGCGAGCAGGTCGGGCGCCATCGAGGTCCCGGCGGGCACGGGCCGGGTGACGATGAGGGCGGGATCGCCCTCCGGCCGTCCGGGGACGGTCGCGTAGGCGATCCCCGCCGCCGCCGCGATCAGCGCGACCCCGGTCAGTAGCCGGCGCCGCGGCGCCCCCGTGCGATCGGGCCGGCCGGCAGTCCGTCTGGGCATGTACCTCTCCCCCCTGCGCCAGCGGCGGGCGGACCGACGGCGTGCAAGCATTAGACCGTGGAACGGCGATTCCTGACCCTGGCTGACGTGGCAGATGTGCTGAACATCTCAGCCGCCCAGGCGTACGCGCTGGTCCGGTCGGGCGAACTGCGGGCGCTCAAGGTGGGCGGACGCGGCCAGTGGCGGGTCGCCGAGACCGACTTCGAGGACTACATCGCGCGGATGTACGCGCAGACCGAGGAGATCCTGAAAGCGGACGGTTAGGTTAGATCTCCGCCTCCGCCACCGCCGCCCACGCGACCACCGTGACGCCGCCCGGCGTCGGCAGCAGCAGGTGGTCGGCCCCCACCCCTAGCAGGTCCCCCTGGTACCCGGATCCATCGCGCAGCCGCACGGTGACCGACGCGCCGAGCCGGTCCCGCAGCAGCGCCAGGCCTCCGGCGCGCTGCCGCCCGCGCGGGGGCGCCGGCGGCCGCGGGGGGCCCGTCACGACCATCACCGCCGACAGCGGCACCACGACGTCCCGCTCCCAGGCGGCCAGCAGGACGGCGTCCCGCAGCACGTCGGCGACCAGGCCGCGGATGCGGCGCCCGGTGACGGTGGTCACCGTCACCGACTGGCCGCAGCAGCCCCGCAACCGGTCGGGCAGGCCGACCTCGGCGCCCTGCGCCGCGGCCAGGGCGGCAGCCTGCGCGCCCACGTCGTCGCCGTCGGCGAACTCCCACAACTGGGGTACGTCCACCCCGCGACCCTGCGGCCGGGCACCGGCCGCGCCCGCAGCGGGGGGACGAACCCGTGACCCCCCTCACAGACCCCGCTGGCCCCGTTGACCGCAGCCCTGCCGTCGCGTTCCATGACAGCCAGAGGCATCAAACAGCAGCAAACGACATCAAACGACAGGAGGGGTCATGGCCGATCCCGCGGGACAGGGGGAACTGGCGCTGGAGTGGCGCAGCCGCAGGGTGCCGGTGGTGCCGCAGCAACCGCTACCGCCGTTGCCCGACGACCTGCAGCGGTGGATCGCCCGCGTGTGCACCGCCGTCGTCGAAGTCGCCGCCGCCGAGCGGCCCGCCAGCCAGTTGTACCGCGTCATCCGGCCCGGGCCCCTGGAACGGCTGCAGCGGCGCAGCCGCGTGGCCCCGTCGGGCAACGGGCCCGTGCGGGGGGTCACGTCGCTGCGCGTGGCGCGACCCCGGCCGGGGGTGATCGAGGCGGCCGCCGTCGTGCGGGGGGCGCGGCGGTATCAGGCTGTCGCGCTGCAACTGCGGCAGCGCGGCACGGCGTGGCAGGTCACTGCCGCGGAGGTGCGCTGAGGTCAGCTGCCCCGCTTGCGGTTGGCGCGCTCCGCCCGCCGCCGCTCGGCCCGGGAGGCGTTCTCGTCCACCTCGACGGGACCGCTGTCCTCCTCGCTGACCGTCGTGATGCCGCCGGCGGCGTCCAGTGAGGGCGCGGAGTACTCCATCTCGCGGGGCCGGGCCGGGCCCAGCCCCTTGGCGCTGACCTCGGTGCGCGGCTCCGGCTCCACCTCGCCGGTGGCGACGGCCGCCGCCAGCAGGTCGGCGACGCCGGTACCGGTGGCGTCGGAGAGCTGGTCGATCGCCTCCTGGGTCTCGGGCTCCACCTCGTTGACCTGCACCTCGGCGTTGAACAGGTACCCGACGCTCTCCTCCTTGATGCCTTCCATCATGGCGTTGAAGAGGTCGAAACCCTCCCGCTGGTACTCGACCAACGGGTCCTTCTGCGCCATGGCCCGCAGGCCGATGCCGTGGCGCAGATGGTCCATCTCGTGCAGGTGTTCGCGCCACTTGCGGTCCAGGACCGACAGTACGACCCGCCGCTCGAACTCCCGCATGGCCTCGCTGCCGAGTTCCTCCTCGCGGCGCTCGTACGCGGCGAGGGCGTCCGCGGCGATCTCCTCGGTGAGGAAGTCGCCGGTCACGTCGGCGAGCTCACCGCCGCTGGCGTCGACCAGCTCGTCGACCGTCACCGACACCGGGTACAACTGCCGCAGCGCCGTCCACAGCGCGTCTAGGTCCCAGCTCTCCGCGTAGCCCTCCGCGGTCGCGGACGTGACGTAGGCCCGCACGGTGTCGTCGACGAACGTGCGGATCTGGTCGCTGATGTCGGCGCCCTCGAGCACCCGCTGCCGCTCGTCGTAGATGACGAGCCGCTGCCGGTTGAGCACGTCGTCGTACTTCAGCACGTCCTTGCGGATCTCGAAGTTCTGGGCCTCACGCTGCGTCTGCGCGTTGGCGATGGCCTTGGTGACCATGCTCGCCTCGATGGGCACGTCGTCGGGCACATTGAACCGCCGCAGGAAGGCGTCCACGATGTCGGCTTTGAACAGCCGCATGAGGTCGTCCTGCAGGGACAGGTAGAAGCGGGTCTCCCCCGGGTCGCCCTGGCGGCCGGACCGGCCGCGCAGCTGGTTGTCGATGCGGCGCGACTCGTGCCGTTCGGTGCCCAGCACGTACAGGCCGCCGGCCGCGGTCACCTCGTCGTGTTCGGCGGCGACGGACTCCTGCGCCGCGGCGAGGGCCTGCGGCCACGCCGCCTCGTACTCGTCGGGGTTCTCCACGGGGCTGAGCCCCTGCCGGGTCAGGTCCTGCGCGGCCATGAACTCGGGGTTGCCGCCGAGCATGATGTCGGTGCCGCGCCCGGCCATGTTGGTGGCGACGGTCACGGCGCCCTTGCGCCCCGCCTGAGCGACGATGGATGCCTCGCGCTCGTGCTGCTTGGCGTTGAGGACCTCGTGGGCGACGCCGCGTTTCTTCAGTTCGTGCGACAGGTACTCGCTCTTCTCCACGCTGACGGTGCCGACGAGCACCGGCTGGCCGTTCTCGACGTGTTCGGCGATGTCGTCGACCACGGCCCCGAACTTGGCCTCCTCGGTGCGGTATACGAGGTCGGGCTGGTCCACGCGGGCCATGGGGCGGTTCGTGGGGATGGGCACGACCCCGAGCTTGTAGATCTGACCGAACTCGGCGGCCTCCGTCATGGCCGTACCGGTCATCCCGGACAGCTTGTCGTACAGGCGGAAGTAGTTCTGCAGCGTGATCGTGGCCAGGGTCTGGTTCTCGGCCTTGATCTCCACGCTCTCCTTGGCCTCGAGCGCCTGGTGCAGCCCCTCGCTGTAGCGGCGCCCGGACAGGATGCGGCCCGTGTGCTCGTCGACGATCATGATCTCGCCGTTCATGACCACGTAGTCGCGGTCCTTCTTGAACAGCTCCTTGGCCTTCACCGCGTTGTTGAGGTACGACACCAGCGGCGAGTTGACCGTGTCGTACAGGTTGTCGATGCCCAGTTGGTCCTCGACCCGGTCGATGGAGGGTTCGTGGATCGCGACCGTGCGCTTCTTCTCGTCGACCTCGTAGTCCTCGTCGCGGCGCAGGCCCTGCACGATGCGGGCGAACTCCACGTACCACTGGGGCGCGTCGTCGGCGGGCCCGCTGATGATCAGAGGCGTGCGGGCCTCGTCGATGAGGATGGAGTCCACCTCGTCGACGATCGCGAACGGGTGGCCGCGCTGGACCATCTCGTCCTGGGACCAGGCCATGTTGTCGCGCAGGTAGTCGAAGCCGAACTCGTTGTTGGTGCCGTACGTGATGTCGGCGCTGTAGGCGATACGCCGCTGGGCCGGGGTCATGTCGGCGAGGATGGCGCCCACGTCCAGACCGAGGAAACGATGGACGCGGCCCATCCACTCGGAGTCGCGCTCGGCGAGATAGTCGTTCACCGTCACGACATGCACCCCGCGCCCGTTGAGCGCATTCAGGTAGGAGGGGAGCGTCGCGACGAGGGTCTTGCCCTCACCGGTCCGCATCTCGGCGATGTTGCCGAGGTGCAGGGCGGCGCCACCCATGATCTGCACGTCGAAGTGGCGCTGTCCCAGCGTGCGGCGCGCGGCCTCGCGCACCGTGGCGAAGGCCTCCGCCAGCAGGTCGTCGAGCGGCTCGCCGTTGTCGACCCGCTGCTTGTACTCGGCGGTGAGCGCGCGCAGTTCCTCGTCCGACATCGCGACGAACTCGTCCTCGATGGCGTTGACCTGCCCCGCGATCGACTCCAGCTTTCGGACCACGCGCTTCTCCCCCATACGGAGGATGCGTTCCATCAGTGCCACGACTGCGCCTTTCCTGCTGTCGTTCCGGTGCCGCCCATCGTAGACGGCGGCACGGGTCGGGACCCGGCCGCGCTCATGAGAGGCGGATGAGGCCGGCCCGGACCGCCCGCACCACGGCCTCCGTCCGGGTCCGGGCCTGCAACTTGTCGAGGACGTTGCGGACGTGGTTGCGCACCGTGTTCTCCGAGATGAACAGGGCCTCCGCGATGGCGCGGTTCCCGGAACCGTCGGCCATGAGTTGCAGGATCTCCCGCTCCCGGCTGGTCAGCCGGCCCGCCGTCCCGCGGGCGGCCTCGCTGGCGCGGGCGATGCGGGCCAGCAGCCCGGCGGCGGCGTCGGGCGACACCACCGGGGCGCCCGAGAAGGCCCCCGCCAGCACGCGGCGCAGCTCGGCGACATCCCCCTCCCGGTCCCACAGGCCCGCGACCCCGTCCTCGACCAGGTCGAGGACCGCATCGTCGCCGGGCGCCACGATCACCACCACCGGGGTGTCGCCGCCCAGGATCCCCTCCTGCAGCGCGGCGTCCTCGCGCAGCAGCCGCAGGTCGACCACGAGCACGTCCGGTCCCCGCGCGGCCACGTCGCGCAACTCGGTGGGCGTGCCGGCGGTGACCACGTCGTGGCCGTCGCGTTCCAGCACCGCGTCGAGGCCGCGCAGGAAGACCGGCGTCCGGTCGGCGACACCGATCACCCGGCGCCCGGCCGGCTCGGACCCGGGGGTCAACTGGCGGCGCGCCCGTCCTCGGCGGCCACGTCCAGGCGGATGAGCCCGTAGTCGTAGCCGCGCCGCCGATAGATCACGCTGGGACGCTGCGCATCCGCGTCGTAGAAGAAGAAGAAGTCGTGCCCGACCGCCTCCAGCGCCTCCAGCGCATCGCTGACCGACATGGGCGTGGTGGAGTGCACCTTCTGGCGCACGAGCACCGGGCCGTCGGACAGGATCACGTCGGGGGGCAGACCCTCGTCGGCGCCCTCCTCCTGGGCCAGCAGGATCTCCGCGGCCGCCTCCGGCTGGATGTCCGCGGCGACGACGCGGGCGTGTCGGCGCCGCTGGCTGCGGCGTTTGTCCGCCAGCCGGCGCAGGCGCTCGGCGAGCGTGTCGGTGGCCTGGTCGAGCGCGGCGTACTTGTCGGCCGCATGCGCCTCGGCGCGGATGAGCGGCCCGCGCCCGTGGCACGTCAGCTCCACCTCGATGGCCCGTTCGGCCAGCCGGGGGTTGCGTTCGTGGGAGACCTCGACGTCGATCCGGGCGATGTCGAGCCCGAATCGCTCCGCACGGGACAACTTCTCCTCGGCGAGGTCGCGGAACTGCTGCGACAGGTCCATATGGCGACCTCGAACCACGATCTGGATGGTCATAACCCCTCCCTCGGCCCGGATCTCGAGTCCTACTCCAACGCTAACGGGTCGCGGGACGGGCTCGCCCGACGGGGCGGCTCCGCAGCGGCACACACCACGGCGGCCCCGGCCACCCAGCCCCCGGCGGCGCGCACCGCGCGGGCGGCCTCCGCCAGCGTGGCGCCCGTGGTCAGGACGTCGTCCACCAGGACGGCTCCCGGTACGGCGTCCCGGGCGCCCAAGGCCCCGGCCCGGTTGGCGGCCCGCTCGGCCCGGCCCAGGCGTTTCTGCGGCAGGCCCGCGCGCCGCCACCGCAGCACGGCCGGACCGCGCCGGTCGGGGGGCAGGAGCAGCGCGACGGGGTCGAAACCGCGGCGCAGCCGGGATCCGGGGGCGGGCGGCACCGCGACGAGGGGGCCGTCCGGCACCGCCCGCAGCACCCCGGTCAACAGCCCCCGCAGCGGCCCGGCGCAGGCCACCACGCGGCGCTGCTTGAAGGCCAGGATCAGGTCGCGCGCCTCCCCCTCGTAGGGCGCGGCCACGGCCACCGGGAAACCCGGGCCCGGGCGCAGCCGGACGGGATGGGCCGCCACCGCCGCGGCGCAGGTGGGGCACCACCACGTGTGTGGCCGACCGCACGACACACAGGCCCGCGGCAGCAGGAGGTCGCGCAGGACCCTGAGGGAGGACGCCACGCGGCATGCTCCCCCGGCGCGGAGGGCTCAGGCCTCGGCTGGGGACAGCGGCCGGTCCGGGTCGACTGGGGACTCGGCGCGGCGGGGCAGCACCAGGGTGAACGTGCAGCCCGCCCCCCGGGCGCCCATGACGGTCAGGTCGCCGCCATGCAGGCGGGCGTCCTCGCGGGAGATCGCCAGCCCGAGACCGGTGCCCCCCAGGGTGCGTTTGCGCGCGGGGTCCGCCCGCCAGAACCTCTCGAACACGCGGTCCGCGTCGCGGGGGTCGAGGCCGACCCCGTGGTCGGTGACCGACACCGCCACCTGGCCCGGCCCGCAGCGCACCTCGACCTCCACGGGGCGCCCGGACCCGTACTCGACGGCGTTGACGACGAGGTTGCGCACGATCCGGCTGACCCGGCGGGCATCGCAGCTGACCGAGCAGTGGTCGGCTCCCCGGACGACGAGGTCGCAGTCGTGCTCGGCGGCGACGGGCCGCAGCGAGTCCACCCACTCCCGCACGAGGAAGCCGAGATCGACCTCCTCGTCGGCCAGGACCACCTCCCCCGCGTCGTAGCGGGACACCTCCAGCAGGTCGTTCAGCAGTTGGTCGAACCGGTCGACCTCGGCGACCAGTAGCTCACTGGTCCGCTCCGACGGCGCCACCCCCGACTGGGTGCCGTCGTGCACCACCTCAGCGGCCATCCGGATCGTGGTCAGTGGCGTGCGCAGCTCGTGGGACACGTCGGCGACGAACCGCCGCTGCATCTCCGACAGCCGGCGCAACTGCTCGATCTGGGACTGCAGGCTGTCGGCCATGGTGTTGAAGGACTCCGCGAGGCGCGCCATGTCATCCTCGCCCCGCACTTCGATGCGCCGGCTCAGGTCACCCGTCGCCAGGGCTGCCGCGGCGCGCGACACCTGCTGCACGGGGCGCACCAGGTGCCGGGTGAGCAGCAACGCCAGGACACCCAGCGCGACGACCAGCATCACCCCGACGACCAGCACCGTGGACCGCACCAGGGAGATCGTGCGGGTCACGTCGTCGAGACTGAAGATGTAGTACAGCTCGTACGGCCCGTATCCCTGGATGTTCACCGGCGCCCCGACGATGAGACCCGGCTGGCTGCTGCCGTCGGCGTACTGCACGTCGGCCCGCAGCCACGCGGTGGTGCGCTGCTGCTGCACCGCCTGGGTCAGTTCCGGCGGGAGGGACTGGGCGGACACGAGGTCGGTGGACTGCGCCGGAAGGTCGGGGGCCTCCGGCGACGGCTGCAGGACGATGTCGTACTCCGGCGGTTTGCCCGCACGGCTGGCGAGGTCGGCGACCAGCGCGTCGATGGTGCTCTGCGGGTCGGGTTCGACGGAGGAGGCAGCGAAGGTGCGGGCGATCGAACGGCCCGCCGCCAGTTCGGCCAGGGCCTTGCGCTGTTCGGCGTCGACCAGCCCGTCGGTGATGCGCTGCAACAGGATGACGCCGGACGCGCCGACGACCAGCACTGTCACCAGCACCGTGATGACGACGGTGCGGAACTGCAGCGACCTGCGCCAGAAGGACGCCAGCGGCAGGCCCCGCGACATCAGTCCGATCCGGCCCGGTACCCCACACCCCGCACCGTGATCACGTACTGCGGGTTGTCGGGGTCACGTTCGATCTTCCCGCGCAGGCGTTGCACATGGACGTTGACCAGGCGAGTATCCGCCGCATGCTGGTAGCCCCACACGTCCCGCAGCAGCATGTCGCGGGTGAAGACCTGCCACGGCTTGCGCGCCAAGCACGACAGGAGCTCGAACTCCAGGGGGGTCAGCGCGATGTCCTCGCCGGCGCGGACCACCGAATGGCCGGAGTAGTCGATGGTGAGGTCCCGCAGGGTGATGACCTCCGGTTCGACCTGCGTCGCCGGGCGCATCTGGGCGCGCAGCCGCGCGATCAGTTCCTTGGGTTTGAAGGGTTTGACCACGTAGTCGTCGGCCCCCGCCTCCAGGCCCCGCACGACGTCGGTGGTGTCGGTGCGCGCGGTCAGCATGATGATGGGGGTGTTGGCCAGCGAGCGGATCTGCTCGCAGACCTCGATGCCGTCCTTGCCGGGCAGCATGATGTCGAGCAGCACCGCGTCCGGTTTGAAGTCGCGGAACGCGGCGAGTGCCGTGGTCCCGTCAGCGCACACGCCGACCGAGTACCCCTCCCCCTGCAGCATGATCGTCAGCATCTCCGCCAGCGCGGGATCGTCGTCCACCACCAGAATGCGCCCTGTCACGGGCCCCATCATGTCAAAGTCCCGGCCGGGAACCGCGCAGGCATCATGCCGCGCGTTCGATCATCCCGATCACGGCGGCGACACCGAGGACCGAGCGGGGGGAGAAAGGGGACCGCCACAGGCCGCCATGGGTGGCTGCGTCGGTGAACAGCATGCTCGGATGGGCGAGCGGGACGGATGGCTCCGCAGCGGACCTGGGGTCGTTGAGATCGCGCACGAGCAGCAGGGCCATCAGCGCGTTGCAGGTCTCCGGCTCGAAGATCTCCAGGCCGAACCGGCTGGACCCCGCGTAGGCGGCGGCCAGCATCCGGTTCTTCACGACCGACTGGGTGCGGGTCGCGGGCGCCACGTTGAGCGACACCCGGACCCCCTCGGTCCGGGCCGTCGCCGCCCGCCAGCGCTGCATCCGCTTGGCCAGCAGGTAGTTGGGCCCCTGTTGCGGGACGAGACAGTCGGCCACGGCGTAGATGGCGCCACTGTCGTCGCGCAGGGTCTCGGGGTAGTTGGGCTGGAAGAGGTTGGCCAGACGCAGGGGCAGTCGCGTGGCCCGGGCCAGCAGATGGTGCTCCCACCGCTCGCGTGAGTCGGCCACGACATCGGCGTCGACCTGGAACGCGTCGGTGGGCGTCGCCAGGTAGGCCAGCGTGGTGTCGCCGCTGCGGTGGTGCAGCAGATGCTGCCCCAGCGCGTCGGAGGCCAGGGACAACCGCACGTTGGTGGCGCCGTCGGCGTACAGGTAGTTGCCCAGCACCAGGTCGCCCGCGAAGCCGTCGATCCACCCGGCCACCTCCGGCAGTTGGGTGAGCAGGTCGGCGCCGGCCACCTCCGCCACGTCGTCCGCGTCGGAGACGCGGCTGGTCTCCGGGACCGGCACCTGCAGCACCCCCGGGGTGCCCGGGACCGACGCGATGACGCGGCGCCACAGGTCGGGCCGCGGCAGGTCGACGGCGAGTACCTGGGCCCCCCAGCCGAGCAGTTCCCGCAGCGGGCTCAGCTCCGCCCCCGCCCCCAGCATCGCGATGGTGGTGCCCCGCAGGTCGAACCACTCCGGATGGTTCACCGCCCGGGTCACCGCCGTGACCAGGGACGGCTCCGCCACCCCGGCCCGCACCCAGTCGTGGGTCTGGGCGATGAGCTCCGCACCGCTGAGTCGGCGGCCCCGGTACGGGACCGCCACCGGCGCCGGAGCGGGGGCACCGCCCACGAAGGAGCGGGTCGCGAAACTGCCCGGCAGCTCGCAGGCCTCCGCGAGGGGCAGGTCCACCCCGTCGTGGAGGTACCGGAAGGACCCGGTCAGGTAGGCGAGGCCGGCGCGGGACCCGGCCAAGGAGACCTCGGGGCTGCGGCCAGCCAGCGCCACGAGGTCCCGGGCGGGAGCCAGATACTCCTTGCGCCAGTCGCGCACCCCCCGGATGCGGCGGGCGAGGCGGCCGTCCACGGGTTCGGCCGCGGCGGCGAACGCCGCGCGTCCGGTCGCGGTGGTGGACCGGCTCTCGCCGGTCCGGGGGAACTGGACGCCGGCTTCAGAGGTCATGGCCCCATCCTCAGCCATCGGCACCGTACGTCGCAGCCCCGCAGACACCCCGCCGGGGCCTGCGGCCGAGGACGCCGGCGGCTGCTTACCCTGTCCGGGTGAGATCGGCGCGCGCAACCCTGGCCCTGCTGGCGATATTCCTGGTGGCGGGCGTCGTCCTCGTCCTCGCCATGGGGTCCGAGCCCGTGCAGCAGGCCGCGGCCGGGAACGCCGCGGCCCCGGCGGACGACCCCGCGCCGGAGCCGCAGGCGGCAACGCCCCCCGCGGACTCCCCGTACTGGTCGGACCCGGCCGGAGTCGGCAAGCCGTACCCCGGTACCGTGACCGGCCTGCTCACCTTCCGGGGGAACCCGACCCGTACCTACTACGGCTCGGGACCCATCCCCCGCACGGCCCCGGCACGGGCCTGGCGCTATCCGGACGAAGGCGGCCTGTGCGGGGTCTCCGACGATGGCAGCGGGCCCGAGACATGGTGCGGTACCGGGTGGACCGGCCAGCCCGCGATCTTCGAGCGGGACGACCGCACCTGGATGATCTTCGGCGCGTACGACTACGGCGTCCACTTCCTCGACGCGATGACCGGCGAACAGCTCCTGCCACCGTTCAAGACCGGCGACATCATCAAGGGCTCCGTCACCGTGGACCCCGACGGGTATCCGCTGGTCTACACCGGTTCGCGGGACAACTACCTGCGGGTGCTGTCGTTCGACGGCGACAAGCCGCGCGAGTTGTGGAAGTTGAGCGCCGACGCGGTGTCGCCGGTCAAGTGGAACAACGACTGGGACGGCTCCCCGCTCGTGCTCGACGACTACCTCTTCGAGGGGGGCGAGAACAGCCAGTTCCACATCGTGAAGCTCAACCGATCCTACGCGCCGGACGGCAGCGTTCAGGTCGACCCGGAACTGGTGTTCAACGCGCCCGGGTGGGACGACGAGCTGCTGTCGGACTTCGGCAGTGACCAGGTGTCGATCGAGAACTCGGTGGCGATCTATCAGGACACGGTGTACTTCGCCAACAGTGGGGGGCTGGTCCAGGGGTGGGACATCTCCGGCCTGGCGGACGGCAAGGACCCCGAGCGGGTGTTCCGCTTCTGGACCGGGGACGACACCGACGCCTCCATCGTCATCGACGAGCAGGGTTTCCTGTACGTCGGCTCGGAGTACGAGAAGGCCAACGCCCGCAGCCGCCAGGTGGGCCAGATGATGAAACTCGACCCGTCCCAGCCGGACAACCCGCTGGTGTGGAGCATCAAGGACCCCGGCGGCGGCGGCGTCTGGGGCACCCCGGCGCTGTACAACGACGTGGTCGTCTACGACACCAACGCCGGCGACGTCCTGGCCGTGGACCGGCAGTCGGGGGCGGAACGGTGGCGGTTCTCGCTGCCGGGGCCGACCTGGCAGTCCCCCGTCGCCATGGACGGCACGCTCCTCATCGGGGACTGCGACGGCACCATGCACGCCTACGACATCACGGACACGACCCGCACCCCGGCCGAACTGTGGCAGGTCGACATCGGCGGCTGCATCGAGTCGACGCCGGCGGTGTGGGGCGGCCGCATGTGGTTCGGCACCCGCGACGGCGGCATCCACGCCCTCTTCCCCGCCGACCAGGTGGCGCAGCCGCTCACCGGCGACTCCCGCCCGACCCGTTCGCCCACGGAGTCCGTGGCACCGTCATCGTCGCCCCCCGCCCCGACCCCCACCGCGGGGTGATCACGCGGATCGCCCCCAGCCCCAGCGGCTACCTGCATGCGGGCAACGCGGTCAACTTCCTGCTGACTGACTGGCTGGCGGCGACGAAGCCGGGTTCCCGGGTGCATCTGCGGATCGACGACATCGCCTTGCCCGGGGCGCCGGACGTCTACCTCGAGGACATCTTCTGGGCCGTCGCGTGGCTCGGGATCCGCATCACCGACGGCCCCACGGACCCCGCCTCGTTCCGGTCGGGCCACTCCCAGACCGCCCGGGTGGCTGACTACCGGCAGGTGCTGCCGGCGCTGCTGGCCGACCCGAGCACCTTCGTGTGCGGGTGCTCCCGGACCGACGTGGCCGCGCGCCGCCCGGGGGACCCGGACCCGTGCCGCGGAGCCGGGCTGGACCTCGTCCCGGGGCATACCGCCCTGCGGTTCACCGCCCCGGCGGGGGTCGTGCGTGACGAGATGGGTGACTTCGTCGTGTGGCGCAGGGACGACCTGCCCGCCTACCAGCTGGTGTCGGTGTGGGAGGACGCCCGCCGGGGGGTCGACGTCGTCGTGCGCGGCACCGACCTGCTGCCGTCGACGGCAGCTCAGCAGCTCCTCGCGCCCGTCGTGGGCGCCGTCGGCTTCTCCGAGGTCGCGTTCGTCCACCATCCCCTCGTCACGGACGCGGCCGGCCACAAACTGTCGAAGCGGGACGACGCGGACTCCCTGCGCGCGATCGCGGACACGCCCGGTGGCCGGGACCGGCTGCTCGACCTCGCGACCCGGATCGGGCGGCAGGTGGGGATCAGCCCGGCAGGTACCGCGTGAGGTGCTCCGGGAAGTCGGTGAGCCGCACCGGCTTGGCGATGAACCCGTCCATGCCCGCGGCGTAGCAGCGGGTCACGTCGTCGTCCATGGCGCTTGCCGTCAGGGCCACCACCGGCAGGGGCGTCCCGGCGGCGCTGGTGGCCCCTTCCGCCCGCAGGCGGTGGGTCGCGGCGAACCCGTCCATGACGGGCATGTGGCAGTCCATGAGGACCACATCCCAGACGGGGCCGTGCTCCCGGTACGCCGCGAGGCACTGCTCCCCGTCCGCGGCCAGCGTCACGTCGGCGCCGAGCCGCTCCAACATCCGGATGATCAGCGTCGAGTTGAGGCGGTCGTCCTCGACCAGCAGGACCCGCAGGCCGGCCAGCTCCGCGGCCGTGGCGGGAGGGTGCGCGCCCCCCGGCGCGCCGGCCTGGGGCGGCATCGGCACCCGGATCGTGAACGTGCTGCCCCGTCCCGGTTCGGATTCGACCGACAGGGTGCCGGCCATGGCGGACACCAGCTGCCGCGAGATCGCGAGTCCCAGCCCGGACCCGCCATACTGCCGCGTGGTGGAGGCGTCGCCCTGGGCGAACGGCTGGAACAGCGACTCCTGCCGGTCGGCCGGGATACCGATTCCGGTGTCGGCCACGGTCACGACCAGATCGTCGGCGGCGGCCACCGTGAGATCGACCCGGCCGCCGTGGGTGAACTTGACGGCGTTGCCCAGGACGTTCAGGACCACGGTGCGCAGTTTCTCGCGGTCCCCGACGACGGCGGGCGGCGTGGACGGCAGCACGGTCACGGCGACGTCATTACCGCGTTCTTGTGCCTGTTGGGCGACGATGCGCGCGCACTCCTCGACCAGTTGGGCCGGGGAGAACGTGATCCGGTCCAGTTCCAGCGGCCGCGCCTCGCCCTTGGCGAACGACAGGAAGTCGTTGACGAGGGACAGCAGCCGGTCACCGGCCACGCGCGCCGTCGCGACGACCTCGCGCTGCTCGTCGTCCAGGTCGGTGTCGAGCAGGATGTCGGCGAGTCCCAGGATGGCGGTGAGCGGGGTGCGGATCTCGTGACTGGTGTTCGCCAGGAGGTCGCTCCGGGTCTGCGCGAGCGCGACGGCGGCGTCGCGGGCGGCGGTCAGCTCCTGTTCCAGGCGGCGGCGGGCACTCACATCGTCCAGGGAGACCAGCGTGTGCGTGAGGTCGTCGATGACGATCGGTGCGGCCGTCACCTGGAACTGGCGATCGGCGGCCTCGACCAGACCGGGCAGCCCGACGGGGGCGTCGTCGGGATCCGCCGACGGCAGGTGCGGCAGTCCGGGCAGGACCTCGGCGACGGGCCGGCCGACCGGTTCCGGAGCGGGGGCGGGCAGCAGCTGCCGGGCCTCCCGGTTCGCGTAGAACACCCGGGCGCCGGGGTCGATCACCATCATCGGGTTGGGGGCACTCTCCAGGATGTTCGCGGCCAGGCGGCGGCCGCCATCGGACAGGTCGCGGGCCGTCGCGTACACGATGCCCTGCGCGGGGTCCGCGGCCGCGTTCCACTCCGTGGCGACGCTGGCGCCGTCGCCGGGGCGCCGCAGCGTCACCTCGAGGCCGAGCACCGGCTCCCCGGACCGCAGGCGGTCCCAGGCCGTCCCCAACACCGGCAGCGCCGACGGGTCGGCGAGATCGGCGAGGGACAGCGTGGTGAGTCGGTCGGACGGCACGCCCATGACGTCGGCGACGCGCTGGTTGGCCTGCAGGATGCGGCCGTCCATGTCGGTGAGCAGCATGAGGTCCGGGGAGACCTCGAAGAAGCGGCGGATCCGTTCCAGCGGCTCCGCGGCCTCCCGTTGCGCCCGCTCGTAGGCGTCCATCAGATGCAGCAGGTCGATGAGAGGGTCGCTGACGGCGAAGTCGTCGAGCATCAGCCCGGACCTGGCGAACTGCTCGCTGGAGGCCAGCCACGGGGACCACGCGACGAGCCAGCCGTCGGGCAGTTCCACCACCTGTCCCCGCAGGGACAGTCCCGAGGCGCGGGCCTGCGCGACCAGCAACTCGGTGCTGTCGCGCCGGAAACTGTCGACCCCCCCGGCGACGACGTCGGACCAGGGCCGGCCCACCGGGTCGCCGCCGGTCACCTTGGCCAGACTGGGTCCGGCGCCCCGGACGACCAGATCCTTGTCGAGGACGCAGTAGAAGGGCAGGAGCCGGGCCAGCAGCTCCGGGTTCATGCGGCCGGTCGCCAACTCACGTCGAAGACCGCGTGGCCCTCCCCCGGCGTCACCGAGTCGATCTCGACGGTCTGACCGAAACGGTCGCCGATCCCCCGCAGCAGCCCGATCACGAACGGCACCAGCCCCTCCCGGTGGCTGCGGTAGTGCAGCCGCAGGGAGCCGGCGGTGACGTCCGAGACCTCGAACGACGGGGGCTCGTAGCCGGGGAAGATCAGGCCCACCCGGACATGGAGGTTGTTGAGGTTCCCCAGGAAGGTGGCCAGGTCGTCCCCGCTCGCGTCGAGCAGGGTCTGGTAGTGCTGGGGGGCGAAGTCCGCCACCCAGTACCGCCCGAAGTCCTCCAGCAGCACGGCCGCGTCCTCCTTGAGGACCTCGGAGGTGGCCCCCACCAGCGCGTAACTGGTGGCATCCGGGTACGGCTGGTTGCTGACGAAGACGACGCCACGCTGCCCCGCCCGGTCGAGGATCTCGTTCCAGGCGTCGGCGCCGTGGCGCTCGCGCACCATCTGTTCCAGACCCAGCTGCACCATGCCGTACAACGTCTGCCTCCTGGGCTCAGTACCGGTAATGCTCCGGCTTGTAGGGGCCGGCCACGTCGACACCCAGGTACTCGGCCTGGTCCTTCGACAGCTCCGTGAGGCGGACGCCGAGGGCGTCGAGGTGCAGCCGCGCCACCATCTCGTCGAGGTTCTTGGGCAGCACATAGACCCCCACGGGGTACTGGTCCTGCTTGGTGAACAACTCGATCTGGGCCAGAACCTGGTTGGTGAACGAGTTGGACATCACGAACGACGGGTGGCCGGTCGCGTTGCCGAGGTTGAGCAGACGCCCCTCGCTCAGCAGGATGATGGTGTGGCCGTCGGCGAACCGCCACTCGTCCACCTGCGGCTTGATCTCGGTCTTGGTGGCGATCGCGTCGAGGGAGGCCACCTCGATCTCATTGTCGAAGTGCCCGATGTTCCCGACCACGGCCTGATGCTTCATGCGGGACATGTCGTCGGCGGTGATGACGTCCTTGCACCCGGTCGCCGTGACGAAGATGTCCGCGCTGCCGACGACATCCTCGAGGCGGGCCACCTGGTAGCCGTCCATGGCAGCCTGCAGCGCGCAGATCGGGTCGACCTCGGTGACGATGACGCGGGCACCCTGACCGCGCAGCGAGTCCGCGCACCCCTTGCCCACGTCGCCATAGCCGCAGACGACGGCGGTCTTGCCGCCGATGAGGACGTCGGTGGCCCGGTTGATGCCGTCGACCAGCGAGTGGCGGCAGCCGTACTTGTTGTCGAACTTGCTCTTGGTGACGGAGTCGTTGACGTTGATGGCAGGGAACAGCAGTGAACCCTCCGCCAGCATCTCGTACAGGCGGTGCACGCCGGTGGTCGTCTCCTCGGTCACCCCGATCACGGAGGACGCGGCCCGCTGCCAGCGGTCCCCGTCCTCGGCCAGGGTGCGCCGCAGCAGTTCCAGTACGACCCCGTACTCCTCGGGGTCGTTGTCGTCGGCCTGCGGCACGGCCCCGGCCTTCTCGAACTCGACCCCCTTGTGGATCAGCAGGGTCGCGTCGCCGCCGTCGTCCAGCAGCATGTTGAAGCCCTCGGGGCCCCAGTCCAGCGCCCGCTCGGTGCACCACCAGTACTCGTCGAGGGTCTCGCCCTTCCAGGCGAAGACGGGAACCCCCTGCGGATCGTCGACCGTCCCGGTCGGCCCGACCACCACGGCGGCGGCGGCGTGATCCTGTGTCGAGTAGATGTTGCACGAGGCCCAGCGGACCTCCGCGCCCAGCGCCGTGAGCGTCTCGATCAGCACCGCGGTCTGCACGGTCATGTGCAGCGAACCGGTGATCCGCGCACCCTTGAGGGGCTGCTGGGCGCCGTACTTCTCGCGCATCGCCATCAGGCCCGGCATCTCATGCTCGGCGAGGGTGATCTCGCGGCGGCCGAAGGGGGCCTCGGCCAGGTCGGCAACTTTGTACTCGGTGACAGTCATACCTACTCCTCGTGGGGGCGTGGTGCCCGGGTCAGACAACACGAACGTCACGAGGCTTCGTTGGTCCGCCGCAGTATTGTGCCACGGGCCGGCGACCCCCGCAGTCGTGCGGTCGTCAGTCGGTGGGTGCCTGGTGACCGGGGTCGTAGATGGCCGGTTCCAGGTAGACCACGACCTTCTTGCCCGCCATCGCGCTGCGCAAACCGTCCTCGGCCCGGTCGATCAGCGCGGCGATCTCGGCGCCGGTGGCGGTGGCCGGGACCGCGATCTTGGCGGCGCACAGGATCTCGTCGGGGCCCAGGTGCTGGGTCCTCATGTGGATCACCCGCTCGACGCCCGGGGTGGCCTCGATGGCCGTCCGCATGGCCGCGTCCTCCTCGGGCAGCGCCGACTCCCCCGTCAGCATGGACACCATCTCCATGGCCAGGAAGATGGCGATCACGATCAGCAGGGTCCCGACCGCCACCGCGCCCATGCCGTCGAACGCCCCGTTGCCCGTGACGACCGCCAGCGTGATGCCGACGAGGGCAAACACCAGACCGATCAGGGCACCGGTGTCCTCCAGGAGGATCACGGGTAGTTCGGGGTTGCGGGTGTCACGGATGAAGCGCGGCAGGGAGCGGCTGCCCCGGGCGGCGTTGGACTCGCGCAGCGCGGTGCGCAGGGAGAAGCTCTCCAGGAGGATCGCGATGATCAGCACCCCGAACGCGATCTGCGCGTCGTGGATCGGCTCCGGATGCTGGATCTTGTGCAGCCCCTCGTACAGGGAGAACAGGCCACCGACGAGGAACAGCACGATGGCGACGATGAACCCGTAGATGTAGCGCTGCCGGCCGAAGCCGAACTGGTGCGTGGCGGTGCTGGCCCGTTGGCTGCGCTTGTTGCCGAACAGCAGCAGCAGTTGGTTCCCGGAGTCGGCCAGGGAGTGGATGGCCTCCGCGAGCATCGACGATGACTGCGTGAGCAGGAACGCGACGAACTTGGCCAGGGCGATGCCGAGGTTGGCGAACAGGGCTGCGACGACCGCCTTGAGCCCGCCCTCCGTGCTCACGGCAGGCGCGCCTCGTCGAGCAGCATCACCGGCAGGCCGTCGCGCACCGGGAAGGCCGCCCCGCACTCGGTGCACACGAGTTCGTCGCCCTCGACCCGCAGGGGGGCGTGGTGGGGGCGGGGGCAGCGGAGCAGTTCGAGCAGCAGCGGGTCGATCACTCGTCGTCCTTCCGGATCAGGGACAGCACCTCGTCGCGCAGGGCTGCCAGCGTGTCGGGGTCGGTGGCCTCGGCGTTGAGGCGCAGCAGTGGCTCCGTGTTGGAGGGGCGCACGTTGAACCACCAGTCGGGAGTGCTGACGGTGAGCCCGTCGAGGTCGTCCATGTCGCCCCGCCCCGTGAACGCCGTGCGGACCCGGTGCAGGGCGGCGGGCACGTCGGGTACCCGGGTGTTGATCTCCCCGGTGGCGGGGTACCGCTCGTAGCCGGCCAGCAGGTCCGCCAGGGTCGTTCCCGGGGGGCTGGCGCCGAGGACGGCCAGGACGTTCATCGCGGCCAGCATGCCGGAGTCCGCCCGCCAGAAGTCGCGGAAGTAGAAGTGGCCCGAGTGCTCGCCGCCGAACGCGGCCCCCGTGCGCGCCATCGTGTCCTTGATATAGGAGTGCCCCACCCGGGTGCGCTCGGGGACGCCGCCGAGTTCGGTGATGATCTCGGGGACGGCACGGCTCGTGATGAGGTTGTGGATGATCGTGGCGCCGGGCTGGTCGGCCAGGACCTGGGCCGCGATCAGCCCGGTGATGGCCGAGGGGCTGACCACGGCTCCGGTGTTGTCGACCACGAAGCACCGGTCGGCATCGCCGTCGAACGCCAGCCCGAGATCGGCGTCCAACTGGCGCACCTTGGCCTGGAGGTCGCGCAGCGTCTCCGGGTCGATCGGGTTGGCCTCGTGATTGGGGAACGTCCCGTCGAGGTCGAAGTAGAGCGGGATGATGGTGAGCGGCAGTTCGGGAAGGCCCGCGGCCGTGCCCAGGACCGCCGGCACGGTGTAGCCCCCCATCCCGTTGCCGGCGTCCACCACGACCCGCAGGGGCCGGATGCCGGACAGGTCCACGAGACCGCGGAGGAAGGCCGCGTAGTCGGCGATCATGTCCCGCGTGTGTCCCTGCCCCGGGGGCACGTCGGCGTCTGCGACGCTGCCGCGGGAGACGATGTCGCGGATCTCGGCCAGACCCGTGTCTTCCCCGACGGGCGCCGCGCCCACCCGGCACAGTTTGATGCCGTTGTACTCGGCGGGGTTGTGGCTGGCCGTGAACATCGCGCCCGGCAGGCCCAGGCGGCCGGAGGCGAAGTACAGCGCGTCGGTGGAGCACAGGCCGATGTCGATCACATCGCACCCCTGTCCGGTCACGCCGTCCCGGAAGGCGGCGACGAGGTCGGGGCCGCTGGGGCGCATGTCGTGCCCCACGACCACGGCGCCCGGACCGCCCGCTGCCGGCATCGCGCCCACCACCTGTACGAACGCGGCGCCCACGTCGCGGGCGAGGTCCTCGTCGAACTGGTCGGGGACGACACCGCGGACGTCGTACGCCTTGATGATCGTGGAAAGGTCCCGCACGGGGGCGAGCGTACCGGGTGTGGTCAGGAGTCGACGTCGCGCAGGACCCGCAGGTGCCCGCGCCGGGTCACCTCGAGGGTGCCGGGGGGCGCGGGGGTCTCGGCGGGGGGCTCCTCCGGGCGGGGTCGCCCCGCTTCGCGCACGGCCTCGGCGAGCGCCTCCAGGTCGTCGCTGCTGGGCCGCAGCGCGTCGGGGTCGGGCTGGAGCCGGACGACCTCCCACCCGCGGGGGGCGGTCAGCCGCTCGCTGTGGGCCTGGCACAGGTCATAGCAGTGGGGTTCGGCGTAGGTCGCGAGGGGGCCGAGCACAGCGGTGCAGTCCGCGTACACGTAGGTCAGGGTGGCGACCGCCGGACGGGTGCACGACGGTTTACTACAGCGCCGACCCATACCCGGACGATACCTGCCCCCCGGCCGCCGGCCCGGCAGACACGCCCCGCGTCACTGCGTGTAGCGGGGCAGCGCACGCGTCGCGGGGATCCACACCCGCAGCGGTGCGAGGGCGTAGCCGGTCAGGGACCGGCCGTCATCGAGTTGTACGTGGCCCACATGCACGATTCCGGTGCCGGCGGTGCGGGCCACGATGGCGCTGTAGGTGGCGGCGGGGGCCCGCACGGGAACCGCGACGGTGGTGTCGGCAGCGACGCGGACCGGGCGGCCGCGCTGCGGCCGGGCGCCGGAGGGGTCGGCGGGCAGCAGACTCACGTCGACCTGGGCCGGGCCCCCCACCGCCGTGACGAGCAGGGTGGCGTCGAGGGAGCGGGACAGCCCGGTGACCGCTGCCCGGCCGGACAGGGGAGGTGCGGCACCCAGCCACGCGAAGTCCTCGCCGGGGTCGATCGCGTTGGCGGTCTCGGCGCGGGTGAGGCGCTCCTGCGCCGCCTGCCGCTGGGCCGCGCCATTGGCGTCCTGCACGGCACGTTCGGCGGCCGCCACCGCCGCCTCGCGGCGCGCGCGCACCGACTCGTCGACGGCGGTGGTCGCCCGCATGCCGGCCAGCACCTCGACGTCGCCGGTGATCCGCAGCGCGGCCACCCGTCCGGAGATCTCGTCGGTCAGGTCCAGCACCGTGACGGCACCCTCCTTCACCGGGACCGGCTGGCCGGCGAGCAGCGGGAGGGGGCCGTTCTCCGTCAGCGCCGTCAGTCGGACCGTGCCGCTGCCGCGCGGCGCGATCAGGTGCAGTTCGCGCGATCCTGCGCCGCCGGGCACGCCAGCGAGAACGACGTGTCGGGCCGGTTCGCCGGCAGGGGAGGCCAGGTCGGCGCCCATCGGCGTGAGGCCGTTCATCTGCTCGTCCCGCAGGATCGCGGCCACGAGCCCGACGCGGGTGCGCACCCGCAGGGCCACGGCCGGGGAGCGGCGGGCCAACTTGTCCACGCGCACCTCGACGGTGGCGCCGGCGGGCACGGTGATGCCGTCGTCCCCGGCGGTCTCGATCGGTCCGCCCTTGGTGAATGCGGTGATGTCCACGAGGGAGTCCGACGCGGTCGGGTTGGTGAGCACCACGACCGAGTGCTGCCCCGGCTGGGCGCCCGCTCCCAACAGCCACGACTCCGCGGTGGCCGGGGGGCACGGCGCCGACGCCAGGCCCTTGCCCTCCCCACGCGGGTCGACGAGGACTTCGGCGGTGATCAGGCCGGGGGCGAGCCCGCCGTCGGCGTGCACGGTCGCGGAGCCGGTGGCGGGCGCCGTGGCGGTGGCCCCGGGGCGGGTGATGTGGGCGAGTTCGCGGCGGCCCTGGTCGACCCGGACGCGGCCCGGCACGTCCTGGCCCCGCGTGTCGGGTACCGACGCGGCGGCCACGCTGGCGTCCTCGTCGGCGCTGCCGCGCCCGGTGCACGCGAGGTCGGCGGACCTCAGGAACTCCCGCACGGTGGCGTCCGACGCTGCCGTGCGCGCATCCGGCTGCAGGGCGGACGCCGCGGCCAGCGCGCCTCCGCACAGACCGACGACGACACCGGCGGACGTCACCGAGCGCCACGTCATCGCACACCGCCCGACCGCACGGCGACGACCCCGAGCACGGCGACCGCCCCGAGCGAGACGAGGAGCAGGGTGAGGGTGCGCGGCGTCGCGTCGGGGGTGACCGCCACCTCCCCGGTCGTGCCCGGTGGGACCGGGAACGACTGGTGCGTCCCGGCGGCCGGGGCCAGCGTGGTGCCACCGATCTCCGCCCGCCACACGGCATCGGGTTGTTCCGCGATCTCGACCGCGCCGGCTGCCGCCGGCAGTGGCCCGGCCGCCGTGACGGCGGGACCCTGCGGGTCGGCGGGCAGGGCCACGGCTCCGTCGGGGGTGACGCTGCGGGCCCGGGGCTGCGGGGCCGTCACCTCCCACAGGGCGCGGCCGTCGATGGTGGACACGCGGCGCAGCCCGGGCACCGCGTCGAGTTGCCGGGCCAGGGCGCGGTCCCGGGGGACCTGCACCGCGACGAAACGCACCGCCCATGAGGAGATCTCGGTCAGAGCGGCACCGGAACCGGCCGTCATGCGGGAAACGGCCGACCCGAAGTCCGCCAGGTCGGTCAGCGGCGGCGCCATGTCGGCATCGCCCAGACGGGGCCCGGCGCCGGAGAGGATCTCGTAGGAGACCGTGCCGTCGGGGCGCTGGGCGAGCTGCAGCGAACGGGGGGCCTCGGGGCCGAGGGAGGCGGCCGACACGAACGGGCTGATGACCATCGGCTCACGGCGGGTCAGCAGGGACTCCCCCTCCGCGGCCCACCAGCCGCCCACGAGCACCGGGCTGAGCAGGAACACCGCCACTGCCACCCGGGCGGCGGTACGACGCAGGTTGGTGAGGGCCGCGGCGATGGCCACGACGAGCCCGAGCGCCATGAGCAGGGTCCCGGCCCCGGGCCACGCCGGGACGGGGGCGGCCGCCCACGGTGTCGGGATGGGCGCCCACACCTGGGCCACGGCCAACCCGATTCCGGCGAGGACCACCAGCCACGCCGTGACGACCACCGGCCGGGTCGCGCGGGGCACGAGGGCCAGGAGGCCGAGGACGACCAGGACGGCACCGAGCCAGAACGGCGGCGCCGCGGGCCCGCCCGGGTACAGCAGGCCCAGTTGCCACGGGGCCGCGGGGGCGGCGGCGAGGGTGGCGGGGTGGGCGCCGACGTCGAGCAGCAGCGTTGCCGGGGCGGCCCAGAAGGTGGCGCTCCACGGCCACAGCAGGGCGACGACCCCGAGCGCGACGAGGACCATCCGCCCGGCGTCGGCGAACCGGCGGCCGACGAGGCACGCCCCGCACCCGGCCAGGAGGAGCGTGACGGCCAGCGCCGGGGAGAACGCGGCCAGGGCGGCCAGCAGGACCACCGTGGCCGCCCACGTGCGCCCCGTGGCGGGGGGCAGCGGGCTCGGCAGGGGTGTGCAGCGCACCAGGAACCGCAGGGTCGGGGGCAGCAGGACCGCGGCGACCGCGATTCCCAGCCGTCCGGTGTCGACGGCGGCGGTCAGGGCGGGCACGAGGGCGTAGGCCAGTCCGGCCGCCACGAGGACGGGGCGGCGCACGAGGCCGCGCAGCGCCAGCATCAGGCTGAGCGCGGCGAGCACCGGGGCGGCCAGCAGCAGGACCTGCACCGCGACGGTGGCCGATCCCAGCGGCACGACGGCAGCGGCGGCCAGGACGGCCAGGTACGGCGGGGCGGCGGCAGCGGAGCCCAGTCCCACCTCGTGCCAGGGGGACCGGAAGGCCGCGAACAGGTCCAGGGCGCCGTCGGGGGCGGCGAGCAGCGCCCCCCCGCTGAGCCGGCCGTCGCCGAACCACAGCCCCCACCCGGCGATCAGGCACACCACGGCGAGCACGACGGTGACGCCGACCGCGGCCCGGCCGAAGCGGCGCCAGCGCCGGGTGGCGGCGTCGGCGTCGGCGACGCGCGGGGCGACCACCTGCTCGGACAGGTGGGCGGCCCGCTGCCCGAGGGTGGGGCGCAGGTGGCGCAGTTCGCGGTCGCGGATGACGGCGGTGCGGGACACGGCGCGGCGGCCGCGCGCGACCGACCGCCAGGACGTGAGGCCCACGACGGTGCCGGCCAGGTCGGCGACGGCGCGGCGCGGCGCCAGCGTCACGACACCCAGCACGAACCGCAGCAGCCCGGCCAGGGCGAACCGTGCGGCGGTGAACGGTAGCCGCCACAGCGGCGCGTGCACGAGCCCGGTGATCACGGCCGCGCGCCGGTGACGGTAGCGCAGCGACCCGCGGGCCACGACGTCCCGTTGCCGGCGGGTGGCCGCGCCACGGTGGTACACGACGGCGGCCGGGGCCACGACGACGCGTTCCCCGGCGCGCCGGGCCCGCCAGCAGAAGTCGGTGTCGGCCCCCTCCCGGGGGAAGGCGATACCGAACCCGCCGAGTCGGTCCCACACGTCGCGGCGCACGAGCATGCCCGGCGTCGACACCGCCATGACGTCGGTACGGCCGTCGAGTTGTCCCTGGTCGACCTCGCCGCGCGCCACTCCCCGCTCGGGGCGCCCGGCCCCGGAGAGGGCCAGCCCGCACTCCAGCAGCACCGTGGGGCGGCACCAGCCCCGCAGTTTGGGTCCCACGACGGTCGCTCCGGGCAGTTCCGCCGCCCGGTCCAGCAGGCCGCTCAGCGCCGGCGGCGCGGGGGCGCAGTCGTCGTGCAGCAGCCACACCCAGTCCTCGGGATCACCGGCCGCCGGACCATGCCCGTCGCGCAGATCGATCGTGACGTCGTCCGGCAGGGAGACGATCGCCGCCAGCCCCGCGGCCACCGCCTGGGGGAAGGGGGTCGACGCGGGGACGGTGACCGTCTCGCCGACCAGCGGGCAACCAGCCAGCAGCGCCGCCGTGTCGTCCGTGGACCCGACGTCCACCGCGACCAGCCGGTCCGGCGCCCGGTCCAGGGCGGCCAGTGCCGCGAGGACACGGGGCAGCCAGCGCTGCCCGTCGTGGGCCACGAGGACGGCGGTGACCCGCTGGGGCCGCCGGAGACCCGGGGTGGCGTCGGCAAGGACGCTTGCCGCACTGCTCATCGGACCTCCGGGGGCGGGAATGCCCTGACACGATAAGCGACGAATCGCCGCCGATCAGGACATTCCGGATGTGCCCCCCGGGTGTCGCAGCGTCAGCCGGCGGCCTTCTTGAGGCGGCGGCGCTCCCGCTCGGACAGGCCACCCCAGATGCCGAAGCGCTCGTCGTTGGCCAGCGCGTACTCGAGGCAGTCCGAACGCACGTCGCACGACAGGCAGACCTTCTTCGCCTCCCGTGTGCTGCCACCCTTCTCCGGGAAGAAGGCCTCAGGGTCGGTCTGCGCACACAGCGCCCGCTCCTGCCAGCCCATCTCCTCGGTCTCCGTCATCGGCAAAAAGACCATCTCACCCACGAGGTTCCTCCTTGGTTCCCATGTTCCCGGACGGGTACCCCTACCCTTGGCCCTCACCGGCCCCGCGAACACGCGTGTAATTACATGGGTGTGATCCGGGGGCGTCAACCCCCTCTCCCACATCTGTGGATAGATCGTCGCCGAAACACGACATCTGGGGCTTATCCCGGCGTGTCATCCACAGGCAGGACTGGTCCGGTCGGGTGACCCGTATGTGGTCGTGCGCTGCCGAGCGGGCCGTCCGGCGGCGGCGGCGATGGCCGCCAGCTCCGCCGGTGTGCGGGAGCTGCCGTGCGCCGACCCGGCCATGCGCGAGATGGTCTCCTCCATCAGGGTGCCGCCGAGGTCATCGGCGCCGGAGGCGAGCATCACCCGGCACCCGGCCGGCCCGAGTTTCACCCACGAGCACTGGATGTGGTCGATGGCGCCGAAGAGCATCAGCCGCGCCATGGCATGCACGGCCCGGTTGTCGCGCGGGTCGGGGCCCGGCCGCGCCACCCCCGCCAGGTAGAGGGGGGCCTGCTGGTGGATGAACGGCAGGGGGACGAACTCGGTGAAGCCGCCGGTGTCCTCCTGGATGCGGCGGATGGTGCGCAGGTGGCGCACCCAGTGGTCGGGGCGGTCGACGTGGCCGAACATCATCGTGGCGCTCGTGGGCAGCCCGGTGCGGTGGGCCGTGGTGACGACCTCCACCCACGCCGCGGCGGGCAGCTTCCCCTTCGTGAGCACCCAGCGGACATCGTCGTCGAGGATCTCCGCGGCCGTCCCGGGCAACGAGTCGACACCCGCGTCCCGCGCCGCGGCGAGCCAGTCGGCGACCGACACCCCGCTGCGGCTGGCACCGCTGACGACCTCCATCGGGCTGAAGGCGTGCAGATGCAGCGTGGGGGCGCGCCGCTTCACCTCGCGGGCGAGGTCGAAGTAGGCGGTACCCGGCAGTCCGGGGTGGATGCCGCCCTGCATACAGATCTCGGTCGCGCCGGCGGCGGCCGCCGCCGCCGCCCGGTCCCCCACCTCGGCCAGGTCGAGGGTGAAGGCGTCGGCGTCGTCGGCCCGCTGCGCGAAGGCGCAGAACCGGCAGCCGGTGTAACAGACGTTGGTGAAGTTGAGGTTGCGGTTCACCACGTACGTGACGTCGGCGCCGACGACGTCGGCGCGCACCGCGTCCGCGAGGCCGGTCAACTCGTCCAGCGCCGCCCCGTCACACGACATGAGCGCCACAGCAGCCGCCTCATGGGCGGGCTCGGCCAGGGCGGCCGGATCGCGGTGGGCGAGGTCGAGAGCCGCGCGGACGTCGCCGGGGATGACCCCCCGTCCGCCGCCCACCCGGGCCCGGACCTCGTCCCAGTCGCCGAAGACCGTGGCCACGTCGGAGCGGGCCGCCGCCGCCCGGCCGGTCAGGTCGATGGTCGTCGCCAGGTCGGAGCGCCCGCCGGCGTGGTGGCCGGCGAACTCGTCGTAGCCGGGGTCCGCGTCCTGCCACGGCCGGGGAAGGGGTCGTACCGGGGTCGCCGCCATCCCGGTGGTGTCGGCCACGGCGCGCACGTGGCCGTGCAGGCGTGGGTCCAGCCACATGTCGGCGTCCCGCACGTACGGCGGGTGAACGGTCAGGCGGGGTAGCAGGGTGAGCCCCTCGGCCGCGGCGCTGTCGGCCAGGTCGGCCACCAGCGGCCAGGGTCGTTCCGGGTTCACGTGGTCGGCGGTGACCGGGCTGATGCCACCGAGGTCGTCGGCGCCGGCCCGCAGGAGCCCGCGCACGGCGGCCGGATCGCTCAGGTTGGGGGGCACCTGGATCCGCATGCCGGGCCCGAGCAGGAGGCGGGCGGTCGCCACGGCGGCCGCGTACTGCTCCTGCCCCACGTCCGGGCGCCGTCGGGCGGCCGTCGCGGGTTTGGCCCGGAAGTTCTGGACGAGTACCTCCTGCAGGTGTCCGTACTCGCGGCCCACACGCCGCAGCGCCAGCAGGGAGTCGACCAGTTCCGCCGGGGTCTCCCCGATCCCCACCAGGACCCCGCTGGTGAACGGGATGGCGAGGCGCCCGGCGTCCTCGATCGTGCGCAACCGCACCGCCGGGTCCTTGTCGGGGGACCCGTGGTGCACGCCACCGGGCTCCAGCAGGCGGGGCGACACCGACTCCAGCATCAGTCCCATCGACGGCGCCACCGGACGCAGCCGGCGCAGCTGCTCCCACGACAGGACCCCCGGGTTGAGGTGGGGCAGCAGGCCGGTCTCCTCCAGCACGGCGATGGCCGCGGCCCGCAGGTAGGAGGCGGTGTCGTCGTACCCGGCGGCATCCAGCCACGCCCGCGCCGCCGGCCACCGGCTCTCCGGGGTGTCCCCGAGGGTGAACAGCGCCTCCGCGCATCCGGCCGCGGCCCCCTGGCGGGCGATCTCGACCACCTCGGCGACGCTGAGGTACATGTCGGCCCCGTGGCGGCGCAGGTCCGCCGGGTCCGTGGCGAACGTGCAGTAGTGGCACCGGTCGCGGCACAGCCGCGTCAGGGGGATGAACACCTTCGGGGAGTACGTCACGACACCGGGGCGCCCGGCGTCGGTGAGGCCCGCGTCCCGCACGCGGCCGGCGATCATCGCCAGCCGGGTCAGGTCCTCGCCGCGCGCTGCGAGCAGGGCGACGGCCTCGGCGCGGTTGAGGGGTGCGCCCCGGTCGGCGCGCCGCAGCGCCCGCTGGGTCTCGCGCACACCGACCGACATGGGTTTCACGGTACTGGCGCTGCCGCCGGCGGGGGATGGGACCATCGGGGAATGCGGGTCACGGTCTTCGCGGGGGGGTACGGCGGCGCACGCTTCCTGGCGGGCATGCGCGACGTGCCCGACACCGAGGTGACCGCCGTCGTGAACACCGCCGACGACCTCGTGCTGCACGGCCTGACGGTGTGCCCGGACCTCGACACCGTCATGTACACCCTCGGCGGCGGCCTGGACACCGACCGCGGCTGGGGCCGCGCCGACGAAGGATTCCGGGCCGGGGAGGAGTTGCGCGCCTACGGGATGCCGCAGCCGTGGTTCGGTCTGGGCGACCGGGACCTCGCCACCCACCTCGTGCGCACCCAGATGCTGGCCGCCGGCTACCGGCTCACCGACGTGACCGCGGCGCTGTGCCGGCGTTGGGAGCCCGGCGTGACGGTGCTGCCCATGAGCGACGACCGGGTGGAGACCCACGTGGTGGTCGCCGACGGCGACGGGCGCCGGGCCATGCACTTCCAGGAGTGGTGGGTGCGCCACGGCGCCCGGTTGCCGGCCGAGGAGTTCGTGCAGGTCGGCGGCGCCGCCGCCCGTCCCACCGACGAGGTCGCCGCAGCGATCGCCGCAGCGGACCTCATCGCCGTCGCTCCGAGCAACCCCGTCGTCAGCATCGGGCCGATCCTGGGCGTGCCGGGCCTGCGGGAGGCGGTGGCTGCGGCCGCCGCCCCCGTCGTGGGGGTGTCGCCGATCATCGCGGGCCGCGCGGTGCGCGGCATGGCCGAGCAGTGCCTGGCGGCGGTGGGGGTGCCCGCCAGTGCCGCGGGGGTCGCCCGCCACTACGGCGCCCGCTCCGACGGCGGCCTGCTGGATGCGTGGCTGGTGGCGCCCGAGGACGCCGCCGCCGTCGCCGATCTCGCGGATCTGGACCTGGCGGTGCGGGCGGTGCCCCTTCTCATGTCCGACCCCGCCAGCGCGACGGCACTCGCGCGCGCCGTCCTGGCGGCCCCGTGACCGACCCGGCGCTGCAGGTGGTGGCCCCGGACGGCGTCGGGGAGATCCGGCCGGGCACCGACCTGGCGCGGGTGATCGCCCTTGTGGGGGCGACCGTCGACTGGCCCGACGGCAGCCGCGGCCTGGTCGGCGGGGACGTCGTCGTGGTCACGAGCAAGGTGGTCGCCAAGGCCGAGGGGCGCATCGTGCCGGCCGCGGAGCGGCGCCGGGCCGAGGAGGCCGAGACGGTGGCGGTGGTGGCGGCCCTCCCGGGCGGCGGCCGCATCGTGCGCACCCGGAACGGCCTGGTCCTGGCGGGCGCCGGCATCGACGAGAGCAACACCCCGCCCGGCACCGTCGTGCTGCTCCCGGAGGACCCCGACGCCTCCGCCGCCGCCCTCAAATCCGGCCTGGAGGCGGCCCTGGGCGCCGGGCCCTACGGGGTGGTGGTCAGCGACACCCTGGGCCGGCCGTGGCGCCTCGGGCAGACCGACACCGCGATCGGGGTGGCCGGTCTGCTGCCCCTGCTGGACCTGGCCGGGACCCCCGACGCCGCGGGTCGCCCGCTGGCCGTGACCGCTCCCGCCCTCGCCGACGAGGTGGCGGCAGCCGCCGACCTGGTGCAGGGCAAGGCCGCCGGGCGCCCGCTGGCCTTCGTGCGGGGCCTGGGGCACTGGGTGTCCGGTGACGTGGGCGGCGGGGCCGCGGCCCTCGTGCGGGACCCCGGCGAGGACCTGTTCCCCCAGGGTGCCGCGGAGGCTTTCCGGGCCGGCCGGGTCGCCGCCGTTCCCGCCCGCCGCACGGTCCGGCAGTTCCGCCCCGACCCGGTCGATCCCGTCGCCCTGGTGGCAGCGGTCGGCGACGCGGTGACCGCTCCGGCGCCGCACCACACGACCCCCTGGCGGTTCGTGCAGGTCACCGGGGCCAGGCGCGGCCGGCTGCTGGACGCCATGGTCACCCGCTGGCGCGCCGACCTGAGCGACCTGGACGGGTTCCCTCCGGAGGCGGTCGCGCGCCGCGTGCGGCGTGGCGACGTGCTGCGCGAGGCCCCCACGCTGCTGCTGCCCTTCGTGGACCTGGCCGACGCGGCCCACCCGTATCCCGATGTCCCCCGGCGCGACCACGAGCGGGACCTCTTCCTGCTGTCCGGCGGCGCTGCCGTGCAGAGCCTGCTGGTGTCCCTGGCCGCCCGCGGCCTGGCCAGCGCCTGGGTGTCCGCCACGGTCTTCTGTCCCGACGTGGTCCGGCGGGAACTCGGGCTCCCGGACGCGTGGCAGCCCCTCGGGGCCGTCGCGGTGGGACATCCGCAGCAGGCGGCGGCCGACCGGTCCCCGCGGGACGGCCGCGGGTTCCTGACCGTGCTCGACTGACGCGGCCTCAGCGGTCGGACGAGAACCGCACCGAGCCGTCCGCCAACACGGCCTGCGGCCACACACGGGCGCCGTCCAGCAGTTCCACGGCGGCGCCGATCCGCGCCCCTTCGGCGACGACGGCTCCCTGCAGGTGCGCACCGGGACCCACCTGCGCACCGGTCGCCAGGACACTGTCGTCCACCACGGCCCCTTCCGCGACCGTCACGTCCGGCATGAGCACCGATGCGACGACCCGGGCTCCGGACCCCACCCGGCAGCCGGGGGCGACCACCGTGCCGCCGGCCAGGACGGCGTCGGGCGCCACGTCCGCCCCCGGCAGCACCAGCGCCGGGCCGGTGGGCCCGGGCACTGCGCTGGAGTCGACCCGGCCGAGGACCAGGTCGGCCGAGCCGCGCACGAACGACAGGGGGGTGCCGAGGTCGAGCCAGTAGCCGTCGTCGACGACGCCGGTCAGCCGCTCGCCGGCCGCCAGCAGCCCCGGGAAGGTGTCGCGTTCGACCGACACCACCTCGTCGGCCGGGATCCGGTCGATCACGTCGCGGCGGAACACGTAGCAGCCGGCGTTGATCTGGTCGGTGACGATCTCCGCGTCCGTGGCGGGTTTCTCCCGGAACTCGATCACGCGGTCGCCGGAGTCGGTGGGCACGAGCCCGAAGGCGCGGGGGTCCGCCACCCGGGTCAGGTAGAGCGTGACGGCCGCCCCGGTCTCATCGTGGCGGGCCACCAGCTGTCGCAGGTCGACGCCGGACAGGACGTCGCCGTTGAACACCAGGACCGGTTCGTCCGGGCCGCACGTCAGCGCCTCCGCCGCGTGCCGGATGCCGCCGCCGGTGCCCAACGGCTCGGTCTCGGTGCGGTACACGAGCTCCACGCCGAGGTCCGACCCGTCGCCGAAGTAGTCGGCGAACACTTCCGGTTTGTACGACGTGCCGAGCACG
This sequence comes from Actinomycetota bacterium, assembly GCA_029978705.1. Classification (GTDB taxonomy): domain Bacteria; phylum Actinomycetota; class Actinomycetes; order S36-B12; genus CAIWTL01. Next base: position 69,120 of record JAPOIY010000002.1, read on the forward strand.
ATGCGGGTGACGCCCGCGTCGCGGGCCCGCGCGATCTGGTGGGCGGTGAACGGGACCCCGGCCACCGGGAGCATGGGTTTCGGGGTCGTGATGGTGAGCGGGCGCAGCCGGGTGCCCTGGCCGCCCACGAGGAGAATCGCCTGCATGACGGCCTACCGTCCCACACGCCGCCCGCGCGGCCGCGCGGGACCCGCGGGAACTACCGTGACCGGGTGGACGAGTTCTGGCGGGCCCTGCAGCGGCGCGCCTCCCGGGAGGGCGGCGCGCCGGCGGTGACGTGGTACGGCGCCGACGGGCAGCGCGCCGAGCTGTCCGCCACGTCCCTGCTCACCGCGGTCGCCAAGACGGCGGCCGTCCTCGTCGACGAGTGGGAAGTACCCGCCGGGGCGCGGGTGCGGCTGGATCTGCCGTTGCACTGGCAACTGCCGGTGTGGCTGGCGGCATGCGACCTGGCGGGCATGACGGTCACCGACTCCGCTGCGGCGGACGTCGTGGTCGGCATGACGCCGGATCCGCCCGGCGACGCGGAGTTCCCGGTGCTGGTGGCGGGCGGCGCGTTCGGGCTGCCCGGGCCGCCACCCCCGGCCCCGCTGCTCGACCACGCCCGCGACGCCATGGGCCAGCCCGACGCCTTCCTCGGCGTGCCCGCGCCCGACTCGGCGTGGGACCTGGGGGCCCGGCGCTGGGACCGGCCCGACATCGCCGGCGCCGCCCGGTCCCTCGCCGCCGACCTCGGCCTGCACCCCGGGGGGCGACTCCTGGTCCCCACCGGGATCGGGGCGCCGACGCTGTGGCTGGCCGTCTGGGCCACTCCCCTGCTGGTCGGGGCCGCGGCCGTCCTGTGTGAGACATCCGACACCGCCGCCGTCGCCGCCGCCGAACACGTGACGGCCCGGGTGGAACCGTGACGCAGTCGCAACCGTCCCACCGCTCGCGGGGGGAGGGAGCACCCGCACCGTCACTTACGCTTGTAGGGCTCGTGATTCTGTGTGGGAGGTGGCGATGACGGGACCGGAACTCCCGCCGCCCACGACCCCTCCGGTCACCCCCCCGGACCCGACGGGCGCCCCGACCCCGCCGCCACGCCGCAAGAGCCGCTGGCCCAAGATCCTGACGATCGTCGCGATCGTCATCGCCGTCCTGCTCGTGGGCACCGCCGCCGGGGCCTACGTCCTCATGCAGAAGATGGGGCAGATCACCGTCATCGGGGTGCCCGGGACCGAGGCCGAACCGGTGGCCGACAAGCCCGTGAACATCCTGCTGATGGGCACCGACGACCGTACCGGCAAGGGCAACCGCGGCTACGGGCTCGACTCGGGGCGCACCACCAAACGCAGCGACACCACGATCCTGCTGCACCTGTCGGGCGACCGTTCCCGCGCCATCGCCCTGTCCATCCCCCGCGACCTGTGGGTCGAGCAGCCGCCATGCACCGGCGCGGACTGGGCCGGGAGCTACGCCAAGTTCAACAATGCGTTCCAGCAGGGCGGGGCCGCCTGCACCGCCACCCTGGTCAAGGAGATCACCGGACTTCCGGTCAACCACGTCGTCGTGGTGGACTTCAACGGGTTCAAGGAGATGGTGGACGCCATGGGCGGCGTCGAGGTCTGCCTGGAGCATCCCGTGAACGACGCCGAGTCGAAGCTGAAACTGCCCGCCGGAAAGACCGTCGTGAGCGGCGAACAGGCACTCGCCTTCGTGCGGGCGCGCAAGACACTCGGGGACGGGTCCGACATCGGCCGTATCCAGCGGCAGCAGGCGTTCCTGTCCGCCGCGATCCGCAAGGTCACCGACACCCAACTGCTCCTCAACCCCGCACGCGTCTTCGAGATGATCGACGTGGCGACGAAGTCCCTGACCGTCTCGTCGGGACTGGACGGCATCGGGCCGATGCGCACGATGGCCGAGAGCGTGCGGTCGGTGAAGCCCGGGGACATCACGTTCGTCACGCTGCCGTTCGTCTACCGCACCGACCTGGCCAACGTCGATCTCGACCCGGTCGCCGCGGCGCCCATCCTGAAGGCGATGCGCGACGACACGCCCTACCCGCCGCCCGCCACCGTGGCCGCCGACGGCAAGAAGCTCACCGTCCCGCCGGCCGACCTCTCCGTTCGCGTCGTGGACACGTCGCACGGCCAGGTGAGCATGAAGCGGGTGCAGCAGGACCTCGAGCGCGCCGGCTTCGGGGTCGCGGAGGTCGTGCGCGGACGCGCCGGGTCCGGAGACACCCAGGTGGTCTACCCCCGCGGGGAGAAGGAGGCGGGTCGCACCCTCGCCTACGCCGCGGATGCGCCGCTGCGCTCCGGGACGGACCTCTGGACCCTCACCCTGCAGGTCGGCGCGGACTACTCGGGCATCAAGGACGACGCGGTGGCGGCGAAGGTGGACACCTCGGGCAACACCACCGCACACCCCACGAAGGCCGACAAGGTCGTCTGCGCCGGCTGACCCGCTAGCGTCCCAGCACCCGGTCGTACACGGCCAGCAGGATCGGCGCGCCATCCCGCTGCCACGAGTAGTGCTGCCATACGAAGTCCGCCCCGGCCCGGCCGGCCCGCGCCAGGGCCCGGCGGTCGGCGACGAACCCGGCGACCCGCTCGGCGACGTCCCGTGCCCCCGCGGGCACGAACAGCCCGACTCCGGCGCCGCCGAAGCGCTCCCGCCACGCCGGGAAGTCGCTGGCGACGAACGGCAGGGCCCGCGTCAGGTATTCGTAGATCTTGTTGGGGTCCACATGACGGTGGCTGGCGGTGTCCTCGAACAGGATGAGCCCCACGTCGGCCTCGTCCAGGGCCGCCAGGGCCTCCTCCTGCGGCAGCTCCCCGCGGTAGTCGACGTGCTGCCAGACGGGGGAACGGCGCGCCTCCTGCAGGGCATCGTCGTTGACGGCCGGGCCGATCAGCAGCAGCCGCGCGGGCAGCCGCTGCGCCAGCGCCGCCACCAGGCCGAGCATGCGGTCCAGCCCGCGGTCCCGGCTCAAGCCGCCCACGTAGCCGAGCACGACCTCCGGGGGATCGGCGGCGGCCCGCTCGTCCCGTCGGGCGGCCGCCGCCACGCCGGCCGCCCGGTCCACGATCGGGGGATTGCCGATCACGACCGCCCCGGGCAGCCGGTCGCGCAGCTGCTCCTGCGTCACGATCACGGCGTCGGCGACCCGCGCCATCAGACCTTCGCCGGCGGCGACCGCCGCCGCTGCCGGCCGGCGCAGCACGGCCGGCAGCCACGTGCGCAGCAGGATCTCGGTGGCGAAGTCCTCGTGGGTGTCGTAGACCACGCGGCAGCCCCGCGCCTTCAGACCCAGGACGAGCGGGAGGGTGTCGGGATTGTGCAGGTGGTACACGTCGGCCCCCTCGCGCCACGCCCGGTGGCCCACGAGCGGCAGTTGCAGGAACCGGCCGAACCGGCTGCGGTAGCGCACGGGCCGCACCGTGACCCCGGACCGCTGCAGCGGGCGCCCGTCGGGCGTGCGCGCGTACAGGACGACCTCGTAGCCGGCCTCAGCCAGCGTGACGGCCTCCTTGCGGAACACCCGGATGTCGTCGAAGCGGTGCACGGGCGCCAGGATGACCACCTTCATCCCCGGGTCACCTTCTCGAAGACCGCGTAGGCGCCCTGGAACCACGCCGCGGGCAGCAGGCGCACGACGAAGGACCCGGCGGCACCCGCCACGACCACGGGTGCCTGCCACCACGGGACCAGCGGCACGGCCCGCACCTTGGTGCCGAGGTCACTGGCCGCATAGCGCCAGCCGCGGCGCCGGGCGAAGTACCCGGGACCGGTGCGGTAGCGCGTCAGCGGGCGGCGCACATTGGCGATCCGGACACCGTCGCGCAGGAGTTCCACCCACAGCCGGTAGTCCTCACCCACGCGCAGGGCGGTCGGGTACCGGAACCGGGGCAGCAGACCGCGCCGGAACAGGACCGCCGTGTTGGCCGTGGGGCAGAAGAAGGCCGCCTTGGCGCGCACCTCCTGCCACGACTCCGGGAAGCGGCGCTCCGCCACGACCTGCCCACCGGTGTCCACCACGTCCAACCAGGACGCCACCACGTCCACGTCGGGGTGAGCGTCCAGGTAGGCCAGTTGTTCGGTGAGACGGGTGGGGACCATGGCGTCGTCGGCGTCCAGGACGGCGACGAACTCGCCGCGGCAGCGCGGCAGGACAGCGTTGCGGGCCGCCCCCGGCCCGGCGGGCCCGGGCAGCCGGTACACCTCGACCCACGGGTACCGCTCGGCGTACTGCGCCAGCAGGGCGGCCAGGGCCGGGGTCGGGTCGCCGTCGACGGCCAGCAGCAACTGCAACGGCCGGTGGGTCTGACCGACCACGCTGGCGACGGCTTCCGCCAGGTGGCCGAGGTCGTCCCCGGCGTAGGTGGCGGTGACGACGCTCACGAGCACCATCCGCCCTCCTCGTGGCCGTGTCTGGAATCTAGCACCGGGCGGCACGCGGTCGGCCCCTACCCGAAGCGGCACCGATCGTCGCTTAGGCTCTCGTGTCGGCGTCGCCGGGGGGCGGCGGGCAGGAGGGGAGTCGGGTTGTCCCGGATCGGTCGGATCGCGGTCGTCGTGGTCTCCGCGCTGCTGCTCACCGTGAGTGTGACGGGCTGGGCGGCCAGCGAGCGGTACCTGTCGGGCCTGTCGACGGTGGACGTGTTCGGCGGCCTCGGGGGCTCGTCGGTGTGGACCGGCGGCCCGACGAACGTCCTGGTGGTGGGCTCCGACGACCGGTCCGGCCTGTCGGGCCACGAGCGGCGCCGGCTCAACGCCGGCTACGACGACTACGGCCGGCACACCGACACGATCCTGCTGGTGCATCTGGGCTCCGACCTCGGGGGAGCCAGCATCATCAGCATCCCCCGCGACTCCCTCGTCACGATCCCCGCGCACACCGGGCCGGACGGCGAGGCCGTGCCCGAACACGAAGGAAAGATCAACTCAGCGTTCTCCTCCGGCGGGCCGGCCGTGACGGTCGACACCGTGGAGCAGGCGACGGGACTGACCGTCGACCACTACGTCGAGATCGACTTCGCGGGTTTCCTGCGGATGGTGGACGCCGTCGGCGGGGTCGACGTGTGCCTGCCGACCCCGCTGCAGGACGAACTGTCGGGCCTGGACCTGCCCGCGGGGCGCCAGACGATCAGCGGGCCGCAGGCGTTGGCCTACGTACGGGCGCGCTACATCGACAACGACTTCGGCCGCTCCGGGCGCCAGCAGCGGTTCATGGCCGCGATGCTGCAGAAGGTCTTCAGCGCGGGGACCCTGCTGAACCCGGTGGCCCTCAACAGTTTCCTCGACGCCGCCATCGGCAGCGTCACCACCGACGAGCGGCTCACGCGGGACGCGATCGCCGCCCTCGCCGGGCGGGCCGGTGACGTCGACCTGAAGAACGTCGCCTTCACCACGGTTCCGGTCAGCGACGGGAACTACCTGCACGAGGGCGAGAGCACCGTGCTGTGGAACCAGGAGGCCGCGGACGCCCTGTTCGCGGCGCTCGCCGACGACCAGCCGCTGCCCGAGCCGCCCAAGGCGGCCGCCGTCGACGTCGCCCCCGGCGAGGTCACCCTCGCGGTCGCCCCGGCGGGCCCGCAGGGCGATCAGGCCGTGACCGACCTGCAGACGGCGGGCTACCAGGTGACGACGACGGAGGCGGGGACGGCGCCGGCCGTCACGACGGTGGAGTACGACCCGGAGTACCCCAAGTCGGCGGCGACCCTGCGGGCCAGCCTGCCCAACGCGCAGTTCACCGAGGCGCCGGGCCTGGGGGCCACCTTCGCCGTGACGGTGGGCAGCGACTACGCGGGGCTGGCGCCGGTGCGCTCGGTCAACACCGGAGTCGACAGCACGGTGCGCTCCGCCAAGGACGACATCTGCGACGCCCCGGCACCGGGTAGCTAACCCTGGGCCCGCCAGGCGCGGATCTCCGCCCGCTTGGCCAGCCGGTGCTCGCGCCGGATCTCGGCCTCCCGCCAGCGGCGGTGGCCCTCCTCGGACTCCAGGATCAGCTCCGGGACCGGCAGGGGACGTTCGTCGGCGCCGACCGGGACGAACACCAGGTAGGCGCTGGCCACGTGGTGTTCCTCCTCGCCGGCGTCGTCCCACCGTTGGGCCGTGACCCGGACCCCCACCTCGAGGGAGGTGCTGCCCACCCAGTTGACCATCGCCCGGGTCGTGAGGATGTCCCCCACGCGAACCGGTTCCTGGAACACCATCTCGTCCATGGCAACGGTGACCGCGGGTTCGCGGCAGTGCCGGGCGGCACACGCGCCCCCGGTGTCGTCGACCGTCTTCATGATCACACCGCCGTGCACGTTGCCGAGCAGGTTGGCGTCGCCGTCGTCCATGATCCGGGCGAGGGTGACCCGCGAGTAGGAGGCGGGTTTCGGTTCGGCCGTCATCCGCGGAGCAGGGAGCGGGCCATGACGAGGCGTTGAATCTGGTTGGTGCCCTCGTAGATCTGCGTGATCTTCGCATCGCGCATCATCCGCTCGACCGGGTGATCGCGCACGTACCCGGCGCCCCCGAACACCTGCACGGCGTTCGTGGTGACCTCCATGGCCGTGTCCGAGGCGAAACACTTCGCAGCCGCGCCGTAGAAGGACAGATCGGGCTCGTTCCGCTCACACTTGGCCGCCGCCTGATAGACCAGCGCCCGCGCCGCCGCGATCTTCATGCCCATGTCGGCCAACAGGAACTGCAGCCCCTGGAACTCCGCGATCGACTTCCCGAACTGCCGCCGCTCCTTGGCATACGCGACCGCGGCGTCCAGGGCGCCCTGCGCCATCCCGAGGGCCTGGGCGCCGATGGTGATCCGGGTGATGTCCAGCGTGCGCATCGCGGTGCTGAAGCCCGTCCCTTCCTCGCCGACGATCCGGTCGGCGGGGATCCGCACGTCCTCGAAGAAGATCTCCCGGGTGGGCGACCCGTGGATGCCCAGTTTGCGCTCCGGGGTGCCGAGGGAGAAGCCGGGGTCGTCGTGGTGCACGACGAACGCCGAGATGCCCTTGGCGCCCTTCTCCGGATCCGTCGACGCCATGACCGTGTAGTACTTCGAGATCCCCGCGTTGGTGATCCACGACTTCTGGCCGTTCAGCACCCACCCGTCGCCGTCGCGCACGGCCCGGGTCTTCATCGCGGCGGCGTCGCTGCCCGCCTCCCGCTCACTGAGCGCGTAGGAGAACATGGCCTCCCCGCTGGCCACCTCCGACAAGTACCGGTGTTTGAGGTCCTCCGACGCGGCCACCAGCAGCGGCGTGGTCCCCAGCTTGTTGACGGCGGGGATGAGGGAGCTGGAGCCGCAGACGCGGGCAACCTCCTCGGCCACGATGCAGGAGGCCAGCTGGTCGCCGCCCTCACCGCCGTACTCCTCGGGGATGTGGATGGCATGGCAGCCGGCCGCGACCAGCGCCTCGTAGACGTCCTTGGGGAACTCGCCGGTCTCGTCGATCTCGGCCGCGCGGGGCGCGATCTTGTCCTCGGCCAGGTCCCGGACCGCTGCGCGGAGGGCCTCGTGCTCGTCGCTCAAGCGGAACAGGTCGTAGTCGGGTGAGGCCGGCACCGGCTGCCTCCAGGTCTCGGGGATCCGTGGTCTCCTTCAGGGTACGGCCCGCGGCGGCGGGCCGCCCGCACCGCCTGCGGGGGCTATCCTCCTCGGATGCGCATCTCCGTGATCGGGACCGGCTATCTGGGGGCGACGCATGCCGCCGCCATGGCCGAGCTGGGACACACCGTCGTAGGTGTCGACACCGACTCCGCCAAGGTGGCGCGCCTGGCCCGCGGCGACGTGCCGTTCTACGAGCCGGGACTCACCGAGCTGGTGGCCCGCCACACCCGGTCCGGACGGCTGGTGTTCAGCGACGACATGGGGGCGGTGGCCGACGCCGACGTGCACTTCCTGTGTGTGGGTACCCCGCAGGCCGGAGGCGCCCAGGCAGCCGATCTGGCGCAGGTCGACGCGGCCGTGCTGCGGCTGGCCAAGGCGATGCGGCCCGACAGCGTCGTGGTCGGCAAGAGCACGGTCCCGGTGGGCACCGCCGAGCGCCTGCGCGGCGAGGTGCGGGAGGCGACCGCGGGACGGGCGCGCCTGCTGTGGAACCCCGAGTTCCTGCGGGAGGGATTCGCGGTGGCCGACACCCTGCGGCCGGACCGCATCGTGGTGGGGGTGCAGGACGAGGCTGACGCGGCGGTGCTCGCCGAGCTCTACGCGCCCCAGATAGACGCGGGCGTGCCGTTCCTCGTGACGGACTACGCGACCGCGGAACTGGTCAAGGTGGCCGCCAACGCGTTCCTGGCCACGAAGATCTCCTTCATCAACGCGATGGCCGACATCTGCGACGCGGCCGCGGCCGATGTCACGACCCTGGCCACCGCGATCGGCCTGGACGAACGTATCGGCAGCCGGTTCCTGCGCGCGGGCATCGGTTTCGGCGGCGGCTGCCTGCCGAAGGACATCCGGGCCTTCATGGCCCGCGCCGACGAACTGGGCGTCGGCACGAGCCTGGCGTTCCTGCGCGAGGTCGACCGGGTCAACCTGCAGCAGCGCGAGGCGGCCGTGCGCAGCGCGGCGGTCCTGTTGGACGACACCGTCGCCGGGCGCCGGGTCGCCGTGCTCGGGGTGGCGTTCAAACCCGACAGCGACGACGTCCGGGACTCCCCCGCCCTCGCCATCGCCGCCGCCCTGCACCTGCAGGGGGCGCAGGTGGCCGTGCATGACCCGCGGGCCACCGCCAACGCCGCCCGGCTGTACCCGACGCTGGACTACGTCGACTCGGCCGAAGCCGCCCTGGCAGGCGCGGACCTCACCATGGTGCTCACTGAATGGCAGGACTACCGGAACCTCGAGCCCGCCGCGACCGCCGCGCTCGTCGCCCGGCGCGCGGTGTTCGACGGGCGCAATGTGCTCGACGCCGACCGCTGGCGCTCCGCGGGCTGGACCTACCGCGGCGTCGGCGTGCGCTGACGTCAGTCCGAGCCGCCGTCGCGGAGGGCCCGGCCCTTCGCGCGGGCCATCTCCCCCAACTGCTCCCGGTAGTCGTCGAGCCGGCGCCGCAGCCCGGCGTCCGCGACCCCCAGGATGCGCACGGCGAGCAGTCCCGCGTTCGTGGCGTTGCCGATGGCCACCGTCGCCACCGGGACGCCGCGCGGCATCTGCACGATGGACAGCAGCGAGTCCATGCCGTCCAGGTTCCGCAGCGGCACCGGGACGCCGATCACCGGCAGCGGGGTCACGGCCGCGAGCATGCCGGGCAGGTGCGCCGCGCCGCCCGCCCCGGCGATGATCACGGCGAGGCCGCGGTCGGCGGCCTGCTGCCCGTAGGCGAGCATGTCCGCGGGCATGCGGTGGGCCGACACCACGTTCACCTCGTAGGGGACGGCGAAGTCGGCCAGGACCTGGGCGGCGTCAGCCATGACCGGCCAGTCGCTGTCGCTGCCCATCACCACACCGACGCGGGCTGCGGTCTCACTCATCGATGACTCCCGTCAGATAGTCCGCGGCATGGCGCGCGCGGGCCAGCAGGTCGTCGGGGTCGGCCCCCGACAGGGTCACGTGCCCGATCTTCCGGCCGGGGCGGACCTCCTTGCCGTACAGGTGCACGTGCAGGTCGGGGTCGCGGGCCATGACGTGACGATAGGCGCGGTACATGTCCGGGTGCTCCCCGCCGAGCACGTTCACCATCACGGTGTAGGGGGCGACCGGGACCGGGCTTCCGAGGGGCAGGTCGAGGACTGCCCGCAGGTGGTTCTCGAACTGGCTGGTGACGGCCCCCTCGATGGTCCAGTGCCCCGAGTTGTGGGGACGCATCGCCAGCTCGTTCACCACCACGCCGGTGGGGGTGAGGAACATCTCCACGGCGAGCATCCCGACGACCTCGAGGTCCCGGGCGATCCGCAGGGCCAGTTCCTGGGCGGCCACGGCGACGTCGGCGGGCAGGTCGGGACACGGGGCCACCACCTCCTTGCAGATGCCGTCCTGCTGGACCGTGCGCACCACGGGGTAGGCGACGGCCTGGCCGCTGGGCGAGCGGGCGACCTGCGCCGACAGTTCCGCGGTGAAGGGGACGAACTCCTCGAGCAGCCAGCGGGCGCCCGGCGCGAGGGGCTCGGCCAGGACCTCCCGCAGTTCGGCCTCGTCGCGGGCCACCCACACCCCCTTGCCGTCGTAGCCTCCCCGCGACGTCTTGACCACCACCGGCCAGCCGACCTCGGCCGTCACGTGGGCGACGGTCGTGTCCGGGCCCCAGACCAGCCACCGGGGGCACGGCACCCCGCGCAGCGCCTCCCGCATCACGATCTTGTCCTGGGCATGGGCCAGGGCGGCGGGACCCGGGCGCACCTCCGTCCCCGACGCGGCCAGCGCGGCCAGACCGGCCGCGGGAACCTGTTCGTGGTCGAACGTCACCACGTCGCACAGCCTCCCGAACGCGGCGAGCGCCTCGGGGTCGTCGGGATCGCCCAGCACCGTGTCGGGCACGACCCGCGCGGCGCTGTCCTGGGGGTGGGCGGCCAGGACGGCGAACCCGATGCCCAACGCGATGGCCGCGGGCTGAGTCATCCGGGCCAACTGGCCGCCGCCGACCATCCCCACGACGGGGAACCCGCGCGGCGGAGGAGTGACACCGGCGGTTTCCGTCATACGATGAACCTTAGTGGGGTGGGAGATCCGTTTAGGGGCTCCGCCCGCCGGGTAGCGTGAGGAAGTGACTGTTGTGGGTGGCATCCAGGCCGAAGGGCGCGCCGGTACCGGCGCCGACTCGTCCTGGGAGCGGCTGACCCGATCCACGTGGGCGCGCCTGCGGGGTATCGTGCGCGAGTTCAGCAAATTCGGCGTCGTCGGGCTCATCTCCCTCGTCGTCGACGTCGGCTTGTTCAACCTGCTCATGTTCGCCGGCGGCGGGCTGCTCGCCGACAAACCGCTGACTGCCAAGGCGCTGGCCGTCATCGCCGCGACCACGGTCTCGTACTCCCTGAACCGCAACTGGACGTTCTCCCACCGCGGCGGCCACGACAGCCGATGGCGGGAGTACCTCCTGTTCTTCGCCCTGAACGGTGTGGCGATGCTCATCACGCTCGCCGTGTTGTGGTTCTCGCACTACGCCCTGGGGCTCGACTCGCCGTTGGCCGACAACATCTCCGCCAACGTGATCGGTCTGGGCCTGGGCACCGTGTTCCGGTTCTGGTCCTACCGCCGGTTCGTCTTCCCCGCCGACGACGAGGCCGAGGTCGACCACAACGCCCTGGTCTGACGCCCGGTCAGTCGGTCAGCAGCGCGTAGGGGCGCACGATCCCCAGCCCCCGCACCGGCCGCGGCGCCAGAGCCCGCGTGGCGAACCCGTCCTCCTGCAGCACGTCGTGCGTGACCGAATCGACGACGGTGGTTCCGGGCCGGGCGATGGCCGTCATCCGCGACGCCCGGTTCACCGTGGTGCCGAACACGTCCCCCATCCGGTTCAGCACCGGGCCGGTCGACATCCCGATCCGCAACTGCGGCATGTCGGCGACCCGGGCGTGACTGCCGTGCAGGCTCAGGGCGATGCGAGCGGCCTGCGCGACGGTGTCGGCCACGAACATGACCTCGTCGCCCAGGGTCTTGATGAGTCGGCCGGACTCGCCGTGCACGATGTCGGCGCTGGCGGACTCGAACGTCTGCACCAGGGCCGCCAGGTCCGCCTCGTCCAACTGCCGGGACAGCCTGGTGAACGACACGAGGTCGGCGAAACCGACCGTGGCGACCGTCTCGACCTCCCCCCCGCCGGCCGGAGGCTGCTCGAGGTACCGGCCCACCGTGGCCGCCAACTGCCGCCGCCACACGTAGCCCAACAGCATCTCGAGCTCCGGCAAGAGGTCGGTCAACTCCCCGGTGAGTTCATTGACGGTCTCGTCGCTCCACCCCTGCTGCCCCTCGGCCAGGACCCGCCGCCCCAGGGTCTCGACCTGCCACTCGGCCAGCCGGGCCGTGGTCTGGCCCATCGAGCGGGCGACCTCGACGATCCCGTCCATGTCGATGAGACCACGCTCCAGGAGCGCCGACACCCGCAGCAGGGAACTCAGATCGGCGTCGGTGAAGGCGCGGGAGTCCCCCACGTCGGGGAAGCCCATGGCCCGCCACAGCCGCCCCACCTCCGCGAGGGTCATGCGGGAGGCGTCGGCCATCTCCTGGCGCGTGTAGCGCTCCGCTCCCCCCAGGACGATGGCTTCCAGGTCGTCGCTGTCCACGTCAGTGGGCGGGCGGGGCCGCGTCGTCCGGCGGGGTCAGCGGCTGGGTGGGCGCCGGGGGCTGCGGCGGCACCTGCTGCTGCGTCCCCCGGACGAAGTCGTTCATCATGGCCTCCCGCCGCCGTTCGTCGTCCTGCTCGTGCAGGCGGTTGACCTCCCGCTGGATGTGTTCGACATCCGGGACGTCGGCGATCACCAGCGGCTCGTCGCTGGCGGTGTCGATGGTCAGGACCCCGTAGTTGAAGATGCGCCCGCCCAGGGACACGTCGAACGAGACGTTGTTGACCTTGCCCAGGGGCAGGTCGCGGCCGTGCCGGGCGACCAGCCCCGACCGCACGATGATCCGGCGGTTGGTGAAGACGTACTGCGTGGTGACCCAGTAGAGGAACGGCCGGACGACGAAGACGATGACGATGAAGGCCGCGATGATCCAGGTCGCCCAGGTCCCGACCGTCCCGAGCGCGCCGCTGAAGATGTCCGTGAACAGCCGGAGCGCGAAGAACAGCCCGAACAGGACGATCAGCAGGACGATGCCCGGGATGAACAGTGCCCGCCAGTGGGGACGCATCTCGAACTCCACCGTCTCACCGTCGGACAGCAGCTTCTCCGGGTAGCCCATGGCCACACGGTACTGCGCCGCGGGCGTTCTCAGCGCACGTGTTCGACGTCTCCCACCGTCAGGGTGCGGGTCCCGGCGTCGCCGGCGAGGACCAGCCGGCCGTCCTCGTCGATCTCGGTGGCCCGGCCGGACAGGGTGGCACCGTCGGGCAGCGTGACCCGCACCTGCTCCCCGATCGTGACGCAGGCCGACCGGTAGGCGTCGAGCAGGCCGGAGCCCACCGCGCTGTACCCGGCTTCCTCCCACAGCCCGTACGCGGCGTGGATCTGTCCCAGGGCGGTGACCAGCAGGCGCGCCCGGTCCACGTGGGCGCCGTGCAGCGCCAGGGACGTGGCCGTCGGCACCGGGAGGCCGGCTTCGGGCACCGACACGTTGATGCCGCACCCGACGACGACTCCCCCGGCGCCGGCCTCCGCGAGGATCCCCGCCACCTTGCCGCCGTCGACCATGACGTCGTTGGGCCACTTGAGATCCGCGCTGACGTCACTGAGGCCGCGGATGGCGCGGGCGACCGCCAGCGACGTGAGGGCGGGCAGGAACCCGGCGTGCTCTGTCGGTGGGGTGAGGACGACGGAGAACGACAGCGTCGTACCCGCCGGCGACTGCCAGTCCCGGCCCTGCCGGCCGCGGCCCGCGACCTGCTCACCGGCCGCGATGACCGAGCCGGGACCGGCGTCACCGGCGGCCAGCCGGGCCATCAGGTCGGCGTTCGTGGAGCCGGTGGACGGCACCACGGTGACATCACGCCACGGCATGCCGGATCCGGCCAGGATCTCGGCCACGAGGTGCTGGGTGAGGTCGGTCGGGTCACCGGGCGTCGAAGTGGAGGTGGTCACAGCCCATAATGTAGAGAACCCACCTGGAGGTGTCATGACCGCTCCTGCCCCGGACCCGTCCGCCGACCCGATCGACCTGACGACGACGGCCGGCAAGGCCGAGGACCTGATGCACCGGCGCAGCGAGGCACAGGGACGCCGCCAGGCGGCCGTCGACAAACAGCACGCCAAGGGCAAGATGACCGCGATGGAGCGGGTCGAGCAGTTGCTCGACGAGGGCTCGTTCCAGCAGATCGACGGGTTGGCCCGCCACCGTTCCCACGCCTTCGGGCTGGAGAAGAACCGCCCCTACGGCGACGGCGTCGTCACCGGGTACGGAACCGTCGACGGTCGGCCCGTCTGCGTGTTCGCCCAGGACTTCACCGTGTTCGGCGGGTCGCTGGGCGAGGTCTTCGGGGAGAAGATCGTGAAGATCATGGATCTCGCCCTCAAGACCGGGTGCCCCGTCATCGGGATCAACGACTCGGGTGGCGCCCGCATCCAGGAGGGGGTGGTCTCCCTGGGGATGTACGGCGAGATCTTCATGCGCAACGTGCGCGCCAGCGGCGTCGTCCCGCAGATCTCGCTGATCATGGGACCGTGCGCCGGCGGGGCGGTGTACTCCCCCGCGATCACCGACTTCACGGTGATGGTCGACAAGACGTCCCACATGTTCATCACCGGGCCCGACGTCATCAAGACCGTCACGGGCGAGGACGTGGAGTTCGAGGAGCTGGGCGGGGCCCGCACCCACAACAGCAAGTCCGGTGTGGCGCACTTCATGGCGGCCGACGAGGAGGACGCCCTCGACTACGTGCGGGCGCTGTTGGCCCACCTACCGAGCAACAACCTCGAGGAGCCGCCGGTCTACGACGCACCGGCCGACCTGGAGATCACCCCCGAGGACCGGGAGCTCGACACCCTGCTGCCCGACTCGGTGAATCAGCCCTACGACATGCACACCGTGATCGAGCACGTGCTGGACGACGGCGACTTCCTCGAGACGCAGCCCCTGTTCGCGCCGAACATGATCACCGGGTTCGGGCGCGTCGAGGGCCGGGCCGTGGGGGTCGTGGCCAATCAGCCGATGCAGTTCGCGGGCACCCTGGACATCGACGCCTCCGAGAAGGCGGCCCGGTTCGTGCGCACCTGTGACGCGTTCAACGTGCCCGTCCTGACCTTCGTGGACGTGCCTGGTTTCCTGCCGGGCACCGACCAGGAGTGGGACGGCATCATCCGGCGCGGCGCCAAACTCATCTACGCGTACTGCGAGGCGACGGTGCCTCTCGTCACGGTCATCACCCGCAAGGCCTATGGCGGCGCCTACGACGTCATGGGCTCCAAACACCTCGGCGGCGACATCAACCTCGCGTGGCCGACGGCCGAGATCGCGGTCATGGGCGCCCAGGGGGCGGTCAACATCCTCTACCGCAAGGAGCTCGCCTCCTCGGAGGACCCCGAAGCCACCCGCCTCGAGCTGGTGGACGACTATCAGCGCACCCTCTGCAACCCGTACCAGGCCGCCGAACGCGGCTACATCGACCGCGTGATCCTGCCGCACGAGACGCGCACCCAGGTCACCCGGGCGCTGCGCGCCTTGCGCAACAAACGCAAGGAGTCGCTGCCCAAGAAGCACGGGAACATCCCGCTGTGAACGCGCCGGTCCTGCGCATCGTCTCGGGCCAGCCGGAGGCGGAGCACGTCGCCGCCCTGGTGGCCGTCTTCTCCGCGCTCGGAGGGCAGCCGGAGGCGGCGCCGCGGCAGAGCGCGTGGGCGGCGTCCGCGCGGGCCGCCCGCCGCTTCCCCCGGCCCGCTCCCGACGCCTGGCGCCTGTCCCTGCGCCGATGACGCGCCCGTGGGACGTGGTCCTGGGCAGCGCCTCCCCGGCGCGTCTGGGCCTGCTGCGTGACGCGGGTGTCCCCGTGTCGGTGGTGGTCGCGGCGGTCGACGAGGAGGCCCTGGCGGCCGACTGGGACCCGTCCGACGCGGCCGGACTGGTGCAGGCGCTCGCCGACGCCAAGGCGGACGCTGTCGTGGCACGGCTGGGCCCCGTGACCCAGCCCACGATCGTCGTGGCGGCGGACTCGATGTTCCGGTTCGACGGCGACATCCTCGGCAAACCCGGGACCCCGGAGACCGCCCGGCAGCGGCTCGCGCAGCTGTCGGGCCGCACGGGGCACCTGCTCACCGGCCACACGGTCGCGCTGCTCTCGCCCGACGGCACCCGGCGCGACGGTCGCGCCGTGGCCGCCACCGAGGTGTGGTTCGCCGAATTCTCCGACGCCGAACTGGACGCCTACGTCGCCACCGGCGAGCCCCTGCAGGTGGCCGGCGGGTTCACCCTCGACGGCATCGCCGCCCCGCTGATCCAGGGCATCACCGGGGACCCGAGCAACGTGATCGGACTGTCGCTGCCCCTCCTGCGGCGCCTTCTCGGCGACCTGGGGGTCTACTGGCCGGACCTGTGGGGCCCGATCGAGTGAGCGACACGGGTCCCCTCCCGTCCGGCGCCCCGACGGCGGGGTAGGTTGCGGGTAACACCGAAACCCCGGGAGGGAAATGTGAACATCCTGTCGAAGACCGCCGCGGCGGCCGCCTGTCTCGCGCTCGCGCTGCCCGTCGCAGCCGTGACCACGACCGCTCACGCCGGCACCGCCCCGCCGCCGTGCACCAACAAGGCGATCAAGAAGGCGATCAAGAAGTCCGAGGGCGCCTCGATCTCGATCAACAACAAGAAGTGCAAGGACTACTGGGCCGCCGCCGACTACACGGTGGAGGGCGAGTTCGACGCCGCGTCGCTGCTCGAGGACAACGGTGGCGCCTGGAAGGTCGTCGGTTCGAAGCGCGAAGCCAAGCTGTGCAAGAACTCCAACAAGACGGTCCCCAACAAGATCAAGAAGATGGCCTGCGTGAGCTGACCACCTGCTGTTCGGCGCCCCTCCACCTCCCGGTGGGGGGGCGCCGTGCGTTGTGGGGCCTGCCGACGGCTCGGGGCACCGCAGGGCATCGGTACCCTGGGGACCATGCGCAAGGTTCTCATCGCCAATCGTGGCGAGATCGCTGTCCGGGTGGCGCGGGCGTGCAAGGACGCCGGTATCGCCTCCGTCGCCATCTACGCCGACCCCGATCGGGACGCCCTGCACGTCAAGGAGGCCGACGAGGCCTATGCCCTGGGCGGCGCGACGGCCGCGGAGTCCTACCTGGTCGTCGACAAGATCCTCGCCGCCGCCCGCGAGTCCGGCGCGGACGCCGTGCACCCCGGCTACGGCTTCCTGTCGGAGAACGCCGACTTCGCGCAGGCCGTCATCGACGCCGGGCTGACGTGGATCGGCCCGCCGCCGCAGGCCATCCGCGACCTGGGCGACAAGGTGTCGGCCCGCCACATCGCGCAACGCGCGGGCGCCCCGCAGGTCGAAGGCACCCCCGAGCCGGTACAGGACGCCGACGAGGTGGTCACCTTCGCCAAGGAACACGGCCTGCCGATCGCTATCAAGGCCGCCTTCGGCGGCGGCGGCCGCGGCCTCAAGGTCGCCCGGACCCTCGACGAGATCCCGGAACTGTACGACTCGGCGGTCCGCGAGGCGGTGGCTGCCTTTGGCCGGGGCGAGTGTTTCGTGGAGCGGTACCTCGACAACCCGCGCCACGTGGAGACCCAGGTCCTGGCCGACCAGCACGGCAACGTCGTGGTGGTGTCGACCCGTGACTGCTCGCTGCAGCGCCGCCACCAGAAGCTGGTGGAGGAGGCGCCGGCGCCGTTCCTGTCCGACGAGCAGGTCGCCGAGCTGTACCGCGCGTCGAAGGCGATCGTGGCCGAGGCCGGCTACTACGGGGCGGGCACGTGCGAGTTCCTCGTCGGGGAGGACGGCACGATCTCGTTCCTCGAGGTGAACACGCGCCTGCAGGTGGAGCATCCCGTCAGCGAGGAGGTCGCCGGCATCGACCTGGTGCGCCAGCAGTTCCGGATCGCCGACGGCGAGGAGTTGGGCTTCGCCGACCCGCCGCTGCGCGGGCATTCCTTCGAGTTTCGGATCAACGGGGAGGACCCCGGGCGCAACTTCCTGCCCGCCCCCGGCCAGCTCGACGTCTGGGAGCCGCCCAGCGGCCCCGGCGTGCGGTGGGACGGCGGCTTCCTGCCCGGCGACGTGATCGGGGGCAACTTCGACTCGCTGCTCGGCAAACTCATCGTCACCGGCGCCACGCGCCAGGAGGCCCTGGAACGGTCCCGCCGCGCCCTGGACGAGTTCCAGGCGGAGGGCATCGCCACGGCCCTGACCTTCCACCGCGTGGTCGTGCGGGACCCGGCGTTCGCCCCCGCGGACCCCGACGAGGCGTTCCGGGTGCACACCCGCTGGATCGAGACGGGCTTCGACAACCAGATCCCGCCCTACGGCGGTGGCAGCGACGACGCCCCCGAAGCCGAGACCCGGGAGACCGTGGTGGTCGAGGTCGGCGGCAAACGCCTGGAGGTGTCCCTCCCGGCGGGTCTGGCGGGACTCGGCCACGGTACCGGCGGCAAGAAGGCCGCCCCCGGTCGCCGCAAGACGAAGTCCTCCGCCGCCGCGGGCGGCAACTCCGTCACCGCGCCGATGCAGGGCACCATCGTCAAGATCGCGGTCGAGGAGGGGCAGGAGGTCGAGGAGGGGGAACTCGTCCTCGTCCTCGAGGCGATGAAGATGGAACAGCCCATCAACGCGCCCAAGAACGGCACCGTCGCCAACATCGCCGCCGAGGTCGGGGCGACGGTCGGCAACGGTGCCGTCCTGATGGAGATCAACGACTGATCCTCCTCCCGGTGGGCTGCCCGGGCCGCAGGCACTAGCCTCGGGCCCATGCCCGTGCGGATGATCAGCGCCGCCTTCCTGGCCCTGTGCGCGGCCACCGCCGTGCTGGCCGTCGGAGCACCGGCGCGGGCCGATACCCTCGACGAGGTGGCCCGGCAGTTCCAGTCGGTGCCCGTCGTGAACGACCCCAGCGCCGAGCGGGCCATGTCGACGGTGGACGCCGAGGCCCTGACCCGCGACGTCGGCGAGACCGGGATCCCCTACTTCATCGCCGTCCTGCCCCGCTCGGCGATGACCAGCGAGTACCCGACGGCCAACGACGTCCTGTCGGCGCTGTACGACAAGACCAACCGCAGCGGCGTGTACGCGGTCGTCGTCGGCAACGACTTCCGGGCGGCGTCGACATCGGGTTACCCCAAGGTGGCGGACCTGGCCGACGCGGCACTGTCGGCGTACCGCGGGGACGGCACTTACGCGGTGCTGCGCGGCTTCGTGGCCGCGAGTTCCGAACGGCTCGGCGGCACGGTGCCCACGTCGTACTCCGAGGCCTCCCCCGAGGGCTTCCCGTGGGGAGTCGCCGTGCTGCTGGGCGCCGGTGTCGCCGGCGGCGGCTACCTCATCTACCGCAGCGGCAAGAAGTCGAAGGCCCGCCAGGAGCAGGCGCTGGCCGGTGTGCGGGACGTCCTGGACGGTGACATCACCGAGTACGGGGAGCGGCTGGCGCAGTTCGACATGAGCGACCCGCGCCTCGACGAGAACGCCCGCGGGGAACTGGAGTCGGCGCTGAACTCGTACGAGAAGGCGAAGAAGGAACTGGCCGCGATGACGTCCCCCAGCGGCGCTGCCGCGGTCACCACGCACCTGGAGGACGGCCGCTACGCCCTGGCCTGCGTGACTGCCCGCCTCACCGGCGAGCCGCTGCCGGAACGCCGGCCTCCGTGCTTCATCGACCCGCGCCACGGTCCCAGCACTCAGGACCTGCCGTACACCCCCGCCGGGGCGGTGGGGGCCCGGGAGACCCCGGTCTGCTCCGTGTGCGCCCGGGAGATCACGGCGGGGCGCGACCCGGCGCCACGGGAAGTCGTCACCAGCGACGGCCGCCAGGTGCCCTACTGGCAGGGGGGCGCCTCATACGGTCCCTACGCCAGCGGCTACTACCAGTCCTTCGGCAACACCCTCAACGGTGTGCTCATCGGGACGATGCTCGGCCAGATGATGTACGGCGGTATGTACGGCGGCATGACCTACGGGGACCACCAGAGTGACGCCACGTTCGGCGGAGGCGGCGGCAACTTCGGCGGGGGCGACTTCGGCGGCGGGGGCGGCTTCGGCGGTGGGGGCGACTTCGGCGGTGGCGGTTTCGGCGGGGGCAGTTTCTGAGTCAGGGACGCGACAGGAACCCGTTGGAGGAGTCGCCCGAACCGTCTTTCCAGTAGTACTGCAGGACCGCGTCCTGCGCCGGGGTCAGCGTCACCGTCCCGGTGCCGGCGCACGAACCGCCCGCCCCGTCGGTGATGGTCTCGGTGAATTCCCAGGCGGCACCCTTCTGCCCCTCGTACACCCAGGAGCCGCTGCATCCCGTGACACCGCCGATGCCGCGGTACTGCGCCGTCGCGGACTGCTGCCCCGTCACGAGAGGGTCGATCGTCACCTTCACGGAGAACCCCTTTCCGGTGTTCTCCGTGAGGCTGCCCTGCCAGACGCCGGTGATCTCAGCCGCGGTCGTGGGCGACGGGGCGTCGCCGCCCACCTGGGTGCAGCCGCACAGGGCGACTCCGGCCACACCGGCGAGCAGGAAACGCAGCATGGGACCACTATGGCGGTAGTGGCGACCCGACGTGGGCATTCCCCCCCCTCGCCGCCACGGACCCGGCTACTCTCCCCACGAGAGAGGTGGTGAGCGGTGAACCTCGAGAAGGTCGTGTTCGGCTTCTTCGTGCTGCTCGCCGCCACGCTCAACTTCGGTTTCTTCATCGGCGACATCGACCGGCCCGAACTGCACAACATCTACGAACTGATGGGCGCGGTCGTCGTCAACCTGATCGTCGTGGTCCTCAAGTTCGGGGACCGCACCCAGATGGGCGCTATTCACCTGGCCACCAGTCTGGTCGCCAGCCTGCAACTCATCATCGCAGCGGCCGTGTGGGCCTACTACAACAACGCCGACCCCATGGGCATCAGCGGGGCGGACATGTCGAGCGTGGTGTCGCTGTCCGGGGGCGCACTGTTCGCCAACATCGTGTCCGTGGTCCTGCTGGTGATCGAGACAGCGTCGTTCCGGCGCACCTGACGGCCGTGTCCCAGCACTCGACGTCCCTGTCCCTGCAGGCGGAGGACAACGCCCAGTCCTCCACCGCGGTCTTCCTGGTGCTGCGGCGCATGCGGGCACCGCTCCTCGTCCTCATTCTGACGTTCTCACTCAGTGTCTTCGGCATGACCCTCATGCCCGGGCGCACCCCCGACGGCAAGCCGTGGACGATGGACGTCTTCGATTCCTTCTACTTCATGAGTTACACGGCCTCGACCATCGGATACGGCGAGATCCCCTACCCCTTCAGTCCCGCACAGCGCCTGTGGGTCACGATCTGCATCTACCTCACCGTGATCGCGTGGGCGTACGCGATCGGCGCGGTGCTCGCCCTCCTCGGCGACAAGGGGTTCAAGACGGCCCTGTCCGCGCAGCGGTTCACGCGCGTGGTGCGCCACATCCGCGAGCCGTTCCAGTTGCTCGTCGGGTTCGGGCAGGCCGGGGAGCTGCTGGCCCGCTCCCTCGACGACATGGACCGCCGCCTCGTGGCCATCGACACCGACCAGTCCCGCATCGACGCCCTGGAGCTCGCCTCCTTCCACAACGACGTCCCGGGCCACGTCGGGGACGGCCGCAACCCGGAGGAACTGATCCGCGCCGGACTGCTCAACCCGTACTGCTCGGGAGTCCTGGCGCTGACCAACGACGACGAGTGCAATCTGGCCGTGGTGATGACGGCTGCTCTGCTGCGACCCGATCTTCCGGTCGTGGCCCGCACCACCTCGCGCTCGATCGCGGCACGGATGCGGGACTTCGGCGATCCCCGCATCATCGACCCCTTCGACCTCTTCGGCGACGAACTGCTCCTCGACGTCACCGCCCCGGACACCGCCCGTCTGATCAATTGGCTGACATCTCCCGCCGGCAAACACCTGACGCCGCTGCCCCACACTCCCGGGCGGGGACGCTGGGTCGTGTGCGGGTACGGCCGGTTCGGCAGGAGACTCACCGAGGACCTGCTGCGCCACCACATTCCCGTGACCGTGATCACCCCAACCGACGACGACCTCCCGGAAGGAGTCACGCACCTGCGGGGCGACGCGACGCACCCCGACGTGCTGCGGCACGCGGACCTCGCCACGGCGGTCGCCCTGGCCGCCGCCACCGACAACGACACCAGCAACCTGTCGATGATCGTCGCGGCCCGCCGGGAGAACGCCGGACTGTTCATGGTGGCGCGACAGAACCAGCCGGTGAACGCGCCCCTCTTCCACGCCCTGCATCTCGATGCGACCCTGGTGCCGACCCAACTGGTGGCCCGCGAGGTCGCGGCCCGGATCGGGGACCCCCTGCTGTGGCGGTTCGTGGAGGGTGCCCGGCGGGAGGACGACGCCTGGTCCCAGCATCTGCTGGCCCGGCTCGAGCACGACTGCGGGGAGAACCGGCCGAACCTGTGGCAGGAACACCTGGATGGGACCGACAACCCGCCGCTGGCGTCGTGGCTGGCGTCCGGTGAGGGTCGCCTCGGTGATCTGCTGCGCGACCCCGACGACCGCGACGAGCGGCTGCACTGTGTGGCACTGCTTCTCAAACGGAGCGACCAGTCGGTGCTCGCCCCCGATGACGACGAAGTGCTCCGGCACGGGGATCGGCTGCTGCTCGCCGGCACCTCGGACGCCCAGCGCGACCTGGACAACACTCTCGGCGTGGCCCAGTTGTTCGAGTACGCCGTGCGAGGGCACCGCGTCGGCAGCAGCTGGGTGTGGCGCACCCTGTCCCGCCGCAGCTGACCCGGCGTCAGAGGCCCGCGCGTTCGATCAGCAGGTCGGCGGCCTCTGCCGCCGACAGCGCGCCCGACTCCACCCGCCGGGTCACCTCCCCCAGGTCGCCGGCGACGTCGCGACGCAGTCTCGTCATGAGCCGGTCCTGCAGCGTGTCCCACAGCCACGCGACCCGCTGCTCGGCGCGCAGGCGGTCGAGCCGACCGGAATCGGCCAGCCACTCACGGTGCTCCTGGACCGCCGCCCACACCTCCGGCACGCCGGTGCCGGTCAGCGCCGAACATGTCAGGACCGGCACCCGCCAGCCCTCCCGGTCGTCGGACGTCACCAGGTGGAGCGCGCCGGACAGTTCGCGGGCGGCCTGCCGCGCCTCGACGGCATGGTCACCGTCGGCCTTGTTGACCGCGATGACGTCGGCCAGTTCGAGGATGCCCCGTTTGATGCCCTGCAACTGATCCCCGGTCCGGGCCAACGCCAGCAGGAGGAACGTGTCGACCATCTGGGCGACCGTGGTCTCCGACTGGCCCACCCCGACGGTCTCGACGATGACGACGTCGTAGCCCGCCGCCTCCAGCACGATCATCGCCTCGCGGGTCGCCCGGGCGACCCCGCCCAGCGTCCCGGCGCTGGGGGACGGCCGGATGAACGCGGCCTCGTCGTTGGCCAGCCGTTCCATGCGGGTCTTGTCGCCGAGTACGCTGCCGCGGCTGCGGGTGCTGGACGGGTCGACCGCCAACACGGCCACGCGGTGGCCCTGTGCGGTGAGCATCGAACCGAACGCATCGATGAACGTGGACTTGCCGACACCGGGCACGCCGGTGATGCCCAGCCGGGTCGCGGAGGGCGGATCCGTCTGCAGGTCCCGCAGGAGTTCGGCGGCGACCGCCCGGTGGTCGTCACGGGTGGACTCCACGACCGTGATCGCCCGCGCGATGAGCGCCCGGTCCCCGGAACGCACCCCGGAGGCCAGGCCGGCGGCGTCGGCGTCCCGGTCCACTCAGGCGACCTGTCGGTCGATGTCGTCGAGCAGTTCCACCGCCGCATCGGCGATCACGGTGCCCGGCGGGAAGATCGCCGCCGCACCCGCCTCGCGCAGCGCGGTGAAGTCGTCCGGCGGGATCACCCCGCCGACCACGACCAGGATGTCGCTGCGCCCCTGCGCGTCCAGGGCCTGGCGCAGCGCGGGGACCAGGGTCAGGTGACCCGCCGCGAGGGACGACACTCCCACGACGTGCACGTCAGCCTCGACCGCCTGGCGGGCCACCTCGTCGGGGGTGGCGAACAGCGGGCCGACGTCGACGTCGAAGCCGAGGTCGGCGAACGCGGTGGCGATGACCTTCTGGCCCCGGTCGTGGCCGTCCTGTCCGACCTTGGCGACCAGGATGCGGGGCCGCCGGCCATGCTTGTCGGCGAAGCGGTCGGTGGCCGCTCGCGCCTCCTCGATGTTGGACACGTCTCCGGCCTCCTGGGAGTAGACACCTGAGATGGTGCGGATGGTCGCCCGATGGCGCCCGAAGACCTGCTCGACGGCCTCGGAGATCTCCCCGACCGTGGCCCGGGCGCGGGCGGCGGCCACGGACAGTTCCAGCAGGTTCTGGTCCAGCCCGGACCCGCGAGTGCCGTCGGCAGCCGCTTGCGCGGCAGCGGTGAGATCGGCGAGGGCGGCAGTCACTGCCTCGGGGTCACGCTCCCGGCGCAGCCGCGCCAACTTCGCGATCTGCGACTGCCGCACCGCGGTGTTGTCGACTTTGAGCACCTCGACCGGAGGGTCGTCCGCGGGCCGGAACCGGTTGACGCCGATCAGTGCCTGCTGGCCCGAGTCGATCCGCGCCTGGGTGCGGGCGGCGGCCTCCTCGATCCGCATCTTGGGCAGACCTTCGTCGATGGCCCTCGCCATACCGCCGGCGGCCTCCACCTCGTCGATGTGCTGCAGGGCCCGCACGGCGAGGTCGTGGGTGAGCCGCTCCACGAAGTACGAGCCCCCCCACGGGTCGATGACCCGGGTGGTGCCGGACTCCTGTTGCAGCAGCAGTTGTGTGTTGCGCGCGATCCGCGCCGAGAAGTCCGTGGGCAGCGCCAGCGCCTCGTCCAGCGCGTTGGTGTGCAGCGACTGGGTGTGGCCCTGGGTGGCCGCCATCGCCTCGATGGTGGTGCGCATGACGTTGTTGAACACGTCCTGTGCGGTCAGCGACCATCCCGACGTCTGGCAGTGGGTGCGCAGGGACATCGACTTGTCGTTGGCGGGGTCGAACTGGCGGACCAGCCGGGCCCACAGCAGCCGCGCCGCCCGCATCTTGGCGACCTCCATGAAGAAGTTCATGCCGATGGCCCAGAAGAACGACAGGCGCGGCGCGAAGGCGTCGATGTCCAGGCCGGCCGCACGGCCGGCGCGCAGGTACTCGACACCGTCGGCCAGGGTGTAGGCCAGTTCCAGGTCGGCGGTCGCCCCGGCCTCCTGCATGTGATACCCGGAGATGGAGATGGAGTTGAACCGCGGCATCCGGGCCGACGTGTACCCGAAGATGTCCGAGATGATCGTCATGCTCGGGGCCGGCGGGTAGATGTAGGTGTTGCGGACCATGAACTCCTTGAGGATGTCGTTCTGGATGGTCCCCGCGAGCTTCTCCGGTGGCACTCCCTGTTCCTCGCCGGCCACGATGAACAGCGCCATGATGGGCAGCACCGCCCCGTTCATCGTCATGGAGACGCTCATCCGGTCCAAGGGGATGCCGTCGAAGAGCTGCTGCATGTCGAGGATCGAGTCGATGGCTACCCCTGCCATGCCGACGTCGCCGGTGACCCGCGGGTGATCGCTGTCGTACCCGCGGTGGGTGGCGAGGTCGAACGCGACCGACAGGCCTTTCTGACCGGCGGCGAGGTTGCGGCGGTAGAACGCATTGGAGTCCTCGGCGGTGGAGAAGCCGGCGTACTGCCGGATCGTCCACGGCTGGGCCACGTACATCGTGGGGTAGGGGCCGCGCAGGTAGGGCGGGACACCGGGGTAGGTGTCCAGGAAGTCCAGTCCCGCCGTGTCAGCGGGTGTGTACAGGTCCTTGATCGCGATGCCCTCGGGGGTCTCGCGCACGAGAGTGGCCTCCCCCGCCCCGGCAGCGGCGGGGGCGCCCCACAGGTCGGCGTCGTGCAGCGACCGGATCATGCCGGCACCTCCAGGTCGGTGAGGGTCTGGTCCAGCAGTCTCTCGGCGTCACATCCCACGTGGAGATGGCCGGTCACGCCCGCGGCGGCGTCCTGCTCCGCGCGCTCCCCCGGCTTTCCGGCCACGAGCACCCGCACCGCTCCGGCGGCCACGGCTGCGGCCGCCACGTCGTCGATCAACTCGGCGTAGTCCCCGTCGGTCCCGCAGACGCAGACGACCGCGCCTCCCGGCGGCAGGGCGACCGACTCCCCCGGCTGGTACGGAACG
Organism: Actinomycetota bacterium; assembly: GCA_029978705.1. Taxonomy (GTDB): domain Bacteria; phylum Actinomycetota; class Actinomycetes; order S36-B12; genus CAIWTL01. The sequence goes on from JAPOIY010000002.1 coordinate 94,995, forward strand.
GACGTGGTGCCGATCCCACCGGCGGCGAACAGGTTCTGGGCGTAGGTCTCGCGGGCGGCGTGGCGCGCCAGCGGCCCCAGGGTGAGCAGGGTGACGGTGGGCGGCGGCGTCGCCGCGTCGGCCCGGTCGCGCAGCGACTCGAACGCCTGCGCGTAGCGGCGCCGGGGCAGGCCACCGCCGGGCGGCTGCCAGGCGTCCGGCGCATCGCCGGGGCGCCGGACGTGGTCCGGGAACTCGCTGACGCCGGTGATCGGGGCAGCGCGGTGGGCGGTGCGGTCGGCCCGCAGGCGCCAGGTCCGGTCGAGCCGTTTGGCGACGAGCCCCGAGTCCAGGGCGGAGCGCATGCCGCCCGCCGCCTCGATGTCCTGCAGCCACGCCCACCCGGCCTCGGCCAGCTGGCGGGTCCGGTTCTCGACGTAGTAGCTGCCGCCGGCGGGGTCGGCGACGAACCCGACGTGCGACTCCTGCAACAGCAGGAGCTGGGTGTTGCGCGCCATCCGGCGGGCGAACTCGTCGACCTCGCCGGTGGCCAGGCTGTAGGGCTCGACGGTGACGGCCGCTGCGCCCCCGACTCCGCCGGCGAAGGCGGCGACGCAGTTGCGGACGAGGTTCACCCAGGGGTCCCGGGCGGTGAGCATGGCGATCGAGGTCGTGGCGTGCTGCCGCTGCCCCTGCGCCGAGGAGACCCCGGCCAGGTCCAGCACCCGGTTCCACATCACGCGCGCGGCCCGCAGCTTGGCGATGGAGGCGAACTGGTCGTCGGTGACGACCCACCGGAACTCCATGAGGGCGGCGGCCCGGTCGGCGGGGATGCCGGAGTCGATGAGAAGCCGCAGGGCGGCGAGACCGGCGGCGGTGGTCGCTCCCAGCTCCTCCGCGAAGGACGCCCCGGCGTCGTGGTAGACCGACCCGTCGACCGTCAGCGCCAGGATCCCCGCTTCCTGCGCTTCGCCGGCGAGGTCCAGGGCATCATCCACGTCCCCCCCGCGCCGGGTGGCGGCCACCAGACCCAGGGGGTCGAGTCCCAGCGACGAAGCCGGGTTCAGGTCCGGCCCGGCCGCGAGCAGGGTCCGGGCCAGGGCGGTGCCGCCGCGGAACCCCTCCATGACGACCGGGACGGCGGCGAGGTCGATCCCACCGAGGACCGCGGCTGCCCGGGCCGGGTCGCCGTCGGTGAGCCAGATGCTCGTGACCCCGTTGGCGAGGTCGTCGGTCACGGCGGCCGGGGTGTCTGCGGACAGCCAGTGCCGCTGCCGGACGTCCCAGTCGACGGACGCGTCGGCGCCCCGCGACCCCCGGATGAAGTCCTGGGCACCGGGGTCGGCCGGGGGCTGCCACCCGGCCAGGTCGGCGGCCGTGTAAAGGCCGTGCACGGAGTACCCGTCGTCGGTCGGTGTGGCGAGGAGGCGTTCGGCGTCCTCCGCGGCCACGGGGCCGCGGGACTTGGCGAGGGCGGCGGCGACCAGTTCCCGCCAGGTGGCGCGGTCGACGGTGGCGAAGCCATCGGCGAGCGGAGTGGTGTCGGTCATGGCTCCAGCCTAGGCGTCGGCGGTGTCCCGGGCGGAGTGCGGGCCGGAGCAGGGCGACGGATCTCCCGTAGAGTCGAGAGGGAGTTCCCTCGCTCTGGCAGGGAACAGGGGGCACAATGGTCCCAGGACGACTCGAGGAGGGACACCATGCGGACTCCCCCGCGTTCGGTGATCTTCGGGTTCCTCATCGGTGTCGCAGTGGGCGCCATCCCCATCGCGAGCGCAGCGACCCTGGGCGCCCTCAACTCGAAGTCGCTGGGTTCGGCGAACAGCGTGGTGGCGGCCTGCGACGACACGATCAAGATCTCGTGGCAGGACGGCAGCACCAGTCCCGCCTACAACGGCAGCGCCACCGTCACGAACTCGACGTTCGACGTGAGTTCGCTCGCGATCGAGAACGTCGACGGGGCATGCGACGGAAAGCAGGCGCGGATGGTGGCGGCCAACGGCTCCGGCACCGCCCTGGCCACCGCCGGCGGCACCGTCTCACTGAGCGGAGGCGCTCAGGTGTTCCCACTCAGCGCGTCGGTCAACAGCAAGAACGTCGAGCAGGTCACGCTGACCATCTTCGACTGAGCACCGCCCCTCACTGGTAGGTCAGGGTCGGGGTGATCCCCGCGCTGGCAGGCATCTTGTAGGTCGTGGCGCTCTTGCCGTAGGAGACCAGTCCCGCGTAGCGCCCACGGGCGTCGACGGGCGAGCACGAGGCGGTGGCCGTCACCGCGCCGCCCCCACTGCGCGTCACGGTGGCTGTGGCCGTACCCGCCGTGGGGTTGTAGGTGAAGTCGGTGGAGTAGGTGCGGCCGGCCGTGTTGCCCAGGCTCGCGTTGTCCGACCCGCATTGCGCGCCGCTCCCGACGTCGATCAGTTGCAGCCGCCAGACGGCGCCGTCCCAGTACATGCGGGTCGCCACCCCCTTGGCCGCCCCGGTGCTGTCGGCACCCAGCACGTAGCCGATGTCCGTGGTGGCGCTGAAGTCCGCGGCATCGTTCTGGATCTTGGACCGATGGCTCATCCACGGCAGCAGGGCCACGGCCCGCGTGTTGGCGCCCGCATCGTTGCGCGCAACGTTGCTGTTGCTCGGCGCCACCCAGACACCGGTCACGTCGCTGCCCGCCCGTAGCGTGTTCCACGTGGGGCCGTCGTCGCTGCCGTAGCCCCCGCCGCCCTCGTAGTCGGTCACCTGTCCGTCCAGGTCGGAGCCGCTGCTCAGCGCGTTGGCACGCACAGCCCCGACCGGAGCGATGACGACCGACTCGACCTTGACCGTGTTGGTCGCCGACAGGGTCCCCAGGCTGGCCGCGGACCCCAGCGTCGGCAGCCACGCGAGGACAACCGCCCCGCCCAGCACCGCAGCACCGAACCCGATGGCGCCGCCGGCCCAGAGGGGGAGACCTCGGGCCGCGGGGTCGGCGCCGGGGTCACGGGCCACGGACCACCACCACGACCCGCGCCTGGCTGTTGGTGTCGTTGAGGGAGGAGTACAGCGGCCCGGCGCCGGCCGGGAAGAGGGCGGCGTTGGTGCCGGTGCCGAGCGTCCCGGTGGCGACCCCGTCGGCCAGCGCCGCCCCGTCGGTGACGGCGTTGGCGACGGTGAGGCGGTAAGGCTTCTTGCAGGCATTGCTGACCGAGGAGATGTCGACCCGCGCGATCTCGTACCGCCCGGTGGCCGGGTGGTAGCGGGTCCGCATCCCGTCGATGGTGTCCGTGGCACTGTCACACCCAGTGACGGCGACGTTACCGGTGGCCAGACTCCCCCCGGTCCAGGACGTGGACGTGGCGGCGTGAGCCGCGACACCGACTGTGACACTGCCGGCGAGTGCGCCGACCAGGACCCCCACGGTTCCGGGTTTCATGTCCCCTCTTCCACGGTCAGTCGTACACCGAGACGGACAGGCCGGTGTTCCAGTCCATCGTGCACCCCGGTGTTCTCACGTCGAGGAACGCGGTCCCGCCGGACACCGCCAGGACGCCTCTGCCGACGGCGGTGCAGGATCCGCCGGCCGACTGCAGGGCGGCCGTGTACCTCTTGCCGTCGCAGGCGGCATCGACACCGCTGAGCGAGAACCGGACGACGGTGAAGCCGGGGGCGGACCCGGCCGGGAAGTTCATGGGCGTGTCCACGCCCACGGTCATGCCCCCGGTGTCGCACGCCGCAGATGTCAGAGACCGGGTACCGAGGGTGCGTCCGGGCAGGTCGATCGTCACCGCCACAGCGACGGCACTGGCCCCACCTACCAGCGCAACGGTCAGCGCGACGACCGGGACCACGGCCCGCAGGTCACGCATGCGGACTGCCGGTGAGGCTGGCACCTCGAGTCGGTGCCCACTTGGCCTCGGGGACCGATGTCGAGCCCGCGAGAAGTCGAGTCATCTCGGGTGCGGCAAGCGGGGGCGCGAACAGGGTGCCCTGGAAACCGACGGCTCCGTGCTCGGCCAGTGCCCGCACCTGCGCCGGGTGGGAGACGTTGCGGCCGATCACCATGACCCCCTTGTCTGCCGCCTTGGTCACGAGCCGTGACACCGGTGAGTCGCCGACGGAGGCCGGGAGGCGGATCTGGTCCACGTCGAGGGTGACATAGTCGAAGGGGCTGTCGGGCAGGAGTCGCAGTGGCTCGTACCGCGCTCCGGGACTGAAGTGCAGGCACAGCCGCACTCCCCGGTCCAGCAGCGCCTCAGTCGCAAGCCAGCCGCGCGCCGCGTCGTTCAGGAACGGTCCGCTCGGGATCCCGAACACGATGTCGTCGGGGGCGACGCCGTGCTCGCGGGCGTAGGCCAGTAGCGCCTCGAGGGACTTCATGGGACTGTCGGCGGTCACACACGGGAGTCGCGTGAAGAGCCGCAGGTCGTCGTGTCCGGAGCGCTGCCACGCCGCGAACTGCTGGATGCCGGTGCGGGTGACCCAACTGTCGAAGTCGTGCTCCAGTTTGCGTTCCTCGTGCGGCAGGAACAGGTTGGTCTTGATCTGGCCGTGTTGGGGATGGTGCCAGCGGGCCTGGAGTTCGAGGGCGCGGAACTCCCCGGTACGAATGGACATCGACGCCTCGTAGTGGACGACGACTTCCTCCCGCAGCACGGCGGACAACATCGCGGCGGCACCCACGTCGTCCGCTGCCATCTCCAGCGGCCTCCGGGAGCGGTCCCACGCGTCGTCCGCCTCGGGCGGGAACGGGGACTTGGGGAGTCTGATCCGCGACGGCCACAGGCCGTGGCGTCCGATCTCGAACACGCCGAGGCCTGCGGCCAGGGCGATGAGGAACGTGAACAGGAGCAGGGGCCACCCCATCGAGCCACAGGCGGTCAGGGTGCAGCGGGGGATGCTCAGGACGGCTTGGCCCTGCACGTCACTGTCGGATGGCGTCCACTGGTCAGGGGCCGGGTTGTTGTCGCCCTGGGTCTCGTACGTGCCGTCGGGGAGGACGCCGGTGATGCGGTGGACCACGAAATGCCCCGCCAACGACGGGTCCGGCGGCTCGTAGACGACGATGTCGCCGACCGAGTACCCGCCCCGGTGGGCCGTGAAGACGAGGTCACCGGTGGCGTAGGTCGGCTCCATGGAGTGTCCCGCCACGACCGTCCACCCGAACAGACCCCCCCAGCGGGCCGGCCACAGCAGGACGAGGAAGAGGACGAGTACGGCCCACGGAGCAGCGGCTCGGGCGATCTTCTTCATCATGAGCAGTGAACATGCGCGGGGGGATGTCCGCCGGGATTCCGCGTGATCCGGCTATCAGCCACTGATGACGATGGCGACGCCGGTGACGGCCTCGGCGTCGACGTTGGAGAAGGTCAGCGTCTCGGACCCCGCGCTGGTGACCGGAACCGTCTGCTGCTGCAGGGAGGCGTTGCCCGCCGTGCTGAGCGTGACCTTCATGGTCTCCCCGGCGCACCCGCTGGCGATGCCGGACACCGTGACGCCCCCCAGCGCGTAGTTGGGGATCGAATCCGAGTACTCGGGTGCGTAACTCACGCTGACGCCGTTGCTGTCGCAGGAGGCGACCACGGTGGAGTCGGCGCCGAGTTTCTGGGTCGCGACCCCTCCCAACGTCGCTGCAGACGCCGCCACCAGTCCGGTGGCGGCGACTGCCGCGATGCCTGCCGCCAGTGTCCGTCGCCCCCGCGTCCTTCGTGAAGCCATGGGCCCACCTTTCGCTCATCCCGCGTAGTCGCCCCGTGGTTCGGGTACGGACAGCCAGCGAGTCACTTCGCTGAGTAGTCGGAGACTAGTCCTTGAGGATTGCTTGAGAATAACTTGAGGTACGGCGGGGTGTCCATTTCACCCGTTCGGCCCATCAAGAACCGTGGCCAGGAACCACTGCGGCGCCCGGCCGGGCAGACCTGCCGCGGGAGGCCCGACGGCGGCGCGGCCGCGGGCGCACTACGATGGGGTACACGCCTGAGCCGACGCCCACCCGTGGCATGTCGTACCGACGGCGGGAAACCGGAGAAGCAGTGGCAAGCGTCGGAACCTTGTACCGCGGCGACATCTCGATGTGGTCCTGGGTGGCCCAGCGGATCACCGGTGTCGCGGTGCTCTTCTTCCTCTACGTCCATGTCCTCGACACCGCCCTGGTCCGGGTGTCGCCGGCCGCCTACGACGATGTGATCGCCAGCTACAAGACCCCGCTGGTGAACTTCATGGAGGTCGGCCTCGTCGGCGCGGTGCTGTTCCACGCGCTGAACGGTCTGCGGGTGATCGCGGTGGACTTCTGGGGCAAAGGCACCCGGTACCAGAAGCAGATGTTGTGGACGATCGTCGCCGTCTGGGTCCTCATCATGGTGCCGGCCACGTACTTCATGACCCTGCACACCATCCAGGCGCTGTTCGGGAGCACCCCATGACCGTCACCCAGCACGACCTCGCAGTCCCCAACACCCGCTCCCCCAGCCGCGGGGGCCGCAACTTCGAGAAGACCTCCTGGATCTTCATGCGGGCGTCGGGGCTCGTGCTGGTCCTTCTGGTCCTGGGCCACCTGCTGATCATGAATGTCCTCGACGGCGGCGTGCAGCGCATCAACTTCGCGTTCGTCGCGGGGAGATGGAGCAGCCCGTTCTGGCAGCTGTGGGACCTCACCGTGCTGTGGCTGGCGATGCTGCACGGCACCAACGGACTGCGCGTGATCATCAACGACTACGCCCGCAGCGGCAAGACCCGCTTCTGGCTGCGCGGCGTGCTGTACACGGCCAGTGCCGCCACAATCATCCTGGGCACGCTGGTCATCTTCACGTTCGACCCGAACCTCGCCTGACGGAGGAAGTTACGTGGCAACGCACAAGTACGACGTCGTGATCGTGGGCGCCGGCGGCGCCGGGATGCGGGCGGCTCTGGAGTCCGGCCGGCGCACCCGTACCGCCGTGCTCACCAAGCTGTACCCGACGCGCTCCCACACCGGGGCCGCGCAGGGCGGCATGTGCGCCGCCCTGGCCAACGTCGAGGACGACAACTGGGAGTGGCACACCTTCGATACCGTCAAGGGCGGTGACTACCTCGTCGACCAGGACGCGGCCGAAGTCATGTGCAAGGAGGCGATCGACGCCGTCCTCGACCTCGAGAAGATGGGACTCCCCTTCAACCGGACCCCCGAAGGGCGCATCGACCAGCGCCGGTTCGGCGGCCACACCCGCAACCACGGCGAGGCCGCGGTCCGCCGCTCCTGCTACGCCGCCGACCGTACCGGCCACATGATCCTGCAGACCCTGTACCAGAGCTGCATCAAACACGGCATCGAGTTCTTCGACGAGTGGTATGTGCTGGATGTGTTGATGTCGGAGGGGCGCTGCGTGGGGGTGGTCGCGTATGAGCTGGCCACCGGCGAGATCCACACCTTCCACGCCAAGAGCGTCATCTTCGCCACCGGCGGGTTCGGCAAGGTCTTCAAGACCACCTCCAACGCCCACACATTGACCGGCGACGGGATGGCGATCACCTACCGCCGCGGGATCCCGCTGGAGGACATGGAGTTCTACCAGTTCCATCCCACCGGCCTCGCGGGGCTCGGGGTCCTGCTCACCGAGGGCGCCCGCGGCGAGGGGGGCATCCTGCGCAACGCCTCCGGGGAACGTTTCATGGAGCGGTACGCGCCCACCATCAAGGACCTCGCGCCACGGGACATGGTCGCCCGCGCGATGGTGCAGGAGGTGCGCGAAGGCCGCGGTGCCGGCCCGCACAAGGACTACGTGTACCTGGACCTGACTCACCTGCCGGCCGAGCAGGTGGAGGCGAAGCTGCCCGACATCACGGAGTTCTCGCGCACCTACCTCGGCGTCGACCCGATCACCGAACTGGTGCCCGTGTTCCCCACGGCCCATTACGCCATGGGCGGCATCCCCACCACCTTGCAGACCGAGGTCCTGGCCGACAACACCAACACCGTCCCCGGCCTGTACGCCGCGGGCGAGGTGGCGTGTGTGTCGGTGCACGGCGCCAATCGGCTGGGGACCAACTCGCTGCTCGACATCAACGTGTTCGGCCGCCGTGCCGGGATCGCCGCCGCCGAGTACGCCCAGCAGACCGACTTCGCCCCCCTGCCGGACGCGCCGGAGGAGCGGGTCCGCAGCATGGTGACGGGGTTCCTGGACAGCACCGGCACCGAGCGGGTGGCGGATCTGCGGCGGGACCTGCAGGAGACCATGGACATGAACGCGCAGGTGTACCGCACCGAGGCGACTCTCAAGCAGGCGCTGACGGACGTGCAGGCGCTGCAGCAGCGGTACAACCACGTGTCCGTGCAGGACAAGGGCAGCCGCTACAACACCGATCTCCTCGAGACGATCGAACTGGGTTTCCTGCTCGACCTCGCAGAGGTGTTGGTCGTCGGGGCGCTGGCCCGCAAGGAGTCCCGCGGTGGCCACGCCCGGGAGGACTACCAGGCCCGCGACGACGTGAACTTCATGCGTCACACCATGGCCTACCAGGAGGTGGACGCGAACGGCGACGGTTTCGTGCGTCTGGACTACAAACCGGTGAACGTGACCCGATACCAGCCGATGGAGCGCAAGTACTGATGGCCGTCGACCCCCCCGCCCCATCCGCCGCCGGAGCGCCGCAGCCGGCCCCCGAGCCGGTCGCCTTCGACATCACGGTGAAGGTGCGCCGATTCGATCCCGATGTCAGCGACCAGCACTACTGGCAGGACTTCACCGTCTCGGTCTTCGCCACCGACCGCATCCTGGACGCCCTGCACAAGATCAAGTGGGAGCAGGACGGGTCGCTGACGTTCCGCCGCTCGTGCGGCCACGGCATCTGCGGCTCGGACGCCATGCGCATCAACGGCAAGAACCGGCTGGCCTGCAAGACCCTCGTCAAGGATCTGAACACGAAGAAGCCGATCACCGTCGAGGCCATCAAGGGATTGACGGTCAAGAAGGATCTCGTCGTCGACATGGAGCCGTTCATGGCGGCCTACCGCAAGATCAAGCCGTTCCTCATCACCCACAGCCCCGAGCCGACCCGGGAGCGGCTGCAGGATGCGGAGGACCGCGCCCGGTTCGACGACACCACCAAGTGCATCCTGTGCGCCGCCTGCACCACCTCGTGCCCCGTGTTCTGGACCGACGAGCAGTACTTCGGACCGGCGGCCATCGTCAACGCCCACCGGTTCATCTTCGACAGTCGCGACGAGGGCGGCCCCGAGCGGCTGCAGATCCTCAATCAGGCAGAGGGCGCCTGGCGCTGCCGGACCACCTTCAACTGCACCGACGCGTGCCCCCGCGGGATCCAGGTCACCGAGGCCATCCAGCAGGTCAAGCGGGCCATGATGTTCGGCATCGACGACGCGACCTGACGGGTCAGACGGGCTCCGTGCCCTTGATGATCAACTGGATGGTCTCGTCGTCGACGGGGCCATCGGCGCCGACCCACCGGCCCACCTCGTCCCGCACCTTGTCCCGGGCTTCGTTCCGCTTGTCCTCGGGCTTGGCGCCCGCGCTGTCCCAGTCGCGCTTGACCTCCCACGCCAGTTCCCGGGTCCGCAGGACGGCGTTGACCCGCGCCATCTGCTCCTCGGTGGCGGGTAGGCGCCAGACCCGACGGATAGCCTCCGGGATCTCCACGCGGTAGTCGTGGCCGCCCTCCTGGAAGGTGCCGGGGGTGGGGGTCAGAGCGTTCAGCATGTCGGTGAAGGTCGCCAGGAAGGTGGTGACGGGCTGCCAGTGAGTACCGCGGGGGGCGCCGGGCGGACGTTCGTCGTCGGCGCCCAGCCAGTCGGGCTGACGCCACAGCAGCGGCGCCTCGAACTTGGGGATCGGGTCGTCGCCGTTCTGCAGCAGCAGGTAGTCGACGTTCTCCTTGTCGGCGGTGTCGAGCGCATGCCAGTCGTGGATGGCGCGGGGCAGGTAGATGTCGTCGGGCCCGACCTGCGGGGCCACACCTTCCGACCGGTCACCCCACAGCGTCTTGCGCCAGTTCGTGAATGCAGGGGTCCCGACCCACACGGCGGCGTCGATGGCCGCACCACGCGGGCCGGCGTTGGAGGCACCGGTGAACATCTCCTGGCTGACCTTGCACCCGAGCGACTCCCCGAAGAGGTAGAACTTGGGACGCTTGTCCTCCGGCATCTGCAGCAGGCGCTCGGTGATGCGATCCACGACCAGGCGGGTCTGGCGCGTGCCCAGCCCCGTCCGGGTCAGGGACAACGCCGACGGCAACACCGAGTACTCGATGGCCATGCTGGCGCAGTTGCCGCGGGACAGGTACTCGTAGGTCTCGCAGGCCACGTAGTTGACGTATCCGGAGCCGGTCGGGGAGAACAGCGCGATGGCGTCCCGGTCCCAGGCGTTGGTCCGGTCCAGTTCCTGGATCAGGAGGTCGGCGCGCTCCTCTTCGGTGGGCGCGCAGTCCAGGCTCGCGTACACCCGGATCGGCTGCTTCGCGGGCTCCTTCATCACATCCTGGATGTGCCCGGCGAGCAGCACGGCACTGAGCCAGCGGGTCCCCTCGCGGCTCTGCACGTCCCACGGGATCCCGGAGGCGGGGCTGCCGGTCACCTCCGGGAGTGACGGCTGGGTGATGTTGGCTGTCTCGACCTCACTGCCGGCCTGCTGGAGTTTTGCCACAACGGCCGACAGCGCCAACCACGCCAGGCCGTAGGACGTGGCCGTCGCACCCACGCGGCCGAGCGTGCGGTGGTCGTCGGGGTAGCCGCCCATGACCTTGGCCGCCGCCTTGGAGAAGGTCGTCGACAGGGAGGACTCGAGGTTGGACAGGCCGTAGATTGAGAGGGCAGCCACCGCAGCCAGACCGGTGGCCTTCGCGCTGTCGATCGATCGGGTGGTGTCCTCGAAGTAGGTGCCATCGGGCAGCAGGGAGCCGACCTGGGCGCGTCCGGACTTGGTCCGGGCCCACGCGCCGAGCCCGGTGGCGACGGTCGCGCCGATAGCGGCCACCCGGTTGATCGATCTACCTTTGCCCACCTCGAGCACGTCGGCGCCGACGCCCGCTGTGGCTGCTGCCGCCGTGCTCTGGGCCACGAGCCGGCCCAACGCGCGCCGCCACGACTCGTTGCGGCGGTAGGACAGGGCCCGGTAGGCGCCGTATCCGGCCGCCGCCGTCGCCGCGTCGACCAGCAGACCGGAGGCGATCTCGCTGCGCATCGGCAGGCGGTTCGCGATGGAGCGCAGGAAGGAGTGGGTGGAGATGCCCCACCCGTAAGCCACGACGGTGGCGGCGCCCGTGATGAGCGCCTGATCGAGGGTGCCCCGCGTGAGGAGGTTGGGTTGGGTGGATGAACCCGCCGAGTACGCGGCGAGGAGCGCCCCGGCTCTCGCCGAGACGTCCAGGGTCTTCGTCTGATTGGCGGCGTCCGTCACCGGATCCATCGCACCTTCACCCCTCGTTCGTGTCAGGTCGTTCCGTCAGGCGTCCGAGTCGTCGTCGACGAGTTCGGCAATCTCGATGTTGCCGTCCGAATCCATCGACGCGACTGTGTCGGACAGTACCTCAGCCGACCCATCCACGCCGCTGACGGCCGTGATGACCTCTTCGGACACGACACTGCCGTCCGGGGACTCCACGGTCACCAGCTCGTCGACGATGGCGTCACCGCTCTCCTCGTCGATGGCGGCCACGACGTCGTCGGTCACGATCTCCCCGTCGCCCGTGATGCCTTCGCTGACGGACTCGACGATGTCGATGCCAGCCTCGTCCTGCTCACTCATAGACAACTCCCTTGGCTCCGGCCGCCGGATGACGGCACACGGCGAACCTAGCGTGAAGCGTGCGCGCTGGCACCAGATGCGGCCCAGACGCATGCCTCAGTCCAGGAGTGGTTCGGGGGTGTCGGTGTAGGTCATACCGGTGGGGGTGGTCCAGGTCCAGGTGGTGGGCCCGTCATCGTCGTCGCTGTCGGTGGTCTGGGTCCAGCGGGTGTGGGTTTTCAGTCGGTGGTGGCGGCGGCAGAGGGGTCCGAGGTTGGCGGGGGTGGTTCGGCCGCGCGGGAACGGGATGACGTGGTCGAGGTCGACGGCGCGGCTGCGGCATCCGGGCATGCGGCAGTGGGGTTCGCGGGCCCGGATCAGTCGCGCCAACGCCGCGGGCGGACGGTAGGTGCCGGGGCTGGTGGCCACGACCTGGGTGCCGGCCGCCGTCGCGCGCGTCAGCCATGCCCGCCAGGGGAGGTCGGCGGCCAAGGCGCGGGCGACGTCGGCGGGAACCGGCCCGCAGCCGGGCAGGTGGCCGGGTTCCTCGGCCAGGGCCAGCAACGCTGCGGCGTCGATGACCACTGCCACCTCCCCACTCCCCGCCGGCGTGGCAGCGGTGGGGCTGGCGAGCAGCAGGTCGGTGAACACGTCCGCGCGGCGCTGCTCCAGGCTGCGGGGTTGTCCCTCGTCGTCGGGGTCGTGGCTATCGGCGGGGACCCCCGCGGCCAACGCGGTCAGCCGGTGGAAGATGCCGGTGGCCACATCATCGGTCAGGTCGGCAGCCAGAGTGGCGAACCCCTGGCCATGCAGCCGCAACCGCACCCCGCGGCGGGCATGGCAGTCCCGACGCCGTGCGGCCAGGTCCAGATCCAGCCGCGCGGCGATCCGTTTGGCCTGAGCCCGCAGTTCGGTCCCGGTCCAGTCCCGCACGCCGGACGCGCGGCGGCGCTCCACCCGGTCCAGCAGCACGTCGACGACCCGCGCCCGGTCGGCGCGGGACAGATGGCGCAGATCCGTGGCCAGTTGGTGCGCCTGCCACCCCGGCACGCCACCACACAGCACCGCCGCAGGCAGCCGCGGCAGCGCCGCCACTCGGCGCAAACCATCCAGGCGGTAACGCATCCCCGCCGGAGACATCCGCAGTGCGGCAGCAAGTTCCTCGACCGCCGGGTCGATCACCACACCCAGGTCGACACGATCACCAACCAGCGCCTGTTCCACCGGCTCAGCCCCCGTCACCTCCACCACCGCCTGATCAGCACGCGCCGCTGTCCACGACGCCACCGCCGCCCACGCCGCCACGACCACCACCTGACACGCACACGGCGCCCCCACAACACCCACCCGCTCCCCGACACTGGGCGCGTAATGCGGATGTGGGCACTCGCCCGGCGGATAGCCCGCCGCGGCGTCCCCCGCGGCCAGATCCACCAGACGCTGCTGCAACCGCGGACCCGCGGCCTCGAACAGCAGGGCCCGCACCTCGGCCCGCAACTCCGCTTCCCACCACCCCCCCTGAGTCCACTCCGGGCGGAACCGCTCCCACGCGATGTCGGGAAACGACCGGCCGCCCCAATCCGCGCACGGCTGCTCCACGGACTGCTGCGAGGACGGCTGCGCTGCCATACCTCAGGTCACCACAGGGGTCCGACAGGGACGCGGGCTGCAGCCCTCCTCCCTCTCGGATCGGGAAGCGCCACCGCGGAGGTGACCACAGACCTGCCCCAGAACCGCAGAACACCCTCTCCCGGACTGCATACCTGCCCCGGACGGGGCAGGTATGCAGTCACGTGACCTTCGCCACGGGGGTGTGTCGTGGGGCCGGGTGGGACCGAGCACGGCGCAGACTTGCGGCATGCCCGACTCCCAGCCCGGTACCCAGACCCTGCGATGGCTCGAGGGCCTGGTGACCGGCTCGTCCGAACCGGAGGAGCCGGGGCGCCAGTTCGCCGACATCCTGCGCAACCTGGACACCGACGACTCCGACAAGGAGTGACCCCGCTCAGGCGCAGATGGTCTCGATGATCGTCCCGTCCACTCCCCCACCGGACAGGTCGTAGAGCTCGTCGGCGGTGACCGTGGACCAGCCCTTCATCCGCTGATAGTCGCCGTATCCGACCCACTTGGCGCTGAGCGACTGGGCCGGGATCCACTCGTCGCCGTACCAGAAGCCCGGGAAGGTGCCGACGAGCCACCGATGGGGCGGGAACCCCTTGACCTTGCCGGTCAGGCAGCGGGCCTCGGAGTAGAACATGCCGTACGCGCCGACCACGTGCCGGCCGCTCTTCGCCATCACCGTGAAACGCCCGGTGTAGATCGACCCGTCGAACTGCACATCCCGGACCATGTACAGGTACCGACCGGCCAGGTACGCCCGGTCCCCGTCCGGTGCAGCCTGCGCTGTCGCGGGAACTCCGATCGGAACCAACATCGCGGCGGCCGCGAGCGCAGCCGTGAGTGCCTTCTTCATCTCAACCCCCTCAGTCACGGCCCGCAGGCCGGGTGCCACCCACTTCCAGGCTAGGCCGGATCGGGGCACACCGGCCGGGACCTGAGTCCCGCATCGAGGGTCGCAGGTCCCGGACAGGGCGCGCGGTGGGGCTGGGCGGTCAGCCCGTTCCGTGCAGGGTGCACACAATGCGCGGCTTCCGCGCCACCTTCCACGTGCCCACCCAGGAGTTGCGGGCGCGACCCTTCGTCTTGGCGGCAGTGCGCACGCGGATCTTCACGCCAGAGGTACAGGTCGGCTTCGCGCTGACGCGCACCGTGCCGGATTTGCGCACCACCCGGGAGCCGCAGAAGGTGTCAGCTCTCTGGCCGCGCACCCGGTGCCCCTTGACGAGGCACTCCGAACGGGCGACGACGACACCGTCGCCCGGAGTGCTGGACTCGACCAGGAGGACACGATTCCCGGGGACGAGTCTGTCCCCCTCGTCGCGGGCCACCACCGTCAGGGGTGTCTTGACCCGGACGACAGCGCGATCTATCGCCCTGACCACGTTGCCGTCAGGGTCTGTGCCGGTGGCCGTTGCGGTGTTGACGATGCGGCCTGCCTCGATGTCGGCGGCGGTGGCGCGGTACGTGCCGACACAGCGCACGCGGGCGTCGGGTGCCACGGTGGCCGGTACCTCCGGGGTACAGGTGAGGTCACCGTCCAGCGACGGGTCGGAGATGGTCACACCGGTCAACGTGACATTTCCGACGAGGGCCACGAGCACGTACTTGATCTGGTCGCCCTTCTCCTCGATCTCCGCCGGGGTGGCCCTCTTGGTCAGTTCCAGGGCCGGGGTCCGGGTCCCGGGCACGAGGAGGGTGGCATCGGCGACCACATCGGCGCCACCGGGGTCCTTGGCGCTGGCGGTCGCGGTGTTCTCGACCTTGCCCGCATCGAGGTCCGCCTGGGTGACCGTGTGCGTTCCGGTGCAGGTGATCGCCGCACCCGGGCCCAGGGTGGCCGGGATGGCCGGGGTGCAGGACAGGTCCGCCAGCATGGGGTCGGACACGGTGACGGAGTTGAGGTTCAGGGCCCCCGAGTTGGTCGCGGTCAGGGTGTAGGTGAGGACCTGGCCCACGGCGGAGAAGTCCTGCCGGTCGGCGGTCTTGGTGAGGGTCAACTGCGCTGCCCGGGTGTCGGCCGCCCCCCCGAGGTCCCGAAAGCCTTTGTTGTTCTGCGGCAGGGTGATGAAGTCGACGGGGGTCTGGGTTCCGTTCGCGAGGTCCAGCGTCGACCACTTGCCATCGTCGTAGTTCTGCGCGTACAGCACCGAGAAGTCGGGATTGAAGGAGATCTGGCGGGACCCCACACCGGACGCGATCGACGTGTAGAGGGACTGGCTGGTGTCGCCGAGCTTCGTCAGGTCGAGTGCGAAGAAGGCTCCCGAGGTACTGACGCCGTACAACTGCCCGGCCCCGGTGATGGCGATGTCGCCCCAGTTCAGACCCCCCGGGTAGCGCGGTGCCGCGTAGGTGGCCAGGTTGTGGGTGATCTTCGTGATGCCGTTGGGTTTGTCATCGGCCCCGTAGGTCAGCTTGATCTGGGTGAGGGTGCTGTTGCCGGATCCCATGAACCAGTAGGAGTTGGCGTAGAACGATGCGTTGGCGGGGTCGCCGGCGATGCCCATCTCCGCGAAGGTCGCCACCTTGCGCAACGAACTGAGACCTGTGCCGGTGCGGTCCCAGAACACCAGCGAGTTCTGGAACGCGGCGGTGCTCCCGCTGTACATGAAGAAGAACTGGTCGCGTCCGGTGTCGTAGGCCAGCGAGTTGGAGACGGTGCTGCCCGCCAACCCCGTGTCGTTGACCATCGACAGGGCCTTGGTGACGGGGTCGGCCTCCCAGATCCGGTTGCTGTCATCGATGCCGTAGATGTACGACCCCGTGGCCGCACCGGTGGCGGCAGGCGTCACCGCACCGACCGCAGCCAGGATCGCGGCCACGAGAGTGCCGACGAGCAGTGACAGGTAACGCATCTTCGGAATCCTCCGGGGTCGTGGACGCGGCCACACTACTGGGCACCGAACCTCGGTTGCCCGCTCCCGGACCCCCGACCGGAGGCACCCTCCCGGAAAGACGGAGATGACTTCTTGAGCGCGTATTGAGTGATTCTAGAAAACGTAGCACGGCATACTGGGCGGGCGCGCTGGCTCTTCAGTGGGGCGGTGGGTCGGATTTCGCCCGGGGATCCCGGAAGTCCGTTGGTCTCCCGGGACGGATGGTGGTCATGCCCGACAGTGTGCTCCGGGCGCGTGCTCTCGTGCCGATCGCCGCGGCCCTGGTGACGATCACGGGTCTGACCGTGACTGCGCCTGCACCGGCGGCGGCGTCGGTGCAACGGATCGTGGACGGACCCAACAACTCCGTCTCCGCGATGGCCCAGGGCGCCGATGGCACGACCTATCTGGGAGGGTCCTTCACCGGGTGGGGGCCGCAGACCGGCGGCGGCGCGGTGCTGGACCCGACCAGCGCGAACGTGGACCGCACCTTCCCGCAGGTGAGAGGCGCCGTGAAGGCTGCGGTCAGTGACGGGTCCGGGGGCTGGTACATCGGCGGCTCCTTCTCCGCGGTGGACGGAGTGACCCGCAGCCGCTTGGCCCACATCCGGTCCGACGGATCCCTGGACGCGAACTGGAACCCCGCCGCCGACAGCGATGTCAACACGCTCGCGGTCGCCAACGGCGTCGTCTATGTCGGCGGTTTCTTCACCACGATGTGCGGCGCCGGGAGCAGTTGCGGGTCGAGCGTCACCCGCAGCCGGATGGCCGCCATCAACCCCGACGGCACCCTCACGACCTGGAACCCCAACGCCAACGGCGACGTCAACGCCCTCGCCGTCGCCGACGGCATCGTCTACGCCGGCGGCGTTTTCAGCACCCTGTGCGGCTCGGGCAGCAGTTGCGACCAGACGGCCCAACCGCGGGAGTACCTGGCCGCGATCAACCCCGACGGGACCCTGGCCGCCTGGCACCCCACCCCCAACGGGTCGGGCGCTTGGGTGCAGTCGCTCGCCATCTCGGGCTCCCGGGTTTACGTCGGAGGGAGATTCACCTCGATCTGCGACTCAGCCGCCGGCTGCGTGGGCACCACCGTCAGCCGGAAGGCCGTCGCCGCGGTCGGCACCGACGGCACCATCGTCAATTGGGCCCCCGACGTCACCACCACCGGAGGAGCCGTTGGCACGGTGCGGACCATGGCGCTCTCCGGTGACGGAGCAACCCTCTACGTCGGCGGGGACATGACGGCGATCAACGGCACCGATCGGTACTCGGCGGGGGCGATCAACACCTCCGACGGGACCACCGCAGCGTGGAACCCGACCCTGAGCAACCAGGCCAAGGGGTTGACCGTCGTCGGCACCACGGTCTACGTCGCCGGCGATTTCACCTCCGTGTGCGGCACGTCCCCCAACAGTGTCATCAGCAGCTGTGGGGCGAGCTCCGTCCCCCGCAAGTACTTGGCCGCCTTCGGCAGTGACGGCTCCCTGGCGTCATGGGACCCCAACGTGGGAGCGGCTGCTGCAGCGGTGGCGACGGACGGGAACAAGATCTATGTCGGCGGGTCCTTCTCTGTGGTCGGGACCACCGTCACCCGCAACCGGTTGGCTGCCATCGACACCACCGGCGCATTGACATCGTGGAACCCCAACCCCGGCGGCCCTGTCGCCGCCCTGGCAGTCGCCAACGGCGTCGTCTACGCCGGCGGCTCTTTCACCACCATGTGCGGCCCCGGCAGCAGCTGTGACCAGAACGCCGTCACCCGCAACCGGCTGGCGGCCATCAACACCGACGGCACCCTCACCTCCTGGAACCCCAACGCCGACATCACCGTCACCAGTCTCGCGGTCGCCAACGGCGTCGTCTACGCGGGCGGCGGATTCACCACCCTGTGCGGCTCCGGCAGCAGTTGCGGGTCGAGCGTCTCTCGCAAGTACTTGGCCGCCATCAACACCGACGGCACCCTCAGATCGTGGAACCCCAACCCCGGCGGCCCTGTCGCCGCCCTGGCAGTCGCCAACGGCGTC
>JAPOIY010000028.1 GCA_029978705.1 Actinomycetota bacterium
CACGTGCCCCGCACGGGGCAGGTGTGCGGTCAGGGTTTCGGGGTCAGGCGGAACAGGCGCGGCGGCAGGTCGCCGCGGCGCTCCAGGTACAACGCGTACCCGGGGTAGACGCGCACCAGGCGCTCGAAGGTCGTGTCCCAGTCGTCGCCCTCGATGAGTTCCGCGTGTACCGGGAGGGTGACACCGGCCACCTCAACGGCCGCATCCGGGTGCGCCAGCAGATTGGCGGTCCACGCGGGGTGTTTGGGCTGGCCGAAGTTGGTGCCCACCACGATGAAGTCGCGGCCGTCCCGGGCGTAGAGCAGCGGGTTGCTGCGCGGCTTGCCGGACTTGGCGCCCGTCGTGTGGATCACCATGCCGGGCAACCCGTAGAGGGACTTCATCAACGCGCCGTCGCGCACGC
Source organism: Actinomycetota bacterium (assembly GCA_029978705.1). GTDB lineage: Bacteria > Actinomycetota > Actinomycetes > S36-B12 > CAIWTL01. The sequence continues at coordinate 404 of JAPOIY010000028.1, forward strand.
GGCTCAGCGCAGGGTCGATCTTGGGGCCGAGCCGGCGGTACCAGCTGATGAACCAGGGCTGCGGACCGATGCGCAGGAGCAGCGACTGGAACAGGCCGCCCCCCGGGCGTGCGTCGAACTCGTCGATCCGCGCGAGCTTCTGTGCGTTCGTCAGGGAGGTGTCGGGCATGCCGTGAGACTAGCGACCGACTCGAGGAGCCGTAACCGGTTGTAGCGCACGATCATGATGGCGATGCCGTTCACGACGACGGTGATCACGGCAAACCCCAGGACGATCCACCAGTCGGCGAACACGGCGATCGGCACCACTCCCAGGTTGGCCAGCCAGTGCACCCATTCCGCGCGCCGGGTCTCCTCGATGTAACGCTGGACGGCAGCCGGGTCGTCGAGCCGCGGCAGGAGGGACTTGGACTGCCCGCCGGCCCACTGGCCGCCGTCCGGGAAGCGGCGTTTCCACCACCTCACGCCCACCCGCTCCCACCCGCTCCGGGTGTCGAACCGCGTGAGGCGCAGCGGCCCCCGGTCTCGGTCCAGCCAGGCCCGCGGCCAGTGCGGTGCCGTCATCCCGATACCGACGGAGACGCCCGCCACGCAGGCGATGCCGCCCCCGATCTGCCACACCTGGGACCGGATCATCGCCGCGCCGTCAGTGACCGGTGGCGACCTTCTTGCCCTTCGGCTGTCCGATCTCCGCCAACATGCGCGTGAAGTCGGGGGTGTCGATGTCGAAGGGACGCGCACCCTTGATCCGGGGGAACTCGATGACCCGCAGTTCGTCCTTGCGCTCGAGGTCCTGACCGGTGACCCCGCTTTCCCCCCGCAGTGCGGCGTCGACGGCCAGGTCGGTGCACTGCTTGATGAGGGCGAGGTCGGCCGGATTGGCGGCGGCTGAGCGGGCGAAGTACCCGGACTTCCAGACCTGGGTCTTCTCCGCGTCGATCATCCCGGAGAACCGGGAGCCGAACCACTGGCCCGGGTTGATCTTGTCGAGCTTCACGTGTCCGAAGGCGTCGCGGGGCACCTCCTGTCCGGCGGCCTCCAACTCGGCGACGATGCTGTCGACCCCGGCTCCCTCCGACAGGAAGATATTGACGTTGCCGACTTCGTCCATGACCCCTTTCAGGCGCGTGGCCTCGGCGGCCAGGTCGATCTCCATCTCCGGCACGTACACGGCATGCACGTCCCACGCCCGCTCCGACAGACCGATCTCGGGTACCCACGTCTGGTCGGCCAGCCACTTGCGGTACTCCAGCGCCGTCTGCGCGGTCAGCCAGCCGCAATTGCGGCCCATCACCTCGTGAATGACCAGAGCGCGCGGATTGGCGGAGTGCTCCGCGACGATGTCGCGGGCGAACAGGGCACCCATCTCGGCCGCGGTCCAGGCTCCCAGCGTCTGCTTGATGGGCACCACGTCGTTGTCGATGGTCTTGGGCAGCCCCACCACCGTCAGTTCGTAGTCGTTCTCGTGCAGGTAGGCGGCGAGGTCAGCTGCTGTGGTGTTGGTGTCGTCACCGCCGATGGTGTGCAGCACGTCCACCCCGTCCCGGGTGAGCTGGTCGGCCGCCTCCTTGAGTGGGTCCTGACCCTCCTGGACCAGACCACGCGAGACACAGTCGGCGACGTTGGTCAGTTTCACGCGGCTGTTGCCGATCGGGCTGCCCCCGAAGCGGTCGAGGACCGCCGCGTGGTCGCGGACCGCCTGCGTGACGGGAATCGAGTTGCCCAACAGCAGGCCGTGGTAGCCGTTGCGGTAGGCGATGATCTCGATGCTCGGATCGACCTCCGTGTAGCGCTGGATGAGGCCTCCGACGGCGGCGGACAGGCAGGGGGCGAGGCCCCCGGCGGTGAGCAGGGCGACTTTGCGAACGGTCATGCCCCGACCTTAGCCAGTGAGCGCCGCGCACTCACCCCGGCAACGGCAGTGCGGTGGGTCAGGGATTCGAACCCTGGGGGGCTGTTACACCCCACTCGTTTTCAAGACGAGATCCTTAGGCCGCTCGGACAACCCACCTGTCAGCGACAAGTGTAGGAGGCTCAACTCTCGATCAGGGGCGCGAAGTCGGCGGCCGTGACGGGTTCGCTGGTGAGGCGCCCGCTGGGTAGCGGTACACCGACCGGCGTGCCCTCCTCGTCCACGAACACGATGCTCGACCCGGGGCTGTCCGACAGGGTGAGCACCACCTGCCCCAGCACCAGGAGCTGCTCCTGGCTGGGCAGCCGGCTGAAGGCCGTGTTCAGCGCCACGGCGCTCTGTTCGGGCTGGACCGCGACCGGGATGCCCTGCGACTCCGCGGTCGCCACCAGCGGCTGGTCGGGGAGTACCGGAGTCAACGCGGTCCGCATGCCCTGGGCCGCCTCGGAGGCGGTGGGGCCGGCCTCCAGGGACCGGATCTTGTCCTCGTCGGTGGGGGGCGACTCGGTCGTGCGGTTCACCGGCACCAGATGGTCGTCGACGACGAACCAGAGCGCCTCGATGACGCCGGCGCGGTTGCCCTTCTCCGCAGGAGCCGCCTCCTGGTCGGCGCCGACCGGCAACGCGCGGGGGGCGCTCTCCGGGCCGACCCCGCAGGCCGTGAGCAGGACCGCGAGAGCGGCGAGGAGCAGAAGGGCCGGTCTCATAGCCGCCCCCGGTCGGGGATGTCCACGATGAAGCGCGCCCCGCCCTGGTCGGACTTGGCCACCTCGACGTTGCCACCGAGCAGTCGCACCTGTTCCCGCACGATGGCCAGCCCGAGGCCCGCCCCGTCCGGAGAGGTCGACTCACCGCGGGCAAACGGCTCGAAGATCTGGCCGGCGAGGTCCGGGGGGATTCCCGGGCCGGCGTCGTCCACGGTGAGGCGCAGCCCGGTGTCGGTCTGCTCCACCACAAGGTCGGTCAGTCCCTCCCCGTGGCGCTGCGCGTTGTCGATGAGGTTGCCCACGACGCGTTCGAAACGGCGCGGGTCGGTCAGCAGCCTCACCTCGTCCCCTCGCCGGACTTCGGGGTCCAGCCCCCGACCCGACAGCAACTCGTCGATGAGCAAGCCGATGTCGATCTGCTCGACCTGCACCAGCTGGTCCCCACCGATCCGCGAGATCTCCAGGAGGTCCAGCACGGTGGCGCTGAAGCGGCGGACCTGGCGGTTGAGCGCCTCGACCAGGGTCGCCTCCCGCTTGGGGAGGCGGTCGAGTCGGCTCTCCAGCAGGTCGGCGGTGCCCATGATGCCCGTCAGCGGGGACCGCAACTCGTGGGAGACGTTGGCCGAGAACCGCCGCTCCCGCTCGAGCCGGTCCTCGACCGCATCGGCCATGTCGTTGAAGGCCACCGAGATCGCCGCCATATCGGGGTCGTCGGGCACGGCCACCCGGGCCTTCAGGTCGCCGGCGGTGATGTGGCGGGCCCCGTCGGCGAGGTCGGTCAGCGGGCTGACGAGGCGTTTGCCGGCGGCCCGTCCGACCCCCCCTCCCACCACGAAGGCGGCGATCGAGGCCGCCACGAGGACCCACCCCAGGATCGCCAGGGCGGAGTTCAGTTCCTTGAACGAGAAGACCTCGATGAACACCCCGCCGGTCACCGGCACGCGAACCGCGAGGTACGTCTCGCCGTTGGAGGCGCTGAACCGTTGCAGGGCGCCGGCGCCCCCGGGCATCTCCACCAGTTCCGGCGGCAGTTCCCGCGGCGACACGGTGACGTTGGAGGAGTACCAGACGCCCTCCACCTGCAGGAGTTTCTGGGAGTCCTCGGTCTCGGGCAGCGCCTCCAGGGCCTTGCCCGGCCGCTGGCCGCGGGCGAGGTCGGCGTCCAGGATGCGCGCGTCGATGAGGGCGCGGTTGAGAGCGGCGTCCTCGCGCTGCTGCACGAGGTAGAGCCGAGCGCCGAAGTACGTAGCACCGGACACGACGAGAGCGACCACCATGGAGATGAACGCGAACGCCACGGCGACACGGTTGGCGAGGCCGGCCCGACGGCCGAACCACTTGCGCCGGCTCACGGCTTGAGGCGGTATCCGAATCCGCGGACCGTGACCAGGTGCATCGGCTCGGCTGCGTCGACCTCGAGTTTCGACCGGAGCCGGTAGATGAGGTTGTCCACGACCCGACCGTCGCCGGCGTTTCCGTAGCCCCACACGCGGCGCAGGAGATCGTCGCGGGACAGGATCCGACCACCGGCGAGGATGAGTTCCTGCAGCACCTTGAACTCGGTGCGGGACAGGGCCAGCGGCTCGCCGTCCTTGAACGCCTCGGCGGTCTCGGGCCGGATCACGATAGGACCGCACGCGATGATGTCCTGCTGGGGTTCCCCCGCCTCGCTGGCGTTGCGCCGCAGTTGGGCCCGGATGCGGGCACCGAGCTCCTTCGGCACGAAGGGTTTGGTCACGTAGTCGTCGGCTCCGGCCTCCAGCCCGGCGACGACGTCATGGCTGTCCGCCTGAGCGGTGACCACGATGATGGGCACGGAACTGGTCGCGCGCAGGGACCGCACCACGTCCAGGCCGTGGATGCCCGGAAGGCGAAGATCGACCAGGACGACGTCGGGCGTCTCGTCCAACGACAGGCTCAGCGCCTGCTCACCGGTCTCGGCCTCGACGACGCGGTAGCCCTCGTCCTCCAAGTACGTACTGAGGACCAGGCGGATCTCCGGCTCGTCCTCGACGACCATCACAGTCTTTCCCACGGTGCTATTAGACACCGTCCGCGGCTCCGCGGGCGACGATCCTGTCGTATCCCTGCTCTGGGGAACGCGGCCGATCGGGTCGGGAGAGGGCAGAATCCCGTGCTAGAGCAGCGCGCCTCTCGTGCGGCGGATGTACAGCCACATGAGGACGGCCGACAGGAGGAAGAGGGCGGCCGAGACGACCCCCATCGTGACGAAGGCCGTGGACTGGGCCTCCAGCAGGGCGGAGCCCTTGGCGATGAGCAACTGCTGGATATCGTGCCGCGGAATACCGACCGCCAGGTCATCGACGACGGCGCCGTTCCGGATCTGAGTGGCGATCAATTCCGCCTCCTGGGCGGGGAGTCCCTGGGCGCTGAGGATGTCTGTCATATCGCGCTGGAAGGCCCCGAAACTGAGGGCTCCGACGACGGCACCCCCCACTACCCGACCCACTGCCGTGGTCGCCTTGCGGACCGAGGACGCAGAGCCTGAGGCATGCGCGGGGGCGCGGTCCATGAGGGTCTCGGTGATGGGACCGACGACGAAGGCGACGGGCAGAGCACTCACCGCGAGGGCGGCTACGGGTACCCAGATAGGCGCGTGGGGGGTCACCAGGAGGGTGGCCAGACTTGTCACAGCGCAGGCCAGGAGCGCGATCAGGGCCGATCGTGGCGGCCCCAGCCGCTGGCTCACCGGCGCGGACAGCAGACCTCCCACGACACCGAAGACCTGGACGATGATGAGCAGCAGCGCGATCTTCACCAGTGGCTCGTTGTAGCGATACTGCAGCAGCAGGTCGGTGTAGAAGAAGAGGTTCGGCATCGAGGACACGGCCAGTGCCACGAGCAGAATTCCCATACCCCGCTGTCGGCACCACGTCAGATCGAGGGCGGGATTCGAGGTGCGCCTCCGCACGATCACGAACGCCAGAAGTGAGACAACTGCGATCCCGGCGGCGACCGCAGCGTCTCTCAGACTGGTGGCGAGGTTCGAGACGGCGAACGCGGCCCCGGCCAGGGCCAGTCCGGCGAGAGCGGGGGTGATGATCTCTCCACCGCCGTCGCCCGGCTGGTGCGGGATGAACCGAACGGTCGCCACCACGGTGATGCACCCCAGCACGATCCAGGGCACGACTCCGGCCCGCCATCCGACCCATTGCACGACGAGGGCCGACATCGACGGCGCGATCATGAAGACCGCCGGGATGATCGCGGCGTAGCCGGCGAAGACGCGGGCCCGTTGCCGGGGCTCGGTCACGGTGGAGTTCAGGACCGACAGGGCCACGATGGCCATGGCGGCTCCTGCTGCCCCATCGAGGACGCGTCCGACGGTTACCCAGGTCAGCGTCGGGGCAAGCCCCACCACGGCTGCACCCAGGATGTAGCCCATGACCGCAAGGACCAGCATGCGGCGCGCTCCCCACCGGTCGCCCAACGCTCCGGCGATGAACACCACGAGCAGGGATGCGGCTGCGGGGAGGAACGTCAATGCGTTGGCGCTGTCAACTGAGAACCCCAGGTCCGTCTGCATGGCCACCAGGACGAACTCGAAACTGCCCAGAGTGACGTAACTGGCAGCCAGGGCCAGGAAAGCCGTGACGACCGTGGCTGTGCGGGATGGTCCCGCCCCGCCGGAGGTCTCGGTCGACGTGGACACGTGAGAACTCTAGGCGGCTGACGCGCGTCCTGCAGGCCGGGTCGGCCGCTGCGCGGGTCAGGGATGCAGGTCGCGACGCCGCCAGCCGAGCAGACCGACCGCAACCAGAACCGCGGCGACCGCAAGCAGCAGCACGAGGGTGACCGCGGAGACGTCGCCGCCGGGGACAGTGGGACTGTGCGAGAACGGTGACACGTCGAGCGCCCAGTCGGGCACTCCCCACAACTCACCGAATTCGCCGAGCAGGATGAAGACGACGTACAGCCCCCACACGAGGGAGACCGCCCGGGGTACCCACGCGAAGACCACGAAGGTCAGCCCGACCATGACCCACATGGCCGGGACCTGGGCCAGCGCCGCGCCCGTCATTCGCACCATCTGGAAGGCGGGGTCGCCGACGGCCAGCCCGTGGCTCACCCCGATGGCGGCCCCGGCGACGACAGCGATCGCCGCCGAGCCGAGCAGGGCTACGGTGAGAAAGGACGCCGCCCACCGCAGCCGGGTGGCCCCACCCCCTAGTAGGAGTTCGGCGTGCCCCGCTGATTCCTCCGTGCGCAGCCGGATCACCGTTGCGATCCCGAACGCCGCGACGATGACCCCCATGAGCGTCACCTCTGCGGCCAGGAACGCATCGGTCAGCCCCTGCTCGCCGCCGAGCATCACCAGGTAGCGCGCCATCTCCGGGGAGTCGAAGAAGCCGGAGACGTTGTGGGCCGCAGACCCGAGGAGCGCGCCCATGGCGGCCGCTGCCACGATCCATACCTCCCACGAACCGCGCAGGAGCCGCCACGCCAGCGTGGGGGTGCCCGCGATGTGACCGACGGGCGGCCCGGGCCGCTCCGGCAGGAGGCCGGACCCGAGGTCGCGGTGCGCCCGCAGGACGAACGCCAGCGCCGTCATCGCCACAGCGCCGACGACCGGGATCAGCAGCACCCCCCACCGGTCGCCGGCGAAGGGACGGATCTGCTGGCTCCACCCGATGGGCGAGAGCCAGGACAGTACCCCCGGGTCGCCGGCGGCCAGGTCGCCGACCGCCCGGAGGGCATACGCGGCGCCCACTGCCAGCAGCCCCAGACCCAGGGCGGCGCGCGCCGACGTGGCCACTTGGGCCGCCACCGCGGCGATAGCGGTGAAGGCGACGGCACTGCAGCCCCAGCCCAGACCGAAGGCCACGGACCCGGCGGTCGGAAGGCCGACGGCGATGAGACCGGCGGTGGTCAGGGCTGCCAGCGCTGTGGCGGCCAGGACACCCTCGACGACCGCAGCCCACAGGGGGGCAGCTCGGCCCACCGCCCCGGCGGCGACCAGTTCGAGTCGGCCACTCTCCTCCTCGGCGCGGGTGTGCCGAACGGTGAGGAACGTGAACAGCACAGCGACCAGCGCGGCGCCGAACGCCGTCATCTTGATCAGGGAGACCGCGCCCAAGGAGGTGGCGACGTAGATCTTGCCGTACAACGCCACGAGCGCGGCAGTGGCGTTGACGGCCTCGGCAGCCGCCGCCAACGACTGCTCGGTGGGGTAGAGGTCACGGGTGGCGGCGGCACTGAACAGGGGGATGGCAGCGAAGCCGAGCAGCCATACCGGGAGCAGGATGCGGTCCCGGCGCAGGGCCAGCCGCAGCAGTGCCCCGGTGCCCCGCAGGGATCCGTCCCGCTGCGCACCGGGGGGTGAGGCCGGTGCGCGCGGTGGGGCGCTCGAGGTGACGGTCATGCCGCACCGTCCGCGTAGTGCTGCAGGAAGAGTTCCTCCAGGGTGGGCGGCTGGCTGGCCAGGCTGACGATCCCGCCCTCGGACAGCCGCGCCATGAAGTCGGCCATGGCCGCCGCGTCTACGTGGGCGCGTACCTCGCCCTCTCCCACGGACACGTCGTGGACACCCGGCAGGTGGCTGATGTCCGGGAGGGTGCGCACCTGGGCGCGAACGGCGGTGCGGGACAGATGCCGCATCTCCGCGAGGGTTCCGGACTCGACGATCACACCGTTGCGGATGATGCTGACGCGGTCGCTGACGGCCTCCGCCTCGCTGAGGATGTGGGAACTGAGCAGCACCCCGCGGCCCGCGTCGCGCAGTTCCCGGACACACCGGCGGAACTCCTCCTCCTTGAGGGGATCGAGGCCCGACGTCGGTTCGTCCAGGAGGTACAGGGCGACGTCGCTGGCCAGCGCCGAGATCAGGGCGACCTTCTGGCGGTTTCCCTTGGAGTAGGACCGCCCATTGCAGGTCGGGTCGAGGTCGAACCGCTCGACGAGGATGTCGACCCGGTGCTGGTCGACGGGACCTCGTAGGGATACCAGTAGGTGGATGATCTCCCCGCCGGTGAGGTTGGGCCACAACGCCACATCGCCGGGCACGTAGGCGACGTTGCGGTGCAGCGTCGCCACGTCGCGCCAGGGATCCATGCGGAGGACGCTTAGGGAGCCGGCGTCAGCCCGCAGGAGGCCGAGGAGGACCCGTAACGTCGTCGTCTTGCCCGCCCCGTTGGGTCCCAGGAAGGCGTGGATCTCGCCCTCTCGGACCCGGAGGTCTACGTCCGCCAGCGCGACGGTTCTGCCGAAGGTCTTGCGGAGGTGACGCACGTCGATCAGCAGGTCGGCGCCGTCCTCATGACGACTGCCCATACTTCACGTATACGCCCGGGGCCGGTGGCGCACCACCCCCTTGGGACCCAGGACTGCGGCAGGCAGGACGTTCGGCCCTTCCCGCCGGGGAACGTCAGGCGTATTCCGGAGTCATGAGGTACTTGCTCGTCCCCACCGCACTGCTCGTCGGCGCGGCCCTCACCGTACCCCTGGCGCCGGCAGCGGCGCGTCCGGCGGCCCCGGCCGCCGGGAAGACGACGGTGGACCTGTCACTGACGCCGACGACGGCGATGGTGGGGACGAGCGTCACCTTCCGTTCCATGGGCGCCCCGGCGACCGGAGTCGCGGGGCGCGCCGCTCATCTCCAGGTGGATGCCGGGAACATGTGGCGCGATGTGAAGACGGCTCGGTACGACACGGGTGGTCTGGCGCAGGCGGCCTTCACCTCCACGGGAAAAGGCACCAAGCGCTACCGCGTGGTCGTGCGCAGCTCGGGCACCGGGGCGCTGCTGGCGCAGTCCGCGACGAAGACCGTGACGTGGCAGAAGGTCACTTGGTCGCCGACGTTGACGATCGCCAAGAGCGCGGCGCGGGTCGGAGAGAACGTTCCGTACACCGTCACCGTGCAGCCGACGGAGTTGTCGCCCGGCCGGAGGGTCCGGGTGCAGGTCAAGGGCCGGGTCACGTGGCAGACGATCGACTCGTTCGTGGTGAACTCGAAGGGCTTGGTCGTCGACGACGTGACTGGCTACAACCCCGGGCTGGGCCGTTACCGCGCGCAGGTGGTGTCGTCCAGCGGCGAGGCGTTGGCGACCTCTCCGATCGCGTCGGTGGCTTGGTCCTGACGGGTCAGGTGGCGGGGACCCAGGACGCGGGACGTCTCTGCAGCAGGGCGCTCATGCCTTCGATCCCCTCGTCGGAGCGGAAGAACTGCCCGGACAGTTCCGCGGTCCAGGCGAACCCTTCCTCGCGGCTCAACGTCGGCACCCGCCGCAGCAGTTCCTTCGTCCCCGCGAGTGCCTGCGGGCCGCCCTTGCGCAGTTGCTCGACCCAGCCGGACACCGTCGCTGCGAGCGCGTCCGCGGGCACCACTGCGTTGATCATGCCGGCCTCTTTGACCCGCTCCGCCGTGACCCGCTCGCCGGTCAGGAACAGCTCGGCAGCGTCGGCCGGGTGCAGTTTGGGCAGGCACACCACCGAGATGACCGCCGGGGTGAGCCCCAGGCGCACCTCGCTGAACGCGAAGCGCACGTGATCGCCGGCCACGGCGAGGTCGCACGCGGCCACGAGACCGTTGCCGCCACCGAAGACGTCCCCTTGGACGCGGGCGATCGTCGGCTTGGGGTGGTCCTGGATCTCCCCGAGGAGCGCGCCCATGGCCTCCGGACCTGCAGCCGCGAATCCCGCGGGGTCGCCGCTGAGGGCGGCCTTGAGGTCCGCTCCCGCGCTGAACACCGTGCCGGTGCCGGTGAGGACGACGACACGCACGGCATCGTCCGCGGCGGTGGCGGCCAGGGCCTCGCGCAGCATCGTCATCGCCTGGGGGTCGAGGGCGTTGCGCGCGTCCGGGCGGTTGAAGGTGATCGTCGCGACGCCGTCGGCGACGTCGACCAGGAGAGGCGCCTCGCTCACTTCTTCCCCATCCCTTCGAGCAGGGACAGGATGCGCAGCATGACCTCGTCGGCGCCGCCGCCGATGGCGATCAGTCGGACGTCCCGCAGGTACCGAGCGGGCCAGTTCTCCTCGGCGTAGCCCATGCCACCGTGGTACTGCACGACCGCGTCGGCCACCTGGCGCGCCAACTTGCCCACCTTCAACTTGGCGATGGTGGCCTCGCGCGTGACGTTCTCGCCGTTGGCGAAGCGGCGGGCCGCCTCCCGGTTGTAGACGATGAGCATGTCCACCTCGGCGATGAGCTCGGCGAGGTTGTACTGCAGGTACTGGTTGGCCAGCAGCGGCTTGCCGAAGGCCTCCCGCATGCGCAGGTACTCGATCGTCCGCTCCAGGGCCCGGCGTGCGCCCATCGCCGCCATGTAGGAGCCGACGAGGCGCTCGTCCTGGAACTGCATCATCTGCTGCTGGAAACCGGTGCCGATCTCGCCGATGGTGTTGGTGACGGGCACGCGCACGTCCTCGAACACGAGTTCGGCGGTGTCGGAGGAGTGGTTGCCCATCTTCTCGATCTTGCGGCCCACGCTGAACCCGGGGGTGTCGGTGGGCACGATGATCTGGCTCATCCCCTGGAAGCCGCCCTCGTCGCTGGTCCGAGCCAGCAGACAGATCCAGTCGGCCTGGGTGCCGTTGGTGATCCACATCTTCCGGCCGTTGATGACCCAGTCGTCGCCGTCCCGAACAGCGCGGGTGCGGATCCCCGCGACGTCGGAACCGGCGTCGGGCTCCGAGATCGCCACCGAGCAGACCATCTCGCCCTCCATGGCGGGCTTGAGGTACTTCATCTTCAGGTCGTGGCTGCCGAACCGGTGCAGCGACGGTGTGGCCATGTTCGCCTGCACGGCGATGGCCATCGGGACCCCGGCACAGTGGGTGGTGTAGCCGAGTTCCTCGGCGAACACGAGGGTGTAACTGTGGTCGGCACCCTGGCCGCCGTACTCCTCGTCGTACTCCAGCCCGAACGCGCCGATCGCGGCGAGTTTGGGGAACAGTTCGTGAGCGGGGAAGATGCGGTCCTCCTCCCACTGGTCCACGTACGGGTTGATCTCGGTCTCGATGAACGAGCGGACAACCTTGCGGAACTGCTCGTGCTCAGCGGTGAATTCCATCGGATCCCTCCTGGTGCGGTGTCGTGGTGGCGGAGTCGGCGGGTGTGAGCCCGAGCGCGCGCTGCCACAGCAGCGTCAGCGTGGCCTGGCCATTGGGGTCCTGGGTCGAGCCGAACGCGGTCCAGTGCCGCGAGAAGCCCTCGACCATGGCGCACAGCGCGGCGGCGGTCGTCTGCGGGTCCAGGTCGTGGTGCACCCGTCCTTCGCGCTGCTGGCGGCGGATCTGCGCCGTGACGCGGCGCAGATGACTGCGGCGCAGGTCGTCCAGGATCGCCGAGAACCGAGCGTCCGTGACGGACACCTCCTCGACGACGCGCAGCAGGGGCGCGTTCTCGGCGAAGGCTCCGAGGTAGCGCTCGTTGGCATTGGCGATCTGGTCCATCGGGTCGGTGAGGTTCGCCCCGCCGATCGACTCGAGCAAGTGGTCGATGAGTTGCTGCAGGGTGGCCTCGAGCACGTCCTCTTTGGTGTCGAAGTACGTGTACACGGTCCCGTGGGACACCCCGGCCTCCGCAGCGATGTCGCCCATCCGGGTCGCGGCGAAGCCCTGGCGCTCGAAGACGGTACGGGCGGCAGAGATGAGGCTGTCGCGGGTGCGCCGCCCCCGATCGGTGCGCGGCTCGCGCGTGGCGGCGGTCATCCGGCACCCTCGCGAAGGACTCGCTCGGGGAGGGGGACCACGCGGGCGCGCACGTACTCGCCGAGGCCCTTCCCCTGCGGGTCGAGGGAGGCGTTCTCGCTGACGCCCCGTCCGAGGATCCCGTTACTCACGATGTTGACCGCACGCAGGTTGGGAAGGGCGACGACCAGATACGGCGGGTCCGCGGCCTCGGGAAGGAGCGCCGCCACGGTGCCCGGCTGCAGCATGAACGACTGGAGCCACGCGAACGCCTCGTCGGCCCGGCGCTCGAGGACGGGGTCCACCTCCAGGGCGGTCTCCGCGGCCCAGACGGCGGCGACGTCGGCGCCGGTCCGGATCTCGGGGATGACCATCGTGTCGACTTCCCCCGCCGCCAGGGCGACGGCCTCCGGCTCGGCGGGGTCGGGGACCCACAGGCCGATGTTGGCGCAGCCGCCCTTGTCGCCACTGCGGGCCCCGACCAGGTTGCCGAGGGGGGCCGGAATGGTCGGACCCTCGGACTTCGGCCAGGCAGCCGGGACGGGTGGGTGCCACTCGCTGGCTGCCGGGGCGGTCGTAGCGGGCGCCGCCGGCAGGGAACGGACCGGTTCGCCGTCGACCGTCACCACTACCTCGACGAGGTCCCGCGGAATGGTCGTCGGCCAGAAGACGCCGTAGGGCGTGCCGTCGGCAGGCGGAGCCGCCGGGAACATGCCCGGGTAGGACGCCAGCGCTGACTCCACCGCCGGGGCGGTGAAGGCTTTGCCGACCTTGACCGGGTCCGGGTCCTTGACGGTGATGACGAGGCGGGACTGCGCGGCGGCGATGGTGGGGGGGTCGACGTGGTCGTCGCCGACCAGCTGCACCGACAGTTCGGCCACATCAAGGGTGCTGCGCGCGGCCACCTCGGAGGGCTCTCCCGCCACATCCGCCAGACCCAGACCCGTGACCTGCCGCAGTGCGAGATCCGCCTTGTCCACGACCCCAAGGCCGGTGAGGACCAGGGTGAGGGAGTTGCGGAACCCCCCCAGGTAGTTCAGGGACACCTTGAGGGAGTCGGGCGGGGGCAGCCCCCGGTTGCCGGAGATCCGCACCCGGTCGCGGCCGACCTGCGCGAGTTGGATCGCGGTGAAGTCGGCAATGACGTCGGGGTTGGCGTACTGCGGGGGTCCGATCTCGTAGAGCAGTTGGGACGTGACGGTCCCGACGCTGACCAGTCCCCCGGTGCCCGCATGTTTGGTGATGACGCTGTCGCCGTTGGCGGCCACCTCGGCGATCGGGAACCCGAGGGGGTCCATGTCGGGCACGTCGGTGAAGAAGGAGTAGTTGCCGCCCGTCGCCTGGGCGCCGCACTCGATGACGTGTCCGGCCACGAGGGCACCGGCCAACGGGTCGAGGTCGGTGGCGTAGTCCCACCCGTGCCACCACGCCGCCGGGCCGATAGTCAGGGCGGCGTCGGTGACCCGGCCGCAGACCACGACGTCCGCCCCCGCCGCCAGCGCGGCGGTGATCCCGGCTCCACCCAGGTAGGCGTTGGCAGCCAGCGCGGGAACTCCGAGGTCGGCGAAGGCCTCGCCGGTGTCGAGGTTGGGGAAGGTCTGCCCCGCGTCCACGAGGTCCGCCATCCGTCCGGCCAGGTCGTCTCCGGTCACGACGGCGATGCGCGGCGCGAGTCCCGCCACGTCAGCGAGTTCCCGCAACGCGTCGGCCAGGCCCTGCGGGTCCAGGCCGCCGGCGTTGGTGACCACCTTGATGTCGCGTTCCAGGCAGTCGGCCAGCACGTCCTTCATCTGGTGGAGGAACGTGCGTGCGTAGCCGCTGCCGGCGCCGTGCTTCATCCGTTGGCGCGCGAGGATCAGCATGGTCAGTTCGGCCAGCCAGTCCCCGGTGAGCACGTCGATAGGTCCGCCGCGCACCATCTCCGCGGCCGCTGCCAACCGGTCGCCGTAGAAGCCGGAGCAGTTCGCCACCCGCAGCGGCCGCCGCTCACTCATCGCTGTCCCCGGACGCGAAGGTGACGAGGACCTGGTGGGCGTCGACGGCCTGCCCGGGCGCCACGAGCACCTCGGCCACGACCGCGTCCGCGTCGGCCACGATGCGGTGCTCCATCTTCATGGCCTCGAGGATGACCAGCGTCTGGCCGGCGCTGACGGTATCGCCCTGAGCGACCTCGACAGCGGCCACGGTCCCCGGCACGGGAGCGACGGGACCGAGGTCGCCCGCCTCCTCAGCCGTGCGCCCGCCCGGACGTACGACGCTGAACACGCGGTGGACGGTCGGCGAGCTCACGGCCACGCGGCCCAGCGCGTCGAGGAGGACCTCGAAACGGTGCACGAGTCCGTCGACCTCCACCAGCAGGGAGTCACCGGGAAAGATCTCGTCGGGCCCCGGATCGGCCGCGTTGGGAAGGGTCACCCGCACGACTCCGGCGTCGGTGGCTTCCCCTCCGTACGGGTGTTCCCCCCGGGACAGCGAGATCCGCCACCGCCCTTCGGCCGGGCGGCCCACGGAGTCGAACCGCACCCAGACCCGGTGCTCCGGGCCGTCCCCCCACGCGAGCCCCACGCAGCCGGGGGTCCCCCGCACGTTGCGCCACCGGGCAGGAACGGGGTCCACCGTGAAGGGCCCGGCGAAGACATCGGGGCTCCACTCGCCGGGTGTGCCGACGGCGTCCAGGTGGCGGAAGGCGCCCGCGACCAGGGCGGGGACATCGGGCAGCGCATCCCCGGGATCCGGCGCCAGCATCGCGGGGTGCTCCTCGAGGAAGGCCGTGGTCGTGTCGCCGACGTCGAAGGCGAGGGAGGACAGGATGGCGTGCAGCATGTCCCGGTTGGTCGCGACACCGGCGACCGCCACGTCCTGCAGGGCCGTGATCATTTCGTGGGTCGCCTCGGCCCGGTCCACACCGTGGGTGATGATCTTGGCGAGCATGGGGTCGTAGTACCGCGACACGGTGTCGCCGCGGGCGTAGCCGGAGTCGACCAGCGCCCGGTAGTCGCTCGGCAGCTGGAACTCGGTGAGGGTGCCCACGCTGGGCAGGAACGCGTTGGCGGGGTCTTCGGCATACAACCGCACCTCGATGGCGTGCCCGTCGATCTCCAGGTCCTCCTGGGCGATCGTCAGGGGGCGTCCCTGCGCGACGAGCAACTGCCAACGGACCAGGTTGCTGCCGGTGATCTCCTCGGTGACACGGTGTTCGACCTGCAGTCGCGTGTTCATCTCCAGGAAGAAGAACTCCTGGTCGTCCCCGTCACCGGACACGAGGAACTCCACGGTTCCCGCCCCGACGTAGTCGATCCGTTCCGCCAGGGCGACCGCGGCTGCGTACATCCGCTCGCGGGTGGCCTCCGTGGTGCCGGGCGACGGCGCCTCCTCGATGATCTTCTGATGGCGGCGCTGGATGGAGCACTCCCGGTCGAAGAGGTGCAGGTAGGTGCCGTGGCCGTCGCCGAAGACCTGCACCTCCACATGGCGGGCGCGGGGCAGGTAACGCTCGAGGAACACCGTGTCGTCACCGAACGCCGCCGCTGCCTCGCGGCGGGCGCCGGCCAACGCGGCAACCAACTCCTCGGGCCGCGCCACGGTGCGCATTCCTTTGCCGCCACCTCCTGCGGAAGCCTTGATCATGACGGGGTAGCCGACCGCTGCCGCCTTCTCCGCGACCTCGGCGTCGGTGTCGGTTCCGGCCAGTTCGGC
The DNA here is from genome assembly GCA_029978705.1 of Actinomycetota bacterium. Classification (GTDB taxonomy): domain Bacteria; phylum Actinomycetota; class Actinomycetes; order S36-B12; genus CAIWTL01. The sequence continues at coordinate 16,370 of JAPOIY010000028.1, forward strand.
GCCCGGTACCAGAGGTACCCCGGCCGCGGCCGCCGTGTTCTTGGCCTCCACCTTCAGCGCCATCGCCTCGATCGACTCCGGGGACGGCCCCACCCACGTCAGCCCGGCGGCGCGGACGCGGCGGGCGAACTCCGGGTTTTCGGAGAGGAACCCGTAGCCGGGGTGGACGGCGTCGGCGCCGGTGCGGCGGGCGGCCTCGATGATGCGGTCCATGTCGAGGTAGGTCTGTCCCGCCGTCGCGCCGGGCAGGTGCACCGCGACGTCCGCGTAGCGCACATGGCGGGCGTCGCGATCGGGGTCGGAGAAGACTGCGACACAGCGGATGCCCATCTCGCGGGCGGTGTCGCAGATGCGCACTGCGATCTCGCCGCGGTTGGCCACCAACAGCGTCTGGATGGGGGGCTGCTCGCTCGCCATCTGTTCCGGCATGTCCATCCTCACATCCGCCAGACGCCGTAGCCGTCGGCTCCCCGGACGGGAGCGGAGTGCACCGCTGACAGGCCCAGGGTGAGCGCCGTGCGGGTGTCGCGCGGGTCGATGATGCCGTCGTCCCACAGCCGGCCCGTCGCGAAGAGCGCTGTGGACTCGCTGTCCACCTGCTGCTCGAACGCGTCGCGGATGGGGGCGAACGCCGCCTCGTCGAACGGCGTCCCGGCCGCCTCGGTCTTCTGGCGCGCCACGATCGTCAACACCCCGGCGAGCTGTTTGGGTCCCATGACGGCGATGCGGTGGTTGGGCCAGCTGAACACGAAGCGGGGGTCGTAGGCGCGCCCGCTCATGCCGTAGTTCCCCGCACCGTAACTGGCGCCCATCATGACGGTCAGGTGGGGGACCGCGGAATTGGAGACCGCGTTGATGAGTTTGGCGCCGTCCTTGATGATGCCGCCCTGCTCGTACTTGGTGCCCACCATGAACCCGGTGATGTTCTGGAAGAACACGATGGGGATGTCGTGCCGGTTGCACAGCTGGATGAACTGCGTCCCCTTCTCGCTCTCCTCACTGAACAGGATCCCGTTGTTGGCCAGTACCCCCACCGGGAACCCGCCGATGTGTCCCCACCCGGTGACCAGTGTGGTGCCGTACAGCGGCTTGAACTCCTCGAACTCGCTGCCGTCCAGCACTCGGGCCAGCACCTCGCGCGCCTCGAACGGCACGCGGATGTCGGCGCTGGCGATGCCGAGCAACTCCTCGGCGTCGTAGCGGGGAGCCTGAGCCGGCCGGTCCGGGCCGTTGCCCTGTTTGCGCCAGCGCAGGTGGCCGACGATGTCGCGCCCGATACGCAGGGCGTCCATCTCGTCCTCGGCGAGGTAGTCCGCCAGGCCGCTGGTGCGGGCATGCATCTCGGCGCCGCCCAGTTCCTCCTCGTCGGCGTCCTCGTCGATCGCCATCTTCACCAGGGGTGGGCCGCCGAGGTAGACCTTCGCGGCCTGCTTCTGGAGGACGACGTAGTCACTCATGCCCGGCACGTAGGCGCCGCCGGCCGTGGAGGACCCGAAGACGAGGGTGACGGTGGGGACGCCCTCCGCGCTGAGCTGGGTGAGGTTCTTGAAAGAGGCGCCGCCCGGCACGAAGATCTCGGACTGCTTGGGGAGGTCGGCGCCGCCGGACTCGGTGAGACTGACCAGCGGCAGACGGTTGCGCCGGGCCACCTCCATCGCCCGCAGCCCCTTCTTGACCGACGTGGGGCCCTGCGACCCCCCCTTCACGGTGGCATCGTTGGCGATGATCATGCATTCGGTGCCGGTGATGACGCCGATCCCCGTGACGATGCCGCCGCCCAGCGGATCATCGGTCCCCCAACCGGCGAGCGGGCTCAGTTCGAGGAACGGCGACAGTTCGTCCAGCAGGACGTCGATGCGTTCCCGCGGCAGCATCTTGCCGCGCCCGCGGTGGCGCGCCACCGAGCGGGCGTTCTTGTCGGGGTCGGGGCTGCCGCCCCCCGCGACCACCTGGGCCTGTAGTTCCTCGACCTCGGCGAGCGCGGCCAGCATCGCGTCACGATTGGCCGCGAACGACCCGTCGTTGGGATCCACCCGGCTGCGGATGACGTCACCCACTGCGCCTCCCTCCGGGACCGGGAACGTCCGGCTGACTTGACGCTAGTGTCAACTTCCCGGCAGGTCAACCACGCAACGCCTCCGGATCGGGCTGGAACCCACGACCCATGTCCTGTTCGATCAGGGCCGCGCACCGGCGCAGCCCGGCCACGTAGCCCGGCACATCGTCGGGGGCGAAGTCCTCCTCCCGCAGGGTGAGTTCCACTCCGGCCAGGACCTGTCCGTACCACCGCAGCGGCACCCCGATCTGGGTGTCCCCCGCGGCGTCGTCCTGCACGGCGTAGCCGAGCGCGCGGGCGGACTCCAGAGCCGCGGTCAGCGCGGCGCGGTCGGGTGCGGGCCCGGGGAGGTCCGGCAGGACATCCGCCAATTCCGCGTCGCTCATCTCGGCCAGGACCATCAGCCCGACCGCGGTGGACTGCAGCGGGAACAGCGCCCCCTCGCGGTCCTCATTCTGGGCCGAGTCGCTCTCGCGGCTGGCAAGCACACGGAGGAACACCCCGGACCGGATCACCAGGTGAACCGCGCGCATGGCGGCCAGGGACAGGTGGGCGAGATGGGACAACGCCACTCCCCGCAAACTCGCGCTGAAGGCCTGCTCAGTCGCGTCGGGCAGCAGGGCCGGTCCGGCGTGGTAGCGCCGATCGCCGGACTGGGCGGCGAACTGGCGGTGCTGCAGGGCCCGGAGCGCCCGGTGGGCGGAGGGAGGAGAGACGCCCAGCCGCCGCGCCGCGTCGCTGACCGTGATACTTCCTTCCCGCCGCAGGACGTTGGCCAACTGCAAGGCGTTGTCGGCGCTCTTGGATCCGGTTGCCCGGGATGGTCTGCGGCTGTCGGTCATATCCACCTCTAGTAATCACTCTTCTCCCCGACGGCCTTTCGGGCCACCCCCCAGGGCCTTAACTACCCGATTCGACCGGGACCTTGGACCCAGAGACTCGGGACGTCCGACCCCTCAGGCACAGGACCCTTTCACATACTGAAAGCCAGCGCAGGGGGCCACACTGCAGGTAACGGGAGACCGGTGGAGATGCAGCACCACCGATCGACTCCGGAGGTGGTCCCCGTGAAGAAAGAACTCTCAGCCATAGTGTCCGCGGGCATGTTGTTCGCCGTCACCGCCGTCGGCGCGTCGGTCCTGGATCTCAGCGGATCCGACACCGCACCCGGCACGGGCAAGACGGAAGCGGCATGCGCCGGCCCCCTGATCGTCACCAATCCGGTGACCATCGGTGGCCACAACAACAACCGCATCGAGCAGGTCACGGTCACCGGCGACATGAGCCAGTGCGCCGGCGAGACCATGTTCGTCGAGGTGGACCTGTTCAACGACACGTCCCACGCGTGGGCCGTCAAGCAGTTGAGCGGAGCGAGCAGCCTGACGTTCACCTTCGACGCCACCACTGGGGACTTCTACGACACGTCCCCGACTCCCAGTAACGGCACGCTGGTGCCCGCCGGGTCACGGGTCGGTCCCTACAAGGACAAGGAATTCGGCTTGGTGACGATCACCATTGCCTCCACCTGGCAGTGACACCCCCGAGGGGGACGATCATGGGAACGCCAGCCCCCACCGGGCGCCGCCGGACGATATCCGCGCTGGCGCTCGGTGTGGCGATCCTCGGGCTCCTCTGGGCCTTCGTGGGCCCGACCCAGGTGGGCGGTCCCATGACCTACGCCATCGTGCACGGCCACTCGATGGAGCCGCTTCTCCAGGACGGCGATCTCGTCGTCGCCGCCCGGCGCGGGTCGTACGGCGTCGGCGACACCGTGCTGTACGACAAGTACGGCGGCCTCGTGATCCACCAACTCACCGGCGGCGACGCCACCGCCGGTTGGGTGAGCCGCGGATTGAACAATTCCTGGGACGACGCGTGGCGGGTCTTCCCGGCAGACGTCCGCGGCGAGTACGTCCTGCACTCGACGCTGCTCGGCGCCACCTTGCGCTGGCTGGCCCGGCACCCGGCCGCTCCCGCCCTGGCGGCTGTCGTCGTCTTCCTGCTGTTGTCCCTTCCCCTGCCCCGCCGGCGCCACCTCGACCCGCAGGTCCAGCGACTGACCCGTCAGTCGCGCTGCGAACGCTGCGGGTCGGTGGTCATGATCTGCGCCCTGGTGACTGTCGGGGTGTGTATGGCCGCCGTGGCCCTGCTGCTCTCCCGCGGTCAGACGGGCGGGACGAGTTGGTACGTGGCCGTCGCCTCTCTCGTCGGATCATGCGCCGTCGCGGCGTTCGCGGGCCGCGCGGGCGCCAGCGGAGAGGCGGAGCCACAACGCACCCTGGCCGCTCTCGACGGGCAGGTGCGGCGACTGCCGTGCGACGTACCGATCGAGGGGGTTCCGCTGGGAGTCAGTTCCGTCGCCGACCTGCGGGAGCAGAGTGTGCACTGGCGCAGCCCGGTGTTCCACCAACAGTTCCCGGACCGCGACACGTTCACCCTCGTGACCCCCGCGGGGAACCCCACGTGGGCGGTGCGGCGCAACGGTTCGGTGCCGAGCACGCGACACGCGGCCGCGGCACCGACGGACGGGGGCAGCACCTCCGCAAACTGATCACCGTGACCGGGACCCCGTGGCGCGAGGCGATGCGTACCGCCGCCGACCTGCCGCCCGCCCCAGCCGTCCGGGTGGGGCTCGAATCCGCGATCGGGGCGCGACTGGCGCAGCCCGTGGTCGCCCAGAGCGACCTGCCGCCGGTGGCGAGCGCCGCGGGGGCCGGATACGCGGTGCGCGGCATCGGACCGTGGCGGATCCGCCCCACCGGTACGACTCCCGAAGAAGGCGAAGCGGTCGCCGTGCGCGGGGGAGACCCGCTGCCCCCCGACACCCTTGCTGTCGTGGGCTCCCGGGAGGCTGTCGTGGAGTCCGACATCGTCCTGGTGGGCGATCCCGCTACCGGGCGCCCGGGCACGCGGCCGGGCATGGCGACGCCGGGGGAAGGAATCACGACCCGGGCCACCCAGGCCACCGCCGGTGAGGTTCTCGGCAAAGCCGGGACGACCGTGACCGCCGGAACGGTCGCACTGGCTGCCGCGGCGGGGATGGACGAACTCGTCGTCATCCCGCCGGCTACGGTCGCGCCGCTCGTCATCACCTCCGACTTCCTGGACTCCGGACCGCCCCGGCGGGGCCGCAACCGCGACATCGTCGCCGCGCTGTTGCCCGCCTGGATCATGGGCAGCGGGGCCCGCTGTCTGCCCGGCGCCACTGCGGCGCCCACCCACGCGGCAGCGGTCGCGGACCGGGTGGCCGCCTCGGATGCCGACCTGACGGTGGTCACAGCGGGGGCCGACCCCGGTCCCACCATCGCCTCCGCCCTGCGCCGCGCGGGCGGCACGATCCTGCTGGAGCGGGTGGCCGCCCACCCGGCCGACGCCGTGCTGCTCGCCCAGCTGGGCGCGGGTCGGCGCGTCCTGGTCCTCCCCCGCGACCCGGCGGCGGCGGTCGTGAACCTGGCCCTGCTCCTTTCGCCGATGATCGCGTCCCTCTCGGGCCACCCCACCCCACCCGTACGTTCGGTCATGCTGCGGGCCGACGCCCCCGGTTCCGGTGAGCGGGCCGTACCGGTCCAGGTGGAGAGCGGCGAACTGGCCGACCTCGCCGTCGCCCAGCCGTGGGTGGGCCCCTTCGGCCTCACTCCCGTCGGCACATGCAACGGCATCGCGTTCCTGGGCGCCGGGCGCGGCCGGCGCGGCGACACCGTTCCGGTGATCTCGCTGCCGGGACGCAGTTAGCCGCGGGGCAGCGACTCAGTAGGCTCCGTCGCCCCGCACCACGACCCCGACGGTGGCGCGCAGGATCCGCAGATCGCCGCGCAGCGAACGGGTGGCCACGTAGGTCAGATCGAGGTCCATCCGCTGCTCCCACGTCGTCTCCTTGCGGCCGCTCACCTGCCACAGACCGGTGAGCCCGGGACGGCAGTCGTGCCGCCGATGTTGACGCGCGGCCAGCAGCGGCAGTTCTTCGGGCAGGATCGGCCGCGGTCCCACCAGGGCCATCTCCCCCCGGACCACATTCCACAACTGCGGCAGTTCGTCGACGGACCAGCGCCGCAGTACGGCTCCTACCCGCGTGATGCGGGGATCGCTGCGGTAGCGCGCGGCCATGTCGGCATCGGGGGTGCCCAGGATCTCCTGGCGCAGCGCGTCGGCGCCGGGCACCATCGTGCGGAACTTCAGGAACGGGAAGAGCCGGCCGTCGCGGCCCACGCGCCATTGCGCGTAGAACACCGGGCCGGGCCCCGACAGGCGGATGGCCATGGCCACCGCCACGAAGAGCGGCAGCAGCGCGAGGAGCAGGACCAGCGCCCCCACCAGGTCGAATCCGCGCCCCACCCGCTCCGCCGCCGAGGGACGCCCGGCGCTGCGGACTGGCTGCGCGGGTCGCGGGATCGGGACCCTGCCGCGGGTCACCACTGTCTGGTCGTACGTAGTGCTCACGCCACCCTCCCCGTAGCCGACGCCGGCCGCTGGCGCCCGCGAGGCAGACCTCACGGGCGCCAGTCCCCCGGTTGTTGCGTGGCCCCCCAGCCACGTGTTTCACGTTAGGTGACGCAGAGCGACCTTGGACCAGGTGAAAACATGCTGTGAATCACTCCCCGTGCCCTTGATCGGGGGCGTGCTTACAGCAAGTTACCGAGCCGGCTACCCTCTGTGATGTCTCATCGTTGCTCCGGGTACCGGCGCCCACAGCCGGTCGCGGATCACGCTGTGGTTACGCGGGTCCGGCGATGCCGGGGGACGCCGACCCCCGACTTAGCCTTAGCCCATGTCTTCCCGCGCGCGTGTATCTCTGGTCGCCGGTGTCCTGGCGGGCGCCACGGTCCTGGCGGGGTGTTCCTCGCAGGGCAGCGGCGACGCCACCGACCCCAGCACCTCGGCCAGCAGTTCCGACTGCACGAACCTGCAGCAGGTGCAGCGGTGGGACCTGGACCGGCGTCTCGGGCAGATGCTGATGGGCGCCGTCTACGCCGACGCCGGTGAGACGGCCATTCGCGCCGCCGTCAACCAGATCGCCAAAGGCAACGTCGGCGGCGTCAACGTGCTGGGCGAGTCCACCTACTCCTACTCCAACAACGAGCTGGCGCAGGCAGTGGACGCCGGTGGGCAAGTGCCACCGTTCCTCGCCGTCGACGAGGAAGGGGGTCGCGTACAGCGGCTCACCGACGAGGTCGGCTATCTGCCGTCTGCCCGCGAGATGGCCGACACCATGAGCCCTGCTCAGGTGCAGAAGACGGCCGAGAAGATCGGTCGGGCCATGAAACGCCTGTCCCTCAACATGGATCTCGCCCCGGTCGTCGACATCAGCAACGAGTACCCCGACGCCGTGATCGGGGACCGGTCGTTCAGCGGCAACCCGCAGACGGTGACTGAGTACGCCGGCGCCTTCGCCGACGGCCTGCGCGAGAAGGACGTCATCCCCGTCCTGAAACACTTCCCCGGCCTGGGCCGCGGCAGCGGCAACACCGACTACGAGTCGGCCACCACCCCGCCGTTGAAACAGCTGCAGAAGAAGGACCTCAAGCCCTACGAGACGCTTCTCCAGGACTCCCCCGTGGCGGTGATGACCACCAACGCCGCCGTCCCGGGTCTGACCGGAGGCAAGCCGGCCTCCCTGACGCCCGCCACCTACGCGTTGCTGCGCGACGACTACGGGTTCGCCGGTGTCGTCATGACCGACTCGTTGTCGGCGGCCGCGGTCTCCCAGGGGCAGAACATCGGCCACGCCGTCGCCAAGGCACTCATCGCCGGAGCCGACGTCGCTTTGTGGGACCAGCTCTCGCAGCAGAAGGCGGTCCACCGGCAGCTGCGCAAGGCCGTGAAGGCCGGGAAACTCACCGAGGACCAGATCAACACGTCGGTGGTGCGCATCATGGACCTCAAGGGCGTCAACCTGTGTGAAGGCCGCTGACCCACCCGACGAGGAGGCGCCATGTTCCGGTCCCTGCGAACCCTCGCCGCCGGCGCCGTCCTGGTCGCCACCCTGACCTCCTGTTCCACGTCGGGCAGTGAGTCATCGCCGGACCCGAGCGGTTCCGGCCTACCGCGCCAGACGCAGGATGCGCTGCAGCAGGTCCTCATCAGCGCGCAGGACGACCTGGGATTCCCCGGAGTGATCGCCGGGGTGTGGTCGCCGTCAGGCGAATGGGTGGGCACCGCGGGTACCACCGGAGCCGACACACAGGCCGCACCGACCCCTTCCGACCACACCCGCATCGGCAGCGTCACCAAGACGTTCACGGTGACGGCGCTACTGCAGCAGGTCGAACGCGGCACCATGTCCCTCGCCGATCCCATCGAGAAGTACGTGCCCGGCCTGCCCAACGGCCGCACCGCGACGCTTCGGGACCTGGCACAGATGACCAGCGGCATCCCCAGTTACACGCAGAACCGCGCGTGGGGCACGGCCTACTTCGCCGACACCGCGTCCACCTACACGGCGCAGCAACTCGTGGACTACGTCAAGGGGAAGAAGCCCATGTTCCCCGCGGGCAAGAAGTTCTACTACTCCAACACCAACACGGTCGCCCTGGGCATGGCGATCGCCCAGGCGACCGGAAAACCCCTCGAGACGGTGCTGGCCGACGACATCCTCGGCCCCCTCGGGTTGACGGGGACCAGCTGGCCGGGCCAGTCGGCGGAGTTGCCTCAGCCCTACCTGTCCGGGGTCACGGAACAGGGACTGCCGGTCGGCACCGAGAAGGACGCCACGATGTGGAACCCGTCCTGGGGGAACGCCGCCGGGGAGATGATCTCCACCCTGGACGACCTGCACACGTGGGGCACCGCCCTCGGTACCGGGAAGGGAATCCTGAAACCGCGCACGCAGAAGCTGCGCCTGAGAGCGCTGGAGCAGAACCTCGCAATCCCGGGGAACAGCCGCAAGCTGGTCTACGGGCTCGGGATGGGTCGGATGGACGGTTGGCTCGGCCACACCGGCGAACTGCCCGGCTACAACACCTCCGTGCTCTATGACCCGAAGTCGGAAACGACCGTCGTCGTCATGGTCAACAGCGACATCCCGGCCGACGGGAAGAACCCGGCCCCCTACGTGATGCGGCAACTGCAGGCCGTCCTGAGCTGACGTCGCTGTGGAACACTGGCCCCATGGCGGAGACCAGTGGAGCCGACGAGTCCGACGAGACCCCGAACCCCCACATGCTCGTCGTGGACCCGGCCGGCCGGCCGGTGGCCGAGCCGGACGACGCTGACGATGACCGCGAACTCACCGACCTCGTGGAGCAGCCCGCGAAGGTGATGCGGATCGGTTCGATGATCAAGCAGCTCCTCGAGGAGGTCCGGTCCGCGCCGCTGGACGAGGCGGCCCGGGCCCGGCTGCGGGAGATCCACGCTCGGTCCGTGCAGGAACTGGGTGATGCTCTGGCTCCCGAACTCGTCGCGGAACTGGAACGCCTGTCGCTGCCGTTCGGGGACGACAGCCAGCCGTCCGAGGCAGAGCTGCGCATCGCCCAGGCGCAACTCGTCGGGTGGCTGGAAGGACTGTTCCACGGAATCCAGACGGCCCTGTTCGCCCAGCAGATGGCAGCGCGGGCACAACTGGAGGAGATGCGGCGGCGCGCCATCGGCCCGGGCGGTGGACCCTTCCCCGAGGCACCCCAGGCCCAGGAAGGGACACCGGCCCAGCGTCCCCCGTCGGGCCCTTATCTGTGAGGCTCGGCGATGCTTGACCCGCGGTCCGTGCGGACCGACCCCGACACCGTGCGCGCCTCGCAGGCGGCCCGCGGTGCCGATCCCACCGTCGTGGACCGGTACCTGGACATCGACGCGGCGCGACGCGAGGCGATCGGCCGCTACGAGCAGTTGCGGGCCGAGCAGAAACAGCTGGGCAAACGCATCGGGCCGGCGCAGGGCGCCCTGAAGCGGGCCGATGAGGCTGACCGCCGCGCCCGACAGGACGAGGTGGATGCCCTCCTGACGCAGGCGGCGGGACTCGCGGAACAGGTGAAGGCGGCGGAGGCGCAGGCCGCCGACCTGCAGCAGCAACTCGACGTCATCGCCCTCGACCTGGACAACGTGGTCGACCCGGCCGCACCCGTCGGGGGGGAGGAGGACTTCGTCGTGCTCGCCGAGGTCGGCCACCCGCGGGACTTCCCGACGGAGGGATTCACCCCCCGCGACCACCTGGAGATCGGGGCGCGACTGCGGGCCATCGACGTGGAGCGAGGGGCGAAGGTGTCGGGCTCGCGCTTCTTCTACTTGACCGGCGACGGCGCCCTGCTCGAGATCGCCCTGCTGAACCTCGCCATCTCGTTGGCCACCGGCAACGGCCTCACCCCGGTGATCCCACCTGCGCTGGTCAACCCAGCGGCGATGGAGGCCACCGGTTTCCTGGGACAGGCGGCCGAGAACGTCTACCACCTCGCCGACGACGACATGTACCTCGTGGGCACCGCCGAGGTCCCCCTGGCGGGCTACCACGGGGACGAGATCATCCCCGCCGGGGACCTGCCGTTGCGCTATGTGGGGTTCTCGCCGTGTTTCCGCCGCGAGGCCGGGTCCCACGGCCGCGACACCCGCGGCATCATCCGGGTGCACCAGTTCGACAAGGTCGAGATGTTCACCTACTGCGCCCCCGAGGACGCGGTCGCCGAACACGAGCAGTTGTTGAGGTGGCAGCGGGAGTTCCTGGACCTCCTGGAGATCCCCTACCGGGTCATCGACGTCGCCACCGGGGATCTGGGCGCCAGCGCGGCCCGCAAGTTCGACATCGAGGCCTGGATCCCGACCCAGGGCCGCTACCGCGAGGTCACCTCCACGTCGAACTGCACCACGTTCCAGTCGCGGCGCCTGAACATCCGGCTGCGTTCGGGCGAGGGGACGGTGGCTCCGCTGGCGACCCTCAACGGAACCTTGGTGGCCATGCCGCGAGTCATCGTGGCCCTGCTGGAGAACCACCAGACCCGTGACGGGGACGTGCGCGTGCCCCCCGCGCTCCGGCCGTTCCTGGGCGGCCGCGAGGCGCTGACCGCTCCGTGACCATGGCAGGCGTGGCCGTCGTCGCCACCGACCTCGACGGCACGCTCCTGCGGCCCGACCACACGGTGTCGCAGTACACCCGCGACATCCTGACCGAGGTCGTGTCCTCGGGGCGGCTGCTTGTCTTCGTCACCGGCCGCCCCCCGCGCTGGCTGCCGCCGGTCATGGCGACCACCGGCCACGACGGGGTGGCGGTCTGCGCGAACGGCGCCGTCGTCATGGATGTGGCGGCCGAGGAGATCACGGCCCACCACACGCTGCCTCCCGGTACCCTCGCCGACCTCTGTGCCGTGATCCGCGCGGAGATGGGGCCCGAGACCCGGTTCGGCTTCGAACTGGCGCCGCTCGGCCCGCTGGCGGGCACCCGCCTGGCGCACGAAGACGGGTTCCAGGCGCTGCTCGCCGCCCCCGAGGAAGTCGCCCCCCTCGGTGACCTGGTGCGCGAGACCACGGTGGTGAAGGTCCTGGCCCGGGGAGCGGGGCACGTCGCGGACACCCACGACGTGGCGGCCCGCGTGACCGTCGCCACCGGGGACGCCGTGACAGTGAGCCACTCGAGCCGGACCACCCAGTTGCTGGAGATCGCGCCCCCGGGAGTCACCAAGGCCTCCACCCTGGCCGAACTGGTCGCCGCGTCCGGCCTCGGGCCGGAAGCCGTGGTGGCCTTCGGGGACATGCCCAACGACATCCCGCTGCTGTCGTGGGCGGGCGTGGGGGTCGCGGTCGCCGGGGCGCACGCCGGCTTGCTGGCGGTGGCCGACGCGGTGACGGAGGATCCGGAACACGACGGCGTGGCACGCTACGTCGCCGCCCACGTACTCTCCGGAAAATCGGACATCCGGGACGTCTGACCCCGGATTGTGGTCCACGCCACATCCACGTGGCGCTGGCCACTTTCAGTGCCCGGGCTGGCCGGTGCTTGCCCGCGTTCCCCGAGGGGATCCGCTCCCCGAGCTCCCCGAATGTGACACCCGTCTCACTACAGGGTGTGAATCCACTCTCAAGAAGTTCTCAAAAGCCTCCCAGGCATGTCCTATATGCGGATGGCACCCTTGAGGGTCCGCCCTCGGCAGTTCACGGTCGTCAAGTTGCCCACGGGGGGGTGACCAGGAACGAAAGACGTTCTGGACCCGGTCGGACCGGGTCGACAACCGATCCGCACGGATCGGGAGAAGGAGTTGTTGTGGGTTCCCTGACCGCCCGGCTGACCGCCGGTGCTGCTCTCGCGGCACTGGCCGGCACCACGCTGGCAGTCGTGCCCGGAGTGGCGTCCGCCGCCACCAAGGTCACCACCAAGGACCGCCAGCAGGCCATCGAACTGCGCGACCGCGTCGTGTCCGTCGCCCGGCATCAGGCCGGCGACCGCTACGTTCTCGGCGCCACCGGACCGGGAGCCTTCGACTGCTCCGGCCTGGTCGTCTACTCGTACAAGAAGGCCACCGGCATCACGCTGCCGCGGACCTCGTACCTGCAGCGGGACCACCTCGAGCGGGTGTCGCGCAAGAACCGCCGCCCCGGCGACATCGTCGTCGTGCACGGCGGCGGTCACGTCGGCATCTACATCGGACACAACCGCATCGTGCATGCCTCCACCCCGGCGACCGGCGTCAAGTACACCGATCTGTCCGACGGGTATGGGCATGCCATCAACGGCTACCGCCGCGTCATCATCCCCCGCTGACCCTCAGTCCCGTCCCCCGCGCGACCGCGCAACCCGAACCTCAAGGAGAATCACCATGTCCAGCCTCACCACGTCCCGCATCCGCCGCATGGCCGCCGCCGTCGCGGTCACCGGCGTCGCCGCCACCGCCCTGACACTGGGCCCCGTGGCCACCGGGGAGGCAGCCGCCTCCAGCAAGATCCGCACCCGGGACGCCGCCCAGGCCCAGCAGCTGCGGGAACGCATTGCCACCATCGCCAAGGCGCAGAAGGGCGACCGCTACGTTCTCGGCGCCACCGGACCGGGAGCCTTCGACTGCTCCGGCCTGGTCGTCTACTCCTACAAGAAGGCCACCGGCAAGACCCTGCCGCGCACCTCCTACGCCCAGGCCTCGGCCATCGAGCACGTCCAGCCCAAACACCGCAAGGTGGGCGACATCGTGTTCTTCCGGGGCAACGGGCATGTCGGGGTCTACCTCGGTCAGGGCCGCATCGCCCAGGCCCTGAACCCTGGCACCGGCGTCGTAGTCCAGAGCACGTCCGAGGGCTGGAACCGTCGCATGATCTACGGCTACGGTCGCGTCATCATCACCAAGTGACCGCGCGGTGTCAGGCGTAGCGGTCACTCGCCGGCGCGCAGGCGGTCCAGCCAGTGCCGGGCCGCCGCGTAGTCGGCGTCGGTGAGGCCTTCGGGAGCCACCGACGCCTCCCCGTCCAAGCGCGGGTAGGAGCCCAGGAAGACCACATCGGCGCAGATCCGGTGCAGTCCCAGCAGCGCCTCGCCGATCCGCGCCTCGGCGACATGGCCCTCGATATCCACCGAGAAGCAGTACTCGCCGAGAACCTGCCTGGTGGGCCGGGACTCCAGTCGCGTCATGTTGATGCCCCGCACGGCGAACTCGGTGAGGATCTCCAACAGCGCACCGGAGCGGTTGGCCTTCATGTAGAGCAGCAGGCTGGTCTTGTCGGAACCCGTCAGCGGGGGCAGCGTGCCAGGACGTTCCACCCGGACGAAGCGGGTCACGGCCTCCCGGTTGTCGGCGATGTCGTCGGCCAGCGGCACGAGCCCGAACCGCTCCGCCGCCAGCCGGTTGCCGATGGCGGCGTCGAACGCCGCGGTCCCTTCCGCCAGGGCCTGCGCGGCCGCCGCCGTGGAGGAGGTCGCCACGATGTCCGCGTGCGGGAGGTTGTCGTGGATCCACCGCCGGCACTGCGCGGATGCATGCGGGTGGGTGCCGACGGCGCGGATCTCCGACAGCGGCACGCTCGCCGGTGCCATCAGCGTGAAGCGCACCGGTACTGCGGTCTCGGCGGTGATCCGCAGGGCCGGGAGGGCAGCCAACTCGTCGAGCGTGCCGGAGACCGACCCCTCCACCGAGTTCTCGATGGGCACGATCGCGGCCGCCGCGTCACCGGTCCGTACCTGCTCCAGCGCGGCGACCACGCTCGCCGCGGGTACCCGGGTCTCCGCGGGGGTCAGCTGCCGGGCCGCACTTTCGCAGAAGGTGCCCTCCGGGCCCAGATACGCGACGGTCATGACGCCAACGCCTGCGCCACGGCGCGGGCCTCCTCGGGCGACAACTCACGCTGCCCGCTGTCCGGGGTGACCGGCACCTGCTTGAGGTAGGAGCGGGTCTCGGTGCGGCCGTGGATGGCCGTGAGGACCAGCCCACGGCCGTTGTCGTCGACGATGGCGGCGCTGAACGACAGGCGCCCCCCCAGATCCTCGAACGCGTCGTACCGCACGACCGCCACCCGGGACAGGCCACTGGTGGCCCCGGACCTCTCCAGCGCAGCGACCCGGCGATCCAGGTCGGTGGGCGGCGTCCCGGCGGCGGGCGGCACCGCGGCGGGCCGATCTCCCTCCAGCCACTGCTTGGCGCGACGCTCCACCACGTCGGCGCGGCGCAGCGCCAGGACGGCGACGGCCAGCGCCACGAGGGCCAGCACGATGCTCACGACGGTCACGTCCGCAGCCTATCGGGACTATCGTTGCGCCCATGCCCAGCGACGGCCCTGATCAGCCCGGCTTCGTCGATCTGGGTTTCGCGCGGGTGGATACCGACCGGCTGGAGCGCACCGGTGACCCGGAGGGCGTCTACGGCGCTGGCAAGACGACCGAGCAGATCGTCGCGATCCTGACCCACCTGCACCGTTCGCACCCGGACCGGGCCGTGCTGGCCACGCGGGTCACCGACCCGGCGGCGGTCGTAGCCGGGCTGGGGGACCTCCCCGCCGTCCCGGACCTCACGGCGAACGCCGTGGTGGTGGGCCCGGTGCCGACACCCGTCGGGCTGGTGGGAATCGTCGCCGCCGGGACCTCGGACGGTCCCGTCGCCGCCGAGGCCGAACTGACGGTGGCCGTCCATGGGGCCGGGACCACCCGGATCACCGACGTCGGGGTGGCGGGCCTGCACCGGGTGATGGCCACCCGCGAGCAGCTGGACGGCTGCGACTGCATCGTGGTCGTGGCGGGCATGGAGGGGGCGCTGCCCAGCGTCGTCGGCGGTCTGACCGGGACCCCCGTCGTCGCGGTGCCCACGAGTGTGGGCTACGGCGCCTCGTTCGGCGGGGTGGCGGCGCTGCTGGGCATGCTCAACTCGTGCGCTCCCGGTGTGGTCGTGGTGAACATCGACAACGGCTACGGGGCGGGCGTGCACGCTGCCCGGGTGGCACGGCGGCGGTTCCCCTCATGACGTCGCTGCATATCGATGCCTCGATCGGGTGCGCGGGCGACATGTTGCTGGCTGCCTTGGTGGATGCGGGTGCCGACCGGGCGCGGGTCAGCGCAGCCGTGGCCGCGGTACTGCCCGGGGCGACGGTGGGCTTCGCCGGGGTGCAGCGTGCCGGTCTGCGGGCGCTCCAGGCGACGGTCTCCGCACCCGACACATCCCCTTTCCACACCTGGCGGGAGCTACGGCCGGCCCTGACGGCGTCGCTGCCCCCCGAGATCGCCGCGGGCGCCGTGGCCGTGTTCGCGGGCCTGGCACAGGCTGAGGGAGAGGTCCACGGGATCGTTCCCGACGAGGTGCACTTCCATGAGGTGGGCGCCTGGGACTCCATCTGCGACGTGGTCGGGGGGGTCGCGGCGCTGCTCTCGCTGCATCCCGAGACCATCACGGCCGGCCCGGTGGCTACCGGGTCGGGTACCGTCACCGGCGCGCACGGGACCTTGCCGGTGCCCGTGCCCGCGGTCGTCGCGCTGTTGGCCGCTGCGCGAGCGCCCGTGCTTCCCGGGCCGGCTTCCTTCGAGGCATGCACGCCCACGGGAGCCGCTCTCCTCGGCCACTTCGTGGACCACTGGCAGGCGGGGCCCACGGGGGTGATCGAAGGCAGCGGTGTCGGGGCCGGCACCGCCGACCCGGCCGGGTTCGCCAACACCGTCCGGGTCTTCGTCACGGCAGACGCCCCGGTGCCGGGTTCGGCCGTGATGCTCGAGACCAATGTGGACGACATCGACCCCCGGCTGTGGCCGGGCATCCAACGGGAGTTGCTGGCGGCGGGAGCGTCGGACGCGTGGCTCACACCCATCCAGATGAAGAAGGGGCGCCCGGCGACCACCCTGTCCGTCCTGTGCCGACCCGACCAGCAGTCGGCGGTGGCGCGCCTGGTGTTCCGGCTCACCCCAGCCATCGGCCTGCGTGTCCTCCCCGTGGGGAAACTGGCGGCGGAGCGCACGATGGCCACCGTTGCCGTTGCGGGGTGCCCGATCGCGGTCAAGATCGCCTCCTGGGAGGGCGCCATCGTCAATGTGCAGCCGGAGTGGGAGGATGTGGCCACGGCTGCGCGGGAGTTGGGGGAGCCGGAGAAGACGATCCTCGCCCGCGCTCAGGCCGCCGCCGCCGAGTTGTGGCCCAACCCACGGAATCCGTAGCAAATATTTGGGAAAACCGGAGAGCCGCGCTTGTGCGGGTATTCCCTCGTCATCTAGGGTAATCCCTGTTCGAGCGTTGCTGCATCCCCCGTCGGTGACGCTCGAACCTTTTTTTGCCCTCAGCCCTGGCCCCGGGCCTCCCGGATGTGGCCGACTCAGGGCCCCAGCTCCGCCCACAACTCATCGCGCCACCGCAGCACATCGTGCGGCCGATTGGTGATCACAGCGGCGATGCCCGCCGTCATACAGCGCGCGAGATCCTCGTATGTGTCCACCGTCCACACGTGGACCGGATAGCCGGCCTTCTGCCAGCGCACGATCTGGTCGGGCTCGGACCGCACGATCTCGATGGACGGTCCGGCGATGGCGGCCGCGAAGGGCAGGGACCCGTACCGCTGCAGCATCGGGACCTTCTCCATCAGATACACGGTGGGCAGCCGGGGAGCGAGGTCGCGCATCCGGCGCATGGCCACCGACGAGAACGACATGACCCGCACCCGGCCGCCGTCGCCGTCGGCGAGCCCGAACCGTTCCAGGGTCTGCACCAGCACCTGTTCGGTGTAGCCGCC
>JAPOIY010000097.1 GCA_029978705.1 Actinomycetota bacterium
GCCCTTCGAGGCGACCGGATGGGGTGACTCCAGCGGCGGGGTGAGCAACTGACCCTGGATCGAGCCGCGGGCGGTGCGGATCAGGACCAGCAGCCACGCGCCCAGCAGCACCACGTACAGGAGCACGGCCGCCCAGCGGAACAGGGGCAGGTCGGTGTGCCGGGCCAACTGGCTGGTGCCGGTGACGCACGTGCCGACGGGGAAGGTGAAGGACCACCAGGTCAGGGCGAAGCCCATGGAGCGGCGGCGCGCCCTCAGAGTGAGCAGGGCCGCAATCGGCAACCACAGCAGCATGAACCCCCACATGGGCACGCCGAACACCACGGCGAACACGTTGAGGGCGGTGGACAACGGCGGGGCGACGGCGACCAGCGCCGCGGTCCCCAGCGCGCCGGCGGCGGTGATCGACTGGCCGACGGGCCCGAGGACGATCCAGAGCGTCGGCACGCGCGCCGACCCGGAGGACCCGAAGTGGGCCAGGCGGCTCCAGATCAGAGTGATCACGATGACCGACGCCATCAGGCTCATGCCGAAGAAGGCGTAGCAGAGCAACAGCATGGTCTCGCGCGTCGTTCCCGTGGGCGCGTGGGCGACCAGCAGGGCACCGGCGGCAGCCGACACCATCGGTGGGACGACCGGCATGAGCCAGCCTCCGAAGGCGCCGTCCTGCCGGACCTGCAGTTCGGTGAACAGCCGGTAGGGCACGAGAACCGCGGTCGCGAATCCCAGTACTGTGCCGGCGATCCACAGGACCCAGTCGATGGTCACCGCCA
This sequence comes from Actinomycetota bacterium, assembly GCA_029978705.1. Taxonomy (GTDB): domain Bacteria; phylum Actinomycetota; class Actinomycetes; order S36-B12; genus CAIWTL01. The sequence continues at coordinate 774 of JAPOIY010000097.1, forward strand.
GGTCGCCCAGGTACTGCGCCCCGATGAGCAGGGTCGCCGACCCCACCGTGAGGAGGGCCATCGGTGGGGCGCCGAAGAACTGGATGGCGATGGGGTCGTTGGTGATCCCCTTCACGACCTCCCGGTCGGTGAGCCAGTGCACCGGGACGATGATCAGCAGGGCGATCAGGAGCAGTACGGCCAGCACCCACGCGATGGTCCCGATGACGTTGAGAACGGCCCAGTCGACCGGGAGGGTTGCCGACGCGACGGCGATCACTCCGGTTCCCATCACGGACGCGAACCAGTTCGGACCCAGCACCACCCTCCCCTCGATCGGGGAGGACAGCAGCCCGGCCCAGCGGTCGAAGCGGCTGCCGACGGTGAGCCTCTCCATGGCGTGAACCCTAGTGCGCCACGTCGCGGCCAGTCGCCTGGCTGCGCGTCACTGGGCGGCGATGAAGGTCTCCACCGCCGCCAGGACGTCGGGGTTCCAGGTCATGCCGGTCTCCCAGGGCTGGCTGATGAGGTCGGAGATGAAGATGCTGTGGGTGACGGGGAACGCGGCGGTCGTACGCAGGGGGGCCACCTCGTCCGGGATATCGGAAGCGAGGGCGCTGTGGCGGGAGACCGGGCCGTCGTTGGGCCACAGTTCCGGATCCCCGCCGTCTGCTGCGAACCACGTGCCCGCGATCAGGAGCACCGGGACGTCGTCGAGGACTCCGGTCTGGTAGTCGTTCCACCGACCGGGACCCACCAGGTAGTGGTAGGTGTTCTCCTGGGCCAGCCCGAGGTCGCCGTCGCCCACGACCTTCTTCAGTTCCCGGGCGAACGCGGTCGCGAACTCGTCGCCCATGAGAGCGGTGTCGGGGATCTCGCCGTAGACCCAGCGCAGCGGTACCGCCCCCATCCAGGGAGTGCCCAAGGTCGTGAGCGAACGCGTGCGCACCGGCACGTCCAACAGTCCCAGGAGCCGGATCGCGGAGCGGGCGAACAGGCCGCCGTTGCTGTGACCCACGAGGTCGACCTCGGTGACGTCGTAGCGGTCGTGCAGCAGTGCGATGAAGCGGGTCAGGTGCTCCCCCGCCAGGTCGATGTCGCCGTCGGTGTTGACCGTGTAGTGCTCGCCGAGCACCTCGGGTTGGTCGGCGAACGGCCCGAAACTGTCGGGGTCCGGGTCCTGCACCACCCCGCGGCCGTTGTGCGCGGGAGCGGTGAACACCTGGTGACCGCGCTGCAGCAGGTATTCCCGCAGAGCGGTGTAGGTGTTGCCCGCCGCCAACCCCGTGCCGCACGCGGAGTCGGGGGTGGTGAAGGGAGTGGCGGAGTCCCCTCCGGACATGAGGACGATGGCGCGAGACATGGCGGGAGCCTACCGATCCTCACGGTGGGTGTCGGACCTACAGCGGATAGTCAAAGTGCCGGGCGCGGCCGTCTCAGACAGGGGATGAGACGGCAGCGTTCGGTCCTAGGAACCAGGAAAGTCGCGCCGACCCGCGTCCATCGCGGCGATCTCCTGGCGCCCCTCGGAGCGGTCGCTCTTGTATGGCACATCCGGAGCGGGGGGGACGTCCGGATGACTCAGGCGACGGCCTTGACTCGTTCCCGGCGCCTCTTGCGCTTCCTACCGTTGGAGCGTGGGAGGGATGAA
>JAPOIY010000132.1 GCA_029978705.1 Actinomycetota bacterium
CGTCGACGAGGTTTTTGGTCCCGATCGCCGCGATCACCTCGTCGCGGAATGCGCGGATGCTGTGGTCGGGTTGGCCGTACTGGGGCTGGGCGTACTCGGGTCGCCCGTAGCCCTGCTGCGGCGGGTAGCCCGGCTGCTGATCGGGGTAGGCCGGCCGCGGCTCGTGCCGTCCGTAGCCGGGGTCGTCATAGCGGGGCGGCGGTCCGTACCCGGGCGGCGGTCCGTAGGACGGCTGGCCGTATCCCGGGGGCGGCGGACGGTAGCCCTGGTCATAACCGGGGGCCGGGGGCCGGGGATACCCCTGTCCCTGCGGCGGGCCCTGCGGCGGGTAGGCCTGGCCCTGGCCGTAGCCCGGCTCCGGTTGGGCCGGGCGGGGCGGATAACCCTGCTGGTAGTTCGGCGCGTAGCCGTGCTCGGGCGGGTATTGACCGCCCTGATGCTCGGGGGCCGGTGGCCGCTGATCCTCCGGCGCGCGGCCGTAGGGCTCCTCGTAGTACTCGTCGCCGGGGCGGCCCTGGCCGGGGCCGCCGGGGTAGCCGGGGTGATCGCTCATCGCTGGTACTCCTGATTCTGCGGTGTACGCATGTGTCGATTGTGCTGGTGCGGCCGCGGGGGCGGACGGGCGGGGGTCAGGATCGGCGTCATCGTCCGGCGCGGCGTCGGGGTTGACCACCGCACGGGCGCGGTACTGGCCGGTGCGCAGGCCGTCGGACCGCTCGAGCCGGACGACCACCTCGCCGAAGGTCTGCCATCCCTGGTCGCGAATGTACCCGGCCAGATGCCTCGCGAATGCCCGGGTGGTGAGCTCGGAATCGGACTGCAACCGTTGGTAGTCCGGCCCGCTGAGGGAGATGACGTAATCGTTGGGCGCCAGGAGACGATCGCCGGCCAGGGTCCGCACGCCGTCGGAGGCCTCCCGGCGCAGCAGGGCCTCCAGTTCCTCGGGCACGATCGAACCCCCGAAGACTCGCGCGAAAACGTCACCGACGCCGTCTTCGAGCATGCGCTCGATACGTTGAACCAGACCTTTCTGGTTGCTCATCGGACCGCCCTCGCCGGAGTCCCCTCGCTGGGGTCTCTGTTCGGGTCATGGTATCGGCCGGACGCCGCACTGAGCCGTAAGGTGAAGCCCGAGAAGCGTGTTGCCGCAGTTCAATTAGGGTACGCGCGCGCTACCGGGCGACGGCCGCCGTTGGGGGCGCACCCGTTCACCGTGATACGCTCCGCGAGTCGTTGGGGCGAGTGGCGGAATGGCAGACGCGCTGGCTTCAGGTGCCAGTGTCCTTCGGGACGTGGGGGTTCAAGTCCCCCTTCGCCCACAGAC
>JAPOIY010000107.1 GCA_029978705.1 Actinomycetota bacterium
ATCAGGGCGGCGAGGTTGGCCGCGCCGATCTGCTTGTCGATCACCGTCAGGGCGCGCTCGGCGGCCAGCTCACCGTCGGGGGCCCACTCCTTGTCGATCAGCCCGTCCCGGAAGGGGTAGGACATCGGGGCGCGGTAGATCTCCGGGGCGAAGGGGCCGAAGCCGCTCTTGTAGGGCATCGACTTCGCGGTCAGCCCCATCGTCAGGTTGGTGCGACCGTGATAGGCGTGGTCGAACGCCACCACCGCGGTGCGGTGGGGGTAGGAACGGGCGATCTTCACGGCGTTCTCGACCGCCTCGGCGCCGGAGTTGAACAGCGCCGTGCGCTTCTCGAAGGAGCCCGGGGTGAGGCGGTTGAGGTGTTCGGCCACCGCGACGTATTCCTCGTACGGGGTGACCATGAAACAGGTGTGGGTGAAGTCGGCGACCTGCTCGCGCACCGCCTCGACGACACGTGGCGCGGCGTTGCCGATGGTGGTGACGGCGATCCCCGAGCCGAGGTCGATGAAGCGATTGCCGTCGACGTCCTCGATGATGCCGCCGGCCGCGCGGGCGGCGAAGACCGGCAGGGTGCTGCCGACCCCGCGTGAGATCGCCGCGCTGCGGCGCTTGGCCAGATCGCTGGACAGCGGTCCGGGGATGGGGGTGATGATTTTGCGGCTCTGTTCGACGTTGCTCACGGGGAATCTCCTGGCGCGACGGACGGATCTACGCTGATCAAACCAGGGTAGCCGCGATTGCCGGGGTAGCACCAGTCGAGGCGAGCGACGTCACCGCCGCCGGTCGGGGTGGCAGACTAGGGCAGACGTGGGCACCGCCGGACCGTCCGGCCCGGCAGCCCAGCCCGCACCCGACCCGAAAGAAACCTGCCGCCATGGAACTGTTGACCTTCCTGCCCCTGATCATCATCCTGGGCGCGTTCATGCTCTTCGCCTCCCGGCGCCAGCGCAAGGCCATGCAAGCCACGATTGACCTGCACGAATCCCTGCGGATCGGGGATCGGGTGCACACCACCTCCGGTCTGGAGGCCACCATCACCGGGATCGGCGAGGACACCGTGGACCTCGAGATCTCGCCGGGCGTGGTCACCCGGTGGATGAAGCTGGCCATCCGGGACCGGGTCGAGCCCGAACTTCCCGAGGTCGCAGCCGAAAGCGACGTCGATCGGCTGGCCAAAGACTGATCGCCCGGCGCACCCCGTACCCTCTTGCGGGGAGGCGCGGAGTCGCGGCAGACGCGGCAAGCACGGAGGAGAGACAGCAACGTGGCATCGTCATCGGCGCCGGTGCGGCCCTACCGCTGGCTGGCGCTGTTCCTGGTCGCTCTGATCGGGGTCTACCTGCTGGTGTTCCTGACCGGTAACAAGCAGGCCGAGCCCAAACTGGGCATCGATCTGCAGGGCGGCACCCGCGTCACCCTGACCGCCCGCACCCCCGACGGTTCCAAGCCGACCCGCGAGTCCCTCGACCAGGCCCTACAGATCATCACCGCGCGGGTCAACGGCCTCGGCGTCTCGGGCTCCGAGGTGGTGATCGACGGCGACAACCTGATCATCACCGTTCCCGGCAACGACGGCAACCAGGCCCGCAATCTGGGTCAGACCGCGCGACTCTACGTCCGACCGGTGATCGGCCAGCCCATCCCCGTCGAGGCGATCACCAAGAAACCGGGCCCGGGTGAGACACCCCCCGGAGGAGCCCCGCCGCCGGGGGCGCCGCCGACCTCCGCGGCACCCCCGCCGCCACGCCCGGCGCCCGCTCCGGCTCCGCCACCACGGCCCGCGCCGGCGCC
>JAPOIY010000045.1 GCA_029978705.1 Actinomycetota bacterium
GCCGCCGCGGCGATCCCGTCACCGCTGCGTACGTGGACCGCGACTGCTCCGATCATGACCAGCATCAGGCCGAGCGCCGCGAGTGGGACGAGGATCGGTGCGATACCGGTGAGGCCCGGTAGTACCAAGCCGAGCGCGCCGAGCACTTCGAGACCACCGACCGCGCGTACCTGACCGTCACTCGCGTCCGCCACCCAGGGCATCTTCGCGACGAGCTTGTCCCTCGGCTGGGTCAGCTTGACCGCGCCTGAGGCGAGGAACGCCAGGGCGAGCACGACCGAGATGACCCACAGCAGGATGTTCATGGCAGTCCTTCCGACACCGCGCCACGCGGTCTCGCGGGTGCGAGATGCTTGCAACGTGAAACGAAACTCTAGCAGTCAAACTTCACAGTGCAAGTAAGCGCATCGCGTGTTCAGCTAGGATCACACCATGAGCGGCAGTCCCGAGGACACGCCTTGGCTGGACGAGACCGAGTTGGACGCCTGGGTCCGGCTCGCGTTGTTGACGCTGCGGCTGCCCCTGGAGCTCGACCGGCAACTGCAGCGGGACAGCGGCATGACCCTCATGGAGTACTTCGTGCTGTCGGGGCTGTCCGAGACCCCGGATCGCTGTCTGCGCATGAGCACGCTGGCGACGCTGACCGGATCGCAGCCGCCCCGCATGTCCCAGGTGGTGAGACGCATGGAGTCGCGAGGCTGGGTCGCCCGCCGCCCGGACCCGCAGGACGGGCGGTCCACCCTCGCCGCCCTGACCGACAAGGGACACCGCGTGCTCGTGGCGGCCGCTCCTGAACACGTCCGGACGGTCCGGCAGCTGGTCCTCGACCCGCTCACCAAGGCGCAGGTGGCCCAACTCGCCGCCATCGCCGGTCGGATCGACACCGCCATCGACCCCGACTACCGCCTCCCGCCGCGGCGGTGAGCCCGGCGCCCGGACAGGGGAGTCCGGAGCGTCCCCATCCCGTGCACGCCATACCCTGCGTTCATGAACGACATCCCAGCCGCAGGGGCCGACCCGGCCCGGGGACCTCTGCTTCACATCGGGGCAGGCGGCGCCGAGTACGGCTACCACCGGCTCGGTTCCGGACCGGACCTGGTGCTGTTCAACGGCGACGCCATGTGCATGTCGATGTGGACCGACACACTGTTGACGGCGCTGGCGGAGGACTTCACCGTCACCATCTTCGACTACCCGGGCATGGGGCAGTCGACCGCGGCTCCCGGTCAGTCGTGGCTCGTGCCCGACCTGGCCACGCAGTCCTTCACCTTCCTGTCGTCCCTCGGACTGCAGCGGCCGCATGTGCTGGGGTGGTCCACCGGCGGTGAGATCGTGCTGCAGATGGCGGTGCAGAGCAGCACGGCGCTGGGAGGAGTGGTGTCCGTGGCCGGTGACCCCGGCAGTCCCCACTTCTCCGGCGACCCCGACGTCATGACCACGATCGCGAACGCGACGCCGCAGGAGATGCTGGCCATGATGTTCCCCGCCGACCAGAAAGCCGCCCTCCAGGCCTTCGTCGCCGACCTCATGTCCCGGCCCCAGGACTTCCCCTCCCCAGAGGTGCTGGCCGCCCAGGACGCCGCCTGGAAGGCCTGGCTCGCCGGCGGCATCTGGGACGACCTGCCCGACGTCACCGCCCGGGTCCTGCTGATGAACGGCGCCGACGACGAACTCGTGCCCGCGGCGAACGCCCGTGCCATGGCCGCCCGGATCCCCGGCGCCCAACTGCAGATCATTCCTGACGCAGGTCACGCGGTCCTGCTGCAGGAGCCCGCGCACTGCGCTCAGGTCATCCGTTCCTTCCTCGGCGCTGCATGAACAACCCGACCAGCGTGTGGGACGCCGGCGACTACGCCACCCACGGCAGGTTCGTCGCTGACCACGGCGCCACGATCCTGGCCATCCTCGATGCCCAGCCCGGGGAACGGATCCTCGACGTCGGCTGTGGGGACGGCGCCCTGACCGCCCGCATCGCAGCGGCCGGCGCCGACGTCCACGGCATCGATGCCTCCCCGGAACTGGTCGCCGCCGCCCGGGAGCGAGGAGTCGACGCCGAGGTCGTCGATGCCGCCGAGTTCCGCGGCGACGGGTACGACGCGGTGTTCTCCAACGCCGCCCTGCACTGGATGCTCGACCCGGCCCCCGTCGCCGCCGCCCTGGCGGGAGCCCTGGCCCCGGGAGGGCGGCTGGTCGTGGAGTTCGGTGGGTTCGGCAACATCGCCGCCATCCGCACCGCATTGGCGGCAGTGATGCACAGCCACGGGTACCCCGACGCCGACCCCGGCCAGTACTACCCCACCGCGCAGCAGTACACCGAGGTCCTCGAGGCGGCGGGCTTCACCGATATCGACGCACTGATCGTGCCGCGCCAGACCCTGCTTCCGGGAACTATGAGCGACTGGCTGCACACCTTCCGGTGCGGGTTCCTCGCCGCCCACGACGTCCCGCTGGACGAGCGGGAGGTCATCATCGCCGAGACCCAGGAACGCCTCGTGCCGGCGCTGTACGACCCCGCCGGCGACCGCTGGTACGCCGACTACGTGCGGCTGCGCGTCACGGCCCGCGTCGGCGCGCGTCCACAGGGCCGGCCGGCCCGTCCCTGACCCCAGCGCGCCCGGTGTCCGCCGGCGCTGGCTGCGGCGGCCGCAGCATGGGGGCACCGACGAAGGAGGCCGCGTGTACGCCATCGAAATCACCTTGCAGGGGACCGTGATCACCGACGTGGACTTCCGGACGAGCGAGTCCGGCAGGCCGTGGTGCCACTTCCGCGTCGCCGCGAACGAACGACGGCAGGACCGCCTCACCGGGGAGTGGTCCGACGGCGACAGCACCTACCTGACCGTGAAGTGCTGGGGGAGGCTGGCCGAGAACGTCAGCAGCAGCATCGCCAAGGGCCAGCCCGTCGTCGTGCACGGCCGCCTCAACGAGCGGCGCTACGAGAGGGAGTCCGGCGGTCGCCGCATCCAGGGCGCCACGCTGGAGGTGTCCGCCCGCGCGGTGGGGCACGACCTCACCAAGGGCCGGACCGACTTCCAGCGCACCAAGTCCGGTGCAGTTCAGCGGGCGGAGGAGCGCGCGCTCGCCGATGCGGGCGCCGTGGAGTCGCCGCCACCGTTCTGATCCGCGAACGTGGCCACCGCACCGAAGTGCGCCTTGCGGGTGGCACGCCTGATGGCCCGCAATGCCGGGCCGCCGAGCACCAGGATGAGCACCACGTTTCCGATCGCCCGCGGTATGTCGAAGCCCAGTGACGTGACCAGGCAGAACGCGAGGAACCGCCCCAGGTTGGCGCTCAGCGCGTCGCCGGGCACGAACGCGACCCCCGCGTCGCCGGTGACGAGGAACGGCCAGAACCACAGGTTCAGCAGGAAGCCGTAGAGCACGGCACTGACCACGCCGTATCCGGCCAGTAGCGCGACCTCGAGGCGCCCGCCGCAACGGGGCAGCAGTCCGGCACCCATGCCCACCCACGCGGCACCGAGCATCTGGAACGGCAGCCAGGGTCCCACGCCGCCGGTCAGCAGGGCCGAGGCGAACATCCCGACCAGCCCCAGGCAGAAGCCGAATCCGGGGCCCAGCGCCCGGCCACCCAGGATCAGCACGACGAACATCGGCTGGAACCCCGTCACCCCCGACCCCAGCGGCCGCAGCGCGGCTGCCGCCGCGGCGAGTACGCCCAGCAGCGCCAGCGCCTTCGCGTCCAGCTGCCCCGACATGACCTCGTTGGCCAGCACCACCACGAGCAGCGCCAGCACCACCGCGAACAGCAGGGGAGCGTCGGCGCTGTGCGCCAGATCGGACTGTGCCGAAACGAACAAAGGCCACACGAACATCGCCAGACCGATGAGGGACACCAGCGTCAGCACCGCTGCGGACCGCCACGCCAGACGCAGCGGGCGGTCGGACCCGGCCACGGGCGAAGCCGCGGGCGCCGTCACGATGGCACCTCTTGCGGCAGCACGTCGCGCACCTCCGCCACCGTCAGCAACGGCACCGGGGCCATGACCTTGGCCACCTGGGGCGCGAACGCCGGGCTGGACACCGCGCCGGAGCGCGAGTCGGTGTCGAGCACGACGTCGCCGTCGGCCAGCATCACCATGCGGGTGCACACCTGCGCCACGAGTTCCACGTCATGGGTCGCGATCACCACGGCCCGGCCCTTCTCGGCCCGGCGGCGCAACAGCTGCGCCAACTGCTCCTTGGCGCAGTAGTCCAGACCGCGGGTGGGTTCGTCGAGCAGTAGGACCTGCGGATCACCAGCGAGCATCACCGCCAGCGCCAGCGTCAGCCGCGTGCCCTCCGACAGGTCGCCGGGGTGCGTGGCCTCGGCGACGTCGGGACGCAGGTCGTGGAACAGCGTCCACGTCGTGCCGGGCGGGGCCCCGGCATCGACATCGGCCGCGCGGCACTCCTGGCCCACCGACTCCGACCACAGCAGGTCGCCGGGCTCCTGCGGGACGAACCCCACGGTGCGGATGAGCCCGGGGCCCTGCAGCCCTGTGGGGTCGTGACCCGCCACGCGCACTGTGCCGCGCTGCGGCGCCTGCTGCCCGGCGATCAGGGACAGCAGCGTCGACTTGCCCGCCCCGTTGCGGCCCATGACCGCCACGATGTCACGGGGCTGGACCTGCACCGACACCTCACGCAGCACACTGACGTCCCGGTACCCGGCGGTGACGCCGTCGACCTGCGCCACCGCCGCGGCAGCCGACGGGGGCGGCGCCGGCGGGGGAGCGGCGTCGGCCAGCTGCTCCCTCAGGCCGGCGGCGTGGCGGCGCGCGTCGCGGATCGACAGCGGCAACGGCTGCCACCCGGCGAGACGCCCCAGGTCGACGACGGCCGGAGCCAGGGGGGAGACCGCCATCGCCTCGGCCGGGTCGGGGTAGTCCACGACTTGACCACCGGGGCGCAGCAGCAGCACCCGGTCGGCGTACTGGACCACCCGCTCGAGGCGGTGCTCGGACATCACGACCGTCAGGCCGAGGTCATGCACCAGCCGCTGCACCGCGGCCAGCACCTCCTCGGCCGCCTGCGGGTCGAGGGCGGAGGTCGGTTCGTCGAGCACGAGAACGCGGGGATGCGCGGTCAGGACCGACCCGATGGCCACCCGCTGCCGTTCCCCGCCCGACAGGGAGCGCAGCGGCCGGTGACGCAGCGACGTGAGGCCCAGGAGGTCGAGGGTGTCCTCCACCCGCCGCCGCATCACGTCGGGGGCGACCGCGAGCGACTCCATCGTGTAGGCGAGTTCGTCCTCGACGCTGTCGGTGACGAACCCCTGCTGCGGGTCCTGCGCCACGTAGCCCACGGCGTCGGCCAACTCGCGCGGCGGGTTCAGCGCCGTGTCGCGGTCGGCGACCACCACGCGGCCGTGCAGCGTCCCGCCGGTGAAGTGGGGGACCAGGCCGTTGACCGTCTTGAGCAGCGTCGACTTGCCGCTACCGGTCGGCCCGACGACGAGGACCAGTTCGCCCTCGGGGACCGTCACGTCGACTCCGGTCAAGGTCGGGGTCACAGCGCCGTCGTAGGTGACGGTGACGTCGGCGAAGCGGATCATGCGGGCACCGCCTCACGCTCGGCGGCGGTATCCGACGGTACGCGCGGCGCGACCACTGCGGGCAGTGCGGCGACGAGGACCGCGAGCGCGGGCACCAGCGGCAGCGGCGGCCAGCCCGGGGGCGACGCCGGTCCCGTCAACTCCGGGTTCGCGCCGAGCGCGACGAACACGGCCGCCGGGATCAGACCGCTCACCGCCACCAGCCACTCCGGCAGCCGCCACGGGTCGGGCCGGTAGTGGGTACGGGTCACCCGGCGCCCGGCCAGCAGCGAACCGGCGGCGGCGAGGGCGGCGCCGGCCAGCAGCACGGGCCAACCGAACAGCCCCGAGCCCGGGGATCCCGGCGTGCCCCCCGTGAGCAGCCCGTACAGCCCCAGCAGCACCCCGATCAGGCCGGCCACCACGAGGGCGGTGTTCAGGTGGCGGACCCGAGCGGGCTGGTCGCCCGCCCGGCCGTAGCCGCGGGAATCCATCGAGGCCGCCAGGGCCACACTGCGGTCGAGCGCGCCGCTGAAGGCGGGCAGCGCCATCTGTCCCCATGCCCGTGGCCCCCGGGTGCTGCGGCCGCGCAGGCGACGGGCGCGGCGCAGCCGGTCGATGTCGGTGATCAGCACGGGGGCCAGCGTCATGCTCACCACGACGGCCACGCCCGCCTCGTACAGCGCGGCGGGTACCAGGCGCAGCAGTCGGCTGGGGTTCACCAGCGAGTTGGCCGCACCGATGCAGATGAGGATGACCGCCAGGCGCAGCCCCTCGAACAGCGCCCCCAGCAGACCGTCCCACGTGACGGGTCCGCCCAGGGTCAACCCCGCCAGCCAGGAGGGCAGCGGGACACTGGGCAACTCCACGGCGACGACGCCGAGACCGGTGCCGCCGAAGACGAACTCGAGGCCGACGCGCACCGCGATCACGATCAGCCCGAACTTCAGGAATGCGGTGTAGGACCGGGACCACGGGCCGGGGACGCGGCGCTCGGCCACCACGAGGCCTGCGACGGCGGCGATGAGCAGTAGCAGCAGGGGATTGGTCGTGCGGGCTGCGGCGGTGGCCAGTCCGAGTGCCCACAGCCACCACGCACCGGGGTGCAGCAGGCGCGGCGGCTCGGTCACGGACGACCTCTCGCGGTCGGGTGGTCCGCGCGGAGGAACGACCCACCGCACCCGCAGACCACGACGGGCACTTCCGCGCAGCCGCACGGTCCGGCTGTGACGGTTGCGGGTCAGCGTCGGGATTCCACCGACTTCTTCCGCGACTGCGCCCGTTCAGTGTAGGTGGAGCGGGGCACCCCGTTGCGCCCCGTAGGCTGGCCCAATGGCTGAATTCATCTACACCCTCTCGAAGGCGCGCAAGGCGCATGGCGACAAGGTCGTCCTCGATGACGTCACCCTGTCGTTCCTGCCCGGCGCCAAGATCGGTGTCGTGGGCCCCAACGGCGCGGGCAAGTCCAGTCTCCTCAAGCTGATGGCCGGCAAGGACCAGGCCTCCAACGGCGAGGCGCGGCTCAGTCCCGGCTACACCGTCGGCATCCTGGAGCAGGAGCCGGAACTGGATCCCGACAAGACCGTGCTGCAGAACATCGAGGACGGGGTGGCGGCCACCAAGGGTCTGATCGACCGCTACAACGAGATCTCCGCGCAGATGGCCGACCCGGACGCCGACTTCGACGCCCTCATGGCCGAGATGGGCACCCTGCAGGAGCAGATCGACCACAAGGACGCCTGGGACCTGGACTCCCAGCTCGAGCAGGCCATGGATGCCCTGCGCTGCCCGCCCCCGGACGCCGACGTCACCGTCCTGTCCGGCGGGGAGCGGCGCCGGGTCGCGCTGTGCCGCCTGCTGCTCGAGCAGCCCGACCTGCTGCTGCTCGACGAACCCACCAACCACCTCGATGCCGAGAGTGTGCAGTGGCTCGAGCAGCACCTGGAGAAGTACCCGGGCACGGTGGTCGCCATCACCCACGACCGCTACTTCCTGGACAATGTCGCCCAGTGGATCCTCGAGCTCGACCGTGGCCGGGCCTACCCCTACGAGGGCAACTACTCGACCTACCTGGAGAAGAAGGCCGCCCGGTTGAAGGTGGAGGGCCAGAAGGACGCCAAACTGTCCAAGCGTCTCACCGACGAATTGGAGTGGGTGCGGTCCAACGCGAAGGCCCGCCAGACCAAGTCCCGCGCGCGCCTGCAGCGCTACGAGGAGATGGCCACAGAGGCGGAGAAGACGCGCAAACTCGACTTCGAGGAGATCCAGATCCCGCCGGGTCCGCGCCTGGGCAACGTGGTCGTCGAGACCGACCACCTCACCAAGGCGTTCGACGACCGCGTGCTCATCGATGACCTGTCGTTCACCCTGCCGCGCAACGGCATCGTCGGCATCATCGGCCCCAACGGCGTCGGCAAGACCACGCTGTTCCGCATGATCGTGGCGGCGGCCGCGGGCGGATCGGACGACAAGGCGGAACTGCCGACATCGGGCGACCTGACCGTCGGCGACACCGTGGAACTGTCCTACGTCGACCAGAGCCGGGCCGGTCTGGACCCGGGCAAGACGGTGTGGGAGGTCGTCTCCGACGGCCTGGACTGGATCAAGGTCGGCAACGTGGAGATGCCGTCCCGGGCCTACGTGGGCGCCTTCGGCTTCAAGGGGCCTGACCAGCAGAAGCCCGCGAAGGTGCTGTCCGGCGGTGAGCGCAACCGCCTCAACCTGGCGCTCACGCTCAAGCAGGGGGGCAACGTACTGCTGCTTGACGAACCCACCAACGACCTCGACGTCGAGACCCTGGCCAGCCTGGAGAACGCGCTGCTGGAGTTCCCCGGCTGTGCGGTGATCACGTCTCACGACCGCTGGTTCCTGGACCGCGTGGCCACGCACATCCTGGCCTACGAGGGCGACTCGCAGTGGTTCTGGTTCGAAGGCAACTTCGACTCCTACGAGAAGAACAAGGTGGAGCGGCTCGGTCCGGAGGCGGCGCGTCCCCATCGCGCCACCTACCGCAAACTCACCCGCGACTGAGGTCGGGCCGTACGGCCGCAGCGGATGTGCCAAGATCAGGAGGGATCGCACCACCGTCGGGGGTCGCATGGTCAACGAGCCGATCAGCACAGCGGCGACGTCCGCCTGCCTGGATCTGTTGCGCGTGCCCCTCACCGTCTCGGAACGTGACCTGCTTCGGTTGGCCGTGGACGGCGCCGTGGACGCCACGGGCAGCCGGATCGGGTACGTGCACTATGTGAACCCGGACCAGCTCACGATCGAGTTGTGCACGTGGTCCACCCACACCCGTGACTACTGCACCGTGATCCATGACCGCCACTACCCGGTAGCGGACGCGGGGATCTGGGCCGACACCGTGCGGTCCGGCACGGCTCAGCTCCACAACGACTACTCCCAGGTGCCGCACCGACGCGGCCTCCCCGACGGCCACTCGGAACTGATCCGGCACCTGGGGGTGCCGGTGCTGTCCGGCGGCGCCGTCCGCCTCGTGATGGGGGTCGGGAACAAGGGGACCGACTACACCCCCGACGACGTCGTGACGGTGCAGGCCATCGCCGACCACGCGTGGCTGACCACCTTGCGGCTGCGCGAACACCAGAGCGTCGCCGCGCGTCTGTCCGTGCTGCAGGACCGGCAGGAGCGCACCCGCATCGTGACGTGGGAGTGGGACCCGGCGACCGGCCGGGTCGGCTGGGACGACGGGCTGCCGCAACTGCTGGGGGGCGACAGCGCGGTCCGGGACTCCTGGGCCCCACTGCTCGAGGTCTTGGACGGCCCTTCGCAGGAGGCCCTCGGTCGCCTACTCGCCGAGCCGCCCCTCGGTGCGGTCGAACTGGAGCTGCGCGGCCGCGGCGGCCATGGCCAGGGCGTCACCCTGTGGCTCGACGGCGAGTGGGTCGACCGGTCGCAGGGGACCGGAAAGGTCCTGCGCGGCGCGCTCGCCGACGTGAGTCTGCAGGAGAGGTTCCACGAGGCGGCGTTCCGCGCCAGCCACGACCCCCTCACGGGACTGCCGAACCGGGCGTGGCTGCTGGAGCAACTGCACCACCGCGTGGAGCAGCAGCGGCCGCGGGAGCAGTTCGGGATCCTCTACATCGACCTGGACCGGTTCAAAGCCATCAACGACCACTTCGGCCACCGGCAGGGGGACGATGTGCTCATCGAGTCCGCCCGGAGGATGGGATCGGTCGTGCGCGGAGGAGACGCGGTAGCGCGCCTGGGGGGCGACGAGTTCGTGATGGTGATCGTGGGCGCCTCGGCGGAGGCGGACCTGCTCTCCCTCGCCGACCGCGTGATCGGGCGCCTCGCCGCGCCGCTGCCGGGTATGCCGGGAACGGTCGGCGCCAGCGTCGGCGTCGCCGAGTGGCGCCCGGGCGAGAGCGTGGACGAACTGCTGCACCGGGCGGACGTGGCGCTGTACCGGGCCAAGCGCGCCGGCGGGGGAGCGGCACGGGGCGGCGAGGAGCCGCCGCCATGACGCCGGGACTCAGGATCCGAGCACGGGGTTGACGTTGACCATGGCGTCGGCGGCCGACTCGAGGTAGGCCCACAGCCGCTCCCGGTCCGCGTCGGCCAGATCGCCGCCGGTGTCGGCCAGGGATGCCGCCATCAGCGACAGCCACCGGTCCCGGGCGGCGAGGTCGACCGGGAACGGCGCGTGCCGCATCCGCAGCCGCGGGTGGCCGCGCTCGTCGCCGTACGTGGTGGGGCCGCCCCAGTACTGCATGAGGAACAGCCGCAGGCGGCGTTCCGCTCCGGAAAGGTCCTCCTCCGGGTACATCGGCCGCAGGACGTCATCGGTGGCGACGCGGGCGTAGAAGCCGGCCACCAGGTCGGTGAAGAACTGCTCGCCGCCCATCCGGTCGTACCAGGACAGGGTCTCGTCAGCGGTCACGAGCCCATTGTGGCAAAGGGGCCGGGTGTAGGGGGTGGGTCACCCGGTCGGTGCCGGTTGGCAGGAGCGGGACCCCGCGTCGGTGAAGGAACCGTTGCCGGGGAAGTCCGCCCGCACGAACCGCCAGTCGTAGCCGTCGGCCCGCAGCGTCAACTGCAGGACCCCGGCGGTGGTGTTGGCCTTCACGTCCGGCTGGATCGCGTCGCCGCGGCGCCCCCACGCGTAAAGGTCCTTACCGCCGGTGCCGACGACGAACTGCTGGATCCCGGTGTCCGACGGCTGGCCGTTGCCGCCCAACGGGGCGAAACGTTCGTAGTCGTGGTTGTGGCCGCTGAGAGCCAGTTCCACCCCGGCTCCGGCCAGCAGCTTCCACAGCGGCTGCAGCGCCCGGTGGTTCGGGTGGTGTCCCACGGTGACGCGCGGCCGGTGGAACATCGCCAGCGTGCACTCGGGCGCGGTGGCCAGCTGCCGTTGGACCCACCGGTACTGGGGGGAGCCGGCGGCGCACCCGTCGGTACCCAGGTAGGCGCCGGGGAATCCGCACTCGGAGTTCAGCGCCAGGACCTGCCACTGTCCGAGGTGCAGCGTGTACCAGCCCTTGCCGGCCTGCCCTGCGATCCCCGAACGGACGGGAGCGGGCTCGGTGCCCCCGTTGAAGAACGGCCAGTAGCCGGAGGCCGACCGGAAGGCCAACTCGTGGTTTCCGGGGATCGGCCACAGCCGGTTACGGCCCGGGTCGGCGACGGACAGCCACCGCCCCCAGGACGGCTGGAACGAGCGCCGGAAATTGGCCAACTCGCCGTATTCGTACTGGTTGTCGCCGAGCGCGAACACCGCATCGGGCGCCACACCGGCAGCCGCGGCCGCGGTCGCCTGCTGGCGGCACTCCCGGCCGGTGCCCCGACCCCGGTGGAACGCGGTCGAGGCGGGGGAGCAGGCGATGTCGCCCGCTGCGGCCACGGTCACCTCGTCGCGGTCGGGCAGGATCGTGCGGTCCGGCGGAGCGGCTGCCGCCGGGGCGGCGAGGGCGCCCAGCAGCAGCGCGGCGGTCGCCGCGGTCGCGATGCGATGACGAGTCATGATTCCCCTTGTGCTGCCCCCACCACGGGGTGGGGACCTCCAGGGTAGGCGACGAGTTCAGGAGGCAGCGGGAACCGAGGACGCCGGGTCCGCGGTGGCGCGGTCGGCGTCGGTCTCCCGAACGGCCTGCAGCCCCTCGGCGGCGGCCGCCATGCGGCGCACCATGGGGCGGAACACGAAGGCGTGGAACGGGGCCACCGCCCACCAGTAGGCGTGGCCGGCGAGGCCGCGGGGATGGAAGGTGGCGCGCTGGCGCAGGGTGGATCCGGAGCCCGCGGGTTCGACGTGCCACTCCAGCCACGCGAGTCCGGGCAGTCTCATCTCCGCGCGCAGCCGCAGCAGTTCCGGCGGGATGTTCTCCTCCACCCGCCAGAAGTCCAGGGCGTCGCCGACGCGGGCGTGGTGGGGGTCGCGCCGGCCGCGCCGCAGTCCCACCCCCCCGACCACGCGGTCTGCGGCGCCGCGCAGCTCCCACATCCAGTTGCCCGCGTAGTAGCCGGTCTCCCCGCCGATGCCCTCGACGATCGCGAAGGTGTTCTCGGGGGTGGCCGCTACCGGCACCTCGCGGTCGTCGGTGTACAGCGACCCGCCGGCCCAATCCGGGTCGGTCGGGAGCGGGGAGGCGGGAGCGCCCTGGACCGACGCGCTCGACCAGCGGGTCGTCACGTTGGCCTCCCGGATCCGGGTCAGCGCCAGCGCGACCGCGGTCTGGTAGGGCAGCAGTCCCTCGGCGGGGTCGGGGATGATGTCGGCGACGGCGTGGTCGCGGCACACGACCGGCACCTTCAGAGACTCCACGAGGGGCCGGGCGATGCCCCGCGGCACGGGGGTGACCAGACCCACCCAGTGGCTCGACAGGCCCGGTGACAGCAGGTTGATCGGCAGGATCACGCGCGGGCGCAGCCCGGCCACCTCGGCGAACTGCTGCATCATGCTCTGGTAGGTCATGACGTCGGGGCCGCCGATGTCGTAGGCGCGGTTGACGTCCCCCGGCACCCGCGCGGCCTCCACGAGGTAGTACAGCACGTCGCGCACGGCGATCGGCTGCGTCTTGGTGCGCACCCAGCGGGGGGTGACCATGGCCGGGAGCCGTTCGGTCAGGTAGCGCAGCATCTCGAAACTCGCCGAGCCCGAGCCGATGATGACCGCGGCTCGCAGTTCGATCGTGGGCACGCCGCTGTTGCGCAGGATCTCGCCCACCTGCGCCCGGCTGCGCAGGTGCGGGGAGAGTTTGACGTCGCGCCCGTCGGGGATCATGCCGCCCAGGTAGACGATGCGGCGCACGCCGGCCGCGCGGGCCGCCGTCGCGTACGTCGTGGCCATGTCCCGCTCGGTCTTCTCGAAGTCGTCGTGGGCGCTCAGCGAGTGCATGAGGTAGTACCCGACGTCGACCCCGACCATGGCACGCGCCATGTCAGCCGGGCTCATCGCGTCGCCCTGCACGATCTCGACGTCGCCGTACCACTCGCGCTGGCGCAGCCCGTCGGGGTGACGCGCGAGGATTCGGACCCGCGCCCCCTCCGCCACCAGCAGCGGGATGAGACGGCCCCCGATGTACCCCGAGGCGCCGGTGACGAGGTACAGGGGTGCGGCGGTGGCGTTCACGGCCCCAGTCTGCTGCGGCGCGGACGCGGGCGCATCTCGATTCGTCGGGTGGGTCACCGGTCGCCCGTCTGGTCGTCGGACAGTCGCTGTGCGAGGTAGAGCGGCAGGATCGAGACCAGGATCAGCGCGGCCGCCACGACGTTGACGATCGGCGCCTGCTGCGGGCGGAACAGGTTGTTGAAGATCCACAGCGGGAGCGTCTGGATCCCGGGTCCAGCGGTGAACGTAGTGACGATGATCTCGTCGAAGGACAGCCCGAACGCCAGCACGGCGCCGGCGACGAGGGCGGAGCGCATGTTGGGGAACGTCACCCGCCAGAACGTCGTGGTGCGGGTGGCGCCGAGGTCCATCGACGCCTCGACGAAGTTACCGCCGAGACGTCGCAGTCGGGCGGACGCGTTGTTGAAGATGACGACGATGCAGAACGTGGCGTGGGCGACCACCAGGGTGAGGTACGTCAGGCCACCGAGCCAACTGGTGAACATCGTGTTCAGGGCGACACCGGTCACGATGCCCGGCAGAGCGATCGGCAGGATGATGAGCAGCGAGATGGACTGGCGTCCGAAGAACGCGTACTGCGTCAGCGCCACCGCCGTGAGGGTGCCGAGCACCAGGGCGATCGTTGTAGCGATCAGGGCGACGCCGACGGACGTCAGCAGGGCCTCACGCACGCCTACGTTGTCGATCGCGCGGGCCCACCACTCCATGGTGAACCCGGGGGGCGGCCACTGGAACGTGAGACTGACGTTGAAGGAGTTCACGACCACGACCAAGAGCGGGACGTAGATGAACAGCATCACGAGCGCGAAGACGGCGCCCAGTGTCCACTTGGCGGTGCGCGACAGGATCATGGGAGGGGTCCGTTCACAGGTTCTCCAGCGCCCCGGTGCGGCTGATGGCCGCCAGGTACCCGATCATGATCAGGACGGTCAGTGAGGCGATCGCAGCCGCGAACGGCAGGTCGGTGGCGAAGGTGCCGTACACGACGTTGCCCAGCATCTGCGCCTTCCCGCCCACCAACTGCACGGTGATGTAGTCACCGAGGGACAGCGAGAAGGTGAACACCGACCCGGCGATGATGGCGGGTTTCACCAGCGGCAGCAGGACACTGCGGAAGGTGCGCCAACTGCGGGCGCCGAGGTCGGAGGACGCGTCCAGCAGGGAAGGGGGCACGTTCTGCATGCCGACGTAGACGGGCAGCACCATGTAGGGCAGCCACAGGTAGGTGAGCACGACGACCACCGCGACCCAGCCGTAGCCGGTGCTGAACCCGAGCGTCGACTCCAGGAATCCGCCTTCGGGGTTGAGCATGGTGCGCCACGCGTAGACCTTCACCAGATAGGACGCCCACAGCGGGGTGACCACCAGGGCCACCAGCAGGGGGCGCCACCGCGGTTGGGCGATCTTGGCGAGGAACAGCGACAGCGGCACCGCCAGGATGATGGAGACGACCGTGACCGACACGGCCACGGCGAGGGTACGCAGCGCCGTCGTCAGGAAAGGCTGGCTCGGGTCGAGGACCCGGGCGAAGTTCTCCAGGGTGAACGTGCGCTGGAGGTTGCCGGTGAACGAGTCCGTGGTCCAGAACGCCGTGACGAACAGCAGGACGATCGGGACCAGATAGAGCAGGACCAACCACGTCATGGGCAGCGCCAGCAGTCCCGTCAGCCGGGCGCGCGGATGTCGGTACAGGAAGGCCGCAGGCGATCCTGCGGGGGCCTCTGTCGTGGTCATGGCTTCCTTGGGCTGCGGTGGTGGGGCGGCCTCCCGGGCCGCCCCACCACTTCGTCAGGCGGAGCGCAACGTGGTCCAGGCGGACACCCAGTCCTTGTACGGCACACACGTCACGTCGGTGCGGCCGTCCAGGCACTGCTCGGTGGGTGTCGTCCAGTAGTAGACGTTGGTCCAGTAGTCCTCTTCCTTGGCGTGGAACTGGGCGCAGTGGTCCTCGTTCGACGTCAGATCACAGGACTTCTCATTGGCCGGCGCCTCGCCGAAGTACTCGGCGATCTCGGCGTTGACCTTCGGCGACACGATGTAGTCCAGCCACTTGTAGGCGCAGTTGATGTTCTTCGTGTCCTTCGCGACCATCCACGTGTCGGACCACCCGGTCGCGCCCTCGGACGGCTTGGTGGCGCCCACCTTGTCGCCGTCCGCGTTCGCCACGTTGGCCGTCAGCTGCCAGCCCTGGCCCTGCGAGATCGAGCCCGAGGCCAGGCCGTTGGCCTGCTTGGCGTAGTCCGCCCAGTATTCGGCCACCAGCGGCTTCTGCTGGTCGAGCAGTTTGATCGCTGCGTCGAACTGGGTCTGGTCCAGCGAGTAGGGGTTGGTGATCCCGAGGTCCGGCTGGGTGGCCATGAGGTACACCGCCGCGTCGGCGATGTAGATCGCATCGTCGTACGGGGACACCTTGCCCTTGGCCGGGGAGTTGGACTCCCACATGTCCTTCCACGAGGTCGGCTCGGTCTTGTTCTCGCCCTTGTTGAACAGCAGCAGGTTGGCGCCACGGCCGTGCGGGATGCCGTAGTTGACTCCGTCCACGGTGTTCCACTGCTTGTCCTTGAGACCGGAGAAGATGTCGGCGTAGTTCGGGACCAGCGACGTGTTCACCGGTTGGACGTACCCGCCGTACACCAGGCGCAGGGACGCGTCCCCTGAGGCGGACACCACGTCGTAGCCGCCCTTGCGCATCAGGTCGTAAGCCTCGTTGGAAGTGGCGAAGGACTTGACGTTGACCTGGCAGCCGGTCTCCTTCTCGAAGGGGGTGACCCAGTCGACCTTGGGGTCGGTGGAGCCGTCCTCCGCGTAGCCGGGCCACGCGAGCACGTTGAGTTCTCCTTCGCCTTCACCGACAGGGCCGGCGTAGGCGCTGGCAGAGGGAGCGGCCGAGGAGCCGCCACCGCTGGTGGAACTACTGCTGCACCCGGCCACGGCCAGGGATGCGGCAGCGATGCCGACGCCGAGCGCCGTCACATGCTTGAAGCGCATGCTTCCTCCTTCTCGTTGTGGAATCTCCACTCTGCCCGCGCCGGGCGGCACGGGAAGTCATTCGGACCTGCTGAGGTCGTACTCGTCGCTGGTGCGCCACAACAGAGTCACCGGCTGCTCACTGCGGGGGTGCAGCCCGCGGTCGTGCAGGTTCTGCTGCAGCACGACGAGGGAGCCGCCGACGTCGAGGTCCACCACGAAGCGGGTGCCCGTGCCGAGGTAGATGACCTCGCGCACGGTCCCGGCGACGCCATGCTCGCCGTCTCCGGGGGCGGCGGCTGCCTCAGCCAGGCGGATCTTCTCGGGGCGGATGCTGACGATGCCCGGGCGCCCCACCACGGACTCGGCCGCCGCGTCGCGCAGGAGGTTGGACGTGCCGACGAACCCGGCGACGAACTCGGTGCCAGGTTTCTCGTAGACCTCTTCGGGGGTGCCGACCTGCTCGATGCGCCCGCTGTCGAACACGGCGATGCGGTCGCTCATCGTCAGCGCCTCCTCCTGGTCGTGGGTCACGAAGATGAACGTGATCCCGACGAGGCGCTGGATGTGTTTGAGCTCGACCTGCATCTGCTCGCGCAGTTTCAGGTCCAGGGCACCGAGGGGCTCGTCGAGGAGCAGCACCTTCGGCCGGTTCACCAGGGCCCGGGCCAAAGCCACCCGCTGGCGCTGGCCGCCGGACAGCTGGTGGGGGCGCCGGTTCGCGTACCCCGCGAGTTGTACCTGGGCGAGGGCCTCGGCGGCGCGCGCCTGGCGGTCGGCCTTGGGGACCCGCTTGACCTTGAGTCCGTACTCGACGTTCTGCTGGACCGTCATGTGGGGGAACAGCGCGTAGTCCTGGAAGACGGTGTTCACGTCACGGTCGAACGGCGGAACGTCCGTCACGTCGCGGCCGGCCAACTCCACAGTCCCGGCGGTGGGCAGTTCGAAACCCGCGATCATGCGCAGGACCGTGGTCTTGCCCGACCCGGAGGGTCCCAGCAGGGTGAGGAACTCGCCGTCCAGTACGTCGAGGTCGACGTCCCGGACGGCGGCCACCGTGTCGTCGCCGCGCCCGAAGGTCTTGCTCACGCCGCGGAGTTGCACCGCGATAGCGTCGGACAAGGGTTCCTCCCGGGGCACTGACTGCCCACCCTATCGACGCCGGGACCCGAAGGGGGGATGTCGCGGCGCCCGATCGGGGGCTCAGGAGCGCCCGGTACGCGGGGCGCCGGGAGGGGGAGGGCGGTACACGACCGGGACGGTGATGTGGGCCTCGTCGAAGGCGGCCTTGAGGCGGCGCCTGATCTCGCGAGTGACCGGGATCTGGTGGTCGGCATCGGTCTTGGCGACGACGCGGATGGTGATGCCGTCGCCCGCGACGGACTCGATGCCGGCGTAGCTGGGTCGGCTGAAGTCCGTGAGCCCCGACTCGGGATCGTCGACCATCTCGGCGGCGACCCGGTCGACGATGTGGCGCACGTCGTCGAGGTTCTGGTCGTACGGGACGGCGATGTCCACGACCGCCAGCGTCCACCCCTGGGAGCGGTTGCCCACCCGTAGGATCTCCCCGTTGCGCACATACCAGACGATGCCCTGGGTGTCGCGGACCCGCGTGATGCGCAACGTGACCTCCTCGACGGTGCCCGTCGCCTCGCCCAGATCGACGAAGTCGCCGACCCCGAATTGGTCCTCCAGGATCATGAAGATGCCGGACAGGTAGTCCTTCACCAGCGTCTGCGCGCCGAACCCCAGCGCGACGCCGATGACCCCCGCCGACGCCAGGAGCGGGGTGATGTCGATGCCGAACAGAGGCAGGATCATCAGGACGGCCGTGGTCCACACGACCACGGCGATCACGCTGCGTACGAGCTGCCCGATCGCGTGGGCGCGCTGGCGGCGCCGCTCCACCTGCAGACCTTCCGCCTGCTCGCCCGGGTCCGACGCCGACGACAGCCGGCCGAGCCGGGAGGGGTTCATCCGCTCGGTGCGTTTGACCAGACGGGTGACGAGGCGGTCGAGCAGCCAGTTGACGACGGCCGCGAAGACGATCACGCCGACGACGCGGAACGGCGCCGCGGACGTCAGCCATTCCCCCCACCACGACACGGTGTCGGACACCGTCAGGGGCTCCGGGGTGGGGCTGGGGGAGACGCTGCCGCTCGGGCTGGGACTGGAGGTGGCCATCAGGACTCCGGCACGTCCAGTCCGGTGGTGGCGGCGGCGAATGCCAGGGAGTCCGCGGCCTCGGCGACCGACCGGTCCAGGGCCCGGGCGCCGTGTCCGACGTCGGACTCCGTGCGCAGCAGGATGGGTGCCGCCCCGGAGGTCGCGTGCTGCAGCGCCGCCACCATCTTGCGGCCGTGCATCGGGTCGGTGCGCGTGTCGTTGTCGAAGACCATCATGAGCATGGCCGGGTAGTCGGTACCGGCGACGACCCGGTGGTAGGGGCTGTACTCCCAGAGCCAGGCGAACTCCTCGGGAACCGCGGGGTCGCCGTACTCGACGGTCCACGTCGCGCCCAGTTGCGACGTGACGTACCGGATCATGTCGAGCAGAGGGGCGGTGCACAGGGCGCTGCCATAGAGGTCGGGCCGCTGGGTGACCGCAGCCCCGACTAGGAGGCCGCCGTTGGAGCCGCCGCTGATACACAGCTGCGGCGTGGTGGTCCAGCCGGTGTCGATGAGCCATTCGGCAGCCGCGTGGAAGTCGTCGAAGACGTTCTGTTTGTCGCCGAGCATGCCGGCGCGGTGCCAGTCCTCGCCCTCCTCGGACCCGCCGCGCAGGTTGGCGATGGCGTAGACCCCACCGGCCTGCACCCACGCCAGCGCCGCCGGGTTGTAGGCCGGTGGCAGGGGCACTCCGAACCCTCCGTAGCCGTAGAGGATGGTGGGTCGCGGGCGGGTCGGTTCCGCCTCCGGCGCGATGATGTACATGCGCACCGTCGTCCCGTCGGCGGACGTGTACTCCACCTGCTGTGTGACGACCGGCGGGACGGCGACATGTCCCGGCGGGCTGGCCCAGAGTTCGGACTGCCCCGTGACGGTGTCGTACCGGTACACGTGCGGGGTGGTGGTGTGGTCGGTGTAGACGTACCAGTTGTCGCTGCCACCCTCCGGACGACCCACGGGCCCGGCGACGGTGCCCAGACCGGGCACGTCGACGGGACGCACGAGCCGGCCGGTGCGGGAGTCCACCACGTCGAGGCTGGCGATGGTGTGGCTGGTGCGGTGCACGACGAGGAACTGGTCGGGGCCGTCGGGGCCGTCGGACAGGCGGAAGGACTCGAGCACGGAGTCGGGGTCCTCGGGGAGCAACTCCTGCCAGTGCTCCGGCTGCGGGTGGTGGGGGTCGCCGGCGAGCAGCCGACCCCGGGGCGCGTCGTCGTCGGTCCACACGAACATGCGGCCGTCGGGGCGGATCGTCAGGGACGTCTGGCAGTCGCGGCGCTCCACGACGGTGACGAGGTCGGGGTGGTGGATGTCGGTCGTGGTGAGGTCGGCGAGGTAGACGTCGTTGCGGGGAGCGGTACCTTCGGCGGCGTCGATCACGAGCCAGCGGCCGTCCCGCGTCACGCCCACGGAGTAGTAATTGGTGATGCGCAGTCCTCCGCCGAAGATCTCGGCGTCGGTATCGGGGTCGGTGCCGAGGTGGTGCAGGCGGACCCGGCGGTGGAACTGGGCCTCATCCGGCGCCACGGTGGCGGGGTCCTGGCGTCGCACGTAGTAGAAGGCCTCGCCTCCCGGTAGCCACGCCACGGAGGAGAAGCGGGTGCGGTCGATGGGGCCGTCGATGACCTCCCCGGTCGCCACGTCCATGACCCGCAGGACGGACTCCTCGGTGCCGCCCTCGCTGAGCAGGTAGGCCATGCGGTCGCCCTCCCAGGACGGCTGGTAGCCGTCCAGGGTCGTGCGGCCGGTGGGGTCGAGGGCGATCGGGTCGATGAGGACGCGCTCGGTCCCGTCCGGGTCCACGGTGTAGAGGACCCCGAACTGCTGGCCGGGCTCCCGGCGGGTGAAGAACTGCCGGTCGCCGCGCCACACCGGCAGCCCCTGGAAGCCACCGCCCAGTAGTTCGCCGAGCCGGTCCGCGAACCACTGCCGGGTCCGCCACGTCCGGGACTCCTCGGCGAACAGCTCCTCCTGGTCCTTCGTCCAGCGCGAACGCCAGGTGGACCACTCGGCGTCGGCTCCGGGGTCGGGGCTCTCGAGCCAGCGGTAGGGGTCGGGTACCGGCGTGCCGTGGTAGTCGTCCGTCAGGTCCAGGCGCGGCGCATCCGGATACTCACGTGGGGTCACGTCTTGCACCCTAAGGGGGACCGGAGGGGTGCGGTCGCAGATCGTCAGCCTTTCGTGAGCTCCGGGCCGCACTTCGTCTGGATCGCCGTCATGGCCTTGGACGAGGGGTCGCTGGTCGCCGCC
>JAPOIY010000104.1 GCA_029978705.1 Actinomycetota bacterium
ACGGTCGCGGCCGGCACCGGTGCGCCGAAGGTGGCGGTGAAGGTGTCGGCAGCCGGGTCGTAGTGGTGAAGCGATTCCGACGCGTTGCGGATCGCGTTCTCCTCGGCGTAGTTCGGGCCGTCGTCCTGGGTCTCATCGGCCATCTGTGCGACCTCCATGCGGTCGGGAACCCGCCCGGCGAATGCGGGCCGTTCGGTTAATGTACCGCCTCCACCGAGGTTCGATGCCGCAGTGCGGCGGGAGGTCACTACCCCATGCGAGGAGTCGACGCGACCCTCGAGGTCCTGAAGCGCAACGGCGTAGACGCCATCTTCGGCATCCCCGGCGGGCCGCTCATCCCGCTGTTCGACGCGCTGTTCGACGACTCGGACATCCGCCTGTTCCTCACCCGCCACGAGCAGGGCGCCGGCCATATGGCCGAGGGGTATGCCAAGGCCTCGGGCAATATCGCTGTGTGCACTGGCACGTCGGGGCCAGGCGCCACCAACCTGGTCACCCCCATCGCCGACGCCTACATGGACTCCGTGCCCATGCTGGCGCTCACCGGCCAGGTGGGCTCCACCCGGGTGGGCACCGACGCCTTCCAGGAGGCCGACATCGTGGGCATCACCCTGCCCGTGGTGAAGCACTCCTGGCTCGTGAAGGATGCCCATGAGCTCCCCACCGTGCTGGAGGAGGCCATCCACGTGGCCACCACAGGGCGCCCCGGCCCCGTGCTGGTGGACGTGTGCGTGGACCAGTGGGCGGTGGAGGTGGACGACTACTCCGGTCCGCGGCCGCCGCACATGCCGGGTTACGCGCCCCCCGGTGGCTCCGGGCACTCCCGCCAGCTGCAGGCCGCCGCGCGCGCCATCGCCGAGTCGAAGAAGCCCATGCTCTACGCCGGCGGCGGCATCATCGCCAGCAACGCCGCCGACGAGCTCACGCGCATGGCCGAGGTGGCGCAGATCCCCGTCACCACCACGCTCATGGGCCTCGGCGGCTTCCCCGCCTCCAACGACCTCTACGTGGGCATGCCCGGCATGCACGGCATCGCGGCCAGCACCTTCGCCATGCAGGAGAGCGACCTGATCCTGGCTGTGGGGGTGCGGTTCGACGAGCGCGTGCTGTCCACGGTGATGAAGGAATGGGCGCCCAACGCCAAGATCATCCACATCGACGTCGATCCGGCCGAGATCGGCAAGAACCGCGCCGCGCACATCGGCATCGCGGGCGAGGCCAAGGCCGTGCTCGACGCCCTGGCCGACACCTACGTGCAGCAGGAGGCCCGCCACGACGACGCCTCGCGCGCGGAGTGGCTCCGGCGCATCCACGCCTGGCTGGCCGAGTACCCCTACACGGTGGACGACGACGAACCGGGGGTCATCGCCCCGCAGAACGTCATCAAGTCGGTGTACGACATCACCGGAGGCGACGCCATCGTGGCCACCGAAGTGGGCCAGCATCAGATGTGGGCCGCCCAGTTCTATCCCTTCGAGCAGCCGCGCAAGTGGATCACCTCGGGCGGCCTGGGCACCATGGGATTCGGCCTGCCGGCCGCGCTGGGCGCGCAGGTGGCGTTCCCCGACCAACTGGTGGTCGACATCGCGGGCGACGGCTCATTCGAGATGACGCTGCAGGAGCTCTCCACTGCGCAGACCTATGGCCTGCCGGTGAAGATCGTCATCCTCAACAATGGCTTCCTGGGCATGGTGCGCCAGTGGCAGGAGCTGTTCTGGGACAAGCGGTACTCCAACACCAGCTTCGCCGAATTCCAGCCTGACTTCTCGGCGCTGGCCGGGGCCTACGGAATCCCCGGC
Source organism: Actinomycetota bacterium (assembly GCA_029978705.1). Taxonomy (GTDB): domain Bacteria; phylum Actinomycetota; class Actinomycetes; order S36-B12; genus CAIWTL01. The sequence goes on from JAPOIY010000104.1 coordinate 1,800, forward strand.
ATGCGCGTGGAGGATCCGGATGAACTCGACGACGCCCTGCGCGAGACGCTGTCCACAGACGGTCCGGCCCTCATCGACATCCAGGTGAACCGCGACTCGAAGGTGTTCCCCATGGTGCCGCAGGGCAAGGGCCCCGACGCCATGCTGGTGACCGACCCGTCGAAG
>JAPOIY010000058.1 GCA_029978705.1 Actinomycetota bacterium
CGCGGCCGGGGCCCCCAACTGCCCCGGTCCGCCGCGCCGCCGCCAGCATGTCCGGATGACGGTCTGGTGACACGCCTGGGGGGCGGGTACGTCGGCGGCGTCCTTGTGCTCGTCGCGCCTGCTGACGAACGCCAACCCGGGTCGCAGGGCTCGCTCGACAGTCCCTCCGCACTTGATCGGGGAACAGAGGTTTGGAAGAAAAGGACACTGTCCATAATAAATATATGAGTGATGAAACGCAGTCGACCCAACCGACACCCCGGCGGGCATTGATCACCGGGGGTACCAACGGCATCGGCCTGGGGATCGCCCACGCCCTCACCGAGAACGGTGGCCGGGTGGCCCTCATGGGCCGGGACCGCGAGCGTGCCGCCGCAGCACTGGCGTCCTGGGCGCCTGCCGACCGAGAGCGCGTGTTGGTGGTGGCCGGTGACGTGGCGGACGAGGCGGCCCGTCTCGAGGCCGTGGAGGCGACGGTGGCTGCCTTCGGTGGCCTGGATGTGCTGGTCAACAATGCCGGCACGACCGTGCGCGGTCGCCCGGAGGACTGCGCCATCAAGGACTACGAGACCGTTCTTGACGTGAATCTCACCGCAGCCTTCCGCATGAGCCAACTTGCGCATCCCGCGCTGCGGGAGTCCGGACAGGGGCGCGTCATCAACATCGCCTCTCTCACGAGTTTCTTCGGCAGTGGGTTCTCGTTGCCCTACGCCGTGAGCAAGGGCGGAATCGTCCAGCTGACCAAGAGTCTGGCGCTGGCATGGGCGCAGGACGGGATCCTGGTCAACGCCATCGCCCCCGGCTGGATCGACACGGACCTCACCGCGGCCACCCGCCAGCACGTTCCGACGCTGGATCGCAACGTGGTGGACCGGACTCCATTGCACCGGTGGGGCACGCCCGCCGAGGTCGGTTCGGTAGCGGCCTTCCTGGTCGGCCCGGGCGCCAGCTTCGTCAATGGGACCGTCATCACCGTTGATGGCGGCTACTCGGCATCAATCTAGGAGAAGACATGATCCGCACCCGACACATCACATCGACCGATGACCTAGAACTATTTGCCGAGCGGTACGTCGCTGCCGGCGGCTTTCCGCTGGACGTCGACTACCTGCGGCGCTCCCAGGTGTACGCCTGCTTCGCCAGGGGTCGCATGATGGGGGGTTTCGTCGTCCACGAGTCCGACGACCTGAGGTCACTGCAGGACATGCCAGTCGCCGAAGCCGACCGGATTCGCCGGGAATCCGCCGACCGCCGGCCCTACGAGATCATGTGCCTGTGGATGGAGCGTGAACTGCGCGGCAGTCCTGCCGGGACGGTGATCTGGCTGCGCGCCCTGTCCGAGTGTCTGCGCCGGCCAGGACGGAGACTCCTGCTCTGCACGGTGCACGACGGCCTCTTCGCCCTCTACAACAAGGCGCAACCGGAGATCCTCTATCGCGGTGAGATCACGCTGCCCGATGGAACTATGTTGCCGAAGTACGTGCTGGCTGTCGACCGCTGGAGTCCCGTGGGCCGTGTCGTGGCCACCGAGGTGGTCGACCGATCGCTGCGGACCATCCGACGGCCGAGTCGGATCCTGGCGGCAGCCTGACCCCCGAATAGGTTTATATGGACAGCGTCCGGGAATAATGGAGGCGCAACCACTTCGAACGGAAAGAGACCGATGATCGACTTCCTGGACCCCACTGCCGTCGCGCACCACGACGACTGGCCGGCGTGCACCGGAGGCGCTCCCGTCCGGACCGCGCCGTGGCCCACGTACGACCAGGGTGCGGTCATGATCGACGAGGACGACATCCGGGCAGCCGAGAGGGCGGTGCGCAGCCAGCTTCTCTTCCGGTACGACACCCGGCCGTATGAGCGGACCGAGACCGGAATGCTCGAGCTGGAGATGGCGGAGTTCTTCGGCTCCCGCTTCGCGCTCGCCACCACCAGCGGTACCACTGCGCTGACGCTCGCGCTGATGGGCAGCGGGGTCGGCCCGGGGGACGTGGTGGGATGCCCAGCCTTCACGTTCCCTGCTGCCGCGAGCGCCGTGGCTGCGGCAGGTGCGGAGGTCCGACTCATCGAGGTTGACGAGGACCTGAACATGGACGTTGAGGAGCTCGCTGCCAAACTCCCCGGATTGAAGGCTCTGATCGTGTGCCACATGCGCGGGGTCGCCAGCGACATCGAAGCCATCAAGGAACTCACCGACCATCACGGTGTGATCCTGCTCGAGGACGCGGTGCCGGTGTTCGGGACTACCTACGCCGGCCGGAGACTCGGCACGTTCGGTGCCGTGGGCTGCTTCTCGTTCCAGGCCGACAAGGCCATCAACTCCGGCGAGGGTGGCCTGGTGATCACCGACGACCAGGAGACCTTCGAGCGCATGTGTGCGCTCACCGGAACGTACGAGGGACGCCTCAAGCGCCACCTGGACGCGCGTGGGCTGCCGACGCTCATCGACGAGCGGTCGCTGCCCATCATGAGCTGGCGCATGGATGAGGTCCGCGCCGCGATCGCGCGGTCCCAACTGTCCAAGAGCGGCCGCCGTCGGGCGGCGGCGCGTCACAACCATGACCTCATCGCAGTGGCGGTGGACCGCCTCGGCGGCTGGCGCCGCCGCGTCTGCCCCACGGTCGGCGACGGCATCGCCGGCGACACCATGATCCTGTTCGCCCCTGAGGGAAGCGATGCCTCCGTCCTGGCAGCTGCGTTGCGCGCCGAGGGGATCCCGGGTCGCTGCCTGGGCGACCCCACCGACACGAATGCCCGCTGCTTCTGGAACTGGTTGTTCTGCTTCCCCGGGACGACCGAGCAGCAGCGCAAGGCGCTCGCCCCCCGAAGTGCGACGCTGCTGGCGCGCGCCATCGACATCCCGCTGTCACCGTTGATGACCGACACCGACCGGGCGGATCTGATCGCGGCCCTCCGCAAGGTGGCGAGTCTGTTCCGGCAGGAGGTGGCGGCATGACCGGCATATCTCGCACGCGGTGGGCAGCCCCGCTGGCGCTCGGCGGCGACATCGTCAACTACTACCGGCGCACCGCCTCGATGGTGATCTCGGGCCGACCCCCGCGCTCGACCGACGAGTTCCTCACCTGGGCCCTCGTGGCACCACTGCGGTTGTGGAACCAGGAGGTCCGGCACGAAGGGCACTCCTTCTCGGACTATTACCTGGGTCATCTGCGTGCGGTGCCCGCTCAGGGGGTCCTGACCAATCGGGTCGCCTACGGGGCCGTCCTCGTGTCGTACCCCTTGGTCACAGGAGCCCTCAGCGTCGGGTCTCAGGACTTCTGGACCCAGTGGCGCCGTGGGATGAAGCGTCCGGACCTCCGGATCCGCTACCCCCGCAGGCGCCTCTCGCAGGCGGACCTCACGTCCGTCAGGCCCGACCTTGCCATGGCGGTCTACTACGCTCACGAGTGGGCAAGCCACCAGTCGCCCCACCAGCGACTCGACGACAAGAACACCTTCATCGCCGCGTGCCAGGACGCTGGGTTCCCCACCCCACGCACCTACCCTCTCCACGAGGTTCCGGCCGACGGCACCTTCATCGTGAAGGATCCCCGCGAGGACCAAGGACGTGGCGTTCGACTGCTGGCGACGGAGCAGATCGCGGAACTGCCGTCGGACGTCGCCTGGCAGATCCAGGAACGGCTGAGCAACCACTCGCAACTCAAGCCGTTGCTGCCGGAGGACGGCCCCCTGTCCACTCTGCGGATGATCACCAACTCGGACGGCCAGTCCGCCCAAGCCGTGACGGCCGGTATTCGGATGGGAAGCTCCGGGGACGTGGTCGACCACCCGGTCGACGGTCGCTTCATGGTGGCGCGGGTTGACATGGGCACCGGCACCCTCGATCTGGCGGAGATCCGGTCGCCCGAGAACTACGAGATCGAGATCGTCGACCGGCATCCCGAGGTGGGGGTCCCCTTCGTGGGGCAGCCCGTACCGTACTTCGACGAGATCAGGCGCCTGTGCGAAGCGGCCCACATCACCCTCGCTCCGGATGCGCCGACCATCGGTTGGGACGTCGCCGTCACCGATGATGGTCCGCGGTTGGTGGAGTTGAACTTCGCGGCGGGCTCGGTGCTCGGGGACCCCGACACGGACCGGTTCACACCGCTCGTCGAGCAGGTCGTGCAGCGCCTGTCCCACGGCCCCGGGATCTCGGGCTGCCTCGTGTGACCCAAGAGACCTCGGGAAGGTCGCGGGCCTTCGGGGCGGGACAGACAGAAGCCCCCGGGAGCGACGGGGGAGACGCTCACCAGGGGGCTCGGCCCCAGGGTACGCGGTTCACTGGCGACCCGGGGGATGGGGCGAGTCTGACCCCCTCCCACTGGCTAGGCACTGGTTGCGGTTTCCGGGCACGGGCCCGGAAGGGGCGAGAAACCCTTACGCCGCAGGGGTTTCCCGTGGAGCCGGCGAGGGGACTCGAACCCCTAACCCCCTGTTTACAAGACAGGTGCGCTGCCAATTGCGCCACGCCGGCGAGTTGCTGTGGAGTCTAATTGGGGCGCTCAGGGGTTGCGGATGCGATCCAGTGCGATCGCCGTTGCCACCGAGGCGTTGAGGGACTCCGTGTCGTCGGCGATGGGGATGGTGACCAGCAGGTCACAGGTCTGGGCGACCAACGGGGAGATCCCGGTGGCCTCGCTGCCGACGACCACCACGACCGGCTGGTCCCACGTCTCCGCCGGCACCGCCGGCAGAGGTGTGCCCCCGGTAGTGGCGAGGCCGACGGCCGCGAATCCCGCCTTCTGCAGTGATCCCAGGGAGCGGGCCACGTTGACCACCCGCGCCACCGGCAGCCGGGCGAGGGCACCGGCCGACGAACGCCAGGCGGAGGCGGTGACGCTGGCCGCGCGGCGGTTGGGCAGCACCAGCCCCGAAGCTCCGAAGGCGGCGGCCGAGCGGGCGATGGCGCCGAGGTTGCGGCTGTCCTGCACATGGTCGAGGGCGACGACGAGGTCGGGGACATCAGCGGACGGATGATGGGCGATGACATCGTGCAGATCGACGTAGTGGAACGGGGAGACGACCAGCGCGATGCCCTGGTGGGGCAGCCCGTCGCCCAACTGGTCCATCTCGTTCTTGCCCCGCACGACGACGGGGATCCCCGTGCGCTGGGCGGCGGCCTTAGCCTTGGTGGTGCGCGGGTCGTCGGTCAGGAAGTCCCCGACGGCCAGTTCCGTTGCGGGGATTCCTGCGGTCAGCGCCTCGACGACGGCGTTGCGGCCCAGGATCACCTCGCGCTTCGCCGCGCCCTCACGACGTTGCCGCGTCGTCCGCGCCGACCGCCGCGCGGCCGGGTGGCCGGGACGGTCCTCGGCCCGGGGGGTCGGCCCCTTGCCTTCCAGACCGCGCCGCCGTTCCCCGCCGGATCCGACCGTGCGGGACTTCTTGGACGTCGTGCCGCGTACTGCGCCCCGGCGCTTGGAGTTGCCTGCCATCGTTCCTCAGTCCCTCTGGTCCGACCAGGACCATGTCGAGCCGTCGGGGGAATCCTCGATGGCCAGGCCGATCGCGGTGAGCTGGTCGCGGACCCGGTCGGCGGTGGCGAAGTCGCGTTCGGCTCGGGCGGTCGCACGGGTGACCAGCAGTTCCCGCACCAGCCGGTCGAGGGCGTGTTCCGCCCGATCGTCGCGGTGCTCCTGCCAGAGGGGGTCCAGGGGATCCACCCCGAGCAGGGCCGCCATCTGCCGCACCTGCCCGAGCGCGGTCCGGACGGCCTCGTCGTCCTGCCGCGCCAGGGCTTCGTTGCCGCGGGTCACCTCTTCGTGCAGGGTGGCCAGTGCGGCGGGCACCCCCAGATCGTCGTCCAGGGCCGCTGCGAAACCGGGCGGGACCTGGGCGGCGGGGCCCGGGTCCCCGACCCGCGCCACCGCGCGGCGGATGAATGACTCGATGCGGCGCATGGCGGTTGCGGATTCGGCCAGCGCCTGCGGAGAGAACTCCAGCATCGACCGGTAGTGGGCCGAGCCGAGGTAGTAGCGCAGCTCGATCGGGCGGACCTGGCGCAGCAGCTCTGTGACCAGCAGGGAGTTGCCCAGGGACTTGCTCATCTTCTCGCCGGCGGTGGTCACCCACCCGTTGTGCATCCAGTAGTTGGCGAACCCATCCCCCACGGCTTGCGACTGGGCGATCTCGTTCTCGTGGTGGGGGAAGATCAGATCGATGCCGCCGCCGTGGATGTCGAAGGTCGATCCGCAGTACTTCTCGGCCATGGCGGAGCACTCCAGGTGCCACCCGGGGCGCCCGGGTCCCCACGGTGTGTCCCAGGAGGGGCCGTCGCCGGAGGTGCCCTTCCACAGGGCGAAGTCGCGCGGGTCGCGCTTGGCGGTGGCCGCGGAGTCGGCGGCGGGCTGCATGTCGTCCAGGCGCTGGCCGCTCAGGGATCCGTACCGGGGGAAGGAACTCACGGCGAAGTACACGTCGCCGTCGGCGGTGGCGTAGGCGTGCCCCGAGGCGATCAACCGCTCCATCAGCCGGATCATCTCCGGAACGTGTCCGGTGGCGCGCGGGGAGTAGGTGGGGTCGGTGACCCCCAGGCTGCGGTAGGCGTCGTCGAACGCTCGCTCGTGTTCGTAGGCCCACGCCCACCACGGCTCGTCGGCCTCGGCGGACTTGGTCAGGATCTTGTCGTCGATGTCGGTCACATTGCGCACGTACGTGACGTCGTACCCAGAGTGCTCCAGCCACCGGCGCAGGATGTCGAACGCGATGGCCGACCGGACGTGCCCGATGTGGGGGTCGGACTGGACGGTGGCGCCGCAGACGTAGATGGAGGCTTTCCCGGGGGTGACCGGGATGAACTCGCGCACCTGCCGTGACGCGGTGTCGTGCAGGTGGAGGGTCACGCGACAAGGTTAGCGACCACGTCACAGCGTCGTGGCGGCCCTTATCGCGACCAGAGCTGTGGCGATGGCGGCCACGCCCTCCCCGCGGCCCGTCAGTCCGAGCCCATCGGTCGTCGTGGCGCTGACGCTGACGTGGCAGCCGGCCGCCTGCGACATGGTGTCCTCGGCCTCGCCGCGGCGCCCGGACAGCCGGGGGTGGTTGCCGATGACCTGCACCGAGACGTTCTGCGGCACGTGCCCGGCCCGACGGATCCGCGCCGCCGTCTCGGCGAGCATCGCGCTGCCGGATGCCCCCTCCCACTGGGGGTCGGACGTGCCGAACTGCGAGCCCAGGTCTCCCATCCCGCAGGCCGACAGCAGGGCGTCGCAGGCGGAGTGGCATGCCACGTCCGCGTCGCTGTGACCCGTCAGCCCCGTCTCGCCGGGCCAGTGCAGACCGGCCAGCCACAGTGGTCGGTCGCTTGCGAACCGGTGCACGTCGACTCCGATGCCAACCCGCAGGTCAGTCAGCATGTGCCCTCCTCGCCTGCAGGATCTCCTCGGCGCGCACCAGGTCCCCCGGCGTGGTGACCTTCATGCCGTCCGGGTGCCCGGGCACCACGCGGACGGCTGCGCCCAGCCGCTCGACGAGTTGGGAGTCGTCGGTGGCCTCCGCCCCGGTGTCGGCCAGCGCCTCGCGCAACAGGGGAGCCTGGAACCCCTGTGGGGTCTGCACGGCCCGCAGGAGCGCTCGCTCCGGCGTGGCCACCACGACGTCGGCAGCATCGACCTGCTTGATGGTGTCCACCACCGGCAGGCCGGGGACCGCACCGTCTGCGCCCGCGGCCAGAGCAGCGATCACGGCGGTGACGACGGCGGGGGGGACGAAGGGGCGGGCCGCGTCGTGCACCAGGATGCCCGTCACCCCGGCGGGCAGGTGGCCCACCGCCGACCGCACCGACTCGGTCCGGGTCGCACCGCCGGCCACGACCGTCACTTGGGGTCCGGAGATGTCGGCCACCGCGCGGCGGGCGGCCGCCAGGTGATCGGCCGGCGCTGCCACGACGACCGCTGTGACGTCGGGTGCCGACGCCATCAGGCGCGTCGCGTGCGTGAGCAGGGTCTCGCCGGCCACGGTCTGCAGTGCCTTGGGCAGGTCGCCGCCGAGCCGCTCGCCGCGACCCGCCGCGGTGATCACGCAGCCGATGGTCGTCACCTGTCCCCCTGCCTGCGGGCGAACGCCATGCGGCCGTTCGAAGTGGTGAGAACGCTGGTGACCTCGACCGTGACTGTGCTGCCGATCGCGTCGCGGGCCTGCTCCACCACCAGCATCGTGCCGTCGTCGAGGAAACCCACCGCCTGCCCGGCCTCTTTCCCCTCCCGGAGCAGCGCCACGGGTGTTGCGTCGCCGACGGCGATCGGCGGGCGCAGGGCCAAGGAGAGGGCGTGCAGATTCTGTACGGGAACCGCCGAGATGGCCGCCACCTTTGCCAGCGCGGAGTCGTTCGTGAGCAGGGCCAGTCCCCGTTGCTGCGCGATGATGACCAGTTTGGCGTCGACCTCGGCCACCTGAGGGGCGTCGTCCGGTACGACCATGACCGTGACCGACGGCAGGTGGCGCAGCTCGTCCAGCGTGGCCAGACCGCGCCGGCCCTTGTGGCGGCGGCGTTCGTCGGGGGCATCGGCCAACGCCTGCAGTTCGTCCAGCACCGGCTGCGCCACCACCACGGGAACCACGAGGAAGCCCGTGCGCGCCACGTCCAGGATGCGGCCGTCGATGGCCACGGACGAGTCGATGAGACTGCCCTTGGCGGCGCTCGGTCCGCTGGTGAGACCGGTGTGGGCGGAGACCGTGTCGAGGACCGCGGCCCGGCGGCGCTGGGCGACGGTGAAGCCGAAGGCGCCGGCCAGGATCACCGCGAACGCGAAGATGGACAGGGCGATGAGTGGGGTGGTGACCAGGAACACCGGCCAGGTGACGAGCGCCACCAGGGCTGCGGCGAGGAGCGCACCGACCGCACCGGAGACGAGTTCCTCTGCCGTGACCCCGCCCAGCGCCTGCTCGCCGCGGTCGAGCGCGCCCACCAGGCGGCGGGCGATGACCCCACCCAGCGAGTATCCCAGCCCCGCGCCAACGATGACCCCGACCATGGGCGCGGTGAGGACGCCGAGCACGGGTTCGGTAGACGTGGTCAGCGACTGGGCCACCTGCAGACCGACGGCGGCCCCGAAGACCACGATGACGACGCGCAGGATCTCGGCGACGAGGGAAGATCGCGGCTGGGCCATTGGCCCATTGTGACGGGTCAGGGGGACCCGAACGCGGAGATTCAGGAAGCGAGAACCTCGTCGAGGAGGGCCTCGGCCTTGTCCTCGTTGGTGTTCTCGGCGAGGGCCAGTTCGCTGATCAGGACCGATCGGGCTTTGGACAGCATCCGCTTCTCGCCGGCGGACAGGCCGCGGTCGCGCTCGCGGCGCCACAGGTCGCGGATGACTTCGGCGACCTTCACGACGTCGCCGGAGGCGAGCTTCTCGAGGTTGGCCTTGTACCGGCGCGACCAGTTGGTGGGCTCCTCCACGTACGGCTGGCGGAGCACCTCGAAGACCCGGTCGAGACCTTCGGAGCTCACGACATCGCGCACTCCCACCAGGTCGACGTTCTCGGCGGGGACGCGGACCGTGAGGTCACCTTGATGCACGCGGAGGACCAGGATTTCCTTGTCCGCTTTGTGTTCGATGGCGTCGATCTGAGCGGCGCCGTGGTGGGGGTAAACGACGGTGTCGCCGACCTTGAACGTCATGTGATGTGACCCCTTTCCAGGCCTCAAGGGTAACACGCGCTACGGCGTGTCCTCCCCCGGAGAAACCTGGGCGGCACCTGCATAATGCTGCTCTCCGACAAGATCCAATCACGCCCTGTGGTGTGCGACTTTCCTCCGCCATCCCTACTCGCCAGGCGGTGTCGGGACGGTCGCTTCCGGAGGAGTCGGACACTGGGAAGCGACAGGCCAGGCACCGTCTGCGTGGGGACCGCTAGGCTGAGGGCGCCGTGAGGTCGAGGAGGCTGTGGTGAAGCGTCGAGTTGTGGCTCTGGGTCTGGCCGCCGTCATGCTGCCGGGGCTGGCCGGATGCTGGTCCGGGCCGGATGCTGCGACCACCACGCAGCCGGCGTCGGGGGACGGGACCCAGGTGGACTCGGCGGACATCACCCTCGACTCCGCCACTATCGTCGCCGGTGACCCGGGAAGCGGCAAAGCCGCGTTCCTGGGAACCGTCTACAACCCGACCCACGAACCCGACCAGGTCCTGTCGATCACCGCGGACGGCGTGCGCGCCAAACTCACCCCCGAGGCGATCGACGTGCGTCCGCTCGGTGCCGTGGCCATCCAGACGGGCAAGGAGTCGACGCCCTCGGAGCCGGCGGCGGCTGCCGACTTCCTGGGTTTCCAGGGCAAGACGGGCACCTACGTCGACGTGGAGGTGACGTTCCGGACCGCCGGCGAGCAGTCCTTCACCGCGTTGGTGGTTCCCCCGTCGGGCTTCTACGCCACTGCCGCGCCGGAGGGTACGCTGCCCATCCCCGAGAAGGTGAACGTCGAGGTCACCGAGCGGCTGCCCGCCGGGGAAGGTGCGGCCGCCGAGGAGACGGGCGCGCGCCCGGTTCCGTCTCCCACCGCCAGCTGACCTGACTCACGGTTCGTACTTGTAGCCCAGGCCGCGCACCGTCAGCAGATGCTGGGGGTGACCCGGGTCGTCCTCGATCTTGCCGCGCAGCCGTTTGATGTGGACGTCCAGCGTCTTGGTGTCTCCCACGTAGTCGGATCCCCACACGCGGTTGATGAGCTGGCTGCGGGTCAGGACGCGGCCCGCGTGGCGCAGCAGCACCTCCAGCAGATCGAACTCCTTGAGGGGCATCGCCACATCCTGGCCACGCACGCTGACCACGTGGCGCGCCACGTCCAGGCGTACCGGGCCGGCTTCCACGATCGCCGACACGGGTTCCTCCACGTCCGGTCCGCGCCGCAGGACGGCCTTGATGCGGGCGGACAGTTCGCGGGAGCTGAAGGGTTTGGTGACGTAGTCGTCGGCGCCCAGTTCAAGGCCGACGACCTTGTCGACCTCGCCGTCCTTGGCCGTCACCATGATGATGGGAACCCGGGACGTCTGTCGGATCGTGCGGCAGACATCGGTACCGGACATCCCCGGCAGCATCAGGTCCAGCAGGATCAGGTCGGCGCCGAAACGTTCGAAGTCGGCCAGTGCCGCCAGTCCGTCGGCGGCTACCGTCACGTCGTAGCCCTCCTTGCGCAGCATGAACCCCAGGGCGTCCCGGAACGACTCCTCGTCCTCGATCACCAGTACCCGTGTCACTGCTCCTCCTCCCCGGGGACGTGTTCCGGCAACTGCAGCGTGAACGTGGATCCCTCGCCCTCGACGGACCACACCTGGCAGTCCCCGCCGTGGTTGCGGCAGACGTTGCGCACGATGGACAGGCCCAGCCCGGTGCCGCCGGTGACCCGCGACCGGGCCTCGTCCACGCGGTAGAAGCGCTCGAAGATGCGGTCCTGCTCGATCTCCGCGATCCCCATGCCCTGGTCCTTGACGTCGATCTCCACGATCGGGGGGGAGTGACGGACCCCGACCGCAACGCGCGTGCCGGGTTCGCTGTACGCCACGGCGTTGCTCAGCACGTTGCGCAGCGCCGTCTCCAACTGGTCGGGATCGCCGTAGACGAGCAGGCCCGGTGTGCCGCCGGCCACGATCTCGATGTCGCGAGCCTCGGCCGCGGCCCGCACGAAGTCGGCCCCTCCGGCCACCAGTTTGTCGACGTCGACGACCTGGGCATGAGTGAGCGGGTCGTCCCCCTGGACCCGGGACAGGTCGATGACGTCGTTGACCAGGGAGGCCAGGCGGGCGGCCTCGCTCTGCATCCGGCTGGCGAAGTGTTCGACAGCCTCGGGATCGTCCCGCGCCGCAACCAGTGCCTCGGCGAGGATGCTCATCGCCCCGACCGGGGTCTTGAGCTCGTGACTCACGTTGGCGATGAAGTCCCGCCGCACCTCCATGACGCGGCGCTCCTCGGTCATGTCGATCAGGGAGAGCAGCACCCGCCCCTCGGACAGCGGCACGGCGCGCACCCGCAGGTCCACCACGACGCGGCGCGCGGGTGGGCGCCGCCACGTGATCTCCCGGCTGACCGGACGCTGCTGCTGCACACACTCCCGGATACATTCGCGCAGTTCCTCGGCCGCCAAGCGGTCCCGGCGCAACAGGCGCAGATCGGTTGCCTCCCGGGAGGCCAGGAGCACAGCGCCCCGGGCGTCGGTGACGAGCACGATGCCCGGCAGGGCGTCGAGCGCCGCCAGGAGGTCGGGATTCAGCGGGGGCCGGCGCGGCCGCCGGGAGCCTTCGCCGGCCCCCGCGGCGGCGGTGACGTCTTCGTCGGCCAGCGGTCCCACAGGTCGAATGTACGCGGCCCGGCCCCGGTAGGCCGGGGGAGCCGCGGCTGTTCCGGTGCCGGCCGCCCCGATGTCGGGTCCCGTTCTCCGGGGCGCCGACCACCGTTAACCCCGACCGTGGACCGCGGTCGGCGCGCGCACGTAAACTCAGGGGACGGCGTGTGTTTCGGACACGGGAGGACAGCGGGAATGCGTGAGGTCTACCACGAGCAGCTCGACGCGGTCACGGACGAACTCGTCCAGATGACCCGTCTGGTGGGCTCCGCGGTCAACCGCGCGACCCAGGCTCTCCTGGATGCCGACCTGCAGATGGCCGAGTCCGTGATCGAGGGGGACGAGGCGGTCGACGCTCTCGCCGCCGAGATCGACGACCAGTGCTTCGAGATCGCGGCGCGGCAGGCGCCGGTGGCGACCGACCTGCGCATCATCATGAGCGGCACGCGGATCTCCATGTCGGTCGAGCGGATGGGGGACCTGGCCAAACACATCGCCAAGCAGACCCGGCTGCGTTACCCCAAGTCGAGCATCCCCCCCGAACTGCGCGGCACGTTCGCACAGATGGGAGGTCTGGCCGAGGCCATCTGCAGTAAGACCGGCATGGTCATCCTCACCAAGGACGTGGGCCACGTGTCCGCCGTCGAGTCCTACGACGACCAGATGGACCGGCTGCACCGGGAACTGTTCGGCATCGTGATGTCCGGGGACTGGTCCCACGGCGTCGAGGAGGCGATCGACGTCATCCTCCTGTCCCGGTACTACGAGCGGTTCGCCGACCATGCGGTCACGGTCACCAACCGCATGGTCCACGTGGTCACCGGGAAGAGTTACGCCGAGGTGAGCGTCGACCCCATCACGGCCATCACCGAGGCGGGTGTCTGACCCTCGGTTTGCGAGTGGCGCCGTCGGGAATCACGATGGGCCCTGCCGCGTTTCCCTGGTGGATCACCTGACCGAGCGAGAAGAGGTTGGCCATGCTGTCACGCATCCCTGCTGCCGACCTGCGCGTCGCAATGATCAGCATGCATAC
>JAPOIY010000122.1 GCA_029978705.1 Actinomycetota bacterium
GGGCGTCGCCAGAGGTCCTGTGTGGCGACTGATCGGCAGCACTGCCCTGGGCCTGCTGCTGCTGACCTTCACCCCGACCAAGTGGGCGGTCCAGTTCGGAGCGTTCGCCGGTCTGACCGCCGCTCTCGGCGCGGTCACCGCATTCGCTTTCGCCACAGTCGGGCTGCATAACCGGCGTAACCTCGCGCTCTACCTCACCGCACTGCTGTTCGTTCTGGCGTGGGCGACGTCGGGGATCAACGGCTGGTTCTACGTCGGCAACTACGGGGTGCCCTGGTACGACCGGCAGCCGGTGCTCGCCCACCGCCCCATAACGACGCTCTTCCTGGCCCTGGCGATCCTGACCGGTCTGGTCGCCGCCTGGCTGCACTTCAGGATGGACTACGCCGGGCGCACCCAGGTCAAGAACACCCGGCGCAATCGGATCCTGGCTGCCACGCCCCTGCTCGTCTTCGCGACGATCATGGTCCTGCTCGCGGTCGGGTCCATGGCCAAGGGGTTCGCGCAGCGCTACCCTGCCTACACCACCGCCAAGGCGAATCTCGCCGCGCTGCGCTCGGGACTCGCCCCGTCCAGCTGCGCCATGGCCGACGACGTCCTCGTCGAAGCCGACACCAACGCCGGGATGCTCACCCCCGCCCCCGGCCAGAAGTGGGGACGCTACGGCCCGCTGGGTGGCGAGAACCCCGTCGGCTTCACCCCCAACGGGATCAGCGACACCCTGGAGCCGACCGAGCCTTTCGTCGCCAACCCCGGCACCGTCAACTCCGACGGCTCGCCCAACAAACCCAACGCCGGCGTCGCCTACGCGGGCGGCACCGGCGGCGGCTACGGCCCGATCGGGGTGAACGGCTCGCGGGTATTCCTGCCGTTCGGCCTCAACCCGGCGACCACTCCGGTCCTGGGCAGCTACCAGGAGAACACGGTGGCCGCCAAGGCCACCTCGGCCTGGTACGACCTGCCGCCGCGGACACCGGACCGGCCGCTGGTGACCGTCTCCGCCGCCGGAGCGATCTGGTACTACGACGAGGAGGGCGAGTTCAACTACGGCCAGTCCCTGAAACTGCAGTGGGGCGTGCGCCGAGCCGACGGCACGTTCGAAGTCCTGGACATGGTCCAGCCGATCGACACGATCGCCCAGAAGGCGTGGCGCAACTTGCGCTTCCCGCTGGCGTGGGCGCCGCCGCAGGCCAACGTGGCCCGCATCGTCGCCGATGACCCCAACCTCAGTACCGACCAATGGTTCGGCTTCACACCGCCGCGGGTTCCGGTGCTGCAGACCGCCCAGCAGTTCCTTGGCACCCAGACCCCGGTCCTGATGGACATCGCCACCGCCGCGAACTTCCCCTGCCAGCGTCCCTTCGCCGAGCGGCTCGGCGTGGCGGAGTTGCCGCAGTACCGCATCCTGCCGAACCTCAAACAGGTGGTGGTGTCGTCGAACTTGTGGCAGTCGGCCCGGGCCGGTGGACCGTTCCTGTTCATCCAGGCCCTGCTGACGACCTCCACCGTCCCGACCTAC
>JAPOIY010000033.1 GCA_029978705.1 Actinomycetota bacterium
ACGAACTGGTCGCCCCCCAGGCGGGCCATCGCGAAGCCGGCGGGGAGCCGCAGCCTGATGCTGGCGGCCACATGGCTGAGGACAGCGTCGCCCGCCTCGAAGGACGCACCTTCGTTGATGTCGGTGAGATGGTCGATCCCCAGGCACATGACCGCCTGCCCGCCGTCGTCGGGGAACTGCCGGCGGAGTCGCTCCCGCAGCTCCGGCCACATCGGCAGCCCCGTCAGGGGGTCGGCGAACTCGTCGCGGGTCGGCGCCGGTGGGGCCGTGAGCCGTTCCAGGCTGAGCAGCCCGGCCCCCGGCCCGGCGGCCGGGAAGGACCTTGCTCGGACGTACTCCGTGCTGCCGTCCGGGCGCCGCAGCGACAGCAGGTCGTCCGCGGGGACCTCCCCCCATCCCGGAAGGATCTCGTCGAGGGACAGCGCCAGGAGTTCCCGGGCCGTGCGCCCCACCACCGCGCAGAACCCGGGCGTCGCCCACGTGACCCGGTTCGCTTCGTCGAAGGCGACCAGGGGCTGTTCGGAGTCGTGCACCAGCCAGCGGTGCAGTTCGCGCTCCCGGTCGGCGAGGCGCTGCTCCCGGTGCCCGACGACGGGGGACCAGCCGATCGCGAGCCGGTCGTCCACCCCGACGGGGGCCACCCAGGAGCGGAGCAGCGGGAGCCCCGCAGCCGCGGGCAGAGGGGCCTGCGGAAGGGGGCGCGGAGTGCCCGACACCAGGGCCTCGGCGATGTGCGCCAGCCCCGGCCCGGCCATGCCGCCGGGGGCCAGAGCGCCCAAGGTCCTTCCGACGATGTCCCCCGGCGCGGCACCGAACAGGCGGGCCGCCCCGGGGTTGGCCTCCAGCACGGCGAGATCGACGAGTTGCCCGCCCGCGTCCCGCACGGCGCGGCAGACCATGACCGGGTCAGCGAGAGTGGGGGCGGCGAGCCGCGACCGCCGTTCCAGCTCCTGCGCGCTGCGCAGGGCGGCGACAAGGGCGCTCGTCTCGTCGGGGGTGAGGTCCCCGGCTGGCGCCATGAACTCCCCCCTCCGGACGTTGATCTTGGCTCCAGCGTGGCCGGGATCGGCGCCGCTGTCACCACTCACTGGGAAACCTGCACCCTCTCGGCCACGGACGCCCCGGTGTCGAGCATGACCACCGGGGGCACAGCCCCCAGCCAGTCGGGGGCCAACCCCCAGGAGTAGGCGCCGACGCGGTCGAAACTGACGAAGTCCCCGGCCGTCAGCGGCCCCGGGACGGCGAAGGCCAAGAACTCGTCCGGCATCGGGGTGGTCCCCGCGATGTCGTAGGTCCCGGCCGAGGGTGCGGGGAAACGCCGCAGGGGAGTGACGGGGAACGTGGTGCGACGGGTGTTGGGGCTGATGTCGAGCAGGGAACCCGCGACGACAGCGGTCGGGCGGCTCGGTTGGGATTTGACCACGCGGACCCGCGTCACATACCGGAAACTGCGGGCCACCAGGGCCGTCCCGGGTTCGAGCACGATCGTGGGACTCTGGGCGCCGTAGCGGCTGCGGACCGCGGGCAGGATCGCGTCGGCGTAGTCGGCGGGGGTCGGCTCGGGGTGCTCGGCGGTGTCGGCGATGCCTCCCGCGAAGCCACCGCCGAGCCCCAGGAACTCGGGGGGTGTCTCCGGGAACACCTGTTCGGCTGCTGCCAGCAGCCCCGCGACCCGGGCGGCGAAGAGGTCGGTACCCGTCCCGGGGTAGTGGGCGTGCACGCCGGCCAGGCGCAGACCCGGTTCGGCGCGGACCGCCCGGACCGCGTCGGCCAGGTCGGCGGGGGCGATGCCGAGCCGGGACGCGGTGCGCCCCGGGACGGGGAAGTCGCAGCGCAGCCCGACCCGCGCGGACAGCCCGCGCAGGGCGGTCAGGTCGGCCGGGTCGTCGATGATCACGGTGGCCCCGGCTCCGGCGGCGGCCCGGATCTCCCCGGCGCTGCGTCCGCTGCCTCCGGCATGCAGGCGGGTGCCGCGGACACCCCGCGCGGCGGCGATGGCCGTCTCCCGCGCCGAGCACGTCTCGGCGCCCAGGCCGAGCCGATGGACGGTGTCGAGCACCGCCGGGTGGGCGTTGGCCTTGTAGGGGTAGAGCAGTTCGGTTCCCGGACCGAAGGCCCGCTGGAACGCGGTCACGGCCGCGGCCACGGTGGTCGGGTCGAACACGTAGAAGGAGTCACCGACTGTTCCGGCGAGCCGGTCGGCGGTCAGCCAGTCCATGGACCGGGGGAGCTCACTGGAAGGCGGCGTCCACGAGGGCCCGCTGCTCCCGTTCGTGGCGGCTGTGGGAACCGACCGCCGGGGAGGACGAGGCGGGCCGGGTGATCCCCAGAATGGTGCGCCCCGTGACCTGCGGCAGGTTCATCGAGACGAACTGCCAGGCCCCCTGGTTGGCCGGCTCCTCCTGCACCCAGCGCAGTTCCGCTCCGGGGAAGCGTCCGACCGCTTCTGGCAGGGTCCGGACCGGGACCGGGTAGGGCCGTTCCAGGCGCACGATCGCGGTGTCGGTGGCCTGGCGGCGGGCTCGTTCGGCGGCCAGGTCGTAGTAGACCTTGCCGCTGCACAGGAGAACCTTCTTGACCCCGGCGGGGTCGACGGAGTCGTCGCCGATCACGGCGCGAAACGTGCCGGAGGTGAAGTCCGACAGTTTCGACGTGGCGGCCTTCGACCGCAGCAGCGACTTGGGGGTGAACACGATCAGCGGTCGGATGATGCGGGAATAGACCTGCCAGCGCAGCAGGTGGAAGTAGGAGGCCGGCGTCGAGGGGATCGCGAGGGTCATGTTGTCCTCGGCGCACAACTGCAGGAACCGTTCCACGCGGGCGGAGGAGTGGTCCGGCCCCTGCCCTTCGAAGCCGTGGGGCAGCAGCAAGGTGACGCGGGAACGTTGTCCCCACTTCTGTTCCCCGGAGGACACGAACTCGTCGAGGATGGTCTGGGCCCCGTTCACGAAGTCCCCGAACTGCGCCTCCCACATCACGAGGGCGTCGGGGCGTCCCACGGAGTACCCGTACTCGAAACCCATCGCTGCGAACTCGCTGAGGAGGGAGTCGTACACGAACAGGCGACCCCCGTTCGCGTAGCAGTGTTTGAGCGGCTTGTACTGCCACCCGGTCTCCTTGTCGACGATCACCGCATGGCGGTGCCCGAACGTGCCGCGGCGGGAGTCCTGTCCCGCGAGGCGCACCCACTTGCCCTCGTTCACGAGGGAGCCGAACGCGAGGGCCTCCCCCATCCCCCAGTCGATCTGATCGTCCTCGACCATCTGCACCCGCTTGGCCAGCTGGGTGGCCAAACGGGGGTGGACGGTGAACCCGTCCGGGACGATCTGCTGGGACTCGAGGACGAGGGACACCTGCTCGGAGGTGATGCCGGTCTCCACCTCGCCGGCCGGCCGCTGGGGTTTCAGCGCCTGCGTGCCCTCCCGCTCCACCTCGGCCGAGGTCGGCGTGAACGACTCGACCTGCCCGATCGCTTCGCGGGTCTCCTGGAATACGTGCTCCAGTCGCTGCTGGAAGTGCCGCAGGGCCTCCGCGGCCTCCTCGACGGTGATGTCGCCGCGGCCGATGAGTTGCTCGGTGTAATTCTTCCGGACGGACCGCTTCTGATCGATGATCTTGTACATCAACGGCTGGGTGAGCGACGGGTCGTCGGCCTCGTTGTGCCCGCGGCGGCGGTAGCACACCAGGTCGATGACCACGTCCTTGTGGAACTCCTGGCGGAACTCGAAGGCCAGTTTCGCGACCTCCACCACTGCCTCGGGATCGTCCCCGTTCACGTGGAAGATCGGCGCCTGGATCATGCGGGCGACGTCGGAGGAGTACACCGAGGAGCGGCTGTACTGCGGCGAGGTCGTGAACCCCACCTGGTTGTTCACGATGAGGTGGATCGTGCCCCCGGTGCGGTAGCCCTGCAACTGCGACAGGTGCAGGGTCTCCGCGACGACTCCCTGACCTGCGAACGCGGCATCCCCGTGCATCAGGATGGGCAGGATGTCGTGCCGCTGGTCCTTGGGCAGCTGATCCTGCTTGGCCCGCACGATGCCCTCGAGGACGGGGTCGACCGCCTCCAGGTGCGAGGGGTTGGCCGCCAGGTAGACCTTCGTGGTCGTGCCGTCGGCCGCCCGGAACTCCCCCGTCGTGCCGAGGTGGTACTTCACGTCGCCGGAGCCCTGCACGGAGTCCATGCCGAAGTTCCCCTCGAACTCCCGGAAGATCTGGGAGTAGGACTTGCCCGCCATGTTGGCCAGGACGTTCAGGCGCCCCCGGTGCGGCATGCCGATGCACACCTCCTGGATGCCGTCGTGCGCGGCGGAGTCCAGGACAGCGTCGATCATCGGGATGGCGGACTCGCCGCCCTCCAGGGAGAACCGCTTCTGGCCCACGTACTTCGTGTGCAGGAAGGTCTCGAAGGCCTCCGCCTCGTTGAGTTTGCGCAGGATCCGCAACTGCTCCTCGCGGGGGACCCGCTCGTGGGGGACCTCCACCCGGTTCTGCACCCACGCCCGCTGGTCGGGGTCCTGGATGTGCATGTACTCGATGCCGATCGTGCGGCAGTAGGAGTCGCGCAGGACGCCGAGGATCTCCCGCAGCCGCATCAGCGGCCGGCCCCCGAACCCGCCGGTGGCGAACTCGCGATCGAGGTCCCACAGGGTCAGCTCGTGGCTCATGACCTCCAGGTCCGGGTGGGAGCGCTGGTGGTACTCGAGGGGGTCGATGTCGGCCATCAGGTGCCCCCGCACCCGGAACGCGTGGATGACCTCCTGGACCCGCGCCGTCTTGCTGAGGTCGGTCTCGTGGGTGGCGGAGATGTCCTGGCCCCACCGGATGGGCACGTAGGGGATCCGCAGGGAATGGAAGATCTCGTCGTAGAAGTCGTCCTCGCCGAGCAGGTACTGGTGGACCCGGCGCAGGAACTCCCCGGACTGCGCACCCTGGATGATGCGGTGGTCGTAGGTGGAGGTGAGGGTCATGACCTTGGAGACGGCGTTGCGGGCCAGAGTCTCCGCGCTGGCGCCCTGCCACTCCGCCGGGTAGTCCATCGCGCCGACGCCGATGATGGCGCCCTGCCCGGCCATCAGCCGGGGCACCGAGTGCACGGTGCCGATGCCGCCCGGGTTGGTCAAGGTGATGGTGGTCCCGGCGAAGTCCTCCACCGCGAGTTTTCCCGTCCGGGCCTTGCGGACGATGTCCTCATAGGTCGCCCAGAATTGGGAGAAGTCCATGGACTCGGCGGCCTTGATGCTCGGTACGAGCAGCTGGCGGGTGCCGTCGGGCTTCGGCAGGTCGATGGCCAGCCCGAAGTTGACGTGGGCGGGGGTCACGAGCGCCGGCTTGCCCTCGGCGGTGGTGGTGAACGACGAGTTCATCTCCGGCATGGACGTGAGGGCCTTGACGATGGCGTACCCGATCAGATGGGTGAACGACACCTTGCCGCCGCGGGCCCGCTTCAGGTGATTGTTGATCACAGTGCGGTTGTCGAACAGCAGCTTGACCGGCACCGACCGCACACTCGTCGCGGTGGGGATGGCCAGCGAGGACTCCATGTTGCTGACGACGCGGGCGGCGATACCGCGCAGCGGCTCGGACTCCGTCTCGGTCGCGTTGTCCGGCGGCTCGACGATCTTGGGTAGGGCCATGGTGGCCGGCGTCGGTGCGAGGACCCGCTCCCCGTCGCGCACGGTGGGAGGGGCCAGGGGGGGCTGGGCGACGGGGGTGTGCGGGTCGGGGGTGCCGGGCGTGGGCAGCGTCGGTTCGGGTACGGGCGGGGGAGCCGCGGGCACGGTGACGTTCACGGCGGCCGCCTCCGGCGCCTCGGGCACCGCGTGTCCGGTGGTCGTGTCGATGACGGTCCCCGTGTCGCGCAGCGCGTCGTCGCGGAGCCGGGCATAGGCACCGGGCTTGTAGTCGGCGAAGAAGTCCCACCACGCGGGGTCCACCGACTCCCGGTCGCGCAGGTACTGCTCATACAACTCGTCGACCAGCCACTCGTTGGGGCCGAAGGGAGTGGTGGGGGGAGTCTCGGCAGTCACTCGCCGACCTTTCTGCGTCAAGCTGCGGCACCCGGCGGCTCCCAGGGTAGTCGCAGATGAGCGCCTGCGACGAGGTCCGTCCCTCAGCTGATGTCACGTCGCAACGTTGTGGCGCCGGCGATGGCGGCGAGGGCGACGGCGTACCCCACGAGGACCAGGACCGCGACCCCGGGAGCCAGGAGGTCGGGGCTGCCGCCGATCGCGGCGGCCGCGGACCCCGGCAGGTAGGGCGCCACTGCCGGGAGCAGACCGGCGAGGATGTTCTCCACGAGCAGCACCCACAGGATGCCCAGCACCACTGCAGCCACCTGTACCGGGACGAGAGCGCCGAAGCTCACGCCCAGCACCGCATACAGCGCGTAGACCAGAGCGGCGGCCAGCCCCGCGGTGACCGCGTCCCCCCACTGCACCGGGGCGTGCGGCTCCGGGAGCAGCCACAGGACCAGCAGCATCACGACCCCGGTGGCCACGACGGCGAGGAAGACCCCCTGGATGGCCGCCACCACGGCCTTCGCGGCGAGGACCCGGAGGCGCCGCGGCTCGGTCAGGAACGTGTCGGTGAGCGTGCCGTGCCGGGTCTCCCCGGTGAACGACAGGACCCCGATCAACAGGGCGATGACCGTGGCTGAGCCGATCGTGGTCCAGATCGTGGTGAGGGCGCCCGGCTGCGTCAGGTCCAGTTCGGCCATCCCCTCCTCGGCCGCCACCCCGGAGATCAGCAGGAAAGGCAGCGTCAAGAGGATCACCAGGAGGGCCCCGAACAGGAGCATGAGCCACCACAGCTTCAGGGAGAAGGTCTTGACCCACTCCGCCCGCACCAGCCCCATCACGGGTCGGCCCTCCGGTCGGAGGTGAGGGTGAGGAAGACGTCCTCGAGTTCGGCCGCCTGGGCCCGGAGCCCGTGGATCTCGAGGTGGTGCTGCCAGGCCAGGTGGCCGACCTGCTCGGGGGTCAGTCCGGTGACCGCGAGGTCGGTGGCGCTGCCCTGCGTCGAACCGCCCGCGGCGGCCACCGCCCCGACCAGGGCGGTCAGGTCGGGACCGGTCACGTGCACGACGGATGCTGTACCGACCACGTCCCCCAGCGGGCCGGCCCGGACCAGCCGGCCCCGGTCGATGATGACGACGTCGTCCACGGTCTGGCGCATCTCCGCGAGCTGGTGACTGGACACCAGGACGGTCCGGCCCTCGTCGGCCAGACCCCGCAGGAAGGTGCGCAGCCAGGCGATGCCGGCGGGGTCGAGCCCGTTCGCCGGCTCGTCGAGGATCAGTGCGGGGGGATCGGCCAGGAGGGCCACGGCCAGGGCCAGCCGCTGGCTCATCCCGAGCGACAACTGGCCGGCTTTGCGGTCCTTGGCGTCGCTGAGTCCCACGAAGTCCAGCATCGGGTCCACCTGGGCGCGGTCGATGCCGCCCGCGTACGCGCGGATGAGCAGATGCTCCCGGGCCGTCCGGGCCGGGTTGAACCCCTCGACGTCGAGGACGGCCCCGACGACGGTGGTGGGACGGGGAAGGTCGGCGTAGCGGCGGCCCGCGATGAGCGCCTCACCCGACGTGGGCCGCATCAGTCCCACCAGACAACGCAGGGTGGTGGTCTTGCCGGCCCCGTTGGGCCCCAGGAAACCGGTGATGCGGCCCGGGGCGACGCGGAAACTCAGCTCCGCGACTGCGGGGTCCTGGTGGCCGAACTGCTTGGTCAGCCCGTTCACCTCGATGGGGACCGATGTCATCGCCACGGGCTCACCCTAGTGCGGTCATGGCTCGACCCGGACACCCTTCCAGAAGGCGACGTACCCGGCGATGGCCGCCGCGGCCGGCAGCGGCTCGGCGTAGCACCAGGCGGCGTCGGGGTTGCGTTCCCCGTCCACCGCGACGGTGTAGTAGGACGCCGTTCCCTTCCAGGGGCAGATCGTGCGGGTGTCGGACGGCTCGAGGTGTTCCGGGCGTACGGACCCCGGCGGGAAGTACTGGTTGCCCTCCACCTCGATGGTGTCGTCGGACTCGGCGATCACCCGGTCGTTCCACACAGCGCGCATGGCGGATCCCTTCGTCGGACTCCATGGTTGGCGCTCGGCAGCGGAATCGCATCCCGACGGGCACACTCGGGGGGTGGACGGTGCGGAACTCCGGGAGCGCCTCACCGAGGTCGCGCCCACGCTGTCGACGTGGCCCTCGGCGCTGCGCCGCGGAGGCGTGATGGCCGTGATCCTGGCAGTGGGGGTCGGAACCGGGCACACCGCCGCTGCCGTCGCCGCCACGACGGGGGCGTTGAACATCGCCCTCTTGGATGCGGCGCTGCCCCGCGCGGTGATGGCCCGCGCGCTCTGGCTGTGCGTGGTCACCACCACCGTGGTCGGCTTCGTCGCCGTAGTGGTGGGCACGTCGTGGTGGCTGGTGCCGTTCCTGGCTGTCCTGGCGTTCCTGCAGGGCGCCCTCGCCGGAGGCGGGGTCTCGGTGGCGAACGCCACCATCGCCAACATGATCACGGCGATCATCTTCTCGATGGCTGCCGGTGGCCCGGGGCAGGCCGGGTCACTGGCGCTGTGGCTCGCGGTAGGCGCGACGGTGGAGACCGTGGTCGCCCTCGTGGCGTGGCCTTGGGAGCGGCAGGGACTGCTGCGGCGCCAGGTGGCGGGGGCGCTGCGGGCCCGCAGGCGCGGCCCGTCGGAGTCCGTGGCGCGGTGGGTCGCGGCTGCCCGCGTGACGATGACCACCACCGAGCTGAGTGACGGCGAGCGGCAGGCCTTTCAGCGGGTGCTCCGCGAGATCGGCAGCGACGCGGAGGCGGACCCGGTCGACCTCGCGGTCGCCGCCCGGCGCGTGCGGCGGCTGCCCGCGACGGCGGCGGGGGGCGACCTGTCCCACCGCGTGGCCGAGATCGCCGCGGCCCCACCGCCACGCACCCACTCTCCCGGCGGTCCCGTCGGAGAGCGCCTGGCCCATCTCCGGACGCTGCTGATGCCCGGCTCGGACACGTTCGAGGCCGGACTGCGGCAGGCGTTGCTCATGGTGGCGGGCACCGTCGTCGTTCTGGTGGTTGCGGTGCCGCAGGGCCACTGGGTCCTGCTCGTCTTCGCGTTGGCCATCCGCCCCGACTACTCGGGGACGGTGGCGGCTCTGGTCGCCCGGGCCGTGGGGGTGGTTGCCGGGGTCCTGCTGGTCTCCGCCCTGGTCGCCGTGTCGGGCGGGTCCGTCGCGCTGCTGCTGGCCGGTGCAGCGGTCGCCGGGATCCTGCTGTGCCGGTGGGTGATGGGCAACGCGCTGATGTTCTTCCTGTGGCTGACCATCTTCGTGTCGCTGATGGTGGATGTCGCCGACCCGTCAGGGGGCGACCGGATGCAACGTGTCGTCGCGACGCTGATCGGTGTGGGGATCGGGTTCGTGGTCTCGGTGGCGTGGCCGGGGTGGCGCCGCGGGGTCGGCTGACACCGACTGCGCCAGGACGTGGGCGAAGCCAGGGGCATCCCCGAGTACCGGCGACACCGCCGCCTCCCGGGCCACGGCCACCGCCCGGATCCGGTCGGCCAGAACGCCGTCCGCCGTCAGGAACGGAATGACCCTCGATCCCGGCAGGACCTGGTCGGCCAGGGCCGCGACCGACAGCGCGAGGCCGACCCGCCGGAACGCGCCGGTGTCGTGTAGCTCGTCGACCAGCTCCGCGAATCTCGGCCCGATCTCGGGGCGGGAACTGCCGGAACTGGCGATGACGATGTCGGTGGCACCGGCCGCGAGACCGGCCGCGACCGGCGCGAACCACACCGGGCGGGGAGGGGCGACGAGTCGCACGGTGTGTCCGCCGTGGGCCACGACGGGCGGGATGTCCCGCTGCCAGTGGTACCCCGCGGTGAGCAGCAGCGGCAGCACCGTCGTGCTCCCGGGGGTGCCACCGACGTCTGCCAGGGCCGTGCGAGCCGACGGGGTGTCGTGTTCGAGGAAGGACGCAGCCACGCGCCCGCTCAGCGCCGTGGCCATCCGCCGGGCGAGCCGCCGCACGCCGGCACCGTGCCGCGGGTCGGGGCTGCCGTGGGCGATGAGGACCACCCGATCGGTCACGGAAGCGGTCACGGCGTCCCCCCGTGGCCGGCGTCCAGCGACGCCCGCGCCAGGTCGCCGAGGTCGGCGCGCAGCCCCGCGACCTCGCCGATGACGATGACGGCCGGAGACGCTGCGCCCGCCTGCTCCGCCCGTTCGGCGATCGTGGCCAAAGTGCCGGTCACCGTTGTCTGCTCCGGTGTCCACCCGCCGCTCACGACGGCCGCCGGCAGGTCGGCCGGACGGCCGTTGTCCACGAGTGCCGCCGCGGTGTCCGCGAGGTGTCGCACCCCCATCAGGATGACGAGGGTCGTGTCGGCGGGGGTGCGGGCCGCCCGGCGGACCACCTCGTCGGCGCCGTCGTGCGCCGACAGCATGAGGAAGGACGTCGAGATGGCCCGATGGGTGACGGGAATACCGGCCGCCGCAGGAACTGAGACCGCGGAGGTGACGCCCGGCACCACCTCGACCGGGACCCCGGCCGAGAGGCAGGCGAGGGCCTCCTCGCCACCTCGACCGAGGACGAAGGGGTCACCGCCCTTGAGGCGGACGACCACCTGGCCTTGCCTCGCCCGCTCGACGAGGAGGTCGTTGATCTCGTCCTGGGGCAGCGCATGGCGCCCGGGCGCCTTGCCCACGTCCACCACTTCGACGTCGTCGGCGAGGCCGGCCACCACGGCGGACGGAGCGAGGCGGTCGGTCACGACGACGTCGGCGAGGGACAGTACCCGGCGGGATCGCACGGTCATGAGATCCGGATCACCGGGACCGGCCCCCACGAGGAAGACCCTGCCGGGCGCCGCGTGCGCTCCGACCCGCTGGCGACGGATCGGCAGCAGACCGTCGGCGGCCAGGTCGGCGACGGTGTCCCGGAGCAGTTGGGCCCGCCGGGGGTCCCGCCCGCCGTTGACCGCGAACTGAACCCCGTCGGCGGTGCGGGCGGTGGCAGCGGTCCACGCCGCCGATTTCTCCGCGTCACCGGCCCGCACGCTCCAGATGCCTGCCGACTCCGCGGCGGCGACGACCGAGTCGTCCACCGCGCGGTCACCGGTGCACGCGTGGACGAGCCAGGTCCCGCCGACATCGGCCGGGTCGAACTCGCGTGTCTCCACCGTCAGGCGCCCGGCCGCGGCCGCCGCGGTGAGCCCCTCGGTCGCCCAGGGGCTGACGACGGTCACCACCGCTCCACCGGACACCAGCACGTCGGCCCGCCGCTCCGCGACCGGGCCCCCACCCACCACGAGGACCGGCCGTCCCGTCAGGTCGAGGAAGACCGGGTAGTCGGCGCCGGCGCTCACAGGTGCAGCCCGCACTCGACCTTGGTGCGCCCCTGCCAGCGGCCGTCCCGGCCGGACTCGCCGTCGACGACGGGCCGGGTGCAGGGGGAGCAGCCGATGGACCGGTATCCGACGTCCCGCAGCGGATTGTGCAGGATGCCGTACTTGTCGATGCAGGCGTCGACCATGTCGTCGGTGAAGGCGGCGATGGGGTTGATCTTGATCATGCCGTGCTTGTCGTCCCACGACACCAGCGGCGTCTCGGCGCGGCCGGCGTGGTCGCTGCGGCGCAGCCCGGTCGCCCAGGCGTCGTAGTTGCGCAGGGCGGCGTCCATCGGCGCGGTCTTGCGCATGGCGCAGCACAGGTCCGGGTCGCGCTCCCAGAGACTCTCGCCGTAGCGGTGGTCCTGTTCGGCGACGGTCAGTTCCGGCTCCAGGGAGCGGACGTTCACCGGGTACATCGCGGAGACGGCGTCGCGCAGCCCGCGGGTCTCGGCGAAGTGGTAGCCCGTGTCGGCGAACAGCAGGTCGACCCCGGGGAGCGCGCGCGCACCGAGGCACGCCATCACGCCGTCGGAGAAGGACACCGCCACGGCGATGCGCGTCACCCCGAGCCGCACCCCGAACCAGGACAGCAGTCCCAGGGGGTCGGTGTCGTCGGCGAAGAGGAACAGCGCCTCGTCGACGAGCGCCCGCAACTCCTGCTCGGAGCGGCGGGGCGGGGCCAGTTGGATGTCGACGCTCATCGCAGGTCCGCCTCGGCGGCGCGGGCGGTCCACTGCGCGAACGACTCGTCGCCGTCGCGCTGCTCCGTGAAACGTGACAGGAGCCGGTCGACGTACCCGGTGAGGTCGCCGGCGGCCAGGCGCAGACCCCGCGGTGAGCGGCCGAAGCCGGACGCCTCTCCGAGGGAGCCGCCCAGGTGGACCTGGAAGCCTTCGTCCTGATGGCCGTCGGCATCGGTGGCCAGGACTCCCTTGAGCCCGATGTCGGCCACCTGGAACCGGGCGCACGAGTTGGGGCAGCCGTTGACGTGGATCGCCAGCGGCAGGTCCCAGTCCGGGTGGCGGGCCTCCAGGTCGCCCACGAGCTGTGCGGTGCGGGCCTTGGTCTCGGAGATGGCGAGTTTGCAGTACTCGATGCCGGTGCAGGCCATCGCGGCGCGTCGGAACCGGGACGGCTGCACCTGCAGGCCCACGTCGGCGAGGTCGGCGACGAGCGCGTCGGTGCGGGTGCCGGGCACGTCGAGGATGACGAACTTCTGGTGAGCGGTCAGCCGGATCCGCCCGCTCCCGTACTCCTCGGCGAGGTCGGCAATCCGGCCGAGTGTGGACCCGGAGATCCGGCCCACGGTGGGCGCGGCGCCCACGTAGTAGCGGCCGTCGTTCTGCAGGTGGACGCCGACGTGGTCACGGGCGTCGGCAGCGGGCGGCGGGGGAGGTGGTCCGTCGAGGAGGGGCCGCTTCAGGTATTCCGTCTCGAGCACCTCCCGGAACCGCTCCGGCCCCCAGTCCGCGACGAGGAACTTCAACCGGGCTTTGTTGCGCAGGCGCCGGTACCCGTAGTCGCGGAAGATCCGGATGACGCCGAACCAGACGTCGGCGACGTCCTCGAGGGGCACCCAGACGCCGAGCCGGACGCCGAGTTTCGGGACCGTGGACAGCCCGCCACCCACCCACACGTCGAACCCGGGTCCGTGTTCGGGGTGCACGACTCCCTGGAACGCGATGTCGTTGATCTCGTGGGCGACGTCCTGACGCGGTGAGCCCGAGATGGCGCTCTTGAACTTCCGCGGCAGGTTCGCGAGGTCGGGGTCGCCGATGTGGCGGCGCAGGATCTCGTCGATGGCCGGGGGGCCGTCGACGATCTCGTCGGCCGCCACGCCGGCGACCGGGGACCCGAGGATCACGCGGGGGGTGTCGCCGCACGCTTCCGTGGAGCCCAGCCCGACCGCCTCGAGGCGGCGCCAGATCTCCGGTACGTCCTCGATGCGGATCCAGTGCAGTTGGATGTTCTGGCGGTCGGAGATGTCGGCGGTGTCGCGGGCGAACTCCTGCGAGATCCGGGCGATGGCCCGGGCCTGCTCGCTGGTCAGGGCGCCGCCGTCGCTGCGGACCCGCAACATGAAGAACTCGTCATCCAGTTCCTCGGGAGGCAGGGAAGCGGTCTTGCCGCCGGGGATCCCCGGCCGGCGCTGCGTGTACAGGCCCCACCAGCGCATGCGGCCGCGCAGGTCATCGGCGGGGATCGAGTCGAACCCCTGCTTGCTGTAGACCTCCTCGATGCGGGCGCGCACGTTGAGGCCGTTGTCCTCGGACTTGAAGCGCTCGTTGTCGTTGAGGGGGTCGGTCTGGCCCAGCGCCCACTGGCCCTCGGGGCGCGGCTTGCGCGCGGGCTTGGCGGCGGTGTCGGTCATCGGGTGGTCTCCGGTGGATCGGGGACGCCCGGTGCTCGCAGGAACTCGGCCGTGCATGGCCGGGGTTCGCCCGAGCACACGCACGTCCGAGGACGGGGCTCAGGCGGAACAACACATGCAGCAACACATCACCGGGGAGGTGGTGGTCGCCGAACGCATGGGGAGATCATGCCCTACCCACCCCCGTCCGCCAAGCCCGGGGGGGTGGTGCGCCGAAATGTCCGGTTAGCCAGTCGGGGCGGTCAGTCCTGCGTCGCGGCCTTCAGGTCGACCCCGATTCGCGCCTTCAGGGCCTCCAACTCCGCCCCCTGGGGCCCGAGCTGCGGCCAGACATGGGCGCCGACCAGGGACAAGGTGTCCCGGGCGAGCTCGGGGGTGAGGTGGAAGTTCGGGTCGTCGACTTCGGGGGGCAGCGGGATGCCCTTGGCCTTCGCCTGGGCGATGATCCCCGGTAGCGCCGCCTTGCCCAGCGTGCTGAGCTCCTTGTCGGCCTTCTCGAAGTCGACCTGGCCCACGGGCACCGGGCGGGCGACGGGATCGGCCCAGTCCTCGGGGTCGCGCGGCTGGTTGCGGGCGAACACGTAGCTGATTGTGGGCGCCGAGCCGTCCCGCTGGGTGAACGCGTCGCCCAACTGCCAGGTCTCGCGAAGGGTGGCCAGCAGCGACGTGTGGCGGTGCTCCTGGTTGTACACGGACCCGGATTCGACCCAGGGGGACACGACGATGGCGGGTACGCGGTAGCCGGACCGGTCGAACCGGAAGCCGAACTGCCCCGCGGGGGCGGCGGCTTCCGGGGGAACGGCCGCGCCGGGCGGCACGTGGTCGTAGGTGCCGCCGGGCTCATCCCAGCCGATGAACAGCGTCGTGTTCCACACGTTGGCGCCATCGGGGGAACGCATGCCCCGGTAGGTGTCGTAGAGGGTCTTGAGGAATGCCTCGCCCGCCAGGATCGACGAGGGCGGGTCGAGGCCGGGGACCGGCGTGTTCTCCACCAGCGAGCGGCCCTCGGCCGGGTGGTAGTCCCCGTGGCCGAGGGTGAGGTTCGGCTCGATGAGGGAGAAGTCGGGCAGGTCCCCGTTGGCCGCGTCCTTCTCGAACTGGCTGAACGGCACGAAGTGGGTGGCGAACCGGTCCTTGAGCCGCGGCATGTGGATGAAGCCGGTGAACGACATGTGGCTGTCGTCCTGGACGTACACCTTCCACGTACGCCCGTGGGCCTCGAGCCGGTCGAAGATCGTCTCGGCGGTGTTGTCGTGCATCCAGTGGGATGCGGGGCTGTTGATGGTGCCACCGGTGGGCAGCGGCGTGCAGGTCGCTGCTGTCCAGAAGGAGCGGTTCATGAAGGTCTGCGAGGGGACTTCGGAGTACCAGTGGTCGAAGACGCCGAAGTCGCGGGCGAGTCCCGCCAGGACCGGCAGCTGCTCGGGCGAGTAGCCCGTCATGATCTTGCTGTACTCCGCGAAGGTGGGCTGGCGTCCCATCTCCCAGGTGAAGGTCGAGATGTAGTCGTTGACGAACCCGCTCATGTCGGCCACGGCGCCCTCAGGTGGCGTGTTCCAGGGAGACGTGACATCGGCGCCGGACTGGAACCGGTTGTGGTCGTCGACGACGCCGAAGACCTGCGTGTTGGTGTGGAACCACTCCTCGCCGGAGTCGGGATTGGGAGCGTCCATGTCGTCGGTCGTCGCGTAGGAGACGACTCCCGAGCCGTCCGGCGGCTGGTGCTGCGCCCACGACGGCACCGGGTTGGTGAGGTCCTTGCCGATCACGCCTTCGAACGTCTTGCCGTCCCCGGGACCGTACAGCCGCCCCAGGAGGTTGTCGAAGGACCTGTTCTCGAACAGGACCAGGACCACGTGATCCAGGGCGTGGGAACGGTCGGGGGTTCCGGACATGAGCAGCCCCTTTCGGCTTGGCGGTCAGTCTGCCCCACCGGCCCCGGCCGCGCACACCGACCTCCCGGGAAGATCCGACCGCAAACCTGCCCCGTGCGGGGCACTTCTGCAGTCCGGGAGGGGGAGTTCTGGGGGTTGGGGTCAGTCCTGTTCGGTGATGGACAGGTCGACGACTTCGGCGAGGGACTCCTCGAGGCAGCGCACCATGACGTCGTGGTCGTAGATGGCCGCGGTGTCGATGTTGATCCCGAACTCCGCCACCCCGTCGTAGGACATCAACGCCACGTTCATCGCGGCGCCCCCCTTCGGGGCGAACGGCAGCATCTGGTCCACCTTCGCGCCGGCCATGTAGACCGCGATCGGCGGCCCGGGCACGTTGGTGGCGGCCACGTCGGTGCCCTTCATCATCCCGGAGGCCAGGGCCGTGGTGGCGGGTCGTGGCAAGGAGGTCAGCAGTCGGAAGATCGGCTCGCTGATCTCCAGAGCCGGCTCCGTGCGGGCCTGCAGCAGCACCGGGTGGAGCTCCTTGATGCGCTCAGCGGTGTCGGCCGGACCCAGCGGAAGGGGGAAGCGGGCCGGCACCCAGCGGTTGCCGCTGGTGGGGGCGTCGCCCTTGGGGCGTAGGTTCACCGGCATGTTCACCCGCACGTCGGGGGCCTCCTCGAGTGAGACCCCGTGAGCGGCGTGGTACTTGGCGATGCCACCGGCCACGAACGCCATGAAGGCGTCGTTCAAGGTGCCACCGTTCTTCTTGCCCGCGGCCTTGAGAGCCTCCAAGGGGGCCTGCAGCACCGCGAAGTGCACACCGAGGGAGCGGCCGCGCATGACGGGGCTGAGGGGGGTCGAGGCGGGAGCCAGGATCCGGGCGGCCGACTGGGTGAAGTCGACGCTGTTCTTGACGGTGCCGACCGGGTCGGAGACCGTTCCCGTGACCAGCTTCTTGGCGCCGTCGGCGACTCCCATGATCTGGCCGACGGTCGTCTTGGCGACGTATTCGGTGCCCTCGACCAGCCGGTCCTGGGCGTCCTCGTGGCCGGTGTCCTCGATCTCCGGCAGCTCCTGCTCGGGGCGCTGGCTCGGGTCGTCGGTCAGGTCGAACAGCGAGGCGGCCATCGCCATGCCGCCCACGCCGTCGGTGATGGCATGGTGGATCTTGAGGATGACGGCGGCCTTGTTCCCTTTGAGGCCCTCGATGACGATGCACTCCCACAGCGGTCGCGCCCGGTCGAAGTCCATCTCCGCCATGTGTTCGGCGACATCCAGGACATGAGCCTCGTCCCGGCTGTTCGCGGCGCGCCGGAACCGGAGGTGGTAGTTCATGTCGAAGTCGTCGGTGGACTCCCAGCGCGGCGGAGCCAGGGACACGGGGTTGCCGACCACCCGCCGCCGCAGGGCCGGCACGCGGATCGACATCTCCTCGATGCGCTGGGTCAGGACCTTGCGGTTGGGCTTCTTGTCCAGCATCACGACCATGGTGATGACCGAGCGCAGCAGGGGATCATCCTCGACTCCCCACATGACCGCATCGAAGACCCCCATGCGACTGTCGACCTTGCGAGACAATGTGCACCTCCACTCAAGACTGCGAGCCTAGTCAGGCGTTGGTGCTTGCGTCCTGCCGAATGACAAAGGTGGTCCGCCCTCGCGGCGATTCGGACCATCTGATTGGATGGGCGGCAACGTCCACGGGGGGCTATGAGCTATCAGACACCCGAATGACAGGAGAGTGGAGATGAAGAAGGCGCTACTGATCGTGGCAGCCACCGCCGGAGCGATCGCCGGGCTGGCTGTCGCCAAGCGGCGGGGGGGGAACACCGCAGACGTGTCCGACACCGCCAACGTGTGGGCGGACGCCGTCAACACCGCCGCGCAACGCGCTGCCGGTGGCGTGAACGACGCCGCCCAGGAGGCGGCAAGTTTCACCGACCGTGCCGCTCAGAAGGTGTCCGATGCCGCGGCTACCGTCGGAGCGGCCGCGGCCGATGCCGCCGATCGCACCGGCGCGTCAGCCGACAACGTGGCCAAGTCGGCTGCCGACGCTGCCAGCGAGGCCGCAACCGTGGCCGGTACCGCCGCCGCGGAGACCGCCAAGCAGGTGGACGCGAAGAAGGGCTCCAAGCAGGTGGGCTCCAAGAAGAGCTGAGTCAGAAAAGAAGCGGACCCCGGCAGGTGCCGGGGTCCGCTTTCTTTGTGGGGTCCGCGCGGAAGGTACGCGTCCCCCCGGGGAGGGTCAGGCCCAAACGAC
This sequence comes from Actinomycetota bacterium, assembly GCA_029978705.1. GTDB lineage: Bacteria > Actinomycetota > Actinomycetes > S36-B12 > CAIWTL01. The sequence goes on from JAPOIY010000033.1 coordinate 17,894, forward strand.
GAGGACGTCGGCGATGACGAGCCGGTCCTCGGGGGTGATCTCGAACTGGGTGCCCAGGTCATTGCGGTTCATGTGGCTCCTTGGTCTGTGGCTCGATGGCGTCCTACCCCCGTCGCCCGCAGACAAACCCGTCCACCGGAATTGCCCGGTCGGCGCCCGGCCCGGCGCTGGGATACGTTGAGCCGGTGACCGTCGACCCGCCGCCCGGAGGACCTCCGGCCGCCGACGGTGTGCCCGACCTGCTGTCGCTGCCCGACGGGGCGCGCTACTCGGCTCGGCTGCCGATGGCGCTGGCCTACGCCGCGGTCATGCACAGCCCCCAAGTCCGCAAGGACGACGTCGGGACGCCCTACATCACCCATCCCATGGCCGTGGCTGCGCTCGTGTGGCACTACGGGCTCGGGGTGCCGATGTACGAGGAGGAGATGGAGGACCTCGTTATCGCCGCGCTGCTGCACGACGTCGTCGAGGATGCCGGCGGCGCCGACCGGCTGCATGAGATCCGCGCGATGTTCGGGCCCCGCGTCGCCGACATCGTCGTGGCGGCCACCGACAGTTCGCCGGAACCGGGCGCCGACAAGCCCCCGTGGCGGCCGCGCAAAGAAGCACACATCGCCCACGTGCGCAGTCTCTCCGAACCGGGGTCCGACACCGCCGACCCGGGGGCCTGCCTGGTCATCGCCTGCGACAAGATGCACAACCTGACCGGCACGGCGCTCGCGGTCGAAGCCTCCGGTGACGCCTACCTCGACCGGTTCCGGGGCGGCCCGGACGGCACCCGCTGGTACTACCGCGAGATGTTCGATGCGCTGCGGCCCGCGCTGCCCGACCCCCTCATCGCCGACTACGCCGCCCGCCTGGCCACACTGGGGACATGACACCGTTCGCCGAGGCCAGCGCCGTCGTAGCCGACGCAGACGGCTGGGCCGCGGAGATCCCGGCCGACTGGGCGCAGGGGCGGACGGCCTTCGGCGGCCTCTCGGCGGCGATCACCGTCCGGGCCGTGCAGTCTCTGCCCGCCGTGCGGGGCCTGCCCGTCCGCAGCGTGGACGTCGCTTTCATCGGGCCCGTCCCGCCCGGCCCGGTGACGGTGCACGCCCAGGTCCTGCGCCAGGGGAAGTACCTGACCCACGCCGCCGCCGAGCTGCGCTCGGTGGCCGGTGACCTGCTCACCCGCACTCATGTCGTGCTGGGGCGCCTGCGGGAGTCCGGCGTGCGGGTGGCTCCGCGCGACCCGCACCCCGTCCCCATGGCCGACTGCCTCGAGGTCCCGCACGTCCCGGGGCTCACGCCGGACTTCATGCAAGGCTTCGACTTCCGGTTCGCCAGCGGCCTTCCGTACAGCGGCAGCCAGGAGGCGCGGATCGACGGCTACTGCCGTCACCGGTCGCCTGCGGCTGGTGTCCCGGCCCTCGTCGCGCTGGTGGACGCGTGGCCCGGGACGGTTCTACCGGTCCTCACCGAGCCTGCGCCCGCGAGCACCGTCCGCTGGACCGTGCAGTTTCCCGACGACGAGCCGATCGCGGGCGAGGAGTGGTTCTGGTACGAGTCGCGGACGGCCGTGGCGGACGGCGGGTACTCGACCATCGTCGCCCACCTGTGGTGCGGGTCGCGCCTGGTGGCGTGGACCGAACAACTGTTGGCGGTCTTCGACCGACGGTGACCGTCAGGCGCCCGGCATCACGATCTCGTCGTCGGCCGGGTTGCGGGGTGCGCCGTTCGCGGCGCGGTCGGCGGCGACGATGCTCGCCACGGCCTCGGCGGGGCTGTCCGTGCACTGCAGCAGGTCCAGGTCGCTGGGGCTGATCAGCTCGTGGAAGATGAGCTGCTCGCCCACCCAGTCGAGCAGCCCTGACCAGAAGGCGGTCCCCATCAGCACGATGGGGAAGGTGGTGATCTTGTGGGTCTGGACGAGGGTGAGGGACTCGAACAGCTCGTCGAGGGTGCCGAAGCCGCCCGGTAGGACCACGAACCCGCGGGCGTACTTCACGAACATGGTCTTGCGCGCGAAGAAGTAGCGGAAGTTGATGCCGACGTCGACCCAGTCGTTGAGGCGCTGCTCGAACGGCAACTCGATGCCCAGTCCCACGGACACCCCGCCAGCCTCGGCGGCCCCCCGGTTCGCGGCCTCCATGATCCCGGGCCCCCCTCCGGTGATCACGGCGTAGCCGGCCTGCACGAGACGCTCGGCGATGTCCCGGGCCAGGGCGTAGTCCGGGTGGTCGGGTTTGGTGCGGGCGCTGCCGAACATGGAGATCGCCGGTCCGAGTTCCGCCAGCGTGCCGAAGCCCTCGACGAATTCCGCCTGGATGCGCAGGACCCGCCACGGGTCGGCGGTCATCCAGTCGGCGTCGTTGCGGGAGTCGAGCAGACGCGCGTCGTACGTCGTGCCGGCAAGACGGTCGGGGCGCACACTCGTCGCACCGATCTCACGGCGGCGGGGACGAATCGGAGCCACGGGGGCAACCTACGCCCTGGCGCCGCCCCGTCGCCGCCCGTCAGGCCAGACCGCGCACCGCGGTGAGCGGCGGGACGTCTCCGCGGATCGCCGCCACCATGTCCAGGACCTGCCGGGTCGAGGTCACGTCGTGCACCCGCCACACCCGCGCACCGAGCCAGGCGGTCACCGCCGTGGCGGCGAGGGTGCCGGTCAGGCGTTCAGCCGGGTCCTGGACCCCCAGGGTCTCGCCCACGAAGTCCTTGCGGGACAGCGACATCAGCACCGGCCATCCGGTCGCCACGAGCTGGTCCGTTGCGGCCGTCGCGGCGAGGGACTGCCCCGTGGTCTTCCCGAAGTCGTGGCCGGGATCGATGATGATCGAGTCGCGGGGAACCCCGAGCGCCGCGGCCCGTTCGGCCAGTCCGGTGGTGGTGGTGACGATGTCGGCCACCACGTCCCGGTACCGCACGCGGTGGGGCCGGGTCCGGGGTACCTGTCCTCCGGCGTGGGTGCACACCAGCCCCACCTGATGCTCCGCGGCGACCTCCGCCAATTGCGGGTCGTGGCCCTCCCACGCGTCGTTGAGCAGATCGGCGCCCTCCGCGCACACCGCCCGGCCGACCTCCGCGCGCCACGTGTCGACACTGATGACGACCTCCGGGTGCCGGGAGCGGACCGCCGCCACGAACGACACGGTGCGCCGCAACTCCTCCGACAGGTCCACGGTGTCGCCCGGGCCCGCCTTGACGCCCCCGATGTCGACGATGTCGGCACCCTGCCCGACCGCGACGTCCACCGCAGCGAGCGCCTCGTCGTCGGCGAAGGTGGCGCCGCGGTCGTAGAACGAGTCCGGGGTGCGGTTGATGATCGCCATGACCAGGAGTCGCTGGTCCGGATAGCTGTGGGTGCCCAGTCGCAGCATGCCGTCTCCCGTCGTCCCCGCGATTATTGCCTGGTCCGCTGCCGTCGCGCCCGCATGGGCGCGCCATACTGGGCGGTGCCGGAAGGAGGTGGACCGTGATCGTGGTGTTTGTGGCCTTCGCTGTCCTGGTCATCCTCGGCGCCGCCCTGGTCCTCGTCGGCCGGGTGGGGACGGGAACCGACGAGGTGGACGCAAGCCCCGCGCTGCCCGAACCGCCCCTCACCGCCGCCGCCGTCCGGGGGCTGCGTTTCCGGGTGGGTCTGCGCGGCTACCGCATGTCGGATGTGGACGCGGCGCTGGCCGCCATCGCCGCCGACCTCGAGCAGCGCCACGGGAGCGCCGATGTCGATCAGCGCCACGGGAGCGCCGATGTCGAGCAGCGCCGCGGGGCCGCCGAGTCCTGACTCAGCGCGCCGCGATCCAATCGGTGAGCAGGGCGGCACCGAACCCGGTGGCCCCCTTGCGGCAGTCGGGGCGGTCCGACTCGGTACGTCCCGTGCCCGCGATGTCCAGGTGGGCCCACGGCACCCCGTGCACGAAGGGCTGCAGGAACAGCGCTGCCGTGATCGATCCCGCCTGCACGCTGTCATCGGTGGCGCTGTTCGCGGCGTCGGCGATGGAGGAGTCGATGGCCGACGCGTACTCCGGCACCAGCGGCATCCGCCACAGGAGTTCCCCGGTGTCCCGCCCGGCGCGCTCCAGGGTGCGCGCCAGTCGGTCGTCGGTGGCGTACAGCGCGGCGTGCTGGCGGCCCAGCCCCACCGTCGCGGCACCGGTCAACGTGGCCACGTCGATCACGAGGTCGGCACCCAGCGTCGTCGTGGCGTAGGCCAGGCAGTCGGCGAGGACGAGGCGGCCTTCCGCGTCGGTGTTGAGGACCTCCGTGGTGCGCCCCCCCACCTGTCGGAGGACATCGCCGGGGCGCATCGCGCTGCCGCTGGGCATGTTCTCGGCGCAGGCGATCAGTCCGGTCACCGAGGCGCGTACTCCCCGGTCGCGCAGCGCGCCCATGGCGGCGATCACCGCCGCGGCCCCGCTCATGTCGGTCTTCATCAGCGGCATTCCGGTGGGCGGTTTGAGGGAGAGCCCCCCGGAGTCGAACGTGATGCCCTTGCCGACCAAGACGATGTGGGGCCCGGTGCCGCGGTAGCGCAGTTCGGTCACGTTGGGAGGCCGCGCGCTGCCGCGGCCCACGGCGAGCACGCCCCCGAACCCGCGCGCCTCCAGCCACCCGGTGTCGTGGGTCTGGACCCGCAGCCGGCCCCCGGCGACTGCCTGCGCCTGCGCAGCGAGCCATTCCGGGGACTTGACGTTGCTCGGGGTGTTGGCCAGGTTCCGGGCCGCCAGGGTCGTGGCGCCCGAGGCGAACCCGGCGCGGGCCGCGGCCTCCCGCGCGGCGCCGCTGACCCACAGCGTCACCTCGGCGGGGTCGGGGGTGGCCATCCGCTGTGCTCCCAGCGCGGCTCCCCGGGCGAACGCGCCCACCAGCGACGCGGTGACCGAGGACAGCAGGCAGGAGACGGTGGGATCGGCGCTGCGACCGGCGGTGGCGCCGGCCGCCCGGTAGTCCGCGGGGGTAGCTGGCGGGCGCAGGATCAGGTGGGGCGCCGGAACGGCTACCTCGGGATCGGAGAGGGCGGCCGCCAAGTCCGGTCCGCCGACCCGCGTGACGGCCGCCAGCAGGGGGGCGGAGGCGGGGGTGTCCGCGGGGTGAACGACGACGAGCCGTTCGGCACCCGTCAGTTCCGGAGCGGGCCGGACCGACAGCGTGGGGGGCACGCCGACCGGCTCAGCCGGCCGTTGTGGTCAGCTGAGCGCCCAGATCCCGCGCCTCGTCAGCGGTCAGTTCGACGACGAGACGGCCGCCGCCCTCCAGTGGGACCCGCATGATGATGCCGCGGCCCTCTTTCGTGACCTCGAGCGGGCCGTCACCGGTCCTGGGTTTCATGGCGGCCATGGGTGCAGCCCCTTCCACGTTTTCGACGCCTAGCACCCCCATTATTCCCGATCGGGGCAGCGGTGTGGGGCAAGCCCCTCCGGTCAGTCCGCGACGGCGAGGAGGAGGCCGTCCCCGGTCGGGACGAGAACGGGTGTCAGAGCCTCGTGTTCGCGCACCAGCGTGACGAGGTCCCGCAGGGCCATGGTCTCGTCGTCCCGCTGTGCGGGGTCGGCGATCCGGTCGTGCCACAGCGCGTTGTCGATGGCGATCACACCGCCGGGGCGCAGCAGCCGCAGCGCCTGCTCGAAGTACAGGGCGTACTCCGACTTGTCGGCGTCGATCAGGACGAGGTCGTAGGCGCCGTCGGTCAGCCGCGGCAGCACCTCGAGTGCCCGCCCGGCGATGAGGCGGTACCGGCCCGGGGCGATCTCGGCGGCGCCGAGGGTCTCGCGGGCGGCCCGCTGGTGGTCCAGTTCGATGTCGATCGACGTGAGCACGCTGTCGTCGGTCATGCCGCGCAGCAGCCACAGAGTCGAGACGCCGGCGCCGGTGCCGACCTCGACGACGTGGCGCGCGGAGATCGCCTTCGCGATGAACCGCAGGAGCGCGCCGCTGCCGGCCGAGATGGGGACACATCCCAGTTCCGCGGCCCGCTCTCGGGCGGCCACGAGGATGTCGTCTTCGCGGACGTACGTATCGGTGAACGCGAAACTGTCCGCGTTGGGGGCCGCATGTGTCGGCGACACTGTCATTACCTCCGGCAACTGCCCGGGCGGGATTGGCACTGGGGCCGGGCGCCACCTTAGGGTAACTCCCGTGACCGATGGCCCCGACTCGCGCCCATACCCGGACCCGGCCGGTGCTGGCGGGGAGCCGGTCGTCGGAGCCCCCCCGGCCCCCCAGTGGGCGCCCCCGGCGCCGGAGCAGCGGGCCGAGGTGCCGGGCCAGCCGGGGTTCGCCCCGCCCAGCGCGCCACCGCGTCCGGCGTCCTCGGGACGTACCGTCGGCATCGCCGTGGCCGCGGGGCTGTTGGCGGGTCTGGTCGGGGGAGTGGGGGGCGCCGCCCTGGTGTCGGTCTTCGACTCGGGGGGTCCGCTGACGACGGGGAGACTGGACACCCTCCCGCAGTCCTCGCCGGACGCCCCGCCCCTCCAGGAGGGGTCGGTCGCAGCCATCGCGGAGACAGCCCTGCCGACCGTGGTCTCCTTGACCGTGTCCGGCAGCAACGGTCAAGGCACCGGCTCGGGGTTCGTCCTGCGGGACGACGGCTACATCCTCACCAACAACCACGTGATCTCCGGATCGGTGGACGGCGGCCGCATCGTGGTGACCTTCTCCGACGGCAGTGAGATGAAGGGGACCGTGGTCGGGCGCAGCGAGTCCTACGACCTGGGCGTCGTCAAGGTGGACAAGCGTGGCCTCGAGTCGGCGCCGCTGGGCAACTCGGCGGCGGTGCGGGTCGGCGACCCCGTGGTGGCCATCGGCTCCCCCCTGGGCCTGAACGGCACGGTCACCACCGGCATCATCTCGGCGCTACAGCGCCCCGTCACGGCTGGCGGTGAGGGCGAGCAGTCCTTCATCTCGGCGCTGCAGACCGACGCGGCCATCAACCCGGGCAACTCCGGGGGGCCGTTGTTGGACGCCGAGGGCAAGGTGATCGGCATCAACTCGGCGATCGCCACCGTGGCCGGTGCCACGCGTACCGAGGCCGGGTCCATCGGGCTCGGTTTCGCCATCCCGATCAACACCGCCAAGAGGATCTCCGAGGAGATCATCGCCAACGGGAAGTCGGAGACGCCGATCATCGGCGTCACCCTGGACAACCGCTACAGCGGGCCCGGGGCGAAGGTGCGCGACGTGACGGCGGGCGGCCCGTCGGACGGCAAGCTGCAGTCGGGCCAGATCATCACCTCCGTGGACGGGAACGAGGTGGCAGACGCGACGGAGGCGATCGTGGCGATCCGCGCCAAGGCGCCCGGCAATGAGGTCACCCTCGGCCTGGAGAACGGGGAAGAGGTCACCGTGACACTCGGGGTCGCGCCGGACTGATGCCTCGGGGAGGGAGGCGTCGCCGGCGCGAGCGCCTACTCTGGGGGGGTGTTCAACCTGGGCATCGCCGAGATCGCGGTCATCGTGGTCATCGGCCTGCTCATCTTCGGGCCGGACAAACTGCCCAAGGCGATCAAGTCGCTGTCCGAGGGTGTGCGTCACTTCCGGTCGGCCGCCTCGGATGCGACCCGCTCCCTGCAGGACGCCGCCGGCTGGGACTCCAGCGAGACCCGGCAGACGTTGTCGGACCTCGCGGACCTGCACCCCAAGCGGATCATGGGGTCGATTCTCGACGACCCGGACGCCAGCCGGTCCGCCGGTAGCGCAACGAGCGGAAACCCGAAGAGCGACGCGGCTACGAAGGCGAAGGAGCCCGGCGCCCTCGATTACGACCCGGACGCGCCGTAGTCGCACCGCGCACCGGGCCGCCCACTAGCGTGTGGCGCTATGAGTGTCCCGGCCCTGGCAGCACCTGACGACCCCGACAAGGTGCGGGCCCTGCGCCGCATGAAGATGGTGTCGACCGGTCTGCTCATCCTTGCGGCGGTCATCTTCCTGTTCGCGTGGCGGATGCAGAGCGCCGGGGGGGCCGCGTACTGGGGCTACATCCGGGCCATGGCCGAGGCCGGGGTGGTCGGTGGGCTGGCGGACTGGTTCGCCGTGACCGCGCTGTTCCGGCACCCCCTCGGACTGCCGATCCCGCACACCGCGCTGATCCCGACCAAGAAGGACCAACTCGGCGAGAGCCTCAGCACCTTCGTGCACGGCAACTTCCTGTCGCGGGACAACGTCGTGGAGAAGGTCGAGGCAGCCCAGCCGGCGCAGCGCCTGGCCGAGTACCTGGCCGATGCGGGGCACCGCGAGCGGCTGGTGGCCGAGGGGGCCTCCCTGGCCCAGGCGCTGCTCGACAACGTGGATGACCAGCAGGTCCAGACCATGATCCGCAACGCGGTGTTCACGCAGTTGACGGAGAACGCCTGGGGCCCGCCCGCCGGGCGCCTGCTCTTCGCGGCGGTCGACAACGGCAATCACACCGGGGTCGTCGACGGCATCCTCACCGCGCTGCACCGCTGGTTGGTGGAGAACCGGGAGCGGGTCGCGACCGTCATCGCCGACCGGGGTCCCATCTCCCAGGACGGCCCGATCCGGTGGGTGCATGAGCGCATCGGCTACAAGGCCGCGGATCTGCTCATCCAGTGGGTGACGAACCTGGAGGGCAACCCGGACGACCCGGCGCGCCAGCAGCTGGACGCTGCCCTGCTGCAGATCGCGGACGACCTGCAGCACGACCCGCACATGATCGAACGCGTGGAGGGCTGGAAGTTGGCGGTACTGCAGCATCCCGAGACCCAGCGGGTGGTCGACGGCATCTGGCCGGCGGCGCGGCAGATCATCACCGAGGCGTTGCAGAACCCGGACAGCGACCTGCGGCGGCGCGCCCAGGAGTACCTGGCCGACACGGCCGTGCGCCTGCGGGACGACCCCGAGTTCGCCGCGAGCGTCGACGCCCGGATCGGCGGGGCCGCGGGCTACCTGGTGGAGCGGTACGGGGCCGACGCGGTCGGGTTGATCTCAGACACGGTCAAGCGGTGGGACGCCTCGGAGGCGTCGCGCCGGATCGAGGTGGCCGTCGGCAAGGACCTGCAGTTCATCCGCATCAACGGCACCGTGGTGGGGGCGCTGGCCGGCCTGGTGATCTACACGATCGGCAACGCGCTGGTGGGGTGAGGGGGGCCCTCGTCCCGCTGGACGCGGCGGGGCATACTCGCCGTATGAGACTGCGCTACCTCCTTGCCCCCGCCGCCGCGCTCCTGCTGGCGGCCTGCTCCACCTCGACCACCTCTCCTGCGACCCCGTCCTCCGGGGCGCCCGAGCCGACCCGCACGGCGCTGCCGTCGGAGTCCGGCTCCCCGATCGGAGGCAACGTGCTCCCCCCCATCGAGATCGACGGCCAATCGTCGGAGACCGTCAAGGTCGGCGACCACCTCAACGTCACCAGCGACGGCGTGACCAAGGTGAGCACCGACAACGCCGAGGTGCTGAAGGTCTCCCAGCCCCACACCGAGGGTCAGGCCACCTTCAACGGCGGCGCCGAGGTGGTCGGCGCCGGCACCGCGACGCTCGTCGTGTCCGGCAAGGGCGGCGAGCTCTACTCGACGAAGATCACCGCCACCCAGTGACCCCCGACCGCAAACCTGCCCCGTACGGGGCAGGTGCGTGGTGTGTGGCGGGGAGTTGTGCACCTGAGGGGCAGTTCTGTCGTCGGTCGGTGCCCCGTGCGGGAATCGAACCCACGGCCTACCGCTTAGGAGGCGGTCGCTCTATCCGACTGAGCTAACGGGGCGGTGATCCGATTCTGCCCTACGCGTGTCGCCGGGAGTCGTTCGGTCGCTCCCCCTCGCCGATTCGTGAGAGACTCGCGCCGGTCGGGGTGCCCGTGGGCGCCGCCTGATCAGTCCCCTCCCCTGCGGGGCAGGTGAGCAGTTGTGCACAGCCGAGATGGGGTGGAGTCGATGACGCGATCGCGGGTGGTGGCGGGCCGCTGGCCGCACAGGTGGGCGGTGGCCGTGTCGGCGGCGCTCGTGCTGGGCTTGGTGGGGGTGCCGGCCTCCGGGCGCGCTGATCTCGTCTGGAACCTACCCGCCTCCGATCTGTCCGCGGCGGGCAAGAACCGGAACTCTCAGGTGGCGGTGGCCGCGGATGGCGCCACCACGGTGGTGTGGCAGAGCGACGACCCCAATGGTGTCGTGCAGGTGGCGACGCGGGCGGCAGGGGCCAGTGCGTTCGGCGCGCCGGTGGACCTGTCCGCGGCCGGCGCCACGGCGCCTCAGATTGCGGTGACCCCCGACGGCGCCACCACCGTCACCTGGGAGCGCTTCAACGGCAGCAACCACATCGTGCAGGCCGCTAGCCGCCCCGCGGGAGTCGCCACCTTCAGCAACCCCGTCGACCTGTCCGCCCCCAGCCAGAACGCCTTCGAGCCACAGGTCGCCGTCGCCCCCGACGGCGCCACCACCATCACCTGGCAGCGCTACAACGGCAGCAACTTCATCGTGCAGGCCGCCACCCGCCCCGCCGGAGCGACCACCTTCAACAACCCCGTCGACCTGTCCGCGGCCGATGCCACTGCGCCTCAGATTGCGGTGGCCCCCGACGGCGCCACCACCGTCACCTGGCAGCGCTACAACGGCAGCAACTTCATCGTGCAGGCCGCCACCCGCCCCGCCGGCGCCACCACGTTCGGCGGCCCTGCCGACCTGTCTCTTCCCGGCGGGACGGCACCGCAGGTGGCGGTGGCCGCCGATGGCACCATCACCGTTGTCTGGGTGGGCTTTGACCCCGTCAGCAACAACAACCTCATCCGGGCAGCCACTCTTTCCGCCGGGGCCAGCGCATTCGGCGCCCCCGTGGACGTGTCTCTTCCCGGCCGGGACGCCGACGTTCCCCAGGTGGCCGTCGCCGTGGACGGCGCCACCACCGTCACATGGGCGCGCTACAACGCCAACTACGACAGCATCGTGCAGGCCGCCACGCGCCCCGCCGGGTCCAGCGCATTCGGTGCCCCGGTGGACTTGTCCCTCCCCGGTCGCGACGGAGGCTATCCGCAGGTTGTCGTCGCCGCGGACGGCGCCACCACTGTCGTCTGGCGCTACGACCGCAGTAGTTACACCGTGCAGGCCGCCTCGCGTCCCGCCGGGTCCAGCGCATTCGGTGCCCCCGTGGACCTGTCCCTCCCCGGTCTGAACTCCTTCACGCCACAGGTGGCCGTCGCCCCCAGTGGCGCCCTCACGGTCACGTGGTACCGGGGAAACCTCTACGCCACTCCCGGTACCTCCACTGTGCAGGCCGTGAGCAGCGCTCCGACGACCTACGCCTTGACCGTGGCCAAGTCGGGAAATGGCCAAGGAACCGTTAGCTCCGCTCCGGCCGGCATCGACTGCGGCGCCACCTGCACCGCCGACTTCCTGTTGTCGACCCGCGTCGTCCTGACGGCCACCCCCACCTCCGGGTCCACCTTCGCCGGCTGGAGTGGCGCCGGCTGCACCGGCTCCGGTACCTGCACCGTGACCCTCCTGGCAGCGACGACGGTGACTGC
>JAPOIY010000009.1 GCA_029978705.1 Actinomycetota bacterium
GCGGGTCAACGTCGAGTTCATCTCCGCCAACCCGACCGGCCCCCTGCACCTGGGTCACACCCGGTGGGCGGCGGTGGGAGACGCGATCGCCCGCGTCTTCGCCGCGGCGGGGGCCGAAGCGGCACGGGAGTTCTACATCAACGACCGCGGCGTGCAGATGGACAAGTTCGGCGAGTCCATCGCGAACGCGGCAGCCGGGCAGCCGGCCCCGGAGGACGGGTACCACGGCGGGTACATCACCGACCTCGCGGCCCGGATCCTCCGGGAACACCCCGAGTACGCCGACCTGAGCGGAGCCGAGCGCATCGCCGCGTTCCGGGAGGCCGGCTATGCCATCCAGCTGCAGCAGCAGAAGGACGTCCTCGAGCTGTTCCGGACCCACTTCGACGTGTGGGCGTCGGAACGGGCCCTGCATGAGTCCGGTGCCGTGGAGCGCGGTCTCGAACGTCTGCGGGAACAGGGTCACGTCTACGACAAGGACGGAGCCGTCTGGCTGCGCACCACGACCTTCGGCGACGACAAGGACCGGGTGCTCATCAAGGCGGATGGCGAAGGCACCTACTTCCTGAGCGACACCGCCTACTACATCGACAAGCGGGCGCGCGGTTTCGATCTCTGCCTCTACCTCCTCGGCGCCGACCACCACGGCTACGTCGGCCGCCTCAAGGCCGTCGCGGCCTGCGCCGGCGACGATCCCGACCGCAACATCGAGGTCCCGATCGGGCAGATGGTCAAGATGGTGAAGGGCGGCGAGGAGGTGCGTCTGTCCAAGCGGGCGGGCAACATCATCACCCTCGAGGACCTGGTGGACGAGGTCGGCGTCGACGCCGCCCGCTACTCGCTGATCCGCTACCCCGTCGATTCCCCGCTGGTGCTGGACCTCGACCTGCTCGTGCGCCGCTCCAACGACAACCCCGTCTACTACGTGCAGTACGCCCACGCCCGGATCTCATCGGTGCTGCGCAACGCCGCCGAACTCGGCATCGACTGGCGGTCGGGGCCGTTCGCCCCCGAACTGTTGGACCACGAGATGGAGTCCCGGCTGCTGGGCGTCCTGGCCGACTACCCCCGGGTGCTGGAGACCGCCGCCGAGTTGCGTGAACCGCACCGCGTCGCCCGGTACCTCGAAGAGTTGGCCACGGCGTACCACAAGTTCTACGACTCCTGCCGGGTGCTGCCGCGCGGTGACGAACCGGTCGAACCCATCACCGGTGCGCGGCTGTGGCTGTGCGCCGCGACCTGCCAGGTGCTGGCCAACGGCCTGGAGTTGCTCGGTGTGAGCGCTCCCGAGCGGATGTGACGCGTGCCTGCCCATCCCGCCGGACCCCGGCACGAGGACGTCATCGATCCGCACGGGGTCCCGGCCCGCCCCGGGGACCCGGCGGTCATGTCGGACCTGGACCCCGCTATCTGGCCCGCCGGTGCGCGGCGGCTGCCCGACGGCGAGATGGAGATCGCGGGATCACGTGTGACCGCCATCGCGGCTGAGGCGCTGACCCCCGTCGTGGTGCTCGACGAACGGCAGGTGCGCCGCGCTGCGCGCGACTACGCCGCCGCCTACGCCGCGACCGGCGCGCAGACCCGGGTGTACTACGCCGGCAAGGCATTCCTGGCGACCGCCGTCGCGCGCTGGCTCGACGCTGAGGGCGTCGGGATCGACGTCTGCTCGGCGGGAGAGCTGGAGACGGCCGTGCGGGCCGGGGTCCCCGGTGGGCAGCTGCTGTTCCACGGCAACAACAAGAGCGAGGCTGAGATCGCGCGGGCCCTCGAGGTGGGGGTCGGACGTTTCGTCGTCGACTCCTTCGCGGAGATCGCCCGGATCGCCATGCTGGCCGACGAGGCGGGGGTGGTGGCCGACTGCCTCGTCCGGGTCACGGTCGGGGTGGAGGCCCACACCCACGAGTTCATCGCCACCGCGCACGAGGACCAGAAGTTCGGCCTCGCGTTGGCCGACGGGGTGGCGGCCGAGGCGGTCCGCCGCGTGGCGGCCCTACCGAGCCTCCGGCTGCGCGGACTCCATTCGCACATCGGATCGCAGATCTTCGATCCGGCGGGCTTCGAGGTGGCGACCCGACGGCTCGTGGGATTCGCCGCCGATCTCGCTGCCGAGGGGATCGCCGTCGAGGAGGTGAACCTGGGTGGGGGCATGGGCATCGCGTATACGGCCGCCGATGACCCTCTCGACGTGGCCGACATGGCCGACGCCCTCGTCGAGATCGTGCGGCGGGAGTGCGACCAGGCGGGACTCGTCCTGCCGACCCTGTGTGTGGAGCCGGGCCGCGCCATCATCGGCCCGGCCGGGGTGACGCTCTACACGGTGGGGACGATCAAGAGCGTGGACCTCGGGCACGGCGTGACCCGCACGTTCGTCTCGGTCGACGGGGGGATGAGTGACAACATCCGGACGGCGCTCTACGACGCCGACTACACCGTCACCCTCGCGAACCGGACGTCGGGGGCCGAGCCGATGCTGAGCCGCGTCGTCGGGAAACACTGCGAGAGCGGCGACATCGTCGTGCGCGACTGCTGGCTGCCGGCGGACCTGGCCCCGGGGGACCTGCTCGCGGTGGCTGCCACCGGCGCGTACTGCCGTTCGATGGCCTCGAACTACAACCAGGTGCCGCGGCCCGCGGTCATGGCGGTGGCCGACGGACACCTGACGACGGTGCTGCGGCGCGAGACCCTGGATGACCTGCTCGCCCTCGACCCCGGCGTCTGAGCGGCGAACCTCACCAGTTGTTGAGCACGAGCCCTTCCTTGTCCCGGAACGACCCGATCAGGATCATGATGAGGTCGATGAGCACCCAGATTCCCAGGCCTCCGAGGGTGAAGAGCATGAGGAGGCCGGTGCCGACCTTGCCCACGTAGAACCGGTGCACGCCGAACACGCCCAGGAACCAGGCCAGCAGTGCCGCGGCGAGGCGGCTCTTGGGGCTGACCGGCTCGCCGTACGCGTTGACGGCAGGCTTGCCGTCGGGGAAGACCGGGACGGTGGTGACGACCACCGGGGCGACGACCTCCGGCGGCGCGGGAGCGGCTGCCGGGGGCATGGGAGTGGGCGCCGACGGTGCGGGGGGCGGTGGGGTCGGCTGCGGCTTCTCCGCGTTGGGATCGGGAGTCGGGGTGGACATGGGAACCTCCAAGACCGACGGCCGGACGCGCCGTCTCCCCCATGATGATCTCCCCGCCGCGGGCCTGGCAAACACGTCCGGAGTCCCGGTGGGGCGTGGGGCGTCCATCTGGGACAATTGCCCGACGCCGGGCTGACGTGGCCCAGGCACTGGAGGTCAGCTGTGTCGGACTCCGACAACGTAAGCGGGTCAGCCGGGGCGGACTCCAATGACGTGACCGTGGCTCTCGTCGGGGGTGGGACGGTCGGATCGCAGGTCGCGCGGTTGCTGCTGGAGAGCGCCGACGACCTGGCCGCCCGCGTCGGCCGCCCCCTGCGGCTGACCGGCGTGGCGGTGCGCGATACCGCGAAACCGCGGCCCGGGATCCCCGCCGACCTGCTCACCGACGACGCCGCGGCCCTCGCCGCGTCGGGAGCGGATGTGGTCGTGGAACTGATCGGCGGCGTCTCGCCGGCCGACGAGTACGTGCGGGCGGCCATCGCCGCCGGATCCAGTGTCGTCTCCGCCAACAAGGCGCTCATGGCCGAGCAGGGCGGCGACCTGCATGAGGCGGCCGAGGAGGCCGGGGTCGACCTCTTCTACGAGGCCGCGGTCGCCGGCGCCATCCCGCTCCTGCGTCCCCTCGGCGACTCCCTGGCCGGCGACCGGATCAGCCGGGTGATGGGCATCGTCAACGGCACCACGAACTACATCCTCACCCGCATGGACGAGGAGGGCGCGGACTACGCCGACGTCCTGGCGGACGCGCAAGCCCTCGGGTACGCGGAAGCCGACCCCACCGCGGACGTCGCTGGGCTGGACGCTGCGGCGAAGGCCGCGATCCTGGCCAGCCTGGCCTTCCACACCCGCGTCACGCTCGACGACGTCTCCTGTGAGGGCATCGAGAACGTCACCGCCGCCGACGTGGCCGCCGCGCGGGACATG
The DNA here is from genome assembly GCA_029978705.1 of Actinomycetota bacterium. Classification (GTDB taxonomy): domain Bacteria; phylum Actinomycetota; class Actinomycetes; order S36-B12; genus CAIWTL01. The sequence goes on from JAPOIY010000009.1 coordinate 4,056, forward strand.
GGCTTCGTCATCAAGCTCCTCGCGATAGCGGACGTCACCCCCGACGGCGCCGGGGTGTGTGTCCGCGTGCATCCCACGATGCTGCCCCGCACCCACCCGCTAGCCGCTGTGCGCGGCGCGTTCAACGCTGTCTTCGTGGAGGCGGACGCAGCCGGTCAGGTGATGTTCTACGGGCAGGGCGCCGGCGGCGAGCCGACCGCCTCCGCTGTTCTCGGTGACCTCGTCACCGCCGCCCGACACCGGGTGTCGGGCTCTCTGGGGGCGGCGGCCTCCACCTACAACGACGTGGCCATCCTGCCGGCGACCCAGGCGCGGACCAGTTACTACGTCAATTTCAGCGTGACCGACAAGCCGGGTGTCCTGGCCGAGATCGCGCAGGTCTTCGCCGACAACGGCGTCAGCATCTCCGGCGTCCGGCAGGAAGGTCTCACCGACCAGGCGAGTCTGACCATCCGGACCCATGAGGCCGTGGACGAGGCGCTGCGCGCCACCGTGGCGGCGGTCGGGGAGCTCGACTCCGTGCGCGAGGTGGCGGGTGTCATGAGGGTGGTGGGGGACTGATGAGCCTGACCGGGCAGCAGACCGTGCCCCAATGGCGGGGCATCATGACCGAGTACGCCGACCGGCTTCCCGTCGGCCGCACCGTCGTGAGCCTGTGTGAGGGAGGGACACCTCTCATTCACGCGGAGTACCTCAGTTCCCTGGTGGGCGCCGACGTCTGGCTCAAACTGGAGGGCGCCAATCCCACCGGGTCCTTCAAGGACCGCGGCATGACCATGGCGATCTCGCGGGCGGTCGACGACGGTGACCGGGCGGTCATCTGCGCCTCCACGGGCAACACCAGCGCCAGTGCGGCCGCCTATGCGGGCAAGGCGGGGCTCACGTGCGCCGTGCTCATCCCCGACGGCAAGATCGCCATGGGGAAGCTGGCCCAGGCGGTCATCCACGGCGCGCGACTGCTCGCCGTGCAGGGCAACTTCGACGACTGCCTGACCCTGGCGCGGGACCTGGCCGACCACTACCCGGTCGCCCTGGTCAACAGCGTCAACCCCGTGCGGATCGAAGGACAGAAGACGGCGGCTTTCGAGATCGTCGACCGGTTGGGGGACGCCCCCGACATCCATTGCCTGCCGGTCGGGAACGCCGGCAACATCACCGCCTACTGGCGCGGCTACGGGGAGTCCGCCGCGGCCGGCGCCGCCACCCGCCGGCCGCAGATGTGGGGGTTCCAGGCGGCCGGGGCCGCGCCGATCGTGCGCGGTGAGCCCGTCAGCCAGCCCGAGACCATCGCTTCGGCGATCCGGATCGGCAACCCCGCATCCTGGCAGGGCGCCCTCGCCGCCCGCGACGAGTCCGAGGGCGTGATCGAGGCGGTCACCGACGAGCAGATCCTCGCCGCCTACCGGCTGCTCGCCCGGCATGAGGGGGTCTTCTGCGAGCCCGCCAGCGCCGCCAGCGTCGCCGGTCTGCTGCAACGGCAGTCGGAGGTCCCGGCGGGCAGCCGTATCGTGTGCACCCTTACCGGCAACGGCCTCAAGGACCCTCAGTGGGCCTTGGAGTCCGCACCTGCTCCGACCGTGATCCCGGTCTCCGCGCAGGCAGCCGCCGAACACCTAGGCCTGCTGTCGTGATCGAGCCCGGGATGCACGTCGGCGTGTCCGTTCCCGCGACGAGTGCCAACCTGGGACCCGGTTTCGACTGCCTGGGCCTCGCCCTGGGCATCCGCGACGAGTACGAGGTGATCGTCACCCCCGGTGCCGCGGTGTCGGTCGTCAGCGAGGGCGAGTCCAGCGATGACCTCCCGGCCGACGGCGACCACTTGGTGGCGCGCGCCCTCCTGGCCATGCTGGCGGCGGCCGGACAGGGCGTCGCCGGTCTCGAACTGAGATGCCGCAACAGCGTGCCGCAGAGCCGGGGTCTGGGGTCCTCGGCGGCCGCGATCGTCGGCGGCGTCGCCCTGGGCGCGGCACTGGCGGGCGTCGACGACCACGCCCTCATGCTGGACGTGGCCACCCGCATCGAGGGGCACCCCGACAACGTGGCCGCCGCCCTGCTGGGCGGCCTGACCGTGGCGTGGACCTCCCACTCCGGGGGTCACGCGACCCGCCTGCCGGTGGTCGAAGGCGTCATCCCCGTGGTCTTCATCCCGGAGGGGACCAGCCCCACCGAGCGGGCCCGCGCGGCGCTGCCGGCCACCGTCCCGTTTGCGGCAGCAGCCTTCAACGTTGCGCGCGCGGCACTCCTGCTCGCCGCGCTCACCCGGGATCCGGCCCTGTTGCTGCCGGCCACGGAGGACCAGTTGCACCAGGAGCAGCGCCGCGACACCTATCCCCAGTCCTTCGACCTGGTGACGCGGTTGCGGGGATCCGACCACGCCGCCGCCATCTCCGGCGCGGGACCGGCCGTGCTGGTCCTGGCCGGCGGGGCAGAGGAGGCTCGGACGGTCGCGGCCACGCCCGCGCCGGGCTTCCGGGCCGTGGTCTCCGAGATCGGGGAAGGGGTCGCCACGACACGGTTCGGCGGGGGCGGGTCATGAGAAGCGCTGGGACGTGTTACGGTGGTCACATCGCCACGGGCCACGACAGCGGCCGAACAGATCATCAGGCGTTCTTACGTTCCAGTTGATCAAGCGGTTGTTTCCGAGGTCCGGGCTTCATTCAGGGAATGACGGGTCCCCATCCATCTCGCGTCTTGATCAGTTTCGCTCCCGACGTTCCCGCCCATCACGACACCGGGTGCTCCGCACCCGAGAACAAAGGATCACACTCACGTGACCGAGACCTTGTCACAGGAATCCACCGACGAGACCCCCAAGCGCAAGGGCAACGGCCTCAGCGGGATGCTTCTGCCGGAGCTGCGCCAGATGGCGCAGGATCTGGGCATCTCCGGAGTCAGCGGCATGCGCAAGAGCGACCTGGTCGAGGCGATCGACGCCCGGCGCGGCGGCGGCTCCTCGAGCCCGGCGCCAACCCAGGACGCCGCTCCCCAGCCGTCCCAGGACGCCGATCCCCCGGCACCGCAGCAGGACGACGACCAGCAGTCCCAGGACTCCTCCGACGACGGGCGCCGTCGCGACACCCGGCAACGCCGCGGTCAGCAGGGCGACGACCGGCAGCGCAACGACGACCGGCAGCGCAACGACGACCGCCAGCGCAACGACGACCGCGGCGACCAGGACCAGGGCGACAGCCGGGGGGGTCAGCAGCGCGGCAACCAGCAGCGCGACAACCAGCAGCGCGACGAAGGCAGCAGCAGCCGCCGCCGCCGCCGTGGCCGCGACCGCAACAACCGCCGCGGCGGTGGTGGCGGCCGGGACGCCGAGCCCGTGATCAACGAGGACGACGTCCTCCTGCCGGTGGCCGGGATCCTCGATGTGCTCGACAACTACGCGTTCGTGCGCACGAGCGGCTACCTGCCCGGCCCCAACGACGTCTACGTCTCCCTGTCCATGATCAAGCGGACCGGCATGCGCAAGGGGGACGCCGTCACCGGCCTGGTGCGCCAGCCGCACGAAGGGGAGCGCCGGGAGAAGTTCAACCCGCTCGTCAAGGTCGAGACGGTCAACGGGGCTCCCGTCGAGGAGTCCCGTGACCGGCCGGACTTCTCCAAGCTGACCCCGCTGTACCCGCAGAGCCGGCTGCGCCTGGAGACCGAGCCCGGCAACCTGACCACGCGCGTCATCGACCTGGTGGCACCCATCGGCAAGGGACAGCGCGGGCTCATCGTGTCTCCCCCCAAGGCGGGCAAGACCATGGTGCTGCAGAGCATCGCGAACGCCATCACCACCAACAACCCCGAGTGCCACCTGATGGTGGTGCTCGTGGACGAGCGGCCCGAAGAGGTCACCGACATGCAGCGGTCGGTCAACGGGGAGGTCATCGCCTCCACGTTCGACCGTCCCGCCGACGACCACACCACGGTCGCGGAACTGGCCATCGAGCGCGCCAAGCGCCTCGTCGAGCTGGGCCACGACGTCGTGGTGCTGCTCGACTCGATGACCCGCCTCGGGCGCGCCTACAACCTCGCGGCGCCGGCCTCGGGACGCATCCTGTCCGGCGGTGTCGACTCGGCTGCCCTGTACCCGCCCAAGAAGTTCTTCGGCGCAGCGCGCAACATCGAGAACGGCGGCTCGCTGACGATCCTCGCGACGGCCCTGGTCGAGACCGGGTCCCGCATGGACGAAGTGATCTTCGAGGAGTTCAAGGGCACCGGCAACATGGAACTCAAGTTGGACCGCCGCCTGGCGGACAAGCGCATCTTCCCCGCCGTCGACGTCGACGCCTCCGGTACCCGCAAGGAAGAACTCCTGATGGGAACCGAGGAACTCAAGATCGTGTGGAAGCTCCGTCGGGTGCTGCATGCCCTGGAGACCCAGCAGGCCATCGAACTGCTGCTCACCAAGCTGCGCCAGACCAAGACGAACTACGAGTTCCTCAGCCAGGTCCAGAAGACCACCCCCGGAGCCCCGGACCTCGACAGCGAGTGACGGTTTGGGGAGCCGCGGCGTTCCATGGGACACTGGCGGCTCCGCCTCCGGTTCACGCCTCGGCGACCCGGAGTTGAGACATGAGGAGACATGGCCATGAGGGCTGACATCCACCCCGAGTACGGGGAGACCCAGGTCACCTGCACCTGTGGGAACACGTTCACGACGCGTAGCACGGCGAAGGACGGTGTGATCCACGCCGACGTGTGCTCAGCCTGCCATCCGTTCTACACCGGCAAGCAGAAGATCCTCGACAGCGGCGGCCGCGTCGCCAAGTTCGAGAAGCGCTTCGGCAAAGGTAGCTCGGACAAGAAGTGATGTTCGAGGTCTGCGAGGACCTCGTCGCGGAGTACACCGACATCGAGGCGCATCTGACGCGCCCGGAGGTTCATGCGGACCAGGCGCTGGCCCGTCGGCTCGGCCGGCGGTTCGCGCAACTGCGCCCCATCGTGGCGGACTACCGCTCCTGGCTGGCGCTGGGTGAGGACCTGACGGCCGCCCAGGAACTGGCCGCTGAGGACCCGGCGTTCACCTCGGAAGTGACCGCGCTCACCGAGCAGCGGGACGATGTGGCCCAACGGCTCACCGGTCTGCTCGCACCCCGTGACCCCTTGGCCGACAAGGATGTCATCGTCGAGGTGAAGGCGGGGGAGGGCGGTGCGGAGTCCGCTCTCTTCGCCGCCGACCTGCTGCGGATGTACCAGCGCTACGCGGAACGCCGCGGCTGGACGACGGAGATCCTCGATCTGGAGGAGTCCGACCTCGGTGGGGTGAAAGACGTGTCCCTGGCGGTCAAGGCCCGATCCGTGGCGAGCCCCGACGACGCACCGTACGGGCGCCTGAAGTTCGAGGGTGGGGTGCACCGGGTCCAGCGCGTCCCGGTCACCGAGTCCTCGGGACGCATCCACACCTCGGCTGCCGGCGTCTTCGTCATGCCCGAAGCCGAGGACGTCGACGTAGCGATCGACCCGAACGACCTGAGGATCGACGTGTTCCGCTCCAGCGGACCCGGCGGCCAGAGTGTCAACACCACCGACTCGGCGGTACGCATCACGCATCTGCCGACTGGCGTCGTGGTGTCGTGCCAGAACGAGAAGAGCCAACTGCAGAACCGGGAGCAGGCACTGCGCATCCTGCGCTCCCGGCTCCTGCTGCTGGCCCAGGAGGAGGCGGACCGCGAGGCGGCGGACGCCCGCCGCGCCCAGGTGCGCACCGTGGACCGGTCCGAGCGGATCCGGACCTACAACTTCCCGGAGAACCGCATCTCCGACCACCGGGTCGGCTTCAAGGCACACAATCTCGACGCTGTCCTCGACGGCGACCTCGATGACGTGATCACCGCCCTGCTGGCGGCGGAGACCGAGAGTCGGCTGGCGGCTGCCGAGTCGTGACGGACGCCCGCGAGGTGGTGGCTGCCGTCACCGAGACGCTCCGCGCCGCAGACGTCCCGAGCTCTGCCGTCGACGCCCGCTGGATCGTGTGCCATGTCCTCGGCACGTCGCCGGCGTCGCTGGCGTTCGCGGGGGACCTGACGCCCGACGAGTTGGCCGCGATCGAGGAGGCCGCCCGGCGGCGCGCGAGCCGCGAGCCGTTGCAGCACATCCTGGGAACGGCCCCCTTCGGTGACCTGGACCTGGCTGTCGGCCCGGGGGTGTTCGTGCCACGCCCCGAGACAGAGGTGATGGCGCAGTACGTGATCAACCACCTCTCCGGCCTGGACCGGAGCACGGTAGTCGTCGACGCCTGCAGCGGGTCCGGCGCGCTCGCCATCGCCGTGGCGTGCCACGTCCCGGCTCTGGTGACGGCCATCGAGGCGAGCCCGGACGCCGTCCCCTGGCTGGAGCGCAACGTCGCGGCGCAGCGCCCCCGCTTCGTCGGCCGGGGCTCGCAGATCGAGGTGGTCGCCGGCGACGTGGCCGACCCGAGTCTGTGGCCGCCGGCCGCCTCCGTGGACCTCGTCGTCAGTAACCCCCCCTACATCCCTGACGGGTGTGTGCCCCGCGACCCGGAGGTACGGGACCACGACCCGGCCGTTGCCCTCTTCGGCGGCCCGGACGGCTTCGCGGTCATCCGCCCGCTCGTCGCGGAGGCCGCCGCAGCCCTGCGCCCCGGAGGTCTGCTGGTCATCGAACACGCTGACGACCAGGGCGAGCCGGACGGTGTCCCCGCCCTGCTGCGGGCCCAAGGTGCCTTCTCCGACGTCACCGACCACCCCGATTGGGCTGGTCGTCCCCGGTTCACCAGCAGCGTGCGGGCCGGGTGACTATCGGTCGGTGGCACCCGTCACCGTGGCGATCTGCTCGCTGGTGATGCCGCCCTCGCGCAGGACGACCGGCTCGGCACCGCTGGCGTCCACGATGGTGCTGCGCTGACTGCCCGAAGCGGGCCCGGTGTCCAGGTAGACGTCGACGTCGCGGTCGAACTGGTCGAACGCCTCCTCGCAGTCCGTCGCGGCGGGGAGCCCCAGCCGGTTGACCGACGTGCTGGCTGTCGGGCCCAACTCGCGCACCACGGCCAGCGCCACCGGGTGCAGCGGCATGCGTACCCCGATCCGCGCCCCGGCCAGCGGCCACACCAGGCTGGGCTGCTGCGGCAGCAGCAGGGTGAGCGGACCGGGCCAGAAGGCCGCCATCAGGTCCCGCGCCCACGCGGGGACCCGCGTGGCGATCCCGTCGACGGTGGTGTGTCGGCCCACGAGAACCGTCAGGGCCTCGTTCTCCCGGGACCGGATCTGTCGGATCCGGGCGACCGCCGCCGCACTGAAGGCGTCCGCCACCATCAGGTACCGGGACTCGTCGGGCAGCACGCCCACCCGGCCCCGCCGCAACTTCGTGACCGCGGTGGCGATGGGCGCCTCCCGGGCGGCCGGGTCGCGGCAGTCGAACACCCGTTGCACGCCCCCATTGAACACCCCGCAGCCACCGGGTCCGCAGAAGTGCGACCTCGCCCCCGGCGATCCCGGCAGTGAGGGCGTCGCCGCGTGGGCGGACCGGTGTGTCCTGCTTAGACTGAGGACATGACGCAACCGTTCTGGGGACCCGATTTCACCGCGCTGGCGCAGGAGGATCCGCAGATCGCGGACATCCTGCTGGCCGAACTGGACCGGCAGCGGGGTGGGCTGCAGTTGATTGCGAGTGAGAACTTCACCTCGCCGGCGGTCCTGGCCGCCCTCGGCTCGACCCTGTCGAACAAGTACGCGGAGGGCTACCCGGGGCGGCGCTACTACGGTGGCTGTGTCGAGGTCGACAAGGCTGAGGTCATCGGGATGGAGCGTGCCAAGGACCTCTTCGGTGCGGAACACGCCAACCTGCAGCCCCATTCCGGGGCCAGCGCGAACATCGCCGCCTACGGCGCGTTCGTGAAGCCCGGCGACACCGTCCTGGCGATGAGCCTGCCGCACGGTGGCCATCTCACCCACGGCTCCAAGGTGAACTTCTCCGGCAAGTGGTTCGACGTCGTGTCCTACGGGGTCCGGGAGGACACCGAACTCATCGACTACGACGAGGTCCTGGCCCTCGCCAAGCAGCATCGCCCCAAGCTGATCATCTGCGGGGCGACGGCCTATCCGCGGCTCATCGACTTCGCCGCGTTCCGTGCCATCGCCGACGAGGTCGGCGCCATCCTCATGGTCGACGCCGCTCACTTCATCGGGCTGGTCGCGGGCAAGGCGATCCCGAGCCCCGTCCCTTACGCCGACGTCGTGTGCTTCACCACCCACAAGGTCCTGCGGGGGCCGCGCGGGGGGATGATCCTGTGCAAGGAGGAGCATGCCAAGGCGATCGACAAGGCCGTGTTCCCCATGATGCAGGGCGGGCCGCTGATGCACGCCGTGGCGGCGAAGGCCGTCGCCCTCAAGGAGGCAGCGACCCCCGAGTACCAGCGGTACGCAGCCGACGTGATCGCGAATGCCCAGGCGCTGGCCGCCGGTCTGGCGGACGAGGGCATGCGACCGGTGTCCGGCGGCACGGACACCCACTTGGCCCTCATCGACCTGCAGGGCGTCGGGGTGACCGGGGCCGAGGCCGAGGAACGCTGTGACGCTGCCGGCATCACGCTCAACAAGAACGCCATCCCCTACGATCCCAACCCGCCCGCTGTCGCCAGCGGCATCCGGGTCGGGACACCCTGCGTGACGACGCAGGGGATGGGCGTCGGCGAGATGAAGACCGTTGCCTCACTCATCGGGCGGGCGGTGCGGGACGAAGGGGACCCGCAGTCGGTGCGCGACGAGGTCGGCGAACTGGTCGCCGCCTTCCCCGCCTATCCGGCAGACTGACAGGCGGTGCGCGAGTCCCTGCTCTGCCTGTTCGTCGCGGCCGCCGCGGCGTACCTCCTCACGCCCTTCGCGCGCCAACTGGCGCTGCACTGGGGGGCGATGGCCGAGGTCCGGGACCGGGACGTGCACCAACTGCCCACCCCCCGCTGGGGCGGTCTGGCGATCCTCGGTGGGCTGTTCGCCGCCTTCCTCGTCGCCAGCCGGCTCCCGCTGCTCAGCCAGGTCTTCGAGAGCGGACCCGGGACGATCTGGGCGCTCGTGGTCGCGGCCGTCGTCCTCGTTGCCATCGGCATGCTGGACGACCGCTTCGGACTGGATGCGCTCACCAAACTCGCCGGTCAGGTCCTGGCAGGGGGCATCATCGCCTACGGCGGGATTGCGATCTCGTGGCTGCCGATCGGCGGGGTGTTCGTGCTGGACCCGCTCACCAGCGTCCTGCTGACCGTCTTCATCGTCGTCTTCACCGTCAACGCGATCAACTTCATCGACGGCCTCGACGGCCTGGCCGCGGGCATCGCCGCGATCGCCGCTGCCGGCTTCTTCGCGTACTCCTACCTGCTGAACGTCGTCAACGGCTTCGACCGCGCGACCCTGGCCACCCTGGCCTCGGCCGCGTGTGTGGGAGCGTGTCTGGGGTTCCTGCCACACAACTTCTTCCGCGCACGGGTCTTCATGGGCGACACCGGCTCCATGCTCCTCGGACTGGTCCTTGCGGCCGCGACCATCACCCTCGTCGGGCGGGTCGACCCGAACGCCACCGGCTCCGCAACGCTCGCGCCCGCCCTGCTGCCCCTGCTCATCCCGGTGGCCGTGCTTGCCCTACCGGTGATCGACCTGGGGATGGCGGTCATGCGCCGTACGTGGGCGGGGCGGTCGCCCTTCGCGCCCGACAAGGAGCATCTGCACCACCGCATCATGGAGATGGGCCACTCGCACCGCGGTGCGGTCCTCCTGTTGTACGGCTGGGCGCTCGTCCTGGCCGGCACGGTCGTCGCGCTGGCTTTCCTGCCGGCCATCGTCGCGCTCGGGATCGGGGCTCTCCTGGGGCTGCTGGTGTTTGCTCTGCTGCGCAGCCCGCCGGGACGTCTGATCTCGGAGGATCAGCCCCAGACCGAAGCATCCTGATTTCGCTGTTAGCCTCGTCGGATGGACCAGTTCACCCGCACGATCGTGCGCGGCGCGGCCCTCCCCACCGCTGTGGTGGGGCTGCTCATCACCGCGGGGGCGTGGCTGTGGGGCGGGACAGCCGGTGGGATCGGGGCGCTGCTCGGGACCGTGGTCGTGGTGGTCTTCTTCATGATCGGGCAACTCGTCCTCGGCTCCGTGCTGAAGAACAATCCGCAGGCCGGCCTGATGGTCGCGATGACGCTATACATCATCAAGATCGGTGTTCTGCTGGGGCTGTTGCTCGCCCTGCAGGGCACCACCGCGTTCAACACCAAGACGTTCGCGCTGACCATCCTCGCGTGCACCCTCGTGTGGACCGCCTGTGAAGTGGTGATCTTCTCGCGGACCAAGGTCCTCTACGTCGAGCCGGACAATGTCCCGCCCGGGGTGCGGGAATCCTCAGAGCGGACCAAGTAGCGGCCGTTCCACGGTGCGCAGCCCGTGGGACCCCCGACCTGATATCGGCCTCCCGGACTGCTAACGTCTCCCGCGTGACCCCCACTCCGGCCTCGTCTGCGGCCACCCAGGACGCGGCCCGCGTGACTGGGAACGAGGCCTGGGGGATCGTCAGCCGCCTCATCGGCGGCATGTTGGTGTACGGAGCGCTCGGCTGGCTCGTGGGGAACTGGCTGGGCCACACGGTCCCCGGACTGGCCGTCGGCGTCCTGATCGGACTCGGTCTCGGCCTGTACCTCTCCGTGGTGCGCGTCAACCAGATCGGTACCTCGGCACCCCCGCTCCCGATCTCCGGCACCCAGTCGTGGTCCGCGCGCATGACCCGCGCCCGCATCGAACGTGAGGTCTCAGATGGGTCTTAGTCTCTCCGCCGCGCTGCCGTCGTCGGCGTGGAACTGCCATTTCCCGGACTGCGCCTTCCCCGCGCCCGGGACCGAGATCTTCTTCTTCGACAATGTCTTCAGCATCGGGCCGTTCGGCTTCAACAAGGCGATGATCCAGCTCTTCCTGGGAGTCCTGATCGTCATCGGGTTCTTCTGGTGGGCGTTCCGCAAGCCGAAGATCGTGCCGCGCGGGTCGCAGAACGTGGGCGAGGTCGGCTACGGCTTCATCCGCGACGGCATCGCGCGGGACGTCATCGGCAAGGGGGGCGAGAAGTTCGTCCCCTTCCTGTTCGCGTTCTTCTTCTTCATCTGGATTCTGAACTTCATGGGGATCTTCCCGACGCTGGTCTTCCCCGTCACCAGCGTCTTCGCCATCCCCGTCGCGTTCGCGCTCATCGTCTACTTCACGTGGGTGCCCCTCGGGATCGCCAAACAGGGCGGCTGGGGCTTCTTCAAGAACATCATGTTCCCGCCGGGGCTGCCCAAGCCGCTGTACATCATCCTGGCGCCCATCGAGTTGATCTCGAACATCTTGGTGCGCCCGTTCACGCACTGCGTCCGTCTCTTCGCGAACATGTTCGCCGGACACCTCTTGCTCGTGACCTTCACCGTCGCGGCGTGGTACCTGTTCAGCCCCACCATCATGGGACTGCTCGGGTCGGCGGTCTCCTTCGTGGTCGTGCTGGCACTGACCGCCTTCGAGTTGTTGATCGAGGCCCTGCAGGCCTACATCTTCACCCTGCTGACCGCCGTCTACATCGCAGGGGCGCTGCACGCAGAACACTGACTCCGGGCGTCCGCACACCGGGCGAATCGGCACAACTGAATCGCTAGACTCACCATGCTCCTCAGACCGGCGGACCGCCCGTCGGCCAACAGGAAGGAAAACCAATGACTCTGCTCGCGGAGCTCTCCGGCTCGATCGGCTCGGTCGGCTACGGCCTCGCCGCCATCGGCCCGGGTGTCGGTATCGGCATCATCTTAGGTCAGGGCGTTCAGGCCATCGCCCGCCAGCCCGAGGCCTACGGCGTCATCCGGCAGAACATGCTGCTCGGCTTCGCCTTGGCGGAAGCGCTGGCCCTGATCGGCTTCGTCGTCCCGTTCGTCTACGGCGTCTGATCGGCGGGACTCCCAGTGATCACAGTCGGAACCGCACTGGCCGCATCGGGCGAGGGTGACACACCCAGCGTCCTCGCCGTGCCGCTCGACGAGTTCATCCTGGGTATCGTCGCGTTCTTCATCGTCTTCTTCGCCCTGTGGAAGCTCGTCCTCCCCAAGATCGAGCAGACCCTGAAGGACCGCACCGACGCCATCGAGGGTGGAATCGAACGGGCCGCCAAGGCAGAGGCGGAAGCGCAGGCCATGATGGCCAAGTACAAGGAGCAGATCGCCCACGCCCATGAGGAAGCGGCGGACATCCGGGCGAAGGCCGAGAGCGACGCCAAGACGATCATCGACCAGGCCAAGCAGCAGGCGGAGGCGGAGCGCAGTGCCATCGCTCAACGCGGCGAGGCGCAGCTGGCCGCGGAGCGCGCCCAGACGGTGGCCGCACTGCGCCAGGATGTCGGTGGTCTCGCCGTCGACCTGGCCGGGCGCATCGTCGGAGAGAGCATGGACGACGACGCCCGTGCACGTGGCGTGGTGGACCGGTTCATCGCCGACCTCGAGGCCAGCGCCGCGGGGGACAAGTCCTGATGATCGGAAGCTCCCGAACCTCGCTGCAGACGGTCCGTGAGGCCGTCGCCGCGGCCTACGACAACCCGGAACTGGCTCAAGCCGGTCGGGACCTGTTGCAGGTCGCGGATCTGGTGGACCGGGAGAAACAACTGCGAAATGCTCTGGCCGACGCCGGAAGTCCCGCCGCCGAGCGCTCCGGTCTTCTGATCGGGCTGCTCCAGGGCAAGGTGTGCGCCCTGGCCCAGGACCTCGCCGGCACCATCGCGGGACTGCGGTGGTCCAGTGGCTCCGACCTGGTCGACGCCTTCGAACTCGCCGGTGTGCAGTGCCTCTTCGCAGCGGCCGAGCGTGAGGGTCAACTGGACCGCGTGGAGAACGAGCTGTTCCGGTTCGGCCGCGCGGCGGTCGCCGACCCGGACCTGCAACTCGCGCTGACGTCCCCCTCGCTGCCGACCGCCGCGAAAGTAGGCATCATCGACGACCTGCTGACCGACAAGGCCAGTCCGGTCACCACTGAGGTGCTGTCCTTCGTCACCTCTCACCTGCGGGGCCGCCGTCTCGACCAGGCCGTCGACCAGATGTCCGACCTCGCGGCCGACCGGCAGGGCAAGTTGGTCGCCGTCGTGCGCAGCGCACAGGCCCTGGATGCCGACCAGGCGGCGCGGCTGTCCGCAGCCCTGGAACGTATCTACAACCAACCGGTCGCTGTCCAGACCGAAATCGACCCCGGCCTCATCGGTGGGGTCACCGTTCAGATCGGCGATGAGGTCATCGACGGCTCCATCGCCAACCGTCTCGACAACGCCCGCCGCCGGGTCACCGGCTGAGGCACCAGGAGGAGCCACGATGACCGAGTTGACCATCCAGCCCGACGAGATCCGCAGCGCGATCGAACGCAATGTCTCGGCCTTCGAGTCCGGCACGTCGCGGGACGAAGTGGGCCGAGTCCTCGAGACCGGTGACGGCATCGCCCGTGTCGAGGGCCTGCACAACGCGATGACGAACGAGCTGCTCGAATTCAAGGGCGGCCTGCTCGGGATCGCCCTGAACCTCGACATCCGGGAGATCGGCGTCGTGCTGCTCGGGGACGGCTCGAAGATCGAGGAAGGTCAAGAGGTCCGCCGGACCGGAGAGATCCTGTCGGTCCCCGTCGGTGATGGCTTCCTGGGCCGGGTCGTCAACCCGCTCGGCGAGCCCATCGACGGCTTGGGAGAGATCGAGTCGGACGAACGTCGCGCCCTCGAGGTGCAGGCGCCCAGCGTCGTGCAGCGCCAGCCGGTCAGTGAGCCCATGCTCACCGGCATCAAGGCGATCGACGCCATGACTGCCATCGGTCGCGGGCAGCGCCAGCTGATCATCGGCGACCGCCAGACCGGCAAGACCGCGGTCTGCATCGACACGATCATCAACCAGCGCACGAACTGGGCGACCGGCGATCCCAAGAAGCAGGTGCGCTGCATCTACGTCGCGATCGGCCAGAAGGGTTCCACCATCGCAGGCGTGAGAAGCTCCCTCGAGGAGCACGGCGCCATGGACTACACCACCATCGTGGCCGCCCCAGCGTCGGACCCCGCCGGCTTCAAGTACCTCGCCCCGTACACCGGCTCGGCCATCGGCCAGCACTGGATGTACCAGGGCAAGCACGTGCTCATCGTGTTCGACGACCTGTCCAAGCAGGCGGACGCCTACCGCGCGGTCTCGCTGCTGCTGCGCCGCCCGCCCGGCCGCGAGGCCTTCCCCGGTGACGTCTTCTACTTGCACTCCCGGCTGCTCGAACGTTGCGCGAAACTCAGCGATGAACTCGGTGGGGGGTCGATGACGGGTCTGCCCATCATCGAGACCAAAGCCAACGACGTGTCGGCGTACATCCCCACCAACGTCATCTCGATCACCGACGGCCAGTGCTTCCTCGAGTCCGATCTCTTCAACTCGGGGGTGCGGCCCGCCATCAACGTGGGTATCTCCGTATCGCGTGTCGGCGGCGCGGCCCAGCCCAAGGCGATGAAGAAGGTCGCGGGCTCCCTGCGGCTCAATCTCGCCCAGTACCGTGAGCTCGAGGCGTTCGCCGCCTTCGGGTCCGACCTGGACGCGGCCTCCAAGGCGCAGCTGGAGCGGGGTTCCCGGCTGGTCGAGCTGCTCAAGCAGCCGCAGTACCAGCCCTACCCGATGGAGGAGGAGGTGGTGTCGGTGTGGTCCGGCACCTCTGGCCAACTCGACGACGTCCCCCTGGCGGACATCCGGCGGTTCGACAAGGAGTTCCTCGACTTCCTGAAGAGGGACAAGGCGGACATCCTCACGACCATCCACGACACCGGTGAGTTGTCCGACGACACCGTGTCTGCACTCGACGCCGCGATCGCGGAGTTCAAGCAGCAGTTCCGGACCGGTGACGGAACCCTCCTCGGTCACGAGGAAGAGGTCGAGGCCATGGACGCAGCCGACGTCGACCATGCCAAGATCACCAAGAAGGTCCGCAAGGGCTGATCGGGATGGGTGCACAGCAGCGCGTCTTCCGGCGCAAGATCAGGTCGATCCAGTCGACCATGAAGATCACCAAGGCGATGGAGATGATCGCGTCGTCGCGCATCGTCAAGGCGCAGAAGGCCCTCGATTCCGCCGTGCCCTACACCCGCGCGCTGTTCGATGCCATCAGCGCCACGGCGTCGCACGCCGCGGGCGTCGAGAAGCACCCGTTGACCGCGAAGGCCCGCCTGGAACAGCGTGCGCTCGTGCTGGTGATCACCGCGGATCGCGGTCTCGCGGGGGCGTACTCCATCAACGCGCTCCGCGAGGCGGAAGCACTCACCCGACTGCTGAAGGAGAAGCGAGGATTCTCCGAGGTCATCCCCTACGTCGTGGGACGCAAGGGAGTGAGTTTCTACAAGTTCCGCGACCGGGAGGTGGGCGGCGAGTGGGTCGGTTTCAGCGACCAGCCCACATACTCGGACGCCAAGGAGGTCGCCGACGCGATGCTCGAGCGGTTCCTGCAGCGGACCGAGGACGGCGGTGCCGACGAGATCCACGTCGTGTACACCCACTTCGTGAACATGGGCACCCAGCAGCCCCGGGTGCGGCGCATCCTGCCGCTGGAGGTCGTTGAAGAAGAGGTGGACATCTCCGGTCAGCACCTGGGCCATCCCGACAATGCACCCGCTGAGGACAAGCCGGTCTTCCCCCTCTACGACTTCGAGCCCGGGGCCGACGCCGTCCTGGACGAACTGCTCCCCCGCTACGTCGAGGATGCCGTGTACGCCGCGATGCTGATGTCGGCGACTTCCGAGCATGCCGCCCGGCGTCGAGCCTGCAAGTCGGCGACCGACAACGCCAAAGAGTTGATGAGGACCTACACCCGACTGGCCAACCAGGCCCGCCAGGCCGAGATCACCCAGGAGATCAGCGAGATCGTCGGCGGCGCCGACGCGCTGGCGTCCGCAAACGCAGGAAGCTGAGGAGAGGCACATGACCGCCACCGCTGAAGAGGGCACCGAACGGCGCACCGGAGGAGTGGGCCGGGTGGCCCGCGTGACCGGTCCCGTCGTGGACGTCGAGTTCCCCGTCGAGGCGATGCCCGAACTCAACAACGCCATGACGGTCGAGGTCACCTTCGACTCGGCCAGTGACAAGATCGAGGGTGACACGAAGCACACCCTGACCCTGGAGGTCGCACAGCATCTGGGCGACAACCTCGTGCGCGCCATCTCGATGCAGCCCACCGACGGACTCGTCCGCGGCGCCGAGGTCCAGGACACCGGCGGCCCGATCGAGGTCCCCGTCGGCGAGGTCACCAAGGGGCATGTCTGGAACACCTTGGGTAAACCACTGGACGTCAGCGAGGACGAACTCGACATCACCGAGCGGTGGGGCATCCACCGGGCAGCCCCCCGGTTCGACGAACTCGAGTCCAAGACCGAGGTCTTCGAGACCGGCATCAAGGTCATCGACCTCCTCACGCCCTACATGAAGGGCGGCAAGATCGGACTGTTCGGTGGCGCCGGTGTCGGCAAGACCGTGCTCATCCAGGAGATGATCTACCGCGTCGCGGAGAACTTCGGCGGTGTGTCGGTGTTCGCCGGAGTCGGCGAACGCACCCGCGAGGGCAACGACCTGCTGCTCGAGATGACCGAGTCGGGGGTCATCAACAAGACCGCCCTCGTGTTCGGCCAGATGGACGAGCCCCCTGGCACCCGCCTCCGGGTCGCCCTGACGGCGCTCACCATGGCGGAGTACTTCCGTGACGTGCAGAAGCAGGACGTGCTGCTGTTCATCGACAACATCTTCCGGTTCACCCAGGCCGGCTCCGAGGTCTCGACCCTGTTGGGCCGGATGCCGTCCGCCGTGGGCTATCAGCCGACCCTGGCCGACGAGATGGGGGTGTTGCAGGAACGCATCACCTCGACCCGGGGCCACTCCATCACGTCCCTGCAGGCCATCTACGTGCCTGCCGACGACCTGACCGACCCGGCGCCGGCGACGACGTTCGCCCACCTCGACGCCACCACGGTGCTGTCGCGACCCATTTCGGAGTTGGGGATCTACCCCGCGGTCGACCCGCTGGACTCCAGTTCCCGCATCCTCGACCCCCAGTACGTCGGCGAGGAGCACTACGCGGTCGCCGCGCGGGTCAAGGAGATCCTCCAGCGGTACAAGGACCTGCAGGACATCATCGCGATCCTCGGGATCGACGAGTTGTCCGAGGAGGACAAGATCCTGGTGAACCGGGCGCGCCGCATCCAGCGGTTCCTGTCGCAGAATATGTTCGTCGCAGAGGCCTTCACCGGGCAGCCCGGTTCGTTCGTCCCCGTATCCGAGACGATCGCGTCGTTCAAGGCCCTCTGCGACGGGGACTACGACCACATCCCGGAGCAGGCGTTCTTCATGTGCGGCGGTATCGAGGACGTGGAACGCAAGGCCGCGGAACTGAAGAAGCAGTCCTGATCATGGCCGACGAGGAAACGAAGACGCTCAACGTGGAGGTCGTGGCGGTCGACCGTCTCGTCTGGCAGGGCCGCAGCAAGTCCCTCGTCGTGAAGACACTCGAGGGCACCATGGGCATCCTGCCCGGGCATCAGCCGGTGCTGGCGCTCCTCGCCGACAGTGCGGTCCGCGTGGAACCGGTTGAAGGCGAGACCGAGATCTTCGCCGTGCATGGGGGCTTCTTCTCCGTGGACAGCAACACGGTCAAGGTCCTCGGGGAGACCGCGGAGCGGGCCAGCGAGATCGACGTCGACCGGGCGAAGGCCGCGAAGAAGCGGGCCGAGGACGCCGGGGCGGACGACCCCGACGAGGTGGCGGCGCTCAAGCGGGCCGAGACCCGGATCGGGGTGGCGCTGCAGGCGCAGGGCGGCAGCCTCTCCGGCTGACGCCCGTCACACCATCGCCTCGGACGAGACGTCCGGGTGCGCCACCACGAAATCGATCATGGCTGCGGCGTAGTCCGCGAAGCCGGGACAGGTCAGCCCGGCGTCGGCCAGATCGGTGGAGGCCTGTGTCGTGTCGTAGCGCGTCGGGTGCGCGAAGTACGCCAGAGCCTCCTCCGGGAAACCGAGGAGTTTCTCCAGCCGGGTGAGGCTCAGGGTCCTCCGGGTCACCCCCAGCGGCAGCGGCACCCAGTGCACGTCCTTGTCGAGCAGGCGGGCGAACTCGGCCACCACCTCTGCCACCGTCGGCGGGTCCGGGTCGACGAGCGCATACGTGCGGCCCTCGGACTCCGCCATCGTGCTGAGGGCTGCGATCGCGGTGACCACGAAGTCGCGGGGCACCATGCTGATCACGATGCGGTCGGGGTCGGCCACCCGCGGCAGGACGGCGTGGTGCGGCTGGCGCCGCAGGAAGTTGGCCATGAAGTAGGGCCCGTCGTACTTCTGGGTCTCCCCGGTCACGGAGTCGCCGACCACGATGCCCGGCCGGTACACCGTCACCGGCATCCCCTCGGCCGCCGCCGCCCGGACGAGCATCTCGGAGTCGAACTTCGTGCTCTCGTAGTGGTTCGCGAAGTCCTGATCCACGTCCAGGTCGGCTTCGCGGAAGACCCCCGGGTAGGTGCCGCTGACGTAGCACGTGCTGACGTGGTGCAGCCGCCGCAGGCGGGGCGCCCGGCGGCACAGGTCGAGAATGTGGGCGGTGCCCGCCACATTGACGCGTTCGGCCACATCGGCAGGGACCGCCAGGTCGTAGACAGCCGCCAGATGGAAGACCTCGCTGACGTCGGGGTCCACGGCGCCCCCCAGGTCCGGCAGCGTGATGTCGCCGTCGACGAGATCCACGCGGCCCGCGAGCTCGGGGAAGGACGCGGTGAGTTCGGCGAGTCGCTCGGTGGCGAGATCACGGTGGTGCGCCTGCACCACGCAGACGGCTGTGTCGTCGGGACGGGACTGCAGCAGAAGGGGGAGCAGGGCGCTGCCCAGGAAGCCCGGGAAGCCGGTGAGGAGGACTGTTGCCATGTCCCCACGCAACCGCATCCCGGCGGCCACGACAAGGGTCGGAGGGCCCCGATCAGTCAGTGGCCCCGGGCTGCCACAACACGTCGTCGCCCTCGTTCGCCGCCCGGGCCAGGATGAACAGCAGATCCGAGAGGCGGTTGAGGTACGTCGCTGTCAGGGGGTTCATCGAGTCCGGATACTCGCCCAGAGCGCGCCACGTGGCCCGTTCGGCGCGCCTCGTGACGGTCCGGGCCACATGCAGCAGGGCGGCGCCGGCGGTGCCGCCCGGCAGGACGAAGGAGCGCAGGGGCGCCAGGCTGTCGTTGAAGCGGTCGCAGTCGTCCTCGAGACGGGTCACGTACCCCTCCGAGATCCGCAGGCGCTCCTCGCCGGGAGTCACGGGGGTGCACAGGTCGGCGCCCACGTCGAACAGCTCGTTCTGCACCCGCTGCACCACGTCACCGACGGCCGACGGCAGCTGTCCCAGCGCCACCGCGGCTCCGAGGGCCGCGTTCACCTCGTCGACATCGGCGTAGGCCGTCAACCGGGGATCGTTCTTGCTGGTCCGGCTGAAATCGCCCAGGGCGGTGGTGCCGTGGTCGCCGGTCCGGGTGTAGATCCTCGTGAGATTGACCATTCCGCAATCGTAGGCGCAGCGGGAGATGCCGCACGCCCGGCGCCCCGGCGTGGGAGATCTCACCGGATTCGGGCGTTTCCCGCCGGAATCCGGGGGCACGCCGCGTCATATGTCATCAAGAGCGGCCGTGCGGGGTCCTACCATTCCTTGCGTGGACGCGTTCAGGATCCGGGGCGGCGCCCCCCTCGTGGGTGAGGTGCGGGTCCGAGGTGCGAAGAACTCGGTGCTGAAACTGATGGCCGTTGCCCTGCTGGCCGAGGGACGCACCACCATCACCAACGTCCCGGACATCATGGATGTCGACACGATGGGGCAGCTCATCGGACGCCTCGGCGCGACCGTCGCGTTCGACCGGGCCGCCGGCCGCCTCGACATCGACGTACCGGCCGAGCTCGAGCAGCGGGCGGACTACGACCTCGTACGGCAGATGCGGGCATCCATCTCCGTACTCGGGCCGCTGATCGCCCGACTGGGAGTGGCGGACATCGCGCTGCCGGGGGGCGACGCGATCGGCTCCCGCGGCCTCGACATGCACCTGGCCGGGCTGGAACTCATGGGGGCCAAGGTCACCAGCCAGCACGGCTACGTCCTGGCATCGGCCCCGGAGCGGCTGCGCGGTGCCAACATCTGGCTGGACTTCCCCAGTGTGGGAGCCACCGAGACACTGCTCATGGCGGCGGTGACAGCGGACGGCACCACAGTCGTCGACAATGCCGCCCGGGAGCCGGAGATCGTCGACATCTGTCGGATGCTCGTGGCCATGGGAGCGGGGATCGACGGTATCGGGACCTCGACCCTGATCGTCACCGGCGTGCCGGAGTTGTCCCCGACGACGCACCACGTCGTCCCGGACCGCATCGTGGCCGGCACGTGGGCCGTCGGTGCCGCCATCACCCAGGGCGACGTCTGGATCCGCGATGCCGTGTCCAGCCACCTGGACATCGCCCTCGGAAAGCTCACCGCCGCCGGGGCCGAGGTGTCCACCGAGTCCGACGGTTTCCGGGTCCGCATGGGCGACCGCCCCGCGTCCGTCGACATCGTCACGCTGCCGTACCCCGGCTTCGCCACCGACCTGCAGCCGCAGTTCATCGCCCTCAACGCTGTGGCCGGCGGGGTGTCCATGGTGACGGAGAACCTCTTCGAGAGCCGGTTCAAGTTCGTCAACGAACTGGTCCGGCTGGGCGCCGACGTCCGGATCGAGGGCCATCACGCCCTGGTGACCGGGCGCGAGCGGCTGTCCGGTGCCCCCGTTGTGGCGACCGACATCCGCGCCGGCGCCAGCCTGGTCCTGGCCGGCCTCGTCGCCGAAGGCGAGACCATCGTCTCCGAGGTGCACCACATCGACCGGGGCTACGACTCGTTCATCCCCGACCTGCAGCGGCTGGGCGCCGACATCGAACGGATTCCCACCCCGGCCGACGGCGGCTCCCCCCTCGGCTAGGATGGCGGTGCACTCGGGGAGTCCGGGCCCATCGGACTGAGAGGGAAGCCCGCGCCGGCAACGGCGGGCGGCACCGACCCGCGCACCTGATCTGGGTCATACCAGCGGAGGAATCGTGTTCCGTCTCTCCCTCGTTCTTGCCGTGTCCCTGGGACTGGCCGCCTGCGGCGCGCCGCCGCCGGAACCGGTGGCGGCGACGGCGCCGGTCACTCTCGTCACCTACGACTCCTACGCCATCTCGAAGGCGACCCTGCGCGAGTTCACCGAACAGACGGGGCGCCCCGTCGAGATCATCCGGTCGGGGGACGCCGCCGAGGTCGTCAACCGGGCGCTGCTCACGAAGGGAGCGCCGGAGGGGGATGTGCTGTTCGGGCTGGACAACAATCTGCTGTCCCGAGCCCTCGGCCAGGATCTCTTCGAACCGTACGAGGCCGACGGGATCGGCACCGTGCCCGCGGAGTTTCGGGCGGCCCCCGGCGTGACGCCCGTCGACGTGGGCGACGTCTGCGTCAACTACGACAAGAAGTGGTTCGCCGACCACAGCATGGCCGTGCCCCAGACCCTGGACGAGTTGACCCTTCCCGAATACCGCGACCTGCTCGTGGTGCAGAACCCCGCCCGGTCCACCCCGGGCCTGGCCTTCCTGCTGGCCAGCGTGGCGGCCTTCGGTCCCGAAGGCTTCAGCGGTTACTGGCAGCGGCTCCGCGCCAACGGTGTGGCGGTCGAGAACAGTTGGGACGCCGCCTACTACGAGCGGTTCAGCGGCGGCAGCGGGAAGGGGGACCGCCCCCTCGTGGTCTCCTATGCGTCGTCGCCGCCCGCCGAGGTCGTGTACGGAGACGACCCGACCGGCCCCGCGCCCACCGGGGTACTGGCCGACACGTGTTACCGACAGATCGAGTTCGCCGGCCTCCTGGCCGGGGCTCCCGATCCGGAGGGGGGGCGCCAACTCATCGACTTCATGCTCAGACAGACGTACCAAGAGGACCTCCCGCTGAGCAACTTCGTGTTCCCCGTCGTTCCCGACACCCCGTTGCCCAAGGTCTTCCGGGACAACGCGAAGATGGTCGCCGAGCCCTTCGCGCTGCCGCCCGCGGACGTCGCAGCGAACCGGGACACGTGGGTGGCGCAGTGGGCCGACATCATGCAGCGGTGATGTCATGAGCACCCGCTCGCGGCTGTTGTGGTTCCTCCCCGTTGGGTTCCTGGTGCTCTTCTTCGTCTATCCCGTCGGCACTCTGCTGGGGACCGCGCTGTCGGAGGCCACCGCGGCCACTTGGGCCGGGTTCCCCTCCGTCGCCGCCCAGGTGCTCCCCTTCACCGTGCTGCAGGCGCTGCTGTCGACCGTCGTGACGGTGGCGGTGGCCCTGCCCGGTGCCGCCGTGCTGGCCCGGTTCCGGTTCCCGCTGCGGGGCACGATCGAGGCGCTCGCCGTCGTGGCCTTCGTCATGCCCACTGTCGTCGTGGCCACCGCGGTCGGGTCGCTCCTGGCGTCCGATGGGCCGCTCGCGCGGCTCCTGCCCGCCGGAGCTGACCACGGGCTGACGGCTATCATCGTCGCCCACGTGTACTTCAACGTCGCGGTCGTCCTGCGGCTCGTAGGTTCCTACTGGCGCCACCTCGACCGCCGTCCGGAGCAGGCGGCGGCCTGCCTCGGCGCGCCCCCCTGGCGGGTGTTCCGTTCCGTGACGCTGCCCCGGCTGACGCCGGCGATCGCTGCAGCCGCTGCCATCGTGTTCCTGTTCACCTTCACCTCGTTCGGGATCGTGCTGCTGCTGGGCGGTCCCGGTCAGGCCACGATCGAAGTGGCGGTGCAGGAACAGGCCCTGTTCCGCTACGACCTCCCGATGGCGGCTGCGTTGTCCCTGCTGCAGATCGTCGTGGTGGGGTTGCTCCTGGTGGCCCAGATCCGGCTCAGTTCCCGCGTCGTGGGCCACGATGTGGCCCGGTCGGGGCGCCTGCGCGCCCCCCGCGGTGCGCGCGAGACCCTGGCCGTCGCGGCTTTCGTCGTCGGCTATCTGCTTCTCCTGGCGGGGCCTGTCGTGGTGGTCGTGGTGCGGGCGCTGCGGGTGGCGGACGCCTGGAGTCTGGCGAACTTCACGGCCCTGTCGTCGGCGCGGGAGGGGTCAGTTCTGTTCGTGTCGCCCGCCGAGGCCATCGGCAACTCGGTGCTCTACGCCGTGACAGCAGCGGCTATCGCCACTGTGGTCGGGTCGTGCCTCGCGTGGGTGGTGAGCCGGGGCCGCGGCCGCGGGACGGAAACCTGGCTGCTGTTGCCCCTCGGGGTCTCGGCGGTGGTGCTGGGGTTCGGCATGCTCATCGCCTTCGATACGGCGCCGTTGGACTGGCGGCACTCCTTCTGGATGGTGCCTATCGCTCAGGCGCTCATCGCCATCCCCTTCGTGGTGCGCGCCCTCGTTCCGGCACTGCGTTCCGTCGGGCCCCGCGTGCGGCAGGCGGCGGCCACCCTGGGGGCGTCCCCGGTGCAGGTGTTGCTGCGCGTGGAACTGCCCATGGTGTGGCGGGCGCTGGCCGTGGCGGTCGGCTTCGCCTTCGCGATCTCCCTGGGGGAGTTCGGGGCCACCCTGTTCGTGGCCCGGGGCGACCGGCCCACCGTCCCCATCGCCATCTATCGTCTCCTCGGGACGCCCGGTGACGCCAACCACGGTCAGGCGATGGCACTGGCCACCATTCTCATCGTGCTCACCGCGGCCGCCGTGCTGCTCACCGACCGCTTCCGTAGCCCCGGGGCCCACCATGTCTGACCTGGAGCTCGCCGGGGTGTCCGTGGCGTACGGGGACCGCCCGGTGGTGACCGGCGTCGACCTGACCGTCGCCGCCGGACAGACCGTGGCGGTGCTGGGACCGAGCGGCTGCGGCAAGTCCACTCTCCTGCGAGCCATCGCGGGCATCGAGCCGCTGATCGCGGGCAGGATCTGCCTGGCGGGCACGGACCTGGCGGGCGTGCCCACCTACCGCCGGGGCATCGGCCTGATGTTCCAGGAGGCGGCCCTCTTCGAACACCTGGACGTCTTCGGCAACGTCGCCTTCGGACTGCGGATGCAGCGCCAGCCGCGGAGCGCGATCGGCGACCGGGTCACACAGATGCTTACGCTCGTGGGACTGGCAGAGCACGGCTCGTCTCCGGTGGCGGAGTTGTCGGGCGGAGAACGGCAGCGGGTCGCCCTGGCGCGCACGCTGGCACCTGCGCCCGGCGTGGTCCTGCTGGACGAACCGCTGGGCGCCCTGGACCAGGCACTGCGCCGGGAGTTGATCGGAGTGCTGGCCGACGCATTCACCGCCACCGGGGCGACAGTCGTCCAGGTGACCCACGACCAGGCCGAGGCCTTCGCACTGGCCGATCGGGTTGCGGTCATGCGGGATGGGCGGGTGGTGCGCGTCGACAGTCCCGCCGCGATCATGGCCGACCCCGGTGACGAGTGGGTGGCCGATTTCCTACGCTGAGCAGGTGATCACACTCCGTGAGCGGGCCGCCACGTTCCGGATAAGAAGTCCGCTGCCGAGTGACGGGGACCACCCGTTAGAATAGGCGTCATGCTCAAGGTTCTGGCGTCTTCTGTTGTCGTCGCGATGCTTGCGGTACCGCTCTCCGGTGTCGCGACCGCGGACCCCGGCCCGTCTGGTCCTTCGGTCGTTCAGTCCGGTGATGTGTCCGCCGCGTCGGCCCGGACCCCGAAGCCGAAGGTGACCGTGGCGAAGTGCACGCCGCGGAAGAAGCCGGCGCGAGGGTACCCGGCGGCGCCGCAGGCGCAGTCCGCTGCAGCGAGAGCCAAGCAGACCCGGATGCTGAGCGGTTCGGTGTACTTCGCGCCGCGGGCGGCGCTGTCGCTTTCCCGGTTCACGATGAAGGACCGCAAGGGGTGCGTGGTGGCTCGCGGTGTGACCACCAGGACCGGTGGCTTCGCGGTGCCGTTCCGCAAGAGCCAACTGCCCCTGCTGCCGCTGACGGTGACGGTGAGGGGGGGCAAGGTCGCCGGTACGCGTTTCAAGGGTGTGATGCGTGCACGGGCATTCCAGCTGGGTCGCAAGGCGCCGGTGGTACAGGTGTCGTTGGTGTCATCCGCCGCGTCGAAGATGGCGAGCAAGCAGCAGGCTTATACGAAGTCGTCGAACAAGGTCATGAGATCGCTGGGGTTCAAGAGCACAGCGTTGCCGTGGGCGCTGCAGTTCCGCAATAGCGTCGTCGGGTATCGGCAGTTGGCGCGCCAGGTCCGTGCCACCAAGGGTGGCTTCGACGCCGTAGCGGCGAAAGCCGCCAGGAAGGCGCAGCGCAAGAAGCCGATGCGTGGGTTGAAGCCGGCCTCGGCGATGGACAGCGGACCCAAGCAGGTCGCGCAGTCGGTGTCGGCCGCGGAGGCCGCGGATACCTCGGTATGTGATGTACCGGTGCCCGACACCGGGTACTCGGCGTCGGATGAGGTGGTCTCGAACGTCGCCGCGATCGGCATCGGCGGACTGCTGGAGTACGCGGGAGCAGCCACGACCTCGGCGGAGGGCATCACGGGGATGCTGCTGTCGCCGTTGGGAGCCGACGATGAGACGACCGTGCTGCAGTCGGATGTCAATGCGGTCTTCGAGGAGTTGACCTGCATCAGCGATCAGATGAGCTACCTGTCGCATCAGATTGCGTACATGCAGTACACGATCGACATCTCCGCGGCATCCCAGTGCGCCTCCGATGTGAACAACTACTACTACGACTACTACACACTGCTTCAGAACGCGTCGACGTGGCCGATCAACGCGCAGAACCAGGCGTTGATGGGTGACCTGCCGGAGTGGAAGGGGCTCAACACCACCTGCGCGCAGGACGTGAACAACGCGCTGTTCGGTACTGCCGGCGGGCAGGCCTCGGCCTGGCAGCAGCTGAATCAGAACTACTCCTCCGGGGTGGAGTGGTACACGCAGGTTCAGGTCCAGGCCCTGCAGGCAAACCTGCAGTACTGGGGCCAGATCCTGTACTACGCGTTCATCCTCGAGAACGAGTACGACAACTTCTACGGGAACTGGGAGGATGCCGACACCCTCGCCGGTGGCGACAACCCCACTGGCGACAGCCCGGTCTGTGACGCCGGAGCCACGTACACCACGCCGACCTACTGCGTGTATCAGGCGAATGTCACCGCCGCCTTCCCAGCCGACCTGTATAGCGACGAGATCGGCATCATCTCCTCCGGCACCGGTGTCAACGCGGTCCCCGGCGGCATGATCGCGTACAGCCCGTACAGCGGTTTGAGCGACTCGGCGTGGAACGACATCCCGGACACCAACGCCAACGCGAACGGCGCGAACAGTCCGACCGCGATGACAGGGCCATGGTGGTACAACATCTACCTGACCACCGTCGAGTACAGCCCGAACAACTACAGCGGTTCGCCGCCGGCCACGATGTACGCCAACGGTCAGTACTCGTGCGGCGAGGACGGCTACACCGGCGGATGCCTACCGACCGGCATGTGGGACTGGGCGTACGAGTCGGCCCAGTACTTCAATGACGAGTACGTGGATCCGGATGGCACCAAGGGGCAGATCAACCCGAACGGGTACGGCACCGCAGTGCAGACATTCTGGAACCCGCAGAACACCACCCGCACGTCGGTGACGTGGAGCGACGTATCTGAGCTCGCGGAGGAGGGGCCGCCGAACAACAGCAGTACGGACGATCTGATGACCGCGGAGGAGGTCTTCTACGACGCGATCAACCAGACCCCGTCGCCGTATCCCTCGGAGTACGAGCCTGGCGGTGCGTGGTCGCAGTTCAGTGAGTCCAGCGCGAGCTACTGGACCGACGACACGACGTCGTGGATCAAGATGCAGGTCGACGCCATCCCGTCGGCGGGGGAGTTCCAGATCCAGTCGTGGATCGGGGCGCCGCTGGGCAACACCTCGGGCTGGACGGTGAAGAACCAGAACTCCATTCCGAACACGCCGATCATCGCCTACCTCAGCGGGCGGACCTGGTGGCCGGAGTCCGCGGAGGCGAACACCTTCATCCCGCCGACACCGCCCACCTCCTGAACGCCCGGCCGCCCCAGCTACCCCCGTGCCGGGGCGGCCACGCCCCACTCCTATCGTGGAGCGACAGGAGGTGCATCCAGTGAGCACAGTGGCGGTCATCGGGGCAGGTCTAATGGGATCGGGCATCGCGCAGGTGTCGGCCGTGGCAGGACATGACGTCGTCATCCGAGACGTCGACGACGCCGCGATCGCGCGTGGGATGGCGGGAATCCAGAAGTCCCTGGAGCGGTTCGTGTCCAAGGGTGCCCTGAGCCAGGAAGAAGCCGACGCAGCCCTGGCCCGGATCGCGACGACCACGTCGCTGGAGGAGGCGGTCTCCGCCGCCGACATCGTGGTCGAGGCGGTGTTCGAGAACCTCGATGTCAAGACCGAGCTGTTCGCCGCCATCGACAAGGCCGCTCCGGAGGGCGCGGTCCTGGCCACCAACACGTCGGCCATCCCGATCACCCGGATCGCCGCCGCCACGAGCCGTCCCGAGAGCGTGGTCGGCACCCACTTCTTCTCGCCCGTGCCGATGATGCAGCTGTGCGAACTCGTCCGCGGCTACAAGACCAGCGACGAGACCCTCGAGCGGGCCCGGGAATACGCCGAGAGCGTCGGCAAGACGTGTGTGGTCGTCAACCGCGACGTCGCCGGTTTTGTCACGACCCGTCTCATCGCCGCACTGTGCATGGAGGCGGCCCGCCTCGTGGAGAACGGCGTGGCGACGGCCGAGGATGTGGATGTGGCCTGCCGCCTCGGGTTCGGTCATGCCATGGGGCCGCTGCAGACGGCGGACCTCACCGGTGTCGACATCCTCACCAACGCCTCGCAGAACATCTACAACGACACCCAGGACGAGAAGTTCGCACCGCCCGAACTGCTCCAGCGGATGGTCGTCGCGGGTGATCTGGGCCGTAAGACCGGGACCGGCTTCTACACCTACGACTAGCTCGGTGCGCAGAGGATTCACTCCGCTCCCATCCGCCTCGCGGGATCGCCCGATCGACATGAGTGATCGCCGTTGGCGCATTACCGTGAAGATCATGCACAAGACTTTGGTGATCTCCACTGTTGTGGCCCTGACCGGTCTGATGATGACGCCCGCCTCGGCCACGGCGGCGACACCGGCCCACGCTCCGGGCGTCGCCCGCGATACCGCGGTGACCCGGCAGGCGCGCACGCCCAAGCCGCACGTGACCGTCGGCAGGTGTTCGCCACGCAAGAAGCCGGCCAGGGGATACGTGCGCACCACCGTGGCAGCCGACGCAGCCCGGACCGACCGCCTCCGCGTCCTCGACGCCTGGGCGTATCTCGGACCGCGGGCAGGTGTGGCGCGGGGCAAGGTCACGGTGCAGGACCGCAAGGGGTGTGTCGTCGCCCGGGGGGTGACCACGGCAACGGGCACCTTCGCGGTGCCCTTCCGCAGGACGGCTCTGCCACGCCTGCCCCTGACCGTCAAGGTGAAGGGCGGCACCGCGGCGGGCAAGCGGTTCCACGGGACCATGCGGGCGCGCGTCTTCACGTTGGCGAAGCGGGCTCCCACGACGCAGATCTCCGTGGTGTCGACCGCCGCATCCCGCATGGCCGACCAGCACCGCGGCTACGCCCGGTCGTGGAAGCAGGCGATGCGCAGTCTCGGGTTCAGCCGCACCGCCCAATCCTGGTCCCTTCAGTTCCGCAACAGCCACGTCGGCTACCGACAGTTGATACGCAAGATCCGGCGCGCCGACGGGGGCGTGGACGGCTTCACGAAGCAGCTCGCGCGCCATGCCAAGAGCGGCCAACGCATCAAGGGGTTGCGGCCCAGTTCCGCGACCGCCAGTGGGCCGAAGCGGTACGGGGCGCAACAGGTGTCAGCCGCGGCGGCAGCTGACAGTTCGGTGTGTGACGTGGCCGTGCCCACCAGCGGGACCTCCCCCTCGGAGCAGATCGTGGCGAACGTCGCGGCGATCGGGATCGGCGGGTTGCTGGAGTACGCGGGCACTCCTGCGACATCCGCGGAAGGCATCACCGGAATGTTGCTGTCCCCCTTGGGGGCGGGCTCCGAGGAGACGGTTCAGCAGGATGACGTGAACGCGGTCATGTCGGAGCTCACGTGCATCAGCGAACAGATCGGCTATCTGTCCGACCAGTTGGCGTACATGCAGTACACGATCGACATCTCCGGTTCCGAGCAGTGCGCCTCTGACGTGTCGACTTACTTCTACGACTACAACCAGCTGCTGAACAACGCGTCGCAGTTCCCGATCAATGCCCAGAACACGTCGTTGCTGGACGACCTGCCGCAGTGGGACGGGTTGAACACCTCCTGCGCCGAGGACGTGAACGACTCCCTGTTCGGAACCGCGGGCGGCGAGGCCTCGGCATGGCAACAGCTCAACGAGAACTACTCGTCCGGAGTCGAGTGGTACACGCAGTGGCAGGTGCAGGCACTGCAAGCGAACCTGCAGTACTGGGGCACGATCCTGTACCAGGCGTTCGTGCTGGAGAACGAGTACTACAACTTCTACGGCCAGTGGGAGAACGCGGATATCATCGCCGGGGGCAGCAACGCGAGCGGTGACAGTCCCGTGTGCGCCAGCGGGTCCCTGGCCACGTCGCCCAACTACTGCGTGTACCAGTCGAACATCACCGCAGCCTTCCCTGACGACCTGTACAGCGACGAGATCGGCATCATCTCGTCGGGTACGGGCGTGAATGCGATTCCGGGCGGCATGGTCGCGTTCCCGCCAAACGAGATCTCAGGCTCAGCGCTGCACTACATCCAGGACACCAACGCTGACGCCAACCAGTTCTACACGCCGACCGCCATGACCGGTCCCTACTGGTACAACATGTACCTCAGTGGCGTGGAGTACAGCCCCAGTCAGTGGAGCGGCTCGCCGCCGGTCACGATCTACGCGACAGGCGTGTTCGATTGCGACACGTCCTGGGGTGGCTGCCTGCCGACCGGCTTCTACGACTTCGCGTCCGAGGCGTCGCGATACTTCAACCTCGAGACGTACGACCCGGTCGGTGACGAGTACCAGATCAACCCCAACGGGTACGGCTCCGCGGTGCAGACGTTCTGGAATCCGCAGAACACGAATCGGGCGTCGGTGTCCTGGAGCGAGGTCTCTGAGTTGGGGCAGGACGGCCCGCCCAACTCCGGCAGCAGCACCGACAAGATGGCGGCCGAGCAGGTGTTCTACGACGCCATCAACCAGACACCGGCGCCCTATCCCTCGGAGTACGCCGACGGCGGCGCCTGGTCTCAGTTCAGTGAGTCGAGCGCCAGTTACTGGACCGATGACACCACGTCCTCCATCTGGCTGCAGGCCACCGCCGTCCTTGGTGACTTCGACATCACCGCGAGCATCGCCGCCCCGCTGGGCAACAGGAGCGGATGGAAGGTGACGGATCAGAATTCCATCCCGAACACCCCGATCTTCGCGTTCCTGAGCGGCCGCACCTGGTGGCCCGGTTCCTCGAGCGCGTCGACCTTCGAACCGCCGAACCCGCCGACGTCGTGATCCCCATGCGAGGGCGGTTTCCGGGCAGGACAGGCCTTCCCATAACCTGAAGGGACGTTCCCCACTGCAGGAGGCCCCCGTGATGCACGCCAAGGACCGGCCGTGGATGATGCGGACCTACGCCGGGCACTCGTCGGCGAAGGAGTCCAACGAGCTGTACCGGCGGAACCTCGCCAAGGGCCAGACCGGCCTGTCGGTCGCCTTCGACCTGCCCACGCAGACCGGCTACGACCCCGACAGCGAACTGGCCCGCGGCGAGGTCGGCAAGGTCGGGGTGCCGGTCACCCACATCGGCGACATGCGGGCCCTCTTCGCGGACATCCCCCTGGGCGAGATGAACACGTCCATGACGATCAATGCGACGGCCATGTGGCTGCTGGCTCTCTACCAGGCCGTCGCCGAGGAGCAGGGAGCCGACGCGTCCGCGCTCCAGGGCACCACCCAGAACGACATCATCAAGGAGTACCTGTCCCGCGGCACGTACGTGTTCCCACCCGGTCCCAGCCTCCGGCTGATCACCGACATGATCGCCTACACCGTCACGACCATCCCCAAGTGGAACCCGATCAACATCTGCAGCTACCACCTGCAGGAGGCGGGGGCGACCCCGGGGCAGGAGATCGCTTATGCGCTGAGCACGGCCATGGCCGTCCTCGACTCGGTACGTGACTCCGGTCAGGTGCCCCCGGAGGAGTTCGGCAAGGTCGTCGCCCGGATCTCGTTCTTCGTCAACGCCGGTGTCCGGTTCGTCGAGGAGATGTGCAAGATGAAGGCGTTCGTCCAGTTGTGGGACGAGATCGCCGCTGAACGCTACGGCGTCACCGACCCCAAGGAGCGCCGGTTCCGCTACGGCGTGCAGGTGAACTCGCTGGGCCTCACCGAGGCGCAGCCCGAGAACAACATCCAGCGCATCGTCCTGGAGATGCTCGCCGTGACCCTGAGCAAGGACGCCCGCGCCCGCGCGGTGCAACTGCCCGCCTGGAACGAGGCGTTGGGGCTGCCGCGGCCGTGGGACCAGCAGTGGAGCCTGCGCATCCAACAGGTCCTGGCGTACGAGTCCGACCTGTTGGAGTACGACGACATCTTCGCCGGCAGTGCGGTGATCGAGGCGAAGGTGGCCGAACTGGTCGCCGGGGCGAAGGAGGAGATCGCCCGTATCCACGACCTGGGCGGAGCCGTCGCCGCTGTCGAGTCGGGGTACATGAAGCAGCAACTCGTTGCCTCCCATGCGGCCCGGCGGGCGCGGATCGAGACCGGTGAGGACGTGGTGATCGGGGTCAACAAGTTCGAGACCACCGAGCAGAACCCCCTCCTGGTCGACCTCGATGCGGCGATCCAGACGGTCGACCCCGAGGTCGAAGCGGCCGCCATCGCGGCGGTCCGGCAGTGGCGTGCGGCCCGGGACGAGGAGGCGGCCACCGCGGCGCTGGCTCACCTCAAGGAGCAGGCAGCCACCACCGAGAACCTGATGGCGGCGACGCTGGCCTGCGCGCGCGCCGGGGTGACCACCGGTGAATGGGCCGGGGCGCTGCGCGAGGTCTTCGGCGAGTACCGGGCCCCGACCGGCGTCAGCGGCGTCGTCGGGGTTGCCGAGGCGGGGGAGTCGCTCACCGCCGTGCGCGACTCGGTCGCGGCGACCGGGGCCGCGATCGGCGGCCGGCTGCGTATGCTCGTCGGCAAACCCGGCCTGGACGGCCACAGCAACGGCGCCGAGCAGATCGCCGTCCGGGCCCGCGACGCCGGCTTCGAGGTGATCTATCAGGGCATCCGGCTCACCCCCGCGCAGATCGTGGCGGCAGCCGTCGCCGAGGACGTGCACGTCGTCGGCCTGTCGATCCTGTCGGGGTCCCACATGGAGCTGGTCCCCGACGTACTCGCGGGGCTGCGGGAGGCTGGGCTCGACGATGTCCCGGTGGTGGTGGGAGGCATCATTCCCGACAGTGATGCGGCCGCGCTGGAGGCCGCCGGGGTGGCAGCGGTCTTCACCCCCAAGGACTACGACGCCAACGCCATCATGCAGTCGGTGGTCGACGCGATCCGCGCCGCACACGGGCTGGACCCGCAGGTTGCCTGACGACTCATGGACGACGTCGCGGGCGATCTGACGGTCAGTCGCTCGCTCGTCATCCCCGCCGCCGAACTGGAGTGGCGGTTCTCGCGCTCCTCGGGTCCGGGCGGCCAGTCCGTCAACACGAGCGACTCCCGGGTGGAATTGTCGTGGGACCCCCGCACCTCGTTGACGCTGACGGACTCCCAGCGGGCCCGCCTGACGGCCCGGGCCGAACTGACAGCGCGTGGGCTGACCGTGGTGGCCGCCGAGCACCGCAGCCAGTGGCAGAACCGGCGGGCGGCCCGGATCCGCCTTGCGGAGCGGGTCGTGGCAGCGTTGGCGCCACCCCCGCGGAGGCGTCGGCGCACCCGCCCCACGCGGTCCTCGGTGGACCGGCGCATCTCCGCCAAGCGGCGCCGGTCGGAGATCAAGCGGGGCCGGGGGCGCCTCTCCGACGACGGCTGAGGCGATAGCTCACAGGTCGCCGCCGGGTGTGACCGTCATGGCCGGACGGCCGTACGCGTCCAGGTCGCCGCCCTTGGGCACGCAGTGCATCACCTTGCCGACCGCGGCCGGATCGGGTGCGATGAGGCTGTGGCAGGTCGCCAGAGCGCGCTGACCCCAGTAGTTGGGATGGACGGGGAGCTGCTTCATCTGCTCGATGCCCTCGTACCAGCCCGGCGACCGGTAACCCCCAGATCCGTCGACCGCTTTCCACAGGGTCGGGTACAGCGTGGCGGGGCTGTCGGACTCGTAACAGGTCTTCCAGTCGTCCGATCCCATGCAGTTGACGATCACAGGAGTGATCCAGCCGCCGGTACGGCCCCCCCAGTCACCGGCCCAGGCGGGCGTGTTCGTGTTGTTGCCGGCGGACCGCGTGGCCGGGTAGTGCACCCGGTTGCTGCACAGTTGGTGGTCGCGCACCGCGTGAGTGGCGTCGACCACGGTGACGGGGACGTCGCCGAACTCCCGGCGCAGGGCGGAGGCCCCCTGGATGGTGCGGTTCTTCAGCAGGTCCCCGAACGCGCCGTTGAAGAAGTCGAGGTCGCCGTTGGTCAGGCCACACCCCCCGATCCCCTGGCGGCCGTACCCGGAGTCTCCGCCGAAGTCGTTCTGGAACTGGCTCGCGGGGGGCACGCCCATCGGGTAGGTCTGGACCGCGATGGTGTACCTGCCGCGCGGTACGCCGGCCGCGTCCAGTGCGTGCACGATGTTGCGGCCCGCCGTCACGACGGCGTCCCGGGCCTTGCCGAGCCCGTTGCCGTTGTCGTAGGCGACCCGAGCGGCGCTGCCGCTGTCCGGCTTCCAGCAGGCGGACTTGAGGGGGGTGAGGAACCGCTCGACGCAGTCGGCGACGATGTCGCCGAACCCGATGTCGTTGCCCCCGATGGACAGGGAGACGACGGAGATGTCGTCCCCCTGCGCCAGCGCCTTGGTGGCGAAACGCTGCAGTTGCAGGGCCTGCCCGGTGATCCGTCCATGGGACTGGGTCTGCTCGTCGACGAAGTCGACACCCGGTTTGCCCTTGGCCCGGTCGGTGTCCACGACCGCCCCCGAGCAGGCGAGGTTCATCGCCGCGTAATCGGACCGGTTCCAGTACATCAACGCGGACGCGCTGCGGTGGCACCGTACCCCCGACAGATCGACGGAGTAGGTCGAGCGGTCGGTCAGGCCGGGTTGGGGGATCGGCTGGGCGAAGTCGCCGGGATAGGTGTCGCGCAGCGACGAGCCGAAGGCGCTGATCCACCACCGATCGCTGGTGTCGGAGACCTTGCAGTCCTTCCACGGCATCCAGTTGTCGTGCCAGCGGCCGCACCAGGGACCGTAACCGGCGTAGCTGGCCCCCTCTCCGGACATGTAGGAGTCACCGATTCCGACGACCCACTTGTGGGAGGACGCGGTCCGCACGGGGGCGGTGACGTGCACCGCCTTGGATACCGCACCACCCTGCTGATGGAACGACGGGTGGGTGCGGGCGAACCACTTCGTCGTGTTGTACCAGGTGTGCAGGGGCACCCTGACCCGGTAGGACGCCGTGGTCGTGGGGTACTTGAGCAGGAAGCCGTGGGGGGTGAAGTCGGAGGTGGCGACCGTGTGCCACAGCAGGTGCCCCCGGTGTTCCTGCAACTCCACGGTCCCGCGCGCCGGTCCCCCGATCACGGTGCCCCCGAACGAGGTGCCGCGCGCGGTGGCAGAGTGTTGTGTGAGGTGCACGACGGGATGGTGCTGGGCGGGCGCGGCCAGGGCGGGCGCGGCGGTCGTCGCCATTCCCAGGGCCACCAGGCCCATCAGGCTGCGGCGGACGGTGGACACGAACATGGGGCCTCCTCGGTGACCGTGCGACTGCGATACGTGCCCGTCGGCCAGGTAGTCAGTCGTGACCCGTTCCGCCGGTTCCCTCTAGTCCTTTTGTCGTTACCGACCAGTAGGGCCGTGGTTACTCCCCAGTAGGGCGTGACCCGGAGCCGTGAACCGGGTCACAGTGGAGGCACCACGGCAAGGAGCGTCATGACTTATTTCGATCTCGGTACCGACGGCCTCATGGAGCGTCAGGACCTGTCCACGCAGCACGACCCCTGGCGCGGCGAGGCCCCGGCCCGGACCGCCCGGTTGCGCGAGTCGGTGCCCGTCCTGCCGAACCTGGGGCTGTGGGCGGAGAGTCTCGAACTGCCCGGCCTCGACTGCAGCGCCCGCGGGCGCGACTGACGGCCCGAGCGGTCAGAACAGCCGCATCCCGTCGCTGAGCCCGCGCATCTCGTCGTAGTCGAGCACGATGCACCGGATGCCCCGGTCCTCGGCGAGGGTGCGGGCCTGCGGCTTGATCTCCTGCGCGGCGAACACACCGGTCACGGGGGCCAGGAGCGGGTCACGGTTGAGCAGGTCCAGGTACCGGGTGAGTTGCTCGACCCCGTCGATCTCGCCTCGCCGTTTGATCTCCACTGCCACGGTGGCGCCTTCGCCGTCGCGCACCAACAGGTCCACCGGGCCGATCGCCGTGGCGAATTCCCGCTTCACCAGGCGGTAGCCGGCGCCCAGCGGGTCCAGGCGTTCGGCCAGCAGGACCTGCAGGTGGGCCTCCACCCCGTCCTTGATCAGTCCGGGATCGGTTCCCAGATCGTGGGAGGAGTCGTGGTGCAGCACGGAAACGGTGATGACGAGTTTCTCGTCGCCCTTCTTATTGCTCACCAACCACTGGCCGGTGCCGCCTTCGGGCTCGGTCACGGTGCACGGCGCGGTCATCCAGTTCAGTGGCTTGTAGGAGCCGCCATCGCTGTGGATCAGCACCGAGCCGTCCGCCTTGAGCATGATCAGGCGGTCAGCCTCCGGGAGGTGGGCGGACAACCGTCCCGCGTAGTCGACGGAGCACGTCGCGATCAGGAGGCGCACCCCCGCAGGGTACCTAGGAGCGGCCGTGCACCAGCGCGAAGGTGCGGCGCACCAGATCAGCGGCGCGGGGATGCCGGTCGAAGTTGGTGATGTTCAGCGCGACGGGCAGCGGAAAACGTTCCCGGGTCGTCGCCTTGGTCCGGGTGAACTCGCGCAGGCCGTCGTCCCCGTGGATACGCCCGAAGCCGGACTCCCCGACGCCGCCCCACGGGAGGGCCGCGACCCCGGCGTTCATCACCCAGGAGTTCATGGTCACCGACCCCACCCGCAGCCGTGCGGCCGCGCGCTCCATGGCCCGCCGGTCCTTGCTGAAGATCGCCGCGCTGAGACCGAACGACGAGGCGTTGGACCGGTCCACGGCCTCGTCCAGGTCACGCACGGGGTTGACCACGATGACCGGCCCGAACGTCTCCTCGGTGACAGCGGTGGAGTCCTCCGGCACGTTCGTCAGCAGGACGGGCCCGATCACCCGGTCGCCCACCGACTCGGGTCCTCCGACCACCGCCTGGCCACCGCGAGCCAGCGCGTCCAGGACATGGCGCCGGACCACGTCGATCTGCTGCGGCATGGTCATGGGCCCGTAGGCGGACTCGCGCGTGGTCCCGGGGCTCAGGGCCCGCACCTTGTCGGCCACCCGCTCGACGAACTCGTGGTAGACGGCTTCATGCACGTACACCCGCTCGACGCCCGCGCACGTCTGTCCTGCGTTGTGGTAGGCGCCGAAGGTGGCGGCGCTGGCGGCCTTCTCGAGGTCGGCGCCCGCGTCCACCAGAACCGCGTCCTTGCCGCCCAGTTCCATGAGGACCGGGGTGAGGGACTCCGCGCAGGCCGCGGCCACCTTGCGCCCGGTGCGCGCGGAACCGGTGAACGAGATCTTGTCGACGCCGGCGGCGCACAGCGCGGCGCCCGTGCTGCCGTCACCGGTCACGAGTTGGGCGACCGGCTGGTCCGGGATCGCCTCCTGCATGGCGGCGACCAGCCAGCGCCCCACATCGGTCGTGTACTCGGAGGGCTTGAAGACCACCGCGTTGCCGGCGGCCAGGGCGTAGGCGAGCGATCCCATGGGTGTGAAGACCGGGTAGTTCCACGGTCCGATGACGCCCACGACCCCCAGGGGCTGGTGGGAGACGCGGGCGTCCTGATTGAGCGTCAGCAGGCCGGGACGGACCCGGCGGCGACCCAGGACGTGCTCGGCGTTGCGCGCGGCCCAGTCGACGTGCTCGATCGACAGGAGGATCTCCAGCAGGGCGTCGTCGGTGGGTTTGCCGTTCTCGCGGTGCACGACCTCGGCGAGCTCTTCGGCGCGGCGCGCGAGGATCGACTTCACCCGCATCAGGTAGCGCCGCCGCTCCCGGAAGGACAGGTCACCCCACCAGCTCCCGGCGATGCGCGCCCGATCGACCGCCTCCGCCACCGCGGTGGAATCCATCAGCGGGAACTTCGCCAGGACCCGCCCGTCGGCGGGGGAGTAGGAGTCGAACGTCTGCTGGGTCTCAGGCATGAAGTCCTCCGGGTTGCGGCACCTCTGCCACCGTAGACGCGAACTGGCCCCCGGGCGAGGGGCGCGCGGGATTCACCACCCGGCAGCGCCGATTCCCTGCCGCGGGCGCCGGGGGCGCCGTGCGGTAATTTCGGAGCGGAACGGAAGGACACGCCGTGCGCATCACCGGGACCGGACACGCCAGCATCTTCATCGAGACCCAGACCTCGGGGTCGATCCTGTGCGACCCCTGGGTCAACCCGGCGTACTTCGCCTCCTGGTTCCCCTTCCCCGACAACTCGGGACTGGACTGGGAGCGCCTCGGGCAGTGCGACTACCTGTATGTCTCCCACCTGCATCGCGACCACTTCGACGCCAAGAACCTCGCGGACAACGTGCGCAAGGACACCGTCGTGCTCTACCCGGACTTCCCGACCGGCGACATGGAGGGTGAGCTGCGGGCCCTCGGCTTCACCAACCTGCGGCGGCTGCCCAACGAGGAGGTCGTGGAACTCGACGGCGGCGCCAAGGTGATGATCCAGGCGATGACGGCACCCACCGACGGTCCTCTCGGGGACTCCTCGATCTGGGTCGAAGACGTCGACGGGGTGCGCCTGCTCAACCAGAACGACGCCCGCCCCGCCGAACTGTCGGTGTTCTCCCGGCTGGGCCATGTGCACGCGCACCTGCTGCAGTTCTCCGGCGCCATCTGGTACCCGATGGTCTACGACCTGCCCGCGAACGCCAAGGCGGCTTTCGGCAAACTCAAGCGCGAGCGGCAGTTGGACCGCTCCCTGCGCTACATCGAGGACCTGAAGGCGAGCTGGGTGTTCCCGATCGCCGGTCCGCCGTGTTTCCTCGACGACGACCTGTGGGGCCTCAACGACATTTTCGGCGACGAGGGCAACATCTTCCCCGATCAGCAGGTCTTCGTCGATGTGATGGCGGAGAACGGCTACGACAACGGCGTCGTGCTGCTGCCGGGCACTGAGGCGGACATCTCGCAGAACGAGCTCGAGGTGCGCCAGCCCATCGAAGATGTCCGCGGCTTCTTCACCACGGAGAACAAGCGCCAGTACCTCGAGGACTACCGGAAACGGCAGCGGGAGGTCATCGCCCTCGAGCGGGCCTCCTGGTCCCACCCGGAGATCGACGTGCTGTCCACGCTGCAGAAGCGGGTGGAACCGATCATGGAGCAGGCCGACCAGATGTCCCACGGCATCGGCGGCCCGGTGCTGTTCCAGCTGACCGCCGACTCGCCGGAGGCCGGCCCCGAGCCGGAGGTCGTGGAGGAGATCGTCTTCGACTTCACGACGGGCAAGGTGCGCCGCCCCGAACCCAGCGACAAACCCCGCTACCGCTTCACCACCCAGCGCCGCCTCATCGAGCACCTTCTGTACACCGAGGAGGAGGACTGGGTGAACAGCCTGTTCCTCTCCGCACGGTTCCAGGCGAAGCGGGTCGGCCAGTACAACGAGTTCGTCTACACCTTCTTCAAGACCCTCACCGACGAGCGGGTGAACTACGTCGAGGGCTGGTACGCCGAACAGCAGCCCGACGCGGAGGACATCGAACTCGACGGCTGGGTGGTGCAGCGCCGCTGCCCCCACCTGAAGGCGGACCTGACGCGGTTCGGCAATGTCGACGGCGACACCCTGCAGTGCATGCTGCACGGATGGGAGTTCGACCTGCGCACGGGGAAGTGCCTCACCAGCGCCGGGCACGACATCCGCGCCTCCAAGGTCGCCGACTCCTGATCCCGGACCCCGCGGCGGCCACGGGCCGCTGAGGTGGGAGACTGGGGAGCCGCGCGCGGGGTGCGCGCCGGTATCCCAGGGAGGGCGACATGTCGCGCCAGATCACCAAGATCGGCATCATCGGGCAGGGCACCGTGGGGGCCGCTCTCGCGGCTCTCGCGCAGGAGGCCGGGGTCGAGGTCGTGGCGGCCGAGGGGGGCGCCCTGCCGGCGCTCGCCGGCTGCCAGGTCGTCGTCGAGGCCACCCCCGAGCAGCGCGACGACAAGGTCGAGGTGCTGACCGCGATCGTGGCGGCCGCTCCCGCCGACGCGACTCTGGTGACCACGACCTCCGTGCTCGACGTCACCGATCTCGCGCTCGCGAGCGGAGCCGCCGAGCGGCTGGTGGGACTGCACCTCTCCCTGCCCGCAGACCAGCGCACCCTCGCGGAGGTGGTGCGCACGGTGCTGGCTTCGGACGCCGCCGTCGCGGACACGGAGGCGCTGGCCGAGGCGCTCGGGCGGACCGTGGTCACGGTCGCCGACCGACCGGGGTTCATCTCCGCCCGCCTCCTGTACGGCTACCTGAACCATGCCATCGGCATGGTGCAGGACGGCTACGCCGCCAAGGAGGACGTGGACGCAGCCATGCGGTTCGGATGCGGGTACCCCGTCGGTCCGGTGGCCATGGCCGACGCCATCGGGCTGGACGTCCTGCGGGACGCGCTCGCCGCGCTGTTCGCCGTCACGGGGGAGCGGGTGCATGCCCCCGCGCCCCTTCTCAAGCAGTTGGTGGCGGCCGGGCGTACCGGACAGAAGGCGGGTGCCGGCTTCTACACCTATGGGCCCGACGGCGCGGCGGTGGCAGACGCCGGCGGCGACAGTGACACCGCGGTCAGCCCGCGCACCGTCGAGTCGGTGGGGGTCATCGGCTCGGGGACGATGGCCACCGGCATCATCGAGGTCTTCGCGAAGGCCGGTTTCGCGGTGACCTTCGTGGCTCGCGGCGACGACAAGGTGGCGCGGGTCCAGGCCGCCCTGACCAAGTCCCTGGACAAGCAGGTGGACAAGGGGCGTCTCTCGCAGGAGGACCGGGACGCGGTCCTGGCCCGGGTCGCGGGGGTCACCTCGGTCGAAGGCCTCGCCCAGGTCGACCTCGTGGTTGAGGCCGTCGTGGAGGACTTGGACGTCAAACTCGAGCTCTTCCGCACTCTCGACCGGGTCTGCAAGCCGGGCGCGGTCCTGGCGACGACCACCTCCAGCCTTCCGGTCATCGAGATGGCGGCGGTGACGCAGCGCCCCCAGGACGTCGTCGGCCTGCACTTCTTCAACCCCGCGCCGATCATGAAACTGGTTGAGATCGTCCGGACCACCGAGACCGCCCCCGATGTCGTGGCGACCGCGTGGGAGGTGTGCGGCCGCACGAAGAAGGTGGGGGTCGAGTGCGGCGATCGCGGCGGCTTCATCGTGAACGCGTTGTTGTTCCCCTACCTCAACGACGCCGTGCGTCTGGCTGACGCCCACTACGCCGACAAGGAGACCATCGACGGGGCCATGAAGGCGGCGGCCGGTTTCCCGATGGGCCCCTTCGCGCTGTTGGACGTGGTCGGCAACGACGTGTCCCTGGCCATTCAGGAAGTCCTGCTCGCCGAGTTCAACGACCCCGGGTTCGAGCCGGCCCGCTCGTTGCGCGACGTCGTCGCGGCCGGGTTCCTCGGACGCAAGACCGGCCGCGGCTTCTACGACTACGCCCGCTGACCGGTCAGGGCACCCCGGCGTTGGCGAGTTCGTCGGCGCGTTCGTTGCCGGGATGGCCGGAGTGGCCCTTCACCCACTCCCACTCGACGTTGTGGGCCGTGAGTTCGGCGTCGAGGGCCTCCCACAGGTCGCGGTTCTTGACGGGTTTCTTGCTGCGCGTCATCCAGCCATTGCGTTTCCAGTTGGCCATCCACGACAGGACCCCGTCGCGCACGTAGACGGAGTCCGTCACGATCCGGATCCGGCAACTGCGGTTCAGCGCCCGCAGCCCCTCGATCACGGCCGTCAGTTCCATGCGGTTGTTGGTGGTCTGCCGCTCACCTCCGGACAGCTCCCGGGTGTGGTCGCCCCACTCCAGCAGAGCCCCCCAGCCGCCCGGGCCCGGATTGCCTTTGCAGGCGCCGTCGGTGTAGATGGTCACGGACTCGGTCTCGGCGGAGGACATGCCTCAGCGTGCCACGGGCGGCCCCGTGGGCGGCGGCGACCCTCCGGCGGGACGGGCACGTCCGGCCGCCCAGTTCCGGAGCGTGGCGACGTCCTCCGCCCGGGTCACCGACAGGGGCACGGTGCGGGAGAACTCGTCGACGAGCACCGCAGTGTCCAACTCACCTCCCCGCGAATAGGCGGAGTACAGCGCCGCCGTGATGGCGCTCTCGATCTCCGCGCCGGAGAACCCGTCCGTAGCCCCGGCCAGGGCGGTGAGGTCGAACGACGCGGGATCGCGGCGCCGAGCCGCCAGATGGTGGGCGAGGATCCCCTCGCGTTCGACGGCATCCGGGAGATCGACGAAGAACAGTTCGTCGAACCGCCCGCGCCGGGTCAGTTCGGGCGGCAGGGCGCTGACATCGTTGCAGGTCGCCACCACGAAGATGCCGTCCGGGCGTTCCTGCAGCCACCGCAGCAGCAGGCCCAGGACCCGCTGGGACACGCCGCCGTCATTGGCCGATGCGTCGGGGAAGGCCTTCTCGATCTCGTCCACCCACAGCACGACGGGGGCCATGGCCTCGGCCGCAGTGAGGGCCTCCTTCATGCGGCTCTCGGACTCGCCGACCAGGGAGCCATGCAGCCGACCGACATCGAGACAGGCCAGCGCCATGCCCCAGCTGCCCGCGATCGCGCGGGCGACGAGGGACTTGCCGCAGCCCGGGACGCCGGTGAGCAGGACCCCGCGGGGGGCATCCAGGCCGAACGCCCGGGCCTCGGGCTCGAAACCGCGGGCCCGCTGTCCCAGCCACGCCTGCAGCGCCGCGAGTCCCGCGACATCGGCCAGGCTCACGTCGGGGTCCAGCAGGTCGAGGGGGCCCGCCGACAGCAGCTCCGCGCGGGCCGTCATGGCCCGCGCCGCGTCCTCGTCGTCGAGGCGCCCATCCACCACCGCCTGCTGCAGGAGCACCCGTTCGGCTTCCCGCGGGGTCAGGCCCAGCACAGCGTCGACGAGCCGCCGGGGATCGGACACGTCCAGCTGGAGGCCCAGGCGGGGCAGTTGCGCCAGCAGGCGACGGACCACCAGGGCCATCTCGTCGCGGTCCGGCGGGGGCACGGTCCACTCCACCGTGACCCCAGCCAGTGGGGCAGGCACTGCCGGCGTGAGCCCGGCCAGGAGCAGCGTCGGGCCCGCGGGGTCGGCCGCCAGGTCCTTGAGCAGACGCAGCGCCACCGGATCGTCCACCAGCCCCTGGGCGTCGAGGAACAGCGCCACCGCCGGGCGGCCCAGGTCCCGCAGGAAGGCCAGGGCCTGGTCGGGGGTTCGGGTGTTCGTCTGGGCCGGGCTGCCCGGCACCCGCAGCCCTTCGGCGGCAGTCCACTCCCACAGGGGAAGGCGGCACAACTGCGCGGCCTCCGCGGCCGTGGCCCGCAGGGACGTTTCGTCGCGCGTGGCGCTGCTGATCACGGTGTGCCGACTGGCGATGAGCGCCCGGAGGTCGGCGGCTGCTGATGCCACAGTCCGTCAGCGTAGGAGGCGATCGCCGAGCATGCGAACGCCGATCCTGATTTGATCGCGGTCATGGCCCGGCGCCGACCCTCCCGTCCTCCTTCCCGTCCCCTGGGGGGGATCAGTCCGGCCGAGGAGCGGCAGTCCCGCGGGGGTCGGGAGTACTGGGTCCGCCGCGTTCCCGGGGCGAACGCCCGCAAGACCTACACCTGCCCGTGGTGTGACGACCCTGTGGCCGTCGGGGAGCCCCACGTCGTGGTCTGGCCCGCGGACGAGCGGGAGGGGATACCCCATCGTCGCCATTGGCACTCCCGGTGCTGGCAGCGGGCCCGGTGAGAAATGACCTCCGCGTGGGACAATGAAGTGTGAAGCGTCTGCTGGGGCTCCTCGTCGCGGCGGCACTCCTGGTCCCAGGGGTGCCGGCGGGGGCCACGCAGTTCGAGGACGAGGTGCTGCGGCCGCGGGCCGCGGACCGGCTGCCCGAGGTCACGGCGACGGCGGCACGAACCACCTACGGGCTGTCGTTCGTGGTGATCCCCGTGCGGGGACTGCGTCTCGGGTTCACCGAGAGTCAGGTGCGGGCGATGGCGCAGCGGGTCGCGACGCGGATGGCGGACCGAACCCAGGACTCGTTCAGTTTCGGGACGGTGGGCTACTCCCGGGCGCCGGCAGTCTCCTCGAAGAGGATGAGCTGCAACCTCGACCGCATCCACCAGACCTACCAGCGCTATGCCCGCGGCTACCGGCGGCCCCCGGCCCGGTACCGCACCACCATCGCGGTCTACCTGACACCGCTGCGCTACCGCTGCCAGTACGCCGGCGTGGCGCTGCTCGGGGGGCGCGCGGTCTACCTCAACGGTGTCGACCTCACCGACCCCCAGCGCCTGCAGGACTGGATCGCGGCTCATGAGCTCGGCCATACACTCGGGCTGGAGCACTCGGCGGCATTCTGGCCGGTGACGGCGGGCTGGACGTGGAACCAGTCGGTCCCGCAGAACACGTCCCGCCAGGACTGGTTCGACTACGGCGACTACCTCGACCTCATGGGTCAGCCGCCCAAGGACGGGTACGGCCTGACCGGCGCCCGGTTCGCGGACTGGACGTTCAACGCGCTGAGCCTGCTGCGCCTGGGGGTGCTGGACCGGCGCAACCTGACCGCGGTCGAGACTGACGGTATCTACACCATCGGGCGCCTCGAACCGGACGTGGCGGCCGGCCAGATGGGTCTGGCCGTCCCGACCGTCGCCGACGGCCGCGCCTCGGCCTGGGTCCTCGAGTACCGCCCGACCGAGGAGAACGTCGCCACCGTCAACTATCCGCCCCCCTTCGTAGCCCGTGGCTACGGCGTGCGTCTCCTGCTGGCCCCGAAGGGACTGCGGTATCCGCAGTACATGAACCGGGTGTTCCGGCTGGGTGCGGCCGACACGACCCAGTCCTCGTTGGTGCCGGGTCAGGTCGTGCGGCTGGGGGGTGGCGGGCGAGTGACGGTCCTGGCGACCACGCCGGGGGCCGCGACCGTGCGCGTCGACG
Organism: Actinomycetota bacterium; assembly: GCA_029978705.1. GTDB lineage: Bacteria > Actinomycetota > Actinomycetes > S36-B12 > CAIWTL01. The sequence goes on from JAPOIY010000009.1 coordinate 48,404, forward strand.
TGCCGTGACGCCCATCACGGCAGGCAGCGTGTTGCCGGCGCACCGGGAGGACTGGCGCGCGACCACGGCCGACGGTCTGACCCTGCATGGCGACCTCGCGCTGCCGGAGTGGACCGACCCGGTCGGAACCTGCGTGTGCGTGCACCCCCTGACGACGCACGGCGGCTCCATGGAGTCGCACGTGTTCCGCAAGATGTCGTGGCGCCTGCCCGCTCTGGCGGGGTTGGCCGTGCTGCGTTTCAACCTGCGGGGGGCCGGGGAAGGGGAGCGGCGCAGCGACGGGGCGTTCGACGAGTGCCGTGCCGAAGGGCTGGACCTGGGTGCGGTGCTGGCCGACGTCGTGGCCCGGGGCCTGCCGGACCCGTGGTTGGTGGGATGGTCGTTCGGCTCGGACGTGGTCCTGCGGTACGGGGACCGCGCCCCGGTCGCGGGAGCGGTCCTGCTCTCACCGCCGCTGCGCTACACCCGCCCCTCGGATCTCGCGGGGTGGGCTGCCAGCGGCCGGCCCCTGACGGTGCTGGTCCCGGAGCATGACGACTATCTGCGTCCCTCCGAGGCCCGGCGCCGGTTCGCCGGTGTGCCGCAGGCGGACGTCGTGGCCGTGCCCGGCGCCGGTCACCTCTGGGTGGGCGAACGCAGCGTGCAGATCGTGTTGAATGGCATCGTCGCAGCCGTCGCCCCGGCGGCCTGCCCCCTCCCGACCGAGTGGTCGGGACCGATGGAACGGTGGAGTGACCTGTGAGCGGAGCACTGGCGGGACGGAAAGCAATCGTGACGGGTGCGTCGCGCGGCATCGGCCGCGCGATCGCAGAACGGTTCGCGGCCGAGGGGGCGACCGTGGCCCTCATGAGTCGCAACCGCGACACCCTCGAGAAGGTCGCAGCGGGGCTGCCCGGGGCAGTGGTCCGGGAGGCGGACGTTGTCGACGCCGACGGCTTCCGCGACGCGCTGGGCGAGGTCGTCGCCGAACTCGGCGGCGTCGACGTGCTGGTCAACAACGCCGGCGGCAACTCGTTCTCGATGCCGCTGGTCGCGACCCGGTTCGCGGGGTGGGAGAAGACCATGCGCCTCAACGTGGACTCCATCGTGCACGCCTGCCAGATCGTGCTCCCCGGCATGCTCAGCCAGCGGTCCGGCAGCATCGTCAACGTCTCCAGTGTCGCGGCTCTGCGGGGCGGCCCCCTGATGGCCCACTACGCCGCCGCCAAGGCGGCCGTCGTCTCGATCGGTCAGAGCCTGGCCATCGAGTGCGCCTCGTCGGGGGTACGCGTGAACACACTGGTGCCCGGCTGGATCGACACCGACCTCACCGACTTCCTGCGCGCCGAGGCCGCCACCGAGGAGGCGGTGCTCAGCCGCGTGCCGATGCAGCGCTGGGGTCGCGCCGAGGAGATCGCGAGTGCGGCCCTGTTCCTCGCCGAGGACGAGTCGAGTTTCATGACGGGCCAGTCGCTGATCATCGACGGTGGCCTGTCCGCGATGCCGTGACGGTCACTGGATGGGGACAGCCGGCGATGGCTGAGGCGCCGCGGGGGCGACGGTCCCACCGTCGGTCGTACCGGCGTCCGGCTGCTGGGGAACGGCCTGCTGGGGAACGGTTCCTCTGACACCGGGGGGGACATTCGGGGGCAGCCCCTGCGTGGCGAGGACCTCGTTCAGCGCCCCGGTGATGACCTCTCCGTAGGCTGCGATCCCCGCCTCGGTCAGGTGGATGCCGTCCTTCACGTGCACGTCCCCTTCGAGCTGCGCCCGGGCGTGCCAGTCGGCCAGCACCGCGTTGGGAGTCTGGGCGACCATCTCGGCGATGAGTTCGTTGTTGGGGTCCTGCCACTCGCGGGGCACGTCGACGTTGACGACGACGATGCGCTTGGCGGGGGAGAGCGTCTGGAGGATCTGCTTCAGTTGGCCGCGCTCGACGTACCCGTTGGTCCCGGTGTGCAGTATCACCGTCTCCCGCAGCGCCCCGCCGGCCACCAACTGCTGGGCGCGGGTCACGATGTCGGCGGCCTGACGGCCGACCGCCGCGTCCACCGACACCTTCTTGAAGGTGTCCCGCAGGCCACCCTCGGCGCCGAGCATGACGGACTCGCCGATCGCCAGAACGCCAGGTTTCACGACGACGCCTCCGGGGGTGGGCGCAGTGCTGGGAGCCGGCGGCGCGGCCGCGAGGGCCGAGACCTCGGTGAGGCCGTTGAGGTAGTCGGGCTGCTCGGCCGGCACCGTGAGCATGCGGTAGGTCACGAAACCGCACAGCAGGGCGAGAGCGGCGCCGATGACAGCGGCCTTCTTGAGCAGAGGCTGGCGCTGCTGCTTCGTCATGGCTTTGAACCGTTCCCGGGCGACCTTCAGATCACCCCGGCGGATCGGCATCTCGATGTACCGGTAGGACAGTTCGGCCAGCCCGAATGTCACGGCCAAGCGCAGGATCAGGTCCGCCACCCCGTCCAACGGAACGTCGATGCCCGGGCGCAGCACGACATACACGGGCCAGTGCCACAGGTAGAGCCCGTAGGACCGCTGCCCGATGTAGCGCAGCGGTTGCACCGCCAACGCCCGGCCCAGCAGCGACGCCGGATGCGAGGTGGCCGCGATCACCACGGCCACCAGCAGCGAGAAGATCGTGAAACCGCCCCAGTACAGCCACGAGGCGTTGGAGTGGCTGGTCATCATGATGACGATGACCAGGCCGAGAGCACCGAACCCGGCCAGGTCGATCAGGGCGCGGGCGCCGACGGTGAGCCGGGTGGACAGCTTGGCCGGGATCCACACCGACGCCAGCGCGGCCCCGATGAGCAGCCCCATCGCGTGGCCGTCGGTGCCGAAGTACACCCGGCTGCCGTCGTTGGGATCCGGGTAGCCGCCCAGCAGCGACAGAACGATCATGATGACGGTGGAGGCGACGGCGCCGATGACGGCCCACTCGCCCACCCGGCTGCGGCCGCCCCGGCGGAACGCCAGCACCGCGACGAGCGGCCAGATCAGGTAGAACTGCTCCTCCACCGCCAGCGACCACAGGTGCTGCAGCATGGGGGGCCGGCCGGTGATGTCGAAGTACGACTGGTCGACGAGGACGTAGACCCAGTTCGTGCAGTAGAACAGCGCGGCCGGAATGTCGCGGCGCAGCGCCGCGATGGCGTCGGGAGCGAAGATGGCGGCCAGGACCGCCGAGAACAGCAGGACCGCGATGAGGGCGGGCAGCAGTCGGCGGGCGCGGCGGAGGTAGAACTGCTTGAAGTTGAGACTGCCGGTGAGTTGCAGCGAGCTCAGGACGATCGAGGTGATCAGGAACCCGCTGAGCACGAAGAACACGTCGACGCCCAGGAAGCCTCCGGGCATGCCGGGCACATCGGCGTGGTACAGCAGGACCCCGATGACGGCGATCGCCCGGATCCCGTCCAATCCCGGGATGTAGGGGAAGCCGCGGCTCCCGTGGCCGGGGTGCGGGTTGTCGGGCTGGAACCGGCTGTCGGAGGCGCTGTCAGGGGCGGCGTGGGCCGACGGAGGGGACGTCACGTCGATGGTGGCCACGGCCGCTCCCGGTCCTCGCTGCGGATCCCGGGCTACCCGGCACCCGGTCCTCGCGAGTGTATGTGGGGGGACCGACAGGGCCCGGGCGACACGCCCTTGTGGTGGCCACCGGATGGAACCCCCACATATGTCCGGTTCCGGACCCGGATCACTGCCCCCGGAAGCGGTTGATCTGGTCGAGGTACTTGTCGCGCTTGTCGTGGTCGGTGATGCCCAGCCCCTCGGCCTCCGCGAGCACCAACACCCCGACCTTTCCCTGGTGCAGGTTGCGGTGCACCTGGTACGCCGCCTCGCCGGCCTGGTCGAGCGGGAAGACCTGCGACACGGTGGGGTGGATCATGCCCAGGTTGATGAGGCGGTTGGCCTCGAACGCCTCGCGGTAGTTCGCGAAGTGGGACCCGATGATGCTCTTGAGGTTCATCCACAGGTAGCGGTTGTCGTACTCGTGCATGTACCCCGAGGTGGACGCGCACGTGACGATCTTGCCGCCCTTGCGGGCGACGTAGACGGAGGCGCCGAACGTCTCGCGGCCGGGATGCTCGAAGACGATGTCGGGATCGTCGCCGCCGGTGAGTTCGCGGATCCGCTTGCCGAGGCGCTGCCACTCCTTGGGGTCCTGGGTCGTCTCGTCCTTCCAGAAGCGGTAGCCCTCCGCCTTCCGGTCGATGATGAGCTCGGCGCCCATGGCGCGGCACAGGTCCGCCTTCTCAGGACTGGACACGACACACACCGGGATGGCGCCGCCGTTGAGGGCGAACTGCGTGGCGTAGGAGCCCAGACCGCCGGACGCCCCCCAGATGAGCACGACGTCGCCCTGCTTCATGTCGGCGCCGTTCCGGGACACGAGCTGCCGGTACGCCGTCGAGTTCACCAGACCGGGGGAGGCGGCCTCCTCCCAGGTCAGATGCTTCGCCTTGGGCATGAGCTGGTTGGTCTTGACGAGGGCGATCTCCGCCAGGCCGCCGAAGTTGGTCTCGAACCCCCAGATGCGCTGCTGCGGGTCCAGCATGGTGTCGTTGTGCCCCGCCGCGTCCTCCAGTTCCACGGACAGGCAGTGGGCGACGACCTCGTCGCCCGGATGCCAGGCGCTGACGCCGGGCCCGGTGCGCAGGACGACGCCGGACAGGTCCGACCCGATGATGTGATAGGGCAGGTCGTGCCGTTTCGCAAGGTCGCTGACCCGGCCGTAGCGGTTGAGGAAACCGAAGGTCGAGACCGGCTCGAAGATCGAGGACCACACCGTGTTGTAGTTGATGGCGCTGGCCATGACGGCCACGTACGCCTCGCCGGGACCCAGTTCCGGCAGCGGAACCTCGTCCAGGTGCAGGGACCGGCGCGGGTCCTTCTCGTTCGAGGGCATGCCCTCGAACATCTTCTCGTCCTCCTTGTGCAGGGTGACGGCGCGCATGCTGTCGGGGATCGGGATGTTCGCAAAGTCCTCGGCGCTGGTGTCGCCGGCTTGGATGGCGTCGCGGATCTCCTGCACGGTTCCTCCTGGTTTCCGCAGGCTGGGCGCGGAGTTTCTACCGTAGCCCGCGGCAGCCGGGGCGCTCCGGGCGGGTGCCGTCAGCGGAGCAGGTCGACCAGCCGGGGGTCCTCGGCCAGGTCGACCGGGACGCCGTGCAGTCCGGGTGCGGCAGCGCCCCTCCCGACCCCGTCCGCCAGGGCCGCCGAGGCGGCCGACCGGCCGGCCGCGAAGTGGCTGTCGGGGTCGGTGTAGTCCAGGTAGCCACCGGCGGCGGTGGACACGGTGACCACGGGGAGCAAGGGGGCGGTGCGCATCAAGGCGTGCGCCAACTGGGAACGGATCTGGTGGCCGTAGGCCAGGGCCGCGACCTGCCACCATCGCAGGTCCGGCACGCTGTCCTCCGGCACCGACGCCGCCCCCGTGTCCAGCAGCACCACCGACGCGGCACCGGCGGCGCGGGCCTGGTCCAGCGGAGCCGCTGCCGTCAGGCTGCCGTCGACGAGGAGGTGGTCGCCCACCGCGACGGGCTGGAACACCAGCGGCAGGCAGGCGGAAGTGGCGATGGCGTCGCCGATCGGTCCGTCGGTCAGCACGATGGGACGTCCCGACACCAGGTCGCTGGCCACGAGCGACAGGCCGGCGGGGATGGGCGGGTCTCCCGGCACGACGCCGGACACCATGTCGCGGAACTCCCGCCACGACCGGCCCGTGCGGCGGGTGCTGAAGGCGCGGACCGCCGCGGTGCCCAACGACGACAGGACCGACTCTGAGCTGAGGCGGCGCCAGGTCTCGCGCACCCGCCGCAGATCCGGATCCGGGCCGGCCAGCCCGGCGGCGGTGAGGGCGCCGCCCCCCGCCCCCACCAGCAGGTCCGCCCGCAGGCCCTGCTCCCCGAGGACCTCCGCCATCCCGGTCTGGGCCGCGCAGCGCGCGCCGCCGCCGGTGAAGACCCACGCGACGGGACGCGGCAGCCGGCGCAGCCCCGCGACGCTCGGGTGGGTGGTCACGGTGTCACCGGCCGCAGCAGGCGAGTGAGTTCGTCGGTGAGGCCCCGCTGCCCCGGGAGGGCGTACAGGCCGGGACCGAGGGGTTGGCGATAGTCGGCGACGAGGGCGCTGAGGAAGAGCCGGGCGTCGCTGTAGGCGGTGGCCGCGGACTGCATGGTGTGCCGGAAGTCGAGGGTCCCCGCGAGGCCGCCCGGGGTGGGCAGCAGGACGACGGGCACCTGGTCGGCGGCGTCGCGCAGTTGGTCGGCGCGCTGCGCGCTGGTCAGGATCGCACTGAGGCGGGTGATCACCCGGCGGGCCGCCGGGCTCACCGGGCCCGGGTCGCGTCCCCCCGTGTCCAGGACCACGACGCTGCCCGCGCCGCGCCGTACCGCGGGGACCGCCGGCAGGTTGGCGCTCGCCAGACCGTCGAACAGCCACCGGTCGTCGATCCGCACCGGCGGCAGGGCCCCCGGGATCGCGGACGACGCCAACAGCGCCGGGACCAGCCAGCCGGAGTCGATCACGACCGGGCTGCCGGTGGCCACGTCGGTGGCGACGGCGCTGAACGGCAGCGCCAGGTCGGCGAAGGTCCGGGCGGTCAGCAGGGACTCCAGCGTGGCCGCCTCCGTCCGATTGTCCGCCAAGGCGATGGTGCGGGCGTTGCCCAGCCGTCCCAGCCAGTTCTCGCCCAGGACGTGTCCCGCGTCGAGCTGCCCCCAGATGTAGGCCAGCCGGTTCAGGCCGGACAGCGGGTCCTCGGCGTAGACGACTCCGGACAGGGCTCCCGCCGACGTGCCGACGATGGCGTCGGGGGTGAGGTCCGTCTCCGACAGTGCCTGGAGCAGGCCCCACTGCACAGCGCCGTGGGACCCACCTCCGGACATGACGTAGAAGACGGGATCCGGAAGCAGGGAGGAGAGGGGCAGGACCATTCCCTGGTCCCGCACCTGCTGGGGCCGCGATGGCGGCGCGTAGAGCTCCGGGACCGCCATCCGGCCACGGTAGCCGACCCGGGGTCAGTTGCCGTGGCTCATGGTGTGGCCGCCGGACTGGAAGAGTCGGGGGTCGGACGGTTCCGCCGCGTCGGCCAGGGCGGCCAGGTTGAGGCGGCAGTCGGCGACCTCATCGGGCCACTGGCCGGTGTCCCGCATCTCCTCCGGAAGCGCGAGGTACCCGGTGAGGGCCTGCTGGTAGCGGGCCGCCGCCGCGTCGCGGGAGCCGAGCCGGCCGAGCAGTGCCGCGGCCTCGTGGTCACACCCGCTCACCCGGTCCGGGTAGCCGGCGCGGCCGTAGGTGCGCCGGCACTCCTCGAGCAGGGACAGCGCCTCCACGCTGTCCTCGGGTCCGTCGGGGTGGTTGGCCAGGACGACGGCGAGACCGTGGCGGGCGTCGGCGGCCGCGAGTTCGTCGCCGGTGGTCTCGGCGGTGGCCAGGGCGCCGGACAAGGTCGTGCGCGCCGCCTCGGGCTGGCCGTCCTGGTCCTGCAGGGAGCCCAGGTCGGTCAGCAGGCGGACCCGCTGGGGGCTCGTCGCCGGGATCTCGGCCAGCGTGAGGCTCAGCAGCCCCATCGCGTCGTCCCGCGCGTCGGCGGCGGCCAGCCGCCAGGCCAGGGCGACGGCGATGTCGGCGGCCGCGTCGTACTCGTCGGCGGCCAGGTAGTCGGCGTGGCTGTCGCGCAGCACCACTCGGGAGTCCTCGGCCTGTCCCAGTGTGTCGAGGGCCATCCCGAGGACGTGACGCGCCTGCCCACGCAGCAGGGGGTCGGCCGGATCGCAAGCCGAGATCGCGGCCAGGGCCGCGCGGGCCGCATCCGCGGGCCGGTCCTGGGCGAGCAACTCGTCGGCGGCGGCGACCTGCTCCGCCGCCGACCACTCCCGGCCGGGCCGGTCGTCGGAGGGCGCGGTCCCGGGCTGCTCCATCCGCCGTGCGACCGCCGCGCGACGTTTGCGCAGCCAGCCCCGACCGAATCCCCGGGTCCCGATGGCGGCCCGGTCGAGTTGGGTGCGAGCCTCGTCGCGGCGCCCCAGGATGAGCAGGGACTCCGCCAGCGCGATGCGCGCGGCCGTCGCCAAGGTGCCCGGGTCCACGTCATCCGGGCCGGGCGGGGGAGCGGCCGAACTCAGGATCCGCAACTTGCGCTGGGTCGCGCTGGTGTCGTCCCCGTGGGCCATCGCCAGGTAGGACAGCAGGTGCTGGAACGCGGCGACCGCCTGCTCGTGCTCGCCGGCCTCCGCGAGGGCATTGGCCACCTGCCACTCCGCCAGGGCGATGGCGCTCGGATCACCCGCGTCCAGGGCGGCCGCCAGAGCCTGGCGCGCCTGGTCGATCCCGTCGTCAGCCACACCTTCACTATGCCCGCAAACGAGCTCCTGGCACAGCGTCCCGCAACCGTGGAGTCAGAACTGTGTCAGGAGCGCGTCAGGGGGATCCGGGCCGGGAACGAAACGTCGCATCGCGCTGTCTACTGGAGTGAGGCCAGGAGGGACCCCATGACCGACAATCCGTCGCGCCAGCCGTCCGACACGGACACGATTGCCTTCACCGAGTGGTGGGCGCCGCCCACGGGCCACCCCATTCACGACGACACCATCGACTCACCGCCCACCCCCCCCGCCGCGCCGCGGGCCCGCCGGGTCTGGCCGCTGCTGCTGGGGGCCGGAGCGGTGGCACTCCTCGCCGGTGGTGCGGGTGGCGCGGTCGGCTTCACCCTGGCCGCGGACGGGACCACCCAGCCGGTCAGCGCGCCGGTGATCGCCGGCGGCCCGCAGAAGGACGGCGGCAGCATCGCGGCGGTCGCCGCCGAGGTCAGTCCGGCGGTGGTCAACATCGAGACGGGGACCGGTTCCGGCACGGGCTTCGTGCTCCGCTCCGACGGCTACATCCTGACCAACAACCACGTGGCCGGCGACGGCAGCAAACTGACCGTGACGTTCGCCGATGGCAGCACCGCCGACGCGACCCTGGTCGGCGCCAGCCCCGGATACGACCTGGCTGTCATCAAGGTCGATCGCAACGGGCTGCCGGTCGCCACCCTGGGTACCAGCGCCGACCTCAAGGTCGGCGAGACCGTCATCGCGATCGGCTCCCCGCTGGGGCTGCAGGGCACCGTGACGTCGGGCATCGTGAGCTCGCTGGACCGGCCGGTGACCGCCGGCGGGGGCGACACCGGTGAGACGTCGTTCATCAACGCCATCCAGACCGACGCCGCCATCAACCCCGGAAACTCCGGCGGCCCGCTCATGGACGCCAGCGGGCGCGTCATCGGCGTCAACTCCGCGATCGCGTCGTTGGGCAGCCAGACCGGGGGCCAAGCGGGCTCCATCGGTCTCGGCTTCGCCATCCCCATCGACACCGCGCAACGCATCGCCAACGAGATCATGGACACGGGGTCGTCCCAGACGCCGGTCGTCGGCGTGCAGATCGACTCGCAGTACTCCGGCCCGGGAGCCCGGATCGCCGAGGTGACGCCGGGCGGTGGCGCCGATGCCGCCGGCCTGCGGGTCGGGGACGTCGTGACCGCCATCGACGGCGACCCGGTGACGGACAGCACCGAACTGGTGGTGGCGATCCGCGATCACGCGGTCGGCGACCAGGTGACGCTCACCGTCGACCGCGGCGGCAGCACCGAGGACCTGACCGTCACCCTGCAGGCATCGGAGGGCTGAGTCCCGCGGATTGGGCGACCAGGGCTTCCAGCACTGCCCTGGTCAGGGTTCGGACACCGATCGCGATACTGCGTTCGTCGACGTCGAAGCGCGAGTGGTGCAGGTCGAGGTGGTCGGCGGTGGCGGGGTCGTGCGTGCCGAGACGCACGAAGGCGCCCGGTGTCGCCCGCGTCATCCACCCGAAGGAGTCGCCGCCCCACGAGTGCTCGGTCTCGATGACCGCGTCCTCGCCCAGGAACGAACGGCCCGCGCGCGCCAGGATGCGCGCGGCCGCCGCATCGTTGACGACCGGTGGCACCCCGCGCACGTGGTGCAGCGACCACTCCGCGCCCGTCGGGGTCAGGATCTCCGCGAGGCATTCGCGCAGCACCTGCGGCGCGGCGTCCCACGCCTCCAGGTCGGGCGTGCGCAGGGAACCGGTGAGGACGCCGCGGGCCGGGATCACGTTCGCGGCGGCGCCGGAGTGGACGGCGCCGAAGACCAGGCGGCAGTTCTGCGGTCCGCCCATCCGCTCGGTGAGCAGGACGGGTGCCGCCAGCGCCACCCGGGCCAGGGCCGAGACGATGTCGACCGTGCGGTCCGGTCGGGCGGTGTGGCCACCGGGACCGGTGAGAGTGACCTCCACCAGGTCCGATGCGGACGTGATGGCGCCGATGCGGGTGCCCAGAGTGCCGACGTCGATCTTGGGGTCGCAGTGCACGGCGAAGACATTCGTCGCCCCCGCGAGAAGGCCCGCCTCGACCATCTCGACCGCCCCACCCGGGACCCGCTCCTCGCCCGGTTCGAACAGCAACCGCACGCGCCCCGGCAGCTGGCCGCGGCGGGCCAGATCGTTCAGCACCAGCCCGGTGCCCAGCACGACCGCGGTGTGCACGTCATGCCCGCACGCATGTGCCACGCCGTCGTTCCGGGACCGGTAGGGCACGTCCTTCACATCGTCCATGGCCAGCGCATCGAGGTCGGCCCGCACGGCGACCACGGGTTCGCCGGTGCCGACGTCGCAGTACAGCCCGGTGCCCGAGGGCAGCCGGTGCGGGTCGAGCCCGTCGACGCTGAGTCGCTCCATCACGGCGTCGGTGGTGACGGCCTCCGCGAAACTGAGTTCGGGTTCGGCGTGCAAGCGCCGCCGGAACGCGATCAGTTCGGCCTCGTGGGTGGCCACCCAGTCGTCCGTGCGCCGCACGGCGTCCTCAGCGACCCCCAGGTGGGCGTGGTTGGGTTCCACCGACCGCCCGTCGGTCCGGCTGCCGCGGGGAGCGGCCGGCTCAGTCATGCGCGATGCCGTCCCCCCGGAACTCCGACACCAGTAGGTTCACCACGTCGCCCAGGGAGCCGCCGCGTTCGATGACGGCCCGCTGCCGCTCGTAACTGGCGCCGTTGTCGAGGATCTCGCGCACCCACTCCAACTGCGTGGCGCAGCCCAGCGACACGGCTGTCGCGCTCAGGTCGGTGAGCAGCCGGTCGATGTCCCCGCGGATCGGCCGGGTGGAGCCGTCGGCGGACACCAGCGCGGCGTCCAGCCCGAAGCGGGCGGCCCGCCACTTGTTCTCCCGCACCACCCAGCCGACGGCCTGGGGGGGCGGACGGTCGGCCTCGTAGGCCGCGTCCAGGTATTCGACGAGGCACTGGGCCAGTGCGGAGAGCGCAATCACCTCCCGCAAGGTGGCCATGCCGTCGCACATCCGGAACTCGAGGGTCCCGTACAGCACGTGGGGTCGGATGTCCCACCAGATCTCCCGGATCGAGCCGATGGAGTTCGTGGCGATCATCGACTCGATGAACTGCTCGAAGGCGGCCCAGTCGGCGAAGTGGGACGGCAGTCCCGCTGTAGGCATCGCCTCGAAGATCTTGGTGCGGACCGACGCCAGGCCGGTGTCCTCCCCCTCCCAGAACGGCGAGGCCGCGCTCAGCGCCACGAAGTGGGGCAGGTAGTCCATGAGGCTGTTCATGATCTGGATGGCGCGTTCCTTGCCGCCGACGCCCACATGGAAGTGCACCCCGTGGATCTGCAGGCGGCGGGCCGGCCACTGGATCCGTTCGACGAGCGCGTCGTAGCGTTCACTGGGGCTGCGCTGCAGGGTCTTCGGGTCCGCGAACGGATGCACCCCGCCGCCCATGAGCGCCAGTCCCCGCGGTGCGAGGACGCCGTTGATCTCGGCCACCGTCGCGCTGAGGTCGGCGTGGGCCTCGGCCGGGGTGTCGCACACCCCGGTGATGACCTCGATGGTGGAGAGGAACAACTCGTGTTTGGCGCGCGGGTGTTCGTCGAGGCCGGGGTGCTGCGTCATCAACTCGTCGATGATCTCCGTCGACGCAGGCACCAGTTCGCCCGTGGCGCGGTCGACGATGCCGAGTTCGACCTCCACGCCCAGGCTGCGGCTGGGGGACGGCGTGAACTCCACTGCCATGTTGCCTCCTCGCGTCCGGCGCCCAGCGTAGTGAACCGGTCCCCTCCTTGCGCCCGCTGCCGCCGCTAGCCTGACGGAGTGGAAGATGCCGTCAGCACCCCGTCGGTGGCCCAGGGGCCGCCGGGCTGCGCCGCGGTCGCCGCGGGCAGCCGGGACACGGCCCTGGCGGCCGCGGCGGTCCTGCGGTCGGGCGGCAACGCCGTCGACGCCGCCCTGGGCGCCACCCTGGCTGCGTGTGTGTCCGAGGTGGTCTTCACGTCCCTGGGGGGCGGTGGCTTCCTCATGGTCAACGTCCCTGGCACGGCGACCCAGGTTCTGGACTTCTTCGTGAACACGCCGGGTCTGGGAGCCGGCGACAGCGACGCGGTGCCGGAGTTCACGCCGGTGACGGTGCGGTACCCGGGTACCGAGCAGGTCTTCCACGTCGGCCCCGGGTCGGTGGCGGTGCCCGGCGCCCTCGCCGGCTTCCTGTTCGCCCACCGCGAGTACGGGCGGCTCGACCTGGCCGACATCGTGGCCCCGGCCGTCGCACTGGCCCGCAACGGAGCCGTCCTCGAGCCGGTCCAGGCGGTGGTCCTGGACCTCGTGCGCGAGATCATGTCGCTGACCGAGGAGTGCGCGCGCCTCATCTCCACCCCACGCGGCCACGCTGTCGCCGGGGACATGCTGCACAACGAGGACTTCGGCCGGTTCCTACGGCGGCTGGGGGAGGGCGAGGTCACCGACATGCTGTCGGTGCCGTTCGCGGACCCCTTGCTCGATCTCATGACCCATACCGCGGGACACGTCACCCGGGAGGACCTGGCCGCGTACGAGGTCATCCGCCGGGAGCCGCTGCGGGTGCGCCGCAACGGGTATCTCGTGGAGCTGAACCCGCCGCCGGCGTTCGGGGGCGTGATCGTGGCCGAGGCCCTGGAGCAGCTGGGAGCCGTGGACGGCTCGCCGGAGTCGTGGGCGGCGGCCGTGGCGGCGCTGCGGGCGGCCACCGAGTCGGGACGGGTGAGCGACCTGGCCGCCGGTACGCCGCAGGTGAAGCAGGGGACGACCCACATCAGCGTCGTTGACGCCGACGGCATGGTCGTCAGCATGACGACCTCCAACGGGGCCGGTTCCGGTGTGGTGCAGCCCGGCACGGGCATCCACCTGAACAACATGCTGGGCGAGGAGGACCTCAACCCGGGCGGCTTCCACTCCCTGCCGCCGGGTATCCGCATGGGCTCGATGATGGCGCCCATCATGGTCACGGCCCCGGACGGCACCGTGACCGGCATGGGGACCGGTGGCAGCGAGCGGATCCGGTCCGCCCTGCTGGTGACGGTCCTGCGCATGGTCGACCTCGCGGAGGGCAGCGCGAGTGCGATCGCGGGCCCGCGCCTGCACCCCGACGACGTGGGGGTGCAACTGGAGCCCGGGTGGGACCCGGCGGTACCGGACCTGCTCCGGGAGCGGGAGCCGGTGAACATCTGGCCCGCTCCCAACCTGTTCTACGGTGGGGTGCATGCCGTCAGCCGGCGGCCCGACGGCAGCGTGGTCGCGGTGGGCGACTCCCGCCGGTCAGGAGCGGCTGTCGTCGTCCCGGGGTGAGGGGTCCAGCCAGCGTGCGGTGAACTCGTCCGGTGGGATGGGCCGGCCGAACAGGAAGCCCTGGAACTCCGAGCAGCCCGCGGCGCGCAGGACGAGGAGTTGCTCGCTGTTCTCCACCCCCTCGGCGATGCAGCGGATCCCCAGCCGGGCCGCCATCCAGAGTGTGGTCTCGATGACGACGCGGGTGCGTTCGTGCGTGGTCGCCAGCGCCACGAGACTCCGGTCGATCTTGACCTTCTCGATCGGCAGGGCCATCAGCGCCGCCAGTGACGAGAACCCCGTGCCGAAGTCGTCGACGACCAGCGGCACCCCGAGGGCCGTCAGGCCCTCGATCTCGGGCTGGTCGGTGCTCAGGGGCATCTCGGAGGTCTCCGTGAACTCGATCTGCAGATCGCCGGGAGCCAGGCGGTTCTCCGCGATGACGGCGGCGGCGGTGGCCGCCACGGTGCTGTGCAGGTCCGCGAACTGGCGCGGGGAGACGTTGACGGCGACGGGTGGCGGCGCATGGCCGGCCTCGCGCCAGCGGCGGATCTGACGCCCCACCTCGTGCATCACGAAGTCGCTGAGGTGGTGGATGAGAAGGGTGTCCTCGATCAGCGGCAGGAAGTCCCCGGGCGGGATCAACCGGTCGCCCTCCCGCCACCGGACGAGCGCCTCGGCGCCGAGCAGGCGGCCCTCGGAGTCGCACTGCGGCTGGTACTCCAGGAAGAGGTCGCCGTTGCCGAGCGCGCGGCGGAACCGGCCGGTGAAGCCGGCCCGGTGACGCATGCGGTCGGACATGGCGGCGTCCCACACCGTGGTCTCACCCTCGAAGCGGGAGTGCGCCAGGGCCGTGCCGGCCCGCTCCAGGGAACGTTGCGGGTCGGCGGGGCCGACGCAGATGCCGAGGCGGCAGCTGAGCACGAACTCGTGGTCGCCGACGCCCCACGACCGCCGTCCGAAGGCCTGATGCAGCGCGCTGCCCAAGGCGACGGCCTCGTCCTCGTCGCCGTCGGGGCGGATGAGGAGGAACTCGTCGCCGCCCACCCGGGCCAGGAGGTCGCGGGGTTCGGCGATGACTCGGAGCGCGTCGCCCACCTGGCGCAGGACCTGGTCGCCCACCGCCAGGCCCGCGGAACTGTTGATCAGGCGGAAGCCGACGAGGTCGAAGTGCAGCAGGGCGGCCGTTCGGCCCTCCGCCGCCAACTCCTCCAGACGGCGCTGGGCGGCATGCCGGTTGGAGAGCCGGGTGAGCGGGTCCGCCCACGTGAGCTCGGCCAGCCGGTCCTCGGCCGTCCAGGAGTCGGTGACGTCCTGGACCGTGCCGTAGGTGCGCACGATGCGACCGTCCGGGCCCGTCTCGCCGCGGCCGCGTTCGTGGACGATGCGTTCGTCGCCGTCGGCCCGGCGGACCCGGTACACGATGTCGATGTCCGCGCCGGCGTCGTCCGCCCGCTCGTAGGCCAGGCGGACCGTCTCGCGGTCCTCGGGGTGGACCAGGGTCAGCAGGCCCTCAGCGGCGGGCGGGGGTTCGGTGGGGTCCAGTCCGAGGATGCGGTAGTAGCCCTGGGACCACACCGACGTGCCCGTGGCCAGTTGGTGCTGCCAGTTCCCGATGTGGGCGAAGTCCTCGATCTCGGTCAGCATGCGGGCGGTTTCGGACAGGCGGAGGTGTCGCTGATCCACGTCACCAACCCCTCTGCCGCCCCTCGTGCCCCGTCACCTGAGGATAGGCGGCCCCGCAGACCCGGCCAAACGGTGCCGGTCAGCTCGCCAGCCACCGGTCGGCGAATTCACCGGCCGGCAGGGGGGCGCTGAACAGGTAGCCCTGGAACTCGGTGCATCCGGCGGCGAGGAGGATGTCGCGCTGCAGCGCGGTCTCCACGCCCTCGGCGACGCAGCGGATCCCGAGGCGCGCGGCGATCCAGAGGGTGGCTTCGACGATGACCCGGCTGCGGGACTCGGCGCTCAGGTCGGCGACCAGGCTCCGGTCGATCTTGATCTTGCTGATGGGCAGCCGGGTCACCGAGGCCAGGGCGGAGTAGCCGGTGCCGAAGTCGTCGAGGACCAGGGGCACCCCGAGGGCCAGCAGTCCGGCGACCTCCGGGTCGACCTCCCCGGGAGCCGGCATGACGGCCGACTCCGTCAGTTCCACCTCCAGGTCACCCGGCGACAGATCGTGGGCGGCCAGGACCCCGGCGAAGGTCGCCGCCACATTGGCCTCGAGGTCGGCGAACTGCCGGGGGGAGAGATTCACGGCCACGGTGGGTGGGGTGAGGCCCGCGCTGCGCCACTCCTGGACCTGTGTGGCTGCCGCGTTGAGCACCCAGTCGCCCAGCCGGTCGATCAGGCGGGACTCCTCGATCGCGGGGATGAACACGTCCGGGCTGACCAGCCGGTCGCCGTCGCGCCAGCGCACGACGGCCTCAGCGCCGACCAGGTCACCCTCGCCGGTGCATTGCGGCTGGTAGTGCAGTTCGAGGGCCCCCGACTCCAGGCCGCGGGCGAACCGGGCCAGGAACTGGGTGTGGGCGGCCGCCGACTGCGCCATCGCCGGCTCGTAGGTCTCGGTGTGACCGCTGGCCTTGGCGCGGGCCAGGGCCGTGGCCGCGTGCTGGAGCAGTTGCGGACCGTCGGTGCCGGTGGCGATCCCGATGCGACAGGTCAGGGGGACGGGGCTGGCCTCAGGCCCCCAGCGTTCCCGGCGGAAGCGCGCCCGGATGTCGGCGGCCAGGGCCACGGCGTCGGGGAGGTCGGCGCCGGCCCGGGCCACGATGAACTCGTCCCCCCCGAGCCGGGCGACCCAGTCGCCGTCGGCGGCGGCGGCCGACAACAACCCCGTCACGCGCCGGAGGGTCGCGTCACCCTCTTCGGCACCGAAACTGATGTTGACCGCCCCCAGCCCCCCGAGGTCGAGGTCCAGGACCGCGACCTGCTCCCCGCTGTGCTCGGTCAGCCAGTTCGTGGTGGCCGAGCGGGTGGGCAGACCGGTGAGGTCGTCCGCGCCGCGTGTCGCGTCCATCTCCGACCTCCCGGGGGCTGGCTGAGCCTCAGTATGACGCGCACCACCCCGGACACGAGCCGATCCGGTCCGCTCCGAGATATAGTTGGACATCCAACTATCGGATTTCCGCGGGTCGGCGGTATCCGCTCCGGAGGTCCTGTGTACGTCCCCACTCACCCGGTCCGGGTGGTCACGGCGGCGAGCCTGTTCGACGGGCACGACGCGGCGATCAACATCATGCGGCGCATCCTCCAGCAGCAAGGTGCCGAGGTGATCCATCTGGGCCATGACCGCTCCGTCGCCGAGGTGGCCCGCGCAGCTGTCCAGGAGGATGCCCAGGCGGTGGCGGTGTCCAGTTACCAGGGTGGCCACGTCGAGTACTTCACCTATCTGAGGGAGACCCTCGATGCTGCCGGAGCGGCACACGTGCGGATCTACGGCGGCGGCGGCGGGGTCATCGTGCCGGCGGAGATCGAGGTGCTTGCGGCACGCGGCGTGACCGTGTTCAGTCCCGAGGACGGCCAGCGGCTCGGACTGCCCGGCATGATCAACAGCATCATCCGGGAGTGCGACGTCGACCTCACGGACGGCCGGGAGCCCCAGCCGCAACGCCTCGCCACGGGTGACGTGGCCGTCCTCGCCGCCACCATCACCGCCCTGGAGGACGGGGTGGAGACCTGGCGTCCGGTCCCGTCCCGGCAGGTCCCGGTGCTCGGTATCACCGGAACGGGCGGCTCGGGCAAGTCGTCGCTCACCGACGAGTTGCTGCGCCGCTTCCGGGTCGACCATGAGGACAAGCTGCGGATCGCCGTCCTCGCCATCGACCCCACCCGCCGCCGCGGTGGGGGTGCGCTGCTGGGCGACCGGATCCGGATGAACGCCCTCGGTGACACCGTGTTCTTCCGATCCCTGGCCACCCGCGACTCCCACTCGGAGATCCCGCCGTACCTGCCCGCGGTGATCGACGCGTGTGCCGGCGCGGGCTACGACCTCGTGATCGTCGAGACCCCCGGCATCGGACAGGGCGACTCGGGGTTGGTGGGTCACGCCGACCTCTCGCTCTACGTGATGACGCCGGAGTTCGGGGCGGCGTCGCAACTGGAGAAGATCGACATGCTCGACTTCGCCGACATCGTCGCCATCAACAAGTTCGAACGCCGGGGCGCGGAGGACGCCCGCCGCGACGTCGCGCGCCAGTTGGTGCGCAACCGCGGCGCGTTCGGAGCCGCGTGGCAGGAGATGCCCGTGTTCGGCACGAGCGCCGCCCGGTTCAACGACGACGGGGTCACCGCCCTCTACGGAGCCCTGCACGATGAACTCGTCGCGCGGGGGCTGCCGGCGGGCGCCCGGCAACTGGCGCGGGTCCCCGGGCACACGTCCACCGGACTGCGGGGGGTCCTGCCGCCGCAGCGGGACCGGTACCTGTCCGACGTTGCGGGCGCCGTGCGCGCCCACCACACCCGCACCCGGGATCTGGCCGACCTCGCCCACCGGCGGCAGGCCCTGCGCACCGCCGCCACCGAGGTCCGGGACGCCGCGGCCCGGCGGGCACTCGTCGACGCAGCCGCCGACCTGGACCTGGCGATCGACCCGGGGACCCAGGCCCTGCTCGACTCCTGGCCCGACACTGTCCGCCTCCACTCGGCTGACTCGCTCATCGAGGTCAGCGGCGCCCGCGAGAGCGTGACGCCTCTGTATCGCGAGACGCTGGCCGGCACCCCCGTTCCCCGCGTTGCCCTGCCGCGTTTCCGGGACGATGGCGACGTCGTCGCGTGGCTGCGCAGCGAGAACCTGCCCGGAGCCTTTCCCTACACCGCGGGTGTGTTCCCCTTCAAACGCACCGAGGAGGACCCCGCGCGGATGTTCGCGGGGGAGGGGGACCCGTTTCGCACCAATCGGCGGTTCCACCTGCTGTCCGCCGACGCGAAGGCGACGCGGCTGTCGACCGCCTTCGACTCGGTGACGCTGTACGGCCGGGATCCCGACCGGCGGCCGGACATCTACGGCAAGGTCGGCACGTCGGGGGTGTCGATCGCCACTCTCGACGACATGAAGCAGTTGTACGCGGGCTTCGACCTGCTGGCTCCGCAGACCAGTGTCTCCATGACCATCAACGGCCCGGCCCCCGCCGTACTGGCGATGTTCCTCACCACCGTGGTCGACCAGCAGGTCGACCGGTTCCACGCCGCCAACGGACGTGTGCCGACGGATGACGAGCACGCCGACATCGTCGCCACAGCCCTTTCGGCGGTACGGGGTACGGTGCAGGCCGACATCCTGAAGGAGGACCAGGGGCAGAACACCTGCCTGTTCTCCACCGAGTTCTCGCTGCGCTGCATGGCCGACATCCAGGAGTGGTTCATCGAGCACGAGGTCCGCAACTTCTACTCGGTGTCGATCTCCGGCTACCACATCGCCGAGGCGGGGGCGAACCCGATCTCGCAGCTGGCTTTCACCCTGGCCAACGCCTTCACCTACGTCGAGGCCTATCTGGCCCGCGGGATGGACATCGACGACTTCGCTCCCAACCTTTCCTTCTTCTTCAGCAACGGGATGGATGCCGAGTACGCCGTGCTGGGTCGGGTGGCTCGCCGGATCTGGGCGATCGCCATGCGGGACCGCTACGGCGCCAACGCACGCTCCCAGAAACTCAAGTACCACGTCCAGACGTCCGGCCGCTCCCTGCATGCGCAGGAGATGAGCTTCAACGACATCCGCACCACACTGCAGGCGCTCATCGCGATCTACGACAACTGCAACTCGCTGCACACCAACGCCTACGACGAGGCCGTGACCACCCCTACCCCGGAATCGGTGCGCCGCGCGCTGGCCATTCAGATGATCATCAACAGCGAGTGGGGACTCGCCCTGAACGAGAACCCGCAGCAGGGGTCATACGTGATCGAGCAGTTGACCGATCTGGTGGAGGAGGCCGTGCTGGCCGAGTTCGACCGGCTCACCGAGCGGGGCGGCGTCCTCGGCGCCATGGAGACCGGCTACCAGCGCGGCCGGATCCAGGACGAGTCGCTGCTGTACGAGTCGCGCAAACACGAGGGCACGCTGCCGATCATCGGCGTGAACACCTTCCGGGCCCCCGAGGGGCAGCAGCAGGCGACCGCCGCCGTGGAGCTCATGCGGGCCACGTCCGAGGAGAAGGAGTCCCAGGTGCACCGCCTGGCCGACTTCCACCGCCGGCACGCCGCAGAGGCGCCCGCCGCCCTACAGCGGCTGCGGGACGTGGCGGCGTCGGGCGGCAACACGTTCGCGGTGCTCATGGACGCGGTGCGGGTGTGCTCCCTGGGTCAGATCACCGACGCGTTCTTCGACGTCGGGGGCCAGTACCGGAGGAACATGTGAACCGCCTCCCGTTCGACCCGGTTGCGGAGGCCCGGCGCAACTGGGAGGAGCGCGGGTGGGACGAGGCGGCCCCCGGCATGGCCGCGGTCACCTCGGTCATGCGGGTGCAGCAGATCCTCCTGGCCCGCGTGGACGCGGTCCTGCGGCCCCTCGGTCTCTCCTTCGCCCGCTACGAGGTGTTGATGCTGCTGGTCTTCTCCCGCCGCGGGGAACTGCCGATGCGGGTGATCGGGGAGCGACTGCAGGTGCATCCCACCAGCATCACCAACGCCGTGGATCGGCTCGAGCGCGAGGACCTGGTCCGCCGTCGGCCCCACCCCGGGGACCGGCGTGCCGTGCTGGTGGGCATCACGGACCCGGGTCGGGAGGTCGCCGCCGCCGCGACGGAGCAGTTGAACGAGACCGTGTTCACCGACCTCGGTCTCGGGCTGCGGGAGGAACGGTCCCTGACCGGGCTGCTGGAGCACCTGCGCCGGCGGGCGGGAGACTTCTGACGTCAGCGTTCCCGGGTCGGGCCCCGGTCGCCGTGCGGGTGGTCGTCGGGGGCGGGGTCATCCGCCTCGTCGTCGGGGAACACCGGGTCGGTCCCGTCGTCCTCCGTGGCCGGGTCCGCCGCGTCCGCCGGGTCGGCCGTCGGGTCGGTGGCGCCGTCGTCGGCGGAGTCGTCGTCCTCGAACTCCTCGTCGTCGGTGTCGTCAGTGCAGTCGTCGTTGGGCCCGTCGGAGTCTTCGTAGGCGTCCTCGTCGAGGTCGTCCTCGGTGTCGAGGCCGCTGCCCCCGTCCAGCGCGTCGTCGCCCGCGCCGCCGAAGAGGTCATCGTCGCCGCCCCCGCCGCTGAGGTCGTCGTTGCCGCTCTCGCCGTACACGTCGTCGTCACCGGCGAGGCCCGACACGTTGTCGTCACCGGCACCCGCCCGGACCACGTCGCGGCCGGGGGACGCGCACACCACGTCCGCGCCGCCGCGGGCCAGGACCCGGTGGCGGCCGGAACCGCGCACGACGATGACGTCGGCTCCCGCAGTGCCCCGCACCACCCGCGCCGAGCTGACGAGGGTGGCGGCGGCGCCGTCACAACCGGCCCGATGGGCCGACTGTGCGCCGGCCTGGGCGGCGGGCGGTGCCGCCACCCCGACGATCAGGAGCAGGCCCGCCCCGAGCCCCGCAACGGTTCCTCTGGTCGGCGACATACAGACTCCTCGGGTCGGGATCGGTGGATCCGGCGTGGAAAGGTCATCGACCCCTGCGCAGCCGACCTTGAGGATCACGGCGGGGAATTTCCGGCGATGTGCGCGGTCCGGGTCAGGACCGGTGGTGTTACGCCTTCGCGTCGCCCGGCTGACCGCTGTCCGACGCCGGGTCCGAGTCGGAGGCGGCGCCAGGTTCGTCGGAGTCGTCCGACATCGCGTCGCGGGCAGAGTCCTGCAGGTCCGACACGGTGTCGTTGACGCTGTCCACGGTGTCGAGGGCGCGCTGGGCCCACTTCTGCTTGGTGCGCGCCGTCGCCAGTTCCGACTGGATGCGGTCGACCTCGGCCTGCGCCGAGGCGACCTCGGCGTCGGTGCGCTGCCGCAGGAACTCGGTGCCGTCCTTCACCACGGGGATGTTCGTGAGCTTGTCCACGGCACTGTCGCTGGTCTGCATCAGGGACAACTTCGTCTGGGCGGAACTGAGCTCGGCCTCGAGCTTCTTCACGTTGGCGTCGGCTTCGGATTTTGCGGCGAGGGCCTTGGCCCGGGTGTTGTCGAACGGCATTCCGCAACGGTACCCGGCGCCGTGGCACGCTGGTCGGGTGGACCCCGCGACCCGCACCAATCTGCTCCTCTTCGCCGCCGCCCTGCTGGTGCTGGCCGCCATCTGGCTGGTCATCATGGGTTTCACCGGCGGGGGGCTGGTGCAGGTCATCGCCGGTCTCCTGGCCGCTCTGGGCGCCGGAGCCGTGGTGCGGGTCTACCTCACCGGACGGGACCGCTGACGTCCGCCTGGTACGGGTCGGGGGCGACGTCGCGGCGCGGCATGACGATGTTCGGGACCACCTTGTGGTCGACCCCCCATGCGTCGAGCTTCGCGCGCAGGGTCTCCTCGGCCTCCTCCAGGGTGTCGGCCACGACCCGTCGCTGCGCCCACGCGAGTTCGCGCTTGCGCAGGGCCTTCTCGATGCGCGTCATCACCTCGTCGGAGACGGGGAGCCCGAACGCGAGCCGCACCATCTCGGGGATGTCCTGGCGGTAGTCGTGGGCGTAGGCCTCGAACGTGCCCGGCACGACGTGGTCGGCATTGAGCAGGTCGATGCCGGTGAGCAGGAAGGTGAACAGCGGCCAGTACCGCATGTCCGTGGGCACTCCCGGGGGCCGATCCCCGTCCCCGAGCCACGGGGGGCGCTGGATGGCCAGCCGCGGACCGAACTTGGGGATCGGGTCGTTGCCGTGCGTCAGCAGCGTCACCCGCGACGAGTCCGCGTCGCCGGCCGTGTACCGATCCGGGCCGTCCACCTCCACGACCAGTCCGGCGGGGTCCATCGCAGCGGGATCCCGCAGCCACTGGCGGCGCCACTGTGAGGCATACGGTGTGCCGACGAAGAGAGCCCGGTCGATCTGCAGGATGTCGTAGCCGGCCACACCCTCCTTCTCGAACACGTCCTGCGCCGCCTGACTGCCCAGGGACTCGCCGAACAGCAGGATCCGGGGCCGGCGGTCGGCGGGCATCGAGCGGGTCTTCCAGGCGAGGGCGGTCAGCAGGGCGAGGGTGCTCTCCCACGCCGTGCCCACGCGGTCCAGGGAGAGGAACGACGGTCGCACCGAGTACTGGATGCACACCCCCGCGCAGTCACCGCCGGTCAGGAACTCGACGGTCTCGGCCGCGACGTAGTTCACGTACCCGCTGCCGGTCGGCGAGTACACGCAGATGACCTCGCGCTCGAAAGCGCCCAGCCGCTCCAGTTCCGCCATGGCCAGGAACGCCCGTGCGTTCGGGCTCTCCGCCGAGTCGTAGCCGACGAACGCCCGGATCGGGTCCACCGCCGCCTCTCCGGTCACCTCTGTGATCTCGGGAGCGGTCAGCGCCATGTTGACGAAGCGGCGCCCCTCACGGCCGATGGTGGCCCAGTCGACTTCGCTGTTGGTGCCGCCGCTGACGAACGGGGAGTCGGGGCGCGAGCGGTAGGCGGGCTCGATCGCGCTGCCGGCCGTCTCCGTCATGTCGTTGACGTACGAGATGGTGCGTTCGATGGCCACCGCCGCCCCACCCAGGAGGACCGCGTGGCCGATGAAGCCGGCGACCGGCCCGGTGGCGGGCACGGCCCATCGCACGGTACCCGCGATGCCACGGGCCACGAGGGACTCGACGCGGGACCCCAGGTAGAGGCCGACCGACACGCCCGCTCCCACCACCACGGCCCGCACCGGCTGCACCAGGCTCGCGGGCCGCACCGGGTCGCCGTACTGGTCGGTCTCGGCGGCGGTGTCGAGCAGGCGGCGGCTGCGCAGGAAGTGGATGCCGGCTCCGGCAGCGGCACCCATCGCCATGATGAGGGGGGCGTTGACGGTGCCCGGCGTCTTGCTGCGGGTGACCGCGTCGTACGCGCCGTCGATCCCGACGGCGAGTGCCCCGGACGCGGCTCCCATGGCACCGCGGTACGCCGCGGTCCGCGCCCCGGCCCGCCACAGGGTCTCGTCGGGGCGCTGCCGCAGGACCTGCGCCGCGGCCAGGCCGACGGCCACCCCCACGGTGTCCGCGGCGAAGATGATGCCCCGCTTGGCCAAAGGCCGCCCCTCGAGGCGTTCGAAGTCCACGACCCGGTCGGCGACCGCCTCCAGCAGAGACTGCTGTGTCGTGGTCAAGCCGTAGTTGATGGCGCCGATGATGCCGGTGGCGGCGGCCTGCTGGATCGTGGTGCGGGGCAGCAGGGACTTGTCGAAGGACGGCCCGATGCTGGCCATGCCGTGCAGCAGCCCGGCTGCCTCCACCGTGGAGACGTCGGTGCTGAGCACCCGCCGCCCGATGGTCAGACCCCGCTCTGCCCAGGTACGCCAGTCCATGGCCGCCATTGTGCCGCAGTCCCGGCCCGCGGCCGCCGGTCAGTGGCCGCCGGGCGCCTTCTGCACCAGTTCCACCAGGACCCCGCCGCAGTCCTTGGGATGCACGAAGTTCACCAGCGAGCCGGCGGTTCCCGTCTTGGGGGTGTCGTACAGGACGCGGAACCCGTTCGCCCGCAGGTGGTCGGCGGCAGCGGCGACATCGGCCACCCCGAAGGCCATCTGCTGGATGCCGGGCCCCTGCCGGTCGAGGAACTTGCCGATCGGCGAGTCCGGACGCAGCGGCGCCAGCAGCTGGATCGACGACCCCGAGTCGCCGACGGCCAGCATGGCCTCGCGCACACCCTGCTCCTCGTTGACCTCCTCGTGGTAGGAGGCGATCCCGAACGCCTTTCCGTACATGGAGATGGCGGCGTCCAGGTCGGGGACGGCGATCCCCACGTGATCGATACTCGTGACGATGGACTCCAGGGCCTGGTTCATACCGCCATTGTGCCAAGTCCGACACGGGCCGAGGACCTTCGCCCCATGACAGCCCCCGCGCGTGCCGGTAAGCAGGAAGGAGTGGGTGACACGAGAGAGCAGGTGCGCCATGACCCCCCGAACTTCACCACGAGCGCGCGGGGCGGCCGGGGTGTCCCTCCTGGCTGCGGTGGCACTGGCAGCCACCGCCGTGACCCTGCCGGCCCGGGCGGCGGAGTCCGGCCCGGCCCGGGCGGCGATCGACCAGTCTCCGACGATCGTGGGGCTGGGGGACTCCTACATGTCGGGCGAGGGCGTCATGTACGCCAACCACAACTTCTCCAGCAAGGACCCGTCGGACAAGGACTCCAACTGGCAGACGGGGGCGGGGTTCATCGGGGGCGACGTCGGCACCCCCTCCGACCCGACCCAGGTCGGCAACACCTGGCTGTCGGTGTTCGGTGACGCCAACGGCTTCCCGACCACCGGGGGCCGGGAGTCCATCCCCTTCTGCGACCGCAGTTTCGCCGCCGCGATGAACATCGGCGTCGGGTGGAACAGCGTCAACCTGGCCTGTTCGGGGGCGGTCCTCGGCACGGTCCCGCGCACGAAGAACGACCTGTTCAAACCCGGAATCGACTTCGCCGAGTACGACAACCCGGCCCCGTTCGTGGCGAAGGGGTACGGCCAGGCGCGCATGCTGCAGGACTACGCGGCCCGGAACGGCAACGTCAGAGCGGTCGTGCTGTCCATCGGCGGCAACGACTTCGGGTTCGGGAAGATCGCCTCGGCCTGTATCCAGGGCAACAACGCCTGGTCGCGCTGCGAGAACGACAAGGACGTGCAGGCCATCATCGAGGCCGGCGTTCCCGCGGCCGAGGAGTCCGTCGCCCAGTCGATCCACAACATCACCCAGGCCATGGCCGCGGCCGGGTATGACCAGCACGACTGGAAGTTGATCTATCAGAATCCCCCGCTGCCCGTCGGGCCCGGCTCCGACACCAAGTACAGCGACTCCGGCGGTCCGCTGTCCGACCGCAACGTCATCGGCGGGTGCGGCCTGTACAACTCGACGCTCAACTGGATCACCGGCACGGTGTACCCGCAACTCACCGCGGCGATGAAGAACGGAGTACGGCGGGCCAAGTCCGACCTCGGCAAGACCCAGGTGACGATCCTGGACACCACGGACACGTTCGCCGGGCACCGGCTGTGCGGCAAACAGACCCAGGGGGCGACCGCCTACCGCAAGGGCCAGGCCGGCAAGACCCCACCGTGGCAGGCCGACAACGGGCAGGGCACCGAGTGGGTCACCTACATCAGCCGCACCGAGATGCTGCGCGGCAACATCTACCAACAGCAGATGCCGCTGCACCCCAATTACTGGGGACAGCGGGCGCTCGCCTCGTGTGTCGCCGCCGCCCTCGCCTACCGGGGCGCTTTCCAGGTGTCCTGCACCCAGGACGGCACCGCGCTGGATCGGGAGGGGCGCCCGGCGATGAAGCTGGGTGACCCGGACATGCTGTGGATCATGGCCACGGGGCGCCCCGTCATCCAGGGGGTGCCCAACCCGGGCCGCACGCTCAGCGTCGACCCGGTCGGCACCTTCGCCCCCGACGTGGAGTACGCGTACTCCTACCAGTGGTACGAGGACGGCGCCGAGATCCCCGGAGCCACCGACGCGACCTACACCCCGACCCTCGCCGACCTGTACAGCCGCATCACCGTCAAGGTGACGGCCGCCATGCTGGGCTCGGAGACGGTCAGCGACCAGTCGCTGTCGGTGCGAATCAGTGACTTCGAGGTCGTGCAGCCGCCGTCGGTCTCCGGGGACGAGAAGGTCGGCGCCACGTTGACCGCCGACCCCGGGGCCTACAACCCGTCGCCGCCGGACAGCGTGGCGTACCAGTGGGCCCGGGACGGCCATGCCGTCTCCGGGGCGACCGCCGCGACGTACGCCCTGACGGGACCCGACCAGGGTCACCGGATGAGTGTCCAGGTGACCGCAGAGAGGTCCGGCTATGCGCCGATCACGCTCAACACCGCACAGTCCGGGGTGATCGGCGAGGGGCAACTGTCTCTGTCCGGAACCCCCACGGCCGCCGGCGAGACCGTGGTCGGCCAGACGCTGGCAGCCGACACCACGGCGGTCACGGTGACCCCGCAGCCGGACCGCGTGACCTACCAGTGGTACCGCGACGGGGCCGCCGTCACGGGCGCCCGGCAGCAGACCTACGACCTGACGGGCGATGATGTCGGCGCCCGGCTCAGCGTCCTGGTCAGCGGGCACAAGGAGGGCTACCGGGAGGTCGCGTCACAGCAGTCCGCCCCCACCGGCGTGGTCACCCGCGGCACCATTCGCGCGCTCAAGGTGCCCGAGATCCGGTACGTGGATCCGATGCAGGCCCTCACCCCGATCCCGGGCCGACGCATCGCCTACGGGCGGGACACCGAGATCGATCTGACCGGGGTCTTCTCGCAGTGGACCAACACCCCGGACGTGATCTGGTACCGCGACACCGGCTCGGGCCCGCAGCCCATCCCGGGCACCGGAGGCAGCGAGTACCACCCGGTGGCCGCGGACTTCGGCGCGCGACTCAGCGCCCGCATCACGACGACCGACCCCGGATACGAGGAGGCCACCGCCGTCACGGACACCTACCTGGTGGTGCAGGGCAAGCGGCAGGTCGCGCAGGCGCCCACCCTCACGCGCAAGGCGAAGGTGGGCCGCGTGCTGACGGCCACGAAGGCGCGCTTCTCCCCCGGCACCAGCCGGGTGACCTACCGCTGGCTACGCAACGGCAAACGCATCCGCGGCGCCCTCGGGCGCCACTACCGGCCCGTGCGCGCCGACCGGGGCACCCGGCTGCGGGTGCAGGCGAAGGCTGCGGAGACCACGCGGTACGCCGCCCGCACCGTGAAGTCGGCTCCCAGCCGCCCGGTCAGACGGCGGTGAAGGTACTGCCCCCGCGCGGGGGCAGTACCCTGGAAGGACAGCCATATTCCCTGGAGGGTTCATGTCGTCCGTCATCGTTGCCGGAGCTCGTACTCCGATGGGCCGCCTGCTCGGCTCGCTCAAGGACTTCTCAGCCGCGGACCTCGGAGGTATCGCCATCGAAGGGGCCCTGGCCAAAGCGGGCGTGACTGCGGACCAGGTCGACTACGTCATCATGGGCCACGTCATCCAGGCCGGCGCGGGCCAGAACCCGGCGCGGCAGGCCGCCGTCAAGGCGGGCATCCCCATGGACGTGCCCGCCATCACCATCAACAAGGTCTGCCTGTCCGGCATCAACGCGATCGCGCTGGCCGACCAGCTGATCCGCGCCGGCGAGTACGACGTCGTCGTAGCCGGTGGCATGGAGTCCATGAGCCAGGGGCCGCACCTGCTGCCCAAGTCGCGCAGCGGCTTCAAGTACGGCGACGTGACCATGCTCGACGCCACCGCGTACGACGCGCTCACCGATGCGTTCGACCAGATCGCCATGGGTGTGTCCACCGAGGGGTACAACAGTAAGTACGACTTGACCCGCGAGCAGCAGGACGAGTTCTCGGCCCGCAGCCACCAGCGCGCGGCCGAGGCACAGAAGAACGGCGTCTTCGACGACGAGATCGTGGCCGTGGAGATCCCGCAGCGCAAGGGCGACCCCATCGTGTTCGACGTGGACGAAGGGGTACGCGCCGACACGACGGCCGAGAGCCTCGGCAGACTGCGCCCCGCCTTCGCCAAGGACGGCACCATCACGGCCGGGTCCTCCTCCCAGATCTCCGACGGTGCCGCCGCCGTCGTCGTCATGAGCAAGGCCAAGGCCGAAGAGCTGGGACTGCCGTGGCTGGCCGAGATCGGCGCCCACGGCTGGGTCGCCGGCCCGGACACGTCGCTGCAGGAACAGCCCGCCAACGCGATCCGCAAGGCCTGTGAGAAGGAAGGCCTGACGCCCGACGACCTCGACCTGTTCGAACTGAACGAGGCCTTCGCGGCCGTCGGACTCGTCTCCGCGGACAAGCTGGGGGTGCCGGACGACAAGGTGAACGTCAACGGCGGCGCCATCGCCATGGGCCACCCGGTGGGCATGTCAGGTGCGCGCATCGTCCTGCACCTGGCCAACGAGCTCAAGCGCCGGGGCGGCGGCACGGGTGCCGCCGCGCTGTGCGGCGGGGGTGGCCAGGGTGACGCCCTGATCATCCGCGTGCCCTCCGCCTGACGGCCGATGCGCACGCTCGACCCCGCCGAGGCGGTCGCGCGTGCGCGCACGGGGGACCGGCTGGCTCTCAGCAGGCTGATCACCGCCGTCGAGGAGCGCACGGCTGCCGCCGAGGAGGTAGGACGGCTCGTCCCTCCCGGACCCGCCCACGTCGTGGGGATCACGGGCTCACCCGGTGTCGGTAAGTCCACCACGACGGCTGCCCTGATCGAGGAGTGGCGGGCGCGCGGCGCCACCGTCGCCGTCGTGGCCGTGGACCCCTCCTCGCCGTTCACCGGCGGTGCCCTGCTGGGCGACCGGGTGCGCATGGAGGTCCACGGCACCGACCCGGGCGTCTTCATCCGGTCCATGGCGGCGCGCGGACAGCTCGGCGGCCTCGCCGCCGCGACCCCGGCGGCGGTCAGCCTGCTGTCCGGGCTGGGATTCGACATCGTCGTCGTCGAGACCGTGGGAGTCGGCCAGAGTGAGGTGGATATCGTCCGCTACGCCGACACCGTGCTGATCCTGCAGGCGCCCGGGATGGGGGACCGCATCCAGGCCACGAAGGCGGGCCTCCTGGAGATCGCCGACGTGTTCGCCGTGAACAAGTCCGACCGCCCCGGCGCTGCCCTGACCAAGCGGGAGTTGCTGGCGATGGTGGCTGCCAAACCCATCCCCGCCGACGGCTGGCGCCCGCCCGTCCTGCCGGTGGTGGCCACGACCGGCGAGGGGATCGCCGAGCTGGCCGACGCGCTGGCCGACCACGCGCGCTGGGGGCGGGCCAGTGGGGCGGCCGCGGCGCGCCGCACCGATCGGGCGCTCGCCGAGATCCGGGCGTTGGCCGCCGAGCAGCTGCAGCAGCGCATCGACGAGGATGAACTCGCCGCCCTCGCGCAGCAGGTCGCCGCCGGGCACCTCGCCGCCCCCGCCGCCGCCCGCCGACTGTTGGCCGGTCCGCTGTGACCGACACCGTGGCGCGTCCGGCGGGACACCTCGTGCCCGCCGACGCCTTCGCTGCGGTCCGCGCCCGCTGGCTGCCGTTGGTGGCGCTGCTCGCCCTGGTCGTGCTGGGGGTCGCCGCCGCCCTCGCCGGGGACGCGCCCCCGGAGCTGTTCCTCGTCCTGCTGTATGTGCCGCTGCTGGCATGGACCGGGTGGGCCGCGTGGCGCCACGGCATCCGGCTGCGAACGTTCTTCCGGCGCCCGCGCATCGGCCGGTACTGGGTCGTGGTGGCCGGCATGACGGTGGCGCTGTTCGTGTTCTCGCTCGGTGCCAGCAGCATCACCAGCGCGCTGCTGCCCGGCTACACCGACCAGGCCCAGGTCGACGCCGACGCCGGCGTGCCGATCCTCGCGCTGTCGCTGGTCATCCTGCCCCCCGTCATCGAGGAGTTGGTCTTCCGCGGCATGCTGCTGGAGCGGTGGGCGGTCAAGTGGCGCCTGGGGGTCGCGGTCGTGGTGCAGGCCGTGGCGTTCGGCATCCTGCATGTCGACCCGGTGGGGGCGGGGGTGTTCGGGGTGGTCATGGCCCTGATGTACGTGCGCTGCCGGTCGCTGTGGGTCCCGATGGCGATGCATGCCGCCAACAACGGCACCGTCCTGCTGGCCGTCCTCCTGGCCGGGGACGCCGCCGCCGACACCACGGCCCCCGACGCTGTCACCGCCATCGTCACCGGGCTGGTGGCGCTGGCCGTCAGTGGCCCGTTCGTCGCGCTCTTTGTGTGGCGCAACTGGCCCACCGCGCAGTCCCTCACCCCGTACGAGGTCGCCGAGTTCGGCGACACGGCGCTGCCGCCCCGGCACCTGGGGGCGGTGACGGTAGTGGCCGGACCGTACGGCATCGCGGGTCAGCGCGGCCGGCTGTGGCTGCAGCAGACGGGCATCACCGTGATGGCCGGACGCATCAGCCGCGCGTCCCTCACGAGTGCCCCCTACCCGGCGGTGGCGGGCCTGGAGGTCGCGCCCGATCTGGCCTGGATCCGGCTGGTCGCCCACGACGGCGCCGTCCTGCAGCTGCGGTTCGGGACGCGGACCCGGCGGGCCCGCCAGGGGGCCGTCGCGGCGCTGCAGGAACGCCTCGCCGCCGGCGCGACCGGCTGACTCCTCAGCGGGAGTCGTCGGCGGGGAGCCCGAACGCCCGCCGCTTCAGGTCGTCCTGGAGCGGTGAGGGAAGGTCTCCCACCAGTGCGCCGACGTGGGCCTTGGAGCCGGTCAGGATGTGATCCATCGGGTGCTTGCTCGTGAGGGCTGTCATGATCACGTGGGCGACCCCGTCCGGGGAGCTGCCCGATTCCTGCGTCTTGTAGCCGCGCGCGACCATCGTGCGGAACATGTCCCCGTACAGGGCGTCCTGCTCCGGTGTCAGGTCGGCGATGGTCTGGTCCATGAGCTCCTTGGTGGTGCGGTTCGCGCCGGTGCTGATGAAGCCGGGCTCCACCAGCGCCACGTGGATCCCCCAGGGGGCCAGTTCCTGACGCCAGGTGTCGGCGAGCGCGGCGACCGCGGACTTCGTCGTCGCCAAGGACCCCATGAACGGGATGGTCAGCCGGTCGATCAGGGACCCGATGAAGACGATGCGCCCCTTCGCGTCCCGGATCAGCGGAAGCATCGCCTGGGTCACCGCCACCTGGCCGAAGAAGTCGACCTCGAAGGCCCGGCGCAGTTGGTCCAACGGGAGGATCTCCAGCGGCCCTGGGATCCCGATCCCCGCGATGTTGGCGAGCCCGGTGAGGCCGCGGTCGCCCACGTGTGCCTGGATCTGTTCAGCGGCGGCGCTCACGTCGTCCGGGACCGTGATGTCGAGGTGCAGCGGAGTGATCAGGCCGGTCCCGGACGTCCGGGTCTCCCGGTCGCCGTCGGCCCGGTCCCCGGCGAAGACGTGCCAGCCCGCCTCGGCTGCCGCCGTCATGGTGGCCTCCCCGATCCCCGACGATGTGCCGGTGACGAGGACGTGGGGATGTTCGCACGCCATGACGCCTCCTCGCTGTCTGCGGCCGACGCTACTGGATGGAGCCACTCGGACGGGGGGCGGAGCGCAGCGGGGGAGGCGGTGCCAGAATGGCCCCGTGAGTGATCCGAACAACCTGAACATCCGCGGAGCGGTGGACCTGGGGGCCGTCGCCGCCCAGCGGGACGCCCAGCAGCGGGCGGCAGCTGCCGCCGCATCGGGGGCCACGGCGGGCGTGGTGCGCGACGTCACCGAGGCCACCTTCGAGACCGACGTGATGCAGCAGTCCCTCACCGTTCCCGTGGTCCTGGACCTGTGGGCCACCTGGTGCCAGCCGTGCAAGACCCTCAGCCCGGTGCTGGAGGCGCTGGCCGCCGAGTACGACGGCCGGTTCGTCCTGGCCAAGGTGGACGTGGACGCGAACCCCCAGATCGCCCAGGCCTTCCAGGTGCAGTCCATCCCGTCAGTGTTCGCGGTCATCCAGGGGCAGCCGCTCCCGCTCTTCCAGGGAGCCCTGCCGGAGAGCCAGATCCGGCCCGTCCTGGACGCCCTGTTGGCCGAGGCGGCCAAGGTCGGCGTGGCCGGGTCTCTCGCCCCGGCCGAGACCCCCGAGCCCCCGGCCGAGCCGGAACCCGACCCCGACGCCGACGCGGCCTACACCGCGATGGAACAGGGCGACTGGGAGGCGGCCCGGGCTGCCTTCGAACGCCTGGCGGCCCGCGATCCGGGGGACGAGCAGGCCCGCGCCGGGCTCGCTGCAGCGTCCCTGTACGCCCGTATCGGGGATGTCGACCGGGTGGCCGCCGTCGCCGCCGCCGACGCGGCGCCCACCGATGTGGCCCAGCAGATCCTCGCCGCCGACATCGCAGCGGCCGACGGGGACGCCGACGCGGCCTTCACGCGCCTGATCGACACCGTGCGCCGCACCGACGGCGACGACCGGGCCGCGGCGCGGGAGCACCTCGTGGAACTGTTCGACGTGATCGGGGCTGCCGACCCCCGCGTCGCGAAGGCACGGATCGCCTTGGCGAACGCGCTGTTCTGAGTCTCAGTCGAAGACCGGGGCGCCGTCCCGCGTGCGCTTCAGTTCGTGCAACTGGGTCGTGCCTGCCAGTGCCTCGATGCCGGACCACAGCCGCAGGGCGTCCTCACCCCGGGGGATCGGGTTGACCACCGGACCGAAGTAGGCCCGACCGCCGGGCACGTCCGGCAGCCGGATGACGGGGGAGCCCACGTCGTCGCCCACCAGTTCCATGGCGGCCTCATGGCTGGCCCGCAGGTCGGCGTCCCACTCCGTGCTGTCTGCCGCCTCGATGAGCTCGGCGGGGAGGCCCACCGCCGACAGCGACTCGGCGAAGATGGCGTCGTCGTCACTGCGGCCCTGCCGGTGGTACCGCTCGGCCAGTTCGAAGAAGAGCGGCCCCACGTACTCCTGGCCCTGGGTCTGCTCCACCGCCGTGATCAGGCGGACGGGCCGCCAGGCCCGCTGCATCAGGTCGACGTACTGAGGCGGCAGGTCGCGGCCCTCGTTGAGCATCGACAGGGACATCACGCGCCAGCGGATGTCCAGCGGACGTTGCCGGGCCACCTCCCGCAGCCATTCGGCGGTCAGCCAGGTCCAGGGGCACACGGGGTCGAACCACAGGTCGACCCGGGTAGGAGTCTGTGTCATGGCACCACCCTTCCCGATCGCGACCGCCGCCGCATCCCCGCCGGGAGAATCGGTCTCCGGGCCGGTAGGTTGGCCGCCATGAGCGATGCTGCCGAGGACTTCCTGGACCGGGTGCTGGCCCACGAGAAGGACCTGTCCATGGACAAGTTCAACCACACCACCTGGAAGTTCGAGAACCGTCCCACCAGTGAGGGCTTCGGGGTGCTGCCCGGCGTCGACGTGGACGTCGCCGCGATGGCTGCCCACGTCCTCGATGTGGAGAACTACCCGGGGAACGTCAAGTACGTCGACGCCACAGAGGTGGTGGAGCGGCGCTCGCCGACCGACGTGACGTACGTGCAGCGGATGAACCTGCCCATCATCGGCAAGGTGCAGGTGCAGATCCACCTGGCCGACTACGGCGAGCGGGAGGGCTGGCACATCATCGCCTGGGACCAGGACGCGGCCGGGACCGAGGCGTTGAACAAGAAGCAGGGGGCGCGCACCGCGTACAACCTGGGCGCGTGGCTGCTGGCGGAGGACACGGTGGGCTATGCGTTGTCGTCGGCGCCGCTGAAGTCGGACATGAACACCCTCAAGTACATGGCCATGACCAAGGGCGCCGACGCCACCGTCGGCGAGGTTCTCAAGCAGAACATCGAGGGCATGCTCGCCTGGACCGCCCGCTCCTGACGCTCACCCCTCCCACCGCAGCCACACCGTGGCCAGAGGCGGCAGCACCATACGCGCCGACGCGGGCCGTCCGTGCCACTCTTCGGTGACCGCTTCCACACCGCCCATGTTGCCCACGCCCGAGCCGCCGTACTCGGCGGCGTCGGTGTTCAGGATCTCCGCCCACCGGCCGCTGCGCGGCAAGCCCAGGCGGTAGTCGTCGCGGACGACGGGGGACATGTTGGACACACAGGCCACCACTCCGCCCGATCCGTCGAACCGCAGCCACGAGAAGACGTTGCCGGCCGCGTCGTTGGCGTCGATCCACTCGAAGCCGCTCGGGTCGTGATCCTTGGCCCACAGGGCGGGGTTGCCGCGGTAGGCGTTGTTCATGTCGCGCAGGCAGTGCTGCAGCCCGGAGTGGGTCGGGTACTGCAGCAGGTCCCAGTCGAGGGTGCGACCTTCGCTCCACTCCCGCCACTGGCCGAACTCGCCGCCCATGAACAGCAGTTGTTTGCCCGGATGCGCCCACATGAAGCCGTAGTAGGCCCGCAGGTTGGCGAACTTCTGCCAGTCGTCCCCGGGCATCTTGTTGATCATCGAGCCCTTGCCGTGTACGACCTCGTCGTGGGACAGCGGCAGTACGAACTGCTCGGTGTAGGCGTACATCATGGCGAACGTCATCTCGGACTGGTGGTACTGCCGGTAGATGGGCTCGCGGGACATGTAGTCCAGCGAGTCGTGCATCCACCCCATGTTCCACTTGAACCCGAACCCCAGGCCCCCCAGGTGGGTAGGACGAGTGACACCGGGCCACGCGGTCGACTCCTCGGCGACCGTGACGATGCCGGGGCAGCGCTTGTAGACGGTGGCGTTCATCTCCTGCAGGAAGGCCACCGCCTCCAGGTTCTCCCGGCCGCCGAACTCGTTCGGCAGCCACTCGCCTGGTTCGCGGGAGTAGTCGAGATAGAGCATGGAGGCCACCGCGTCCACCCGCAGCCCGTCGATGTGGAACTCCTCCAGCCAGTAGACGGCGTTGGCGACCAGGAGGTTGCGCACCTCGCGCCGCCCGAAGTTGAAGACGAACGTCCCCCAGTCCAGCTGTTCCCCCCGCCGCGGGTCCGGGTGCTCGTACAGCGGCGTGCCGTCGAACCGGCCGAGCGCCCACGAATCCTTGGGGAAGTGCGCCGGCACCCAGTCCATGATCACGCCGATGCCGGCCTGGTGCAGCCGGTCCACGAGGTGGCGGAACTGGTCGGGATTGCCGAACCGGCTGGTGGGGGCGAAGTAGGACGTCACCTGGTAGCCCCACGACGGCTCGTAGGGGTGTTCGGTGACGGGCAGCAGCTCGACGTGGGTGAACCCGTTGTCGGTGACGTACTCGACCAGTTCGTCGGCCAGTTGGTCGTACGACAGGCCCTTGCGCCACGACCCGAGGTGGACCTCGTAGATGCTCATCGGCCCGTCGTGGGGGTTGCGCCCGGCCCGCTGCGTCATCCAGTCGTCGTCCTGCCACCGGTAGTCGGGGGTGAACACGACGCTGGCGGTCTGCGGGGGCACCTCGGTGGCGAACGCGACGGGGTCGGCCTTGTCCCGCCACACGAAGTCGGAGCCGAGGACCGAGAACTTGTACTTGGTGCCGTCCCCGACTCCGGGGACGAACAGCTCCCACACCCCGGACGCGCCGAGGGAGCGCATCGGGTGGCCGGCGCCGTCCCAGTAGTTGAAGTCACCCACCACGCGGACCCCGCGGGCGCTGGGCGCCCAGACGGCGAAGGAGGTGCCGGGTACCGGACCGTGCAGGCTCTCGTACACGTGCTGGTGGGCGCCGAGGACCTGCCAGAGCTGCTCGTGGCGGCCCTCCCCGATGAGATGCAGGTCGACGTCACCGAGGGTGGGCAGGAACCGGTACGGGTCCTCCGCGGGCACGGTGTTCCCGTCGTACTCGACCTCGAGGCGGTAGTCGGGGGTGGCGTCCAGCGGCAGCACGGCCCGCCACACGCCGCGGTGCTCGTGCTCCATCGGGTACCGCTTGTCGCCCATCACGACGGAGACGGACTGGGCGAGCGGGCGCAGCACACGAATCGTCACCGCGTCGTCATGGCGGTGCGGGCCCAGCAGATCGTGCGGGCTGCCGTGGGCCCCGTCCACGAGCAGGTCCAGGTCCTCGGTCGACGCGGGATAGGGCTGAGCCATGCGCCCATCTTGGCGTGGTGGATCCCCCTACGCGCGGGGAAGGCGCGGGGAGTCGTCAGTCGGGGTGGACCCGCACCACATGAGCGACGTGTTCCTGGGGGTCCAGGCGTACGTATACCTGCTGGTGCCACTCCCACTCGGCTCCGGTGATCTCGTCGGTGACGTACAGGGCGTCGTACCAGTCGCGGCCCAGGGCCGGCATGTCCAGCCACACCGAGGTCTCATGCACGGCCTGCGGGTCCAGGGTGCAGATGGTGATGACGAGGTCGTCGCCGTCCATCTTGGAGAACGCGATCACGCTGTCGTCGTCGGCGTGGTGGAACCGCAGGTTGCGCAACTGCTGCAGCGCCGGGTGGTCGCGCCGGATCTGGTTGAGCCGGCTGATGAACGGGATCAGGGTGTGGCCGTGGGCGGCGGCGGCGGCCCAGTCGCGCGGCCGGTACTGGTACTTCTCGCTGTCGAGGTACTCCTCGCTGCCCGGTCGCACGGCGATGTGCTCAAACAGTTCGTATCCGGAGTACACCCCCCACGTCGGGGACAGCATCGAGCCCAGGACCGCGCGGATGGCGAACGCCGCCGGACCGCCGTCCTGCAGAAAGCCGTGCAGGATGTCCGGGGTGTTGACGAAGAAGTTGGGGCGCATGTAGTCGGCGGCCGGGCCGCTGAGCTCCTCGAGGTACTCGACCAGTTCCCACTTCGCGGTGCGCCACGTGAA
>JAPOIY010000068.1 GCA_029978705.1 Actinomycetota bacterium
GGAGCGCCACCCAGAAAGGAACGAGCAGCCACGTCCAAGAGGCGTTGAGGAAGGCGAGCAGGATCGCCATGACGATACCCAGTTCGATAAGGCTCTGCGTGCCCACCGCCAGTGCAATCGCCACGATAGGAACGAAGGACGGGAAGTACACCTTGCGGAGGAGATCACCGTTGCCCAACAGTGCTGGCATTCCCTGCAGAAGCGACTCGTTGAGGAAGTTCCACGCCACAAGGCCGCAGATCAGCCACACGGCGTAATTGCCGGGATGACCATTTCCGAAGGGGGGCGGTTGGACCCGCACGATGACCGAGAAGACGAGGCTGTAGATCAGAATGGTTGCGAGTGGCCCCACGAAAGACCAAGCCCATCCGATGACAGTGCCCTTGAAGCGTGACTTCAGCTCGCGGCGCGTGAAGTTCCAGATGAGCGCCCGGTATTCCCATATTGTCTGAGGGCGGCTGGAACGCGCACTCAACTCAGCGGGGACTGACATCTGGCTGGGGATCCTTCGCTACTGAGACTCATTGCGGCGGAGTCAAGTATCCCACAGCCGCAGCCGTGGCAGCACCGGCGAGAAAGCCGGGGCCTACGGGTATTCTGCGGGCGTGATACCGGAGCCTCCGGGCGCGGCCACGCCGGGCGCGAACCAACGCCCGCTGCGGGGGTGCACTGTTCTCGTAGTGAGTTCAGAGCAGCCGGGACGACGCATGGCGGGACCGGCTGTCCGCGCGGGTGCGTGGGCACGGGAGTTGGGCGCATCGGGAGCGCATGCAGTTCTGGCCGCCCCGGCACAGCCGGATGTAGATCTCGGAGTTCCCGTCGTGCCCTATGGCAAACCGTCACCCCGTGCTTTTCGTCGGCTCGCCATGGACTATGACGTGGTGCTCACCCAGCCGCAGCGCGTGGACGTGGCCGCGGGGCTCCACCGCGGCAGCGCCTCGGTGCTCTATGACCTCTACGTTCCGTCCTACGTCGAGTACCCGGCGTCCGTTCTGGCGCCCGGGCGCGCCGACCGTCAAGCCCGGCGACTGATCGAACGCAACCAGCGGGAGTATGCAGCCGCCATCGCATGCGGTGACGGCTTCTTGGTGGCTTCCCAGCGGCAGAAGGACTACTTGTGGGGAGCCCTGGGGCAGGCGGGGCGGCTGCAGCGGCCCACCGGGCCACATGGCGAGGCGCGACCGGAGGTGGTGGTCGCCCCGTTCGGCTTGCCCGCTCAGCGGCCGCCGGACCCGACGCGCGGCGTGATCAAGGGACGCTTGGTCCCCGACGACGCCTTCGTGGCCCTCTGGACCGGGGGGGTATGGAACTGGTTCGACCCGGCGACACTGATCGAGGGGGTCAGACTGGCCCGTCGCCGCGATCCCCGCGTCACCTTGGTCTTCCTGGCCGCCGGGCACCCCTCAGGCGCCTTCGTCGGACAGGACGCTGCGGCCGGAGTGCTGGACTCGCGTGAGGTCCGTGATCTCGTTGAGGAAGGCGCCGTGGTGTTCGCCGACCGGTGGGTACCGCACGACGAGAGGTGGGGCTACCTGCGCGACGCCGACGTGGGCGTCTGCGGGCATTTCGACTCCCCGGAGACGCGCATGAGTTTCCGTACCCGGTTCCTCGACCATCTGTGGGCCGGCTTGCCCACCCTGACCACAGAAGGCGGCGTGCTCAGTGAGGCGATCTGCGCTGCCGGCGCGGGCCTCTGCCTACCCGCCGGGGATCCGGTCGCCTGGGCCGACGGGCTCGTCGCCCTAGCGAACGACGCGCAGCGGCGTGCAGCCATGTCCGACGCCGCCCTCGCACTCGCCGCCGACTACACCTGGCCCAGGGTGGCGGCCCCCGTCCTCGGTCTCGTGCAACGGTTGGCAGCGGGGGACACCGCTCCGAGACGGCACCCGCGTGCCACCGAAGTCGCGGCCTACCTGGCGGTCGCGTTGGAGAACCGGCTGCGGTAGGCGTCCCGGGTCGCCCGGCCGAGCGTCTGGGCAACGGTCAGATACCCAACCGCGGTGAAGCCACCGCGCAGCGCACGCAGCCCCCGCCACTGGGCCCGAGCGGCGTGGTGGAACAGGGCGGGGTTGTCCTGCGAGACGCCCTGTGGGCTGACCCGGTAGTCGACCAAGACCTCTGGAAGGATTCCGAACCGACCGCCCTGGCCGGCGATGCGGTAACACAGGTCGAGGTCCTCGACGATGGGGAAGGTCGGATCGAATCCCCCGACTGCGCGCACCGACGCGGTGCGCAGCATGGCGGTAGGGAAGGCGAAAGGGCCGCGTCCGCCGCGCAGTCCCCACCGCCAGTCCGCCTCCCGAGCGTCCGCCGGGTCGACGACGAACGTGGCGAAGCGCGTCCCCACCCCGGCGAGACCGGGGTCGGCGTCCAAGGCCGCCACCTGGGCGGAGAAGCGGCCCGGTCGGCTCAGGTCGTCGGAGTCGCAGATGGCCAGGTAACGCCCACGCGCGGCCGCCAGGCCGCGGTTGCGGGTCTCGGGGATACCCAGCCGCATGCTGGGCAGCACCCGGATGCGGGGGTCGGAAAAAGCCGTGGCGATGGCTACGGTGTCGTCGCTCGACCCGTCGTCGGCGATCAGCAGTTCCCAGGTAGGGCCCGATTGATCGAGCACGCTGCGGATGCTGGCGCCCACCCACTCGGCGCGGTTGTGGGTGATCATGAGCGCGCTGACCGTCGGGGGGCGCTCGCTCATGACAGGTCCTCCGCGGCGGGCCGCGTCGCCCGCTCGTCGGACGGCGTCAACTACCGTAGGGCATCGAGCGCGTCGGCCCCGGGGGTGCGGCGCCGACCCGGGCGGTGATCATGACCAGTGAGGCGGAGTCAGGCAGCCGTCGGGCGCTTCTCGCCGAGGGGCCGAGGCCGATGAGCGCCACGGTCCAGGTTGTCGTGATGGCGGCCATGGTCCTGCGCTGTCTGGTCGCCATGCTCGTGCCGCACGTACGGCAGCCCGGCTGGCCCGATGTCGTCGTGGCGCTGGCTGCCGCCGTCGGGCTGGTGGTCCTGCTGACGCAGCAGCGGCCCACCCGCTCCCGAGCTGTGGCCGCGGGAGCAGCAGTCCTCTTCTGGACGGCTCCGGCGCTGTCCGCCGCCTACCTCGGCCAAGCCATCCCGGTCGCCAGTCTCGCGATGGCACTGGTGGCAGCCGTCGTGATCGTGGGGCCGAGTGCGTCGCCGTGGCCGACCGGTATCGCTGTGGCGGCTGGCGTCTTCGTCGCGGTTGCCAGCCTGGTGGCGGGGCTGTTGGCCGTCGTGGGACTCACGCCTGGCGCTCTCTACGGGACGGCCGACTACCAGCGCGAGACTCTTGGCCTGTCGGCTCTGGCCGGTATCGCCGGACACCCCAACACGCTGGCTCAGGGGGGCGGCTTCACCTTCGTCCTCGGAGTGGCGTGGGCGCTGGTCGCCAGAACGTCATGGGTCGTCGCCCTTCTCGCGGTCACTCTCCTGCCTCTTCTGTGGTCGCAGAGTCGCACCTCTATCGCGGCGTCGCTTCTGGCTGCGGGCGCTCTGTGGCTGATGACGAGGTACCCCCGGGCGCGCCCGTGGGTGGTGGCAGTCGCCTTGGCCAGTGCCGTCCTGCCGCCCGCACTCGACCTCGTGTTCGGGGCCCGCATCCCCCTTGACCAGCTGTTCACGGGCCGCCCCTTCGCCTGGCGGCTCGGCGAGTTGGCCATCGGGTACGCCCCCTGGACCGGCAACGGCCCGGACGTCATGAGCGATGCGTTCTGGGCCCGCCTCGGGCGGACCCGCTTCGACGGGGACGGCTGGCTGCCGCTGCACGCCCACAACGAGGTCCTCGAGACCGTCGCGCAGTCGGGGCTCTGGGGTGCGGTCACCCTGCTGGCGCTGGTCGCCGTCGGTGCGACCGTTGCCCTCCGGCGCACGGGGCGGGCGGGCGCTCTGGCAGCGGCAGTCGTGCTGTTCCTGGGGATCCAGTCCGGCGTCGAGGTGCCGCTCGGCCTTCCCTACTTCCCCGCCGGCTACCTCCTGCCGGTCATGGCCGTCGCGGTACTGGCCTTCCGGGGGATCCCGGAGGGAGCCCCCGGTCCCCCCGGGGGCGCAAGGGAGTCGTCAGAGCCCTAGGTATGCTGCTGGGGTTCGTAACGCAGTGCACCGGAGGGGACATGAAGACTCAGATTGTGATGGGGGTCGTCGCGGCCACCGCGCTCGCACTGGCCGGCTGTTCCAGTGATTCCCCGCCGCCGCCCGCGCCGAGTCCCCAGCTCACCACGATCGCTCCACCGGTTCCCACCGAGTCCACCACGCGGGCGGTGACGATGGAGGGTAAGCCGCGGCAGATCGGAGTGGCGGACCTCACCATCCACTCCTTCCTCGCCAATCCGGAGACCAACTCGACGAGTTTCCGGATGAACTGCTACCCGCTGTGGCGGGACGTGGAGAAGAGCAAGGGCCAGTACGACTGGAGCATGTTCGATCTCGCCCTCAACAACCAGAAGGCGTGGGGCGCGCAGGTCCTCATGTATTCCTTCTGCGGCACGCCGGAGTGGGCGGCGGACGGGAGCCCGGACGATCCCAGCGTCGAGGTCTTCGGCCCGAAGAGTTCCGTTCCCCCGAAGGACCTGAAGTACTTCGAGGACTACGTGCGGGCCGTGGTCAAGCGCTACAAGGGCGACATCAGTGTCTACGAGACCTGGAACGAGGCGTCGTCACCCCAGTTCTGGCAGGGCACGCCTGAGCAGATGGTTGAGATGACCAAGATCGTGCAGCGGGTCGTCAAGGAGGAGGACCCGCAGGCGCAGACCACCATGGCCAGCATGCAGACCCACCGCAAGGACTACTTCAACGGTTTTGCGGTGCCCTATCTGCAGAAGCTGGCGGCCGCGGACTGGCCGTTCGACATCTACAACGGCCACTTCTACCCCTTCGGAGAGGCGGGGCCGGCCGCGCGACGCAAGCAGATCGACATGTTCCGCGCGGAACTGGCGAAACTCAACGCCCCGCCGAAGGAGTTGTGGGACACCGAGGTGAACTACTACACGGGTGTGCCGGGCGGCGAGCCGAACGGCCGCATCACCGGCGACCGGGCAGCGGCCTGGGCGGTGCGCACCTACCTGGACGGCTGGCGTAAGGACGTGGGCCGCAACTACTGGTACTTCGCCACGCCCACCTACAACGCCTTCCCGGGGATCCAGACCACTCCCGGCGCCCCCGCTACGCGCGCATTGTCCACCTTCAACGACTGGGTGCTGGGCACCAAGTTCAACGGCTGCGAGCAGAAGCCGGACTACGTGAACTGCTCATTCACCAAGAACGGAGAGGAAGTGTTCATCGCGTGGGGCGAAACGGCGAAGGGCGATGACACGAAGAACGTGCGCGCCTCCTATCCGCTGAGCGGTTCCGCTGAGGTGTGCCACCTTCCGGACGGCGACTGCGAGACCACCAAGTCGTTGACGATCGACGAGGTCCCCGTGTTGATCAAGACCAGCGGCTGACATCCACGCCGGGCGAGACGGCGTCAGCGGTAGACGAGCGAGCGGTACAGCCAGAACCGGGCGACCGTGGCCAGGACCGTGGCCGCGAGCTTTACCCCGTTGAGCCAGGCGACGTCCACACTGACCAGGGCGGCTCCCATGACGGCCACCTGCACCACGCCCGCGCTGACCACGTTCACGACGAAGAACAGGATCAGGGCGCGTTTGGGATCGCCGATCTCACGGTGGGAGAAGGTCCAGCGCAGGTTGCCGACGAAGGCCGCCAGAGTGGCGACCACCAGCGCCGTCAGGTTGGCGATAGCCGGACTCGCTCCCACATGGAGCAGCAGGTTGAAGACGCCGAAGTCGACCACGACACTGAGGCCGCCGACGACTGCCATGCCGACCCATTCGCGGATCGCCGCCCGGTTGCCCGCCGACTCGACGCCGGGCTCCGACGCCGCAGCCGTCATATCGGCAACTTCCGGAACAGCGGCCGGGGGACCGAACGCAGTCCCGCCATGACCGCGCCGATGGCGGCCGGCGAGTACACGGTGTGGGAACCCTTGCGCAGCCCTTTCAGGGTGTCCTGGGCCACCTGTTGCGGGGAGACCGCCAGCGGCGCCTCGGCCAGGCCTTCGGTCATCCGCGTCCGCACGAACCCCGGACGCACGACGAGGACGCTCGCGCCGCTGCCGACCAGCGAGTCCGCCAGTCCTTGGGCGAACACATCGAGGCCGGCCTTCGTGGAGCCGTAGACGAAGTTGGACCGCCGGGCCCGCAGCCCTGCCACGGATGAGAGAACGACGAGAGCGCCGTGGCCCTGCCGGCGCAACTGATCGGCCACGAGCAGCCCGGCGCTGACGGCGCCCACGTAGTTGACCCGTGCCGCCAGGACCGCCTCCGCGGGGTCGGTCTCGAATTCCTCCTGGTCACCCAGGACCCCGAACGCCAGGATCACCAGGTCCACGTCCTCGGCGAACAGGGCCCCGATCACGGCCGGGTGGGAGTCGGTGTCGAGAGCGTCGAAGGCCACCTCCGTCACGACCGCGCTGCTGCCGCGCACCGCCAGGTCCCGCTCCGTCTCGGCTACTGCCTCGGTGAGGACCGGGGAGGGCCGGCCCGCGAGCACGACACGGCGCAGGTGGGACGGGGGGAGTTCCGCGACGATCGCCCGGGCGATCTCGGACGTCCCTCCCAGGACGACCACGGACTGAGGTTCGTGCAGGGCGTTCATCACGGCAGCAGCCTCCGGAACAGATCGGACATGAAACGACCGGTGGGGTCGAGGGTGTCTACCCGCTCCCGCCAGTCGGCAAGCCTGGGATACCCCGCAGAGAATGTGGCCGGGGTCATACGGGCGTCCTTCGCGAGGTAGTGTCGGCCGCCGGCACCCAGCACCACCTCATCGAGTGCATCCAGGGTCGCCGCAAGCCCCGGGACGCCGGCCGGGATGTCCAGGGCCAGGGTCCAGCCCGGGGTGGGAAAGGACAGAGGCGCAGGGTTGCCGGGCCCGAAACGTTTGAGGACGGTGAGGAAGGACGGTGCCCCGGCGGTGCGAAGCCGGTCGAGGGCCACCCCCACGACGTCGGCCCGGGCGTCGGGCACGGCGAACTGGTACTGCACGAACCCGCCGCTTCCGTAGACCCGGTTCCAGCCCCGGACCATGTCCAGGGGGTGGAAGAAGTCGGCGATGGTGTGCAGTTCGTCGCGGCGGTGCCGGGGGGCCTTGCGGAACCACACTTCGTTGAAGGCAGCTACCGACCACCGGTTGAGGGCGCGGGCCGGGAACCAGGGGGGTGCGGTCAGCCGCACGTCCGGGTCGTAGGCCAGCGGGTCCCGCGACTGCCGGGCATCGAGGTCGGCGAGGGCGGCGTGGTCCCCGCCGGTGAGCACGGACCGGAAGTCCCCGGTGCCGTTGACCGAGTCCACCCACGCGACCGTGTAGCGGTAGTGCTCGTCCGCCTCGACCATCCGGGCCATCAGGTCGTCCAAGGACGTGAAGCGGTCGGTGTCCACGCGAAGGAGCGAGGTCTCGATCGGCAACATGTCGATGGTGGCCCTCGTGATGACGCCGGTGCGTCCCATGCCCGCCACGGTGGTCCAGAAGTCGGCGGCCCGGGGCCCGTCGGGTGTGAGCGTGGAGGTCGCTCCGTCCGCGGTGAGCAGGTCCAGGCTGCGGACGTGGGACCCGAAACTGCCGTCCCGGTGGTGGTTCTTGCCGTGCACGTCGGCGGCGATCGCCCCCCCCACGCTCACGAAGCGCGTCCCGGGCGTGACGGGGATGAACCACCCGTGCGGGACGGCCTGTCGCAAGATCTCGTCCAGGGAGGCCCCCGCCTGGGCCGCCAA
Source organism: Actinomycetota bacterium (assembly GCA_029978705.1). Lineage (GTDB taxonomy): Bacteria > Actinomycetota > Actinomycetes > S36-B12 > CAIWTL01. The sequence continues at coordinate 7,788 of JAPOIY010000068.1, forward strand.
CTCTCCCGTGGTGCCGTCCAGCCACAACTGGTCCATGCCGGTGAGGTCGAGGACCGCCCCGCCCGCGTTCTGGGCGGGATCGCCGTACGAGCGGCCCATGCCCCGGGGAATCGCCCCACGGTCGCCGATCGTCGTGAGTGCAGCGGCCGTCTCAGTGGGGGTGCGGGGGCGCCAGACGGTGGCCGCACTCGGAGCGGTGCAGCCCCATCCGGTGAGCACCTCCCGGTTCCCGCCGGGCACGGTCGTGGTGGTCGTCATCAGGTGATGGCTCCCAGCCCGAATGTGATCGCC
>JAPOIY010000010.1 GCA_029978705.1 Actinomycetota bacterium
CCGTGACCACACCCTGTGGCGTGATCCGCCCGATCTTGTTGGCGTCGTACTCGGTGAACCACAGATTGCCGTCCGGACCCGCCGCGATACTGTGCGGACCCGCATTGGCCGTCAGGCCGGCTGAGAATTCCGTGACCACACCCTGTGGCGTGATCCGCCCGATCTTGTGACCGGCGTACTCAATGAACCACATGTTGCCGTCCGGACCCGCCGCAATATCGAAGAGACCGCCGCCAGTAATCCCATTGCTGAACAACGTGACTTGACCAGCCACCGTGATCCTACCGATCGTGCCGTCATATCCCGTGAACCACACATTCCCGTCCGGGCCCGCCGCTATTCCGTGATGGCCCGAACCCGTCAACCCCGCGGAAAACTCAGTCACCACGCCCGCCGGCGTTATCCTGCCGATCTGCGGACCATGGTCTGCGGTGAACCACAGGTTGCCGTCGGCACCTACAGCCAAGTCGCGCGGGTAGGAGCCAGCAGTGATTCCGTTGGAGAACTCCGTGACCTGACCCGCGGTGCTCGCCGACGCCCCTGTTCCCACCAGGCCCAGCCCTGCCAGGGCTCCGGCCGTCACCGCCACCAACCCGACGCGTGCGAAGCTCTTGAGTACGTGATCCATCTCGGCCGCCTTCTGCCCCCAGGGTTACCCAGCGTAAGCGACTGGTGACGTTGTGGAGTGGTGAATGCCCACCATCCGGTGTGACCACCGGGCTCCGCTCCCGATCAGGTCAGGTAGCGGAGGGCATCGCGGAATGCCTGCGCGAGGGTCTCGCCGCTCGCCCGGTCCACCAGGGGATCCGGCCACGCCACTCCCAGGTGCAGCGTGTCCGCCAGCGTTGCCGCGCTCACGACGAACGCCTCCACTCCTGTGCTCTGCACGGTGGTGAACCAGAACCCGTGTACGTCGTCGGGCAGCCGCACCGCCCCCAGGTTGGTGAGCAGGAACGCCAGGTCGAAGTGGGACCGCCGGTCGTCGCACTGGCGGCGCACGAGGGCGGCGACCTCGTCGGTCGTCCAGGCGGCAGGACGCCTCAGGCAGGCAGAGACGTCGGCGTGGGCGGCGTGGGCCAAGTCTCGAGCGAGTGCCCACGGGTCGCGAGGGGCGTCGCTCCGGTCCGCAAAGATGTGGGAGCGCACGAAGTAGGCACCGACAGTCTGGGCATCCAGCGGTGGGGTCACCCGGCCGCGAGCGTCAGCGGGGACATTGAACCCAATCGTGTCCGTCGTATCGGGCAACGCCCGGCTGGCGGCACACAAGGCGACCATCAGTGCGCTGGTAACCGTCGTCCCCTCTTCCTGCGCGCGTGTGTGCACGGCAGCCAGCACGTCGCCGGGAACCTCGAGGGTGAGGAACCCGAAGGTGCGCTGGCCAGTCGGCGCTTCCTGCAGGACCGGCCACGCGCCCTCTGCGACGGCACCAGCTGCCGCTCCCGGGCTGGCCGGCACGTCGGGAAGCAGGTCCTCCAACGCGGGCAGCGCGGGAAGCGCCGTTGGGCGGGCGGACTGGAGCAACTCGGTCAGGATCGTCAACGCGCTCTCGCCGTCCACTGCGGCGTGATGCGCCACCAGGATGAGGGCGGAGGTTTGCGGCGCGTCGGTCGGTCGCTCCACCACCTCTAGGCGCCACAGCGCCCGCGCCGGATCCAACGGCTCCTGCAGTGCAGCCCGGAACCGATCGCGCCAGGCGCTGCCGCTCGGAGCGCCGCGCACCTCGACGGCGTCCGGCCCGGCGGGGCCGAACCGCCACCGCCCGCCGGCTTCCCGCTGGAGAACGCTGGCCAGGACAGGATGCGCCTGCCGGACCCGCTCGGCGGCCTCTCGCACGGCGTCGCGGGGAAGCTCCCGGTCGATGGTCACGGCGGCGACGACCTGCAGGCCGCACGGCACCTGGCGGAAGTACTCGGCGCAGATGGTTTCGGTCAGGCCGAGGGGTCGCTGCAGGCCGCTGCCGGGAGGGGACGCGTCGGACACACGTCAGACTCTCCCACTTCGGCGTGCCACTGCCCACCCCTCGGCGCACGCGGTGCTGGAGTGGTCGCTTCCCGGCGCGCTACGCCCCCGGAAGCGACCGTTCAAGCACCGCGTGCGGGGTGGGGGGAGGCGGTGTTTGGGGAGGACGGGGTGCGCAGATCGTGCACCGCCTCGGCTTCCCGGTGCAGGAGGTTGCCGATGTCGGCGATGGTACTCATGAGGGGCGCGGGGAAGACGACGGTGCTGTTCTTGTCCACGCCGAGCTCGACCAGCGTCTGCAGGTTGCGCAACTGCAGTGCCAACGGGTGCGCCACCATCACGTCGGAGGCCGCCGCCAGGGAATCCGCGGCCATGGCCTCTCCCTGCGCTGCGATGATCTTCGCCCGCTTCTCGCGCTCGGCCTCGGCTTCCCGCGCCATCGCGCGCTTCATCCCCTCGGGCAGTTGAATGTCCTTCAACTCCACGATCAGGATCTGCACCCCCCACTCGGCCTGGTGTAACTCCAGGATGGTGCGGATGTCGGTATTGATGCGGTCGGTCTCCGCCAGCGTCTCATCGAGCGAGTGTTGACCGACCACACTGCGCAGCGTCGTCTGCGCGATCTGCCCGATCGCCGCCTGCACGCTCTCGATCGCCACGAGCGATCGCGTCGCGTCCACGATGCGGTAGTAGGCGACCGCGGCGATGTCCACGCTCACGTTGTCCTTCGTGATGATCCCCTGCGACTGGATCGGCATCGTGACGATGCGCAGCGACACCGGCGTCAGCCGATCGATGAGCGGAAGGATCAGCGTCAGCCCGGGCTCCCGCTCCCCGATGACCCGGCCGAGGCGGAACACCACCCCCCGCTCGTACTGCTGCACGATGCGCACCGACAGCGCCACGAGCAACAGAACCAGAACAACGACCACGATGATCACGATGAGCCACGTCAACGACATGACAACCACCCCTGATTCCCACGCTACGCCCGGAATCACCGGGAGGACAGGGCCGCTCGGCCCGAGACGCTAGCCCCCCAGCGCCGCGCGGGTCTGGGCCCCGGTGGGCATGGACACGCCCGCGCCCAGCGTCTCGCAGGCCAACGAGGATGCGGTGACGGCGAAGCGCACCGCCGCCGGTAGATCGTCCCCCACCGCCAGCCGAGCAGCCAGATTGCCGACGAAGCAGTCCCCCGCACCCGTGGTGTCGACGACCGTGGTCGCCCGCGCGGGCGTTGTGAAGACGTCGCCGTCCCCGACCACCACCACTCCCGCCGGACCCAGCGTGACGACGGTGACCCCGGTCCGGTCCAGCGACGACGCCAACTCGGCGACGCGGCCCGGGTCGGCGGTCGCCGCCTTCGGGTCCCCGAGCGCGAACATCGCCAGCTCCGTCTCGTTGACGACCAGGACGTCGGGGTCGCGCAGCAACCGGGGTGGGCACTCCGCGGCGGGGGCCGCGTTCAGCACCACCGTGGCGCCCGCAGCTTGAGCCGCCTCCAGTGCGTCCAGCACGGCCTCCATCCGCACACCGAACTGCAGCACGACGACGTCGTCCGGGGTCAGGGCGATATCCGTGAGGGCATCGGCGGAGATCTCGGCGTTCGCGCCCAGCACCGGCACGATGGTGTTGTCCGAGCCGGGCACCACGGTGATGAGGGCGATGCCGGACGGCACCCCGGACAGCACGGACACGTGCGTCAGGTCCAACTTCTCGTCCGCGAGGAACTGCATCACCCGGCGGCCCAGATCGTCGTCGCCCACGGAACCGACCAGTGTGGTCGCACCCCCCGCCCGCGCTGCTGCTACCGCCTGGTTCGCGCCTTTCCCTCCCGGCACCTGGGCCAGGGCGTCGCCCAGCACCGTCTCACCGGGATGGGGGAACCGGGGGGCGGTGGCCACCAGGTCGAGATTGATGCTGCCGAGCACCACGACACGGGCGCTGGGCGGGACCGAGGACATGCGCCGACTATGGCGCACCCGGCACACAGATGCGCGCGTTCCGTGCCGCGACGTACAAGCCGCACCCTTCCGCGATACCTTCTCTCCCCATGGACGAGCAGAAGGCCAACGAGGCCAGTTCCCCTCTGGTGCAGAGTTTTCGGGCCCCCCGTGCTGCCGGGGTGGCGGGTGTCGTGTTCGCGCTCTTCACCCTCTTCGAGATGACCATCAGCCGCATGGGGGGCGCCCCGACCGAAGGCGCGGGATGGCTGGCCAACTCCGATCAGTTCCAACTCGGGGTGATCGCCATCGCCCTGGTCCCGTTCACCGGCATCGCCTTCCTGTGGTTCATCGGGGTGATCCGCACCCGCCTCGGCGACCGCGAGGATCGCCTCTTCTCCACCATCTTCTTGGGCTCCGGGTTGCTGTACGTGATGACCACGTTCGTCTCGGCTGCCACCCTCGGCGGCGTCGCACGGATGTACCCACAGGGCACCAGCCAGCCGGACTCGACCGTGACCCTCGCGACTGCCCTATCGGCCGAGCTCATCGCGAGCTTCGGGCTGCGCATGGCCGGGGTGTTCGTCATCTCGGTGACGACGCTGGTGTCCCGCACCAAGGTGGCACCCCTCTGGCTGGTCATCGTGGGGTACGTGACGACGCTGCTCCTGCTGTTCGGGTCCACCCTCAACGACTGGCTGGCGCTGGTCTTCCCCCTCTGGGTGCTGATCGTCAGCGTGCACATCCTGATCGTCGGATTCGACCGGCCCGACTCTTGAGGCAACCTTGAGGAGCGCCTGACCCGGATCAGAGGCGCTCTGCGCTTCACTAGTGGCACATCAAATCCCCCCGAACTGGGGAGCTTCGGAATCGAGTCGCCGAAGCTCCCCAGTTTCTTTTTGTCCCCCCGCTCATCCCCCGGCGGCTCGGGACGCCGCGAACGCCGCCAGCTCCCGCTGCACCATGCCAGTCGCCCGCGGCGGGAACGCCGCACTGTTGCCGCCCACATGAGGCGTGACGAGAACCCCTGGCGCCCGCCACAGGGGGTGCTCGGCCGGCAACGGCTCCGGATCGGTGACATCCACGGCGGCTCGCAGCCGGCCGGACTGCACTTCGGCAACCAGGGCCCCCGTGTCGACCAGACCGCCACGGCCCACGTTCACGACCAGCGTTCCCGGCGCGAGAGCGGCGAGCCGGTCGGCGGTGAGGAACGGAGTGGTCTCGGGCGTCAGGGGAAGCGCGAGGACGACGATGTCGAACTGGTCCCACCGCCGCGTCAGCGACTCCACCGGCAGCGCCCCGTCGGTACCCGACCGGGAGAACGCGGTCACCTCGCACTCGAAAGGTGCCAGCCGCGCTGCGATGGCCCGGCCGACGCCGCCCCAGCCCACGATCGCGACCCGGCTGTCCGCCAGGGACCGCAGCCTGCGGTGATCCCAGCGCCCCTCCGACATGTTCCGGGCGGCGACGTCGAGGCCACGCTGGGCGGCGATCATCAGGCCGACCGCGAGTTCGGCGGTGCTGGCGTCGTGGACGCCGACCGCGCGCCGCAACTCGACACCGGAGGGCAGCACCTCCGCCATCCCGTCCACCCCCGCCATCAGCGCCTGCACCACCTGCAGTCGCGGCATCCGCTGCGCGAGGGCGACATCGGCTAGCGCTCCCATGTACGGCGGGACGAAGAACACCACCCGGTCGAGGACCTCCTGCGGCGGCACCGGCTCGCCGGCGTCCCAGTGGGCCACCGTGATGTCCGGCACGGGGACCAGGTCCAACCACCCCGGTACCAACGCGACGTCCGCCATCTGTCACCTCCAGCCCGCTTGCGACACTGACAGCATGCCGCACCGCACAACAGCCGAGTCCGGCGTGCGCACGTTCCATGCCCGGACCGGCCGGTTGGGGGTCCAGGCGAAGGAGGCGATGCGCACCCTGCTGCCGCGCTACGGCATCCCGATGATTGCCGGACCGTGGCAGCTCCCATTCCCGCCGGACCTGCCCGTCGTCCTCGAGGTCGGCAGCGGCATGGGCGAGACCACCGCGCAGATGGCGGCGGCCGACCCCGGTACCGGCGTGGTGGCCGTCGAGGTGCACACAGCCGGTGTGGCCGCGCTCCTGCGCCGCGTCGCCGCCCTTGGCCTGGACAACGTTCGGGTGGTCCACGGCGACGCCGTGACGGTGCTGCGGCACATGGTCCCCCCGGAGTCCTTGGCGGGCGTGCGACTGTTCTTCCCGGACCCGTGGCCCAAACCGCGCCACCACAAACGGCGCTTCGTGCGTCCCGACCTGGTGGGACTCACCGCGGACCGACTGCAGCCGGGCGGCCGGTTCCACGCCGCCACGGACTGGTCGGAGTACGCCCACGAGATGCTCACGGTGCTGAGCGCGGAGCCGTTGCTGCGCAACGACTACCCAGGCTTCGCCCCCCGGCCCGACTGGCGCCCGCTCACCCGCTTCGAGCGCCGGGGCCTGCGCCACGGCCACCGCGTCCAGGATCTGATCTTCAGTCGGCGGGTGGAGTAGTCCGCCACCGCGCGCCGCCCCACCCCGCTGCGGCACGATGGCGGTCATGGCCGCACTCATCGAGGACTACGCGCTCATCGGCGACCTCTACACCAACGCCCTGATCTCCCGCGAGGGAGCCATGGACTGGCTCTGCCTGCCCCGGCTGGACTCCGATGCCACGTTCGCGGCGCTTCTCGGGACGGAGGCCAACGGCCACTGGACCGTGCGCCCGGTCGAGGAGATCACCGGCATCGAACGGGCCTACCGCAAGGACACGCTGGTCCTGGAGACTACGTTCACCACCGCCTCGGGATCGGCTCGTGTGGTCGACTTCATGCCGATCCGGGAGAACCGCCGCCCGGTCATCATCCGGATCGTGGAGGGACTGAGCGGGGACGTGCCGATGCGGTCGGTCATGGCGCCCCGGTTCGGTTTCGGCAACATCAAGCCGTTCTTCGACAAGAGCGCGGTGGGGCTGATCGCCCAGGCGGGTCCCGACATCATTCAGCACGTCGTCCCCACCGACACCGAGGCCCGCGTCGCCGACGGGTCCGCGATCTGCGAGTTCTCCGTGCGTCCCGGCGACCGCCGGGCACTGCAGATCATGTGGTACCGGCCGTGGGAGCCCGCGCCGATGCCCCGCGACCCGTACGTGACGGCGCGGGTCACCACCGAGTGGTGGCAGACCTGGGCCCGGACCGCCACCTACCAGGGGCCCTATCGGGATGCGGTCGTACGGTCGCTGATCACCCTCAAGGCACTCAGTTACGGCCCGACGGGAGCGATCGCGGCAGCTGCGACGACATCGCTGCCCGAGACGATCGGCGGTCACCGCAACTGGGACTACCGGTTCACGTGGTTGCGGGACGCCTCCATGACGCTGGCGGCGCTGATCCTGGAGGGGTACCGGGACGAGGCCTACCAGTTCCGGGACTGGGTGGTCCGCGCCGTGGCCGGTGACCCCGAGGACATGCAGATCATGTACACGATCACCGGCAAGCGGTGGATCCCGGAGGTCACTCTGGACTGGCTCGACGGGTATGAGGGGTCGAAGCCGGTGCGGGTGGGCAACGGTGCGGCCGGACAGTTCCAACTGGACGTCTACGGGGAATTGAGCGACGCCGCGTACCTCGGGCGCCGCTACGGCATGGCCTCCCAGGGAGCGCTGCGCGGCGCCGCGTGGCGGTTGCAGCAGGCGGTGGCCGGCTTCGTCGAGGAGCAGTGGCAGAAACCCGATGAGGGCATCTGGGAGGTGCGCGGCGACCCGCAGCACTTCACCTACTCGAAGGTGATGGCGTGGGTCGCGGTGGACCGGGTGGTGCGGTGCATCGACGAGTTCGGCCTCGACGGCGACCGGGACCACTGGAGCGCCCTCGCCGAGGAGATCAAGGCCGACATTCTGGCGAACGCCGTCGATCCCGAGCGCAACTGCTTCACGCAGTACTACGGCAGCAAAGCGATGGACGCGAGCCTGCTGATGATCCCGCTGGTCGGGTTCCTGCCGCCGGACGACCCGCGCATCATCAACACGATCCACGAGGTCGCCAAGGACCTGGGCAACGATGGACTCGTGCTGCGGTACCGCACCGACGAGACCCACGACGGGCTGGCAGGCGAGGAAGGGGCGTTCCTCATCTGCTCCTTCTGGCTCGTGCAGTGCCTCGCGCTCATCGGCGAGCGCGACGAGGCCCAGCGCAAGTTCGACCGACTGCTGAGCCTGGCCAACGACGTGGGCCTGCTCAGCGAGGAGTACGACGACAAGGCGGGGCGCATGCTCGGGAACATGCCACAGGCATTCAGTCACATCGGGCTCATCAACGCCGCCCACGCCCTGGCGGGTGGCGGCGAGTCCCCCCTCAGCTAGCGGGCCTCAGGCGCCCAGCCACGGCTCCCGCCAGCCGCCATACGCCTTGGTGAGGCGGTTGGCCTCGGCGGGACCCCACGTGCCCTGTTCGTAGGAGATGACGGGCGGCGGGTTGTCCAGCAGGGGCTGCACGACCCGCCAGGTCTCGTCGACGGCGTTCTGGTCGGCGAAGTTGTCCTTGTCGCCGGCCATCGCGGCACTCAGCAACTCCTCGTACGGGGTGGGCCCGTCGCCGCCCTCGTCCGAGAACTCCATATCGAGGTGGATGTCGCGGAACCCCTGGCCATCGGCGGCCTTGGCCACCAGCTGGAGGCGCGCCCCGGGGTCGGGGTCGATGCGCAGGACCAGTTCGTTGGGCGACGGGTGGTGGGCCCGGGACGACGCGATCGGCAGCGGCGGGGGCCGACGGAAGACCACGCGGACCTCGGTGACCCGCTCGGGAAGCGCCTTGCCCGCCCGGATGAAGAACGGCACACCGTGCCAGCGCCAGTTCTCCACGTCCAGGCGGAGGGCGCAGTACGTCTCGGTCGTCGAGTTCGGGGCGACACCCACCACGTCGAGAAAGCCGTCGTACTGTCCGCGCACGTAGTGGCCCGGGTCGGCCGGCGGCATCGCCATGAAGACGTCACGTTTGCGGTCGTTGATGATGTCGGTGCCGACACCGGCAGGCGGTTCCATGGCGACCATGCTCAGCACCTGCAGCAGGTGGTTCTGCACCACGTCCCGCAGACAGCCGACCGGATCGTAGAACGATCCCCGGTCGGCCACGCCGAAGTTCTCGGCCATGGTGATCTCGATGCACTGGATGTAGCGCCGGTTCCAGATCGGCTCCAGCATCTGATTGCCGAACCGCAGGTAGAGGATGTCCTCGACCGGCATCTTCCCTAGGAAGTGATCGATCCGATACAGCTGCTGTTCGTCGATGTAGGTGTGCAGTTCGTCGTTCAGCGCCTTGGCGGAGGCGAGGTCGTGGCCGAACGGCTTCTCCACGATCACCCGAGCGTTACGAGTCAGGCCGGCCTCGGACAGGTGCTGCACCACGCGGCCGAACAGAGACGGCGGGATCTCGAGGTAGAACGCGGGAGCCTGCGCGTCGGGGATGGCCGCTGCGATGCGGTTGTAGGTGTCGTCGGCGAGGAAGTCGCCCGAGATGTAACTGAAGCGGTCCATCAGCCGGTCGAAGACCGCGTCGTCGACCTCCACCCCGGTGCCGGTGATGGCAGCCAGGGCGTGGGTCCGCAGGTCGTCCATGGTCCAGGAGTCAGAGGCCACGCCGACGATGGGGCACGACAACTTGCCGCGGCGCTCCAGCCGGTACAGGGAACCGAACGTCATCACTTTCGCCAGGTCCCCGGTGATACCGAAAATCACCAGGACGTCGGACTGCTCCGCCACGTTGGCCCCTCTCGTCGCCCACACCCTGCCAAAGCGGGACGCGATACGCGAGCGGAGGCCCCTTCGGCGCGCCGTCACCGGCCGAGGTGTCATGCGTTCCCCGCCTGCGGTACCCTCAAGGCGGCCGGCTGTGTTCTGGGAAGTTCCTTTCGGCGTGAATCACCGAGAAGAAGGAGTTTCCCCGTGGGGAACAGATTGTTCGTTGGCAACCTCGCCTATTCCGTGGACGACAACACCCTTGAGGGTGCTTTCGCGGAGTTCGGCAGCGTCACCTCTGCCCGAGTCCTGACCGACCGCGACACCGGCCGGTCCCGAGGCTTCGGGTTCGTCGAGATGGCCACGGATGCCGAAGCACAGGCCGCGATCGACGGCCTCAACGATGCCGACCTCGACGGACGGCGCATCGTCGTCAACGAGGCCCGGCCGCGCGAAGACCGCGGAAACCGCGGCGGCGGCGGTGGCGGTGGCCGTGGTGGCTACGGCAACCGCGGCGGCTACGGCGGCGCCCGCGACCGCGGCTACTGATCCGAGGCGGCGGCCCGGCGGTGCGATACCAGCCGGGCCACAGCCCGCCACCCGATAAGACCGCAGGCCAGGAAGATCCCGGCAACCACGACGAACGGCAGCGCCGTCCCCTCGTGGAACACGAGATTCCGCAACACGAGGCCGCCTGCCCACGTCACTGCCCAGACAAGCAGGCCCGTGGACAGCGCCTCGGGGGTCCGGTGTGCGCCCAGGGCGATCGCCCAGCCGACGGCCAGGGCGATGAGGAACGGCAGCGCTGTGAAGAGCACGCCGGTCGCTTCTTCCGCGTGGGCTGACCGCCCCACGGTGACGAAGATCAACACGACGACGACGTCGAGTACGGCGGCGAGCGGACGGTTCACCCTCGGATCCTAGTGGGGACGACTGTCACGCGGGCAGCATGCCGATGAGCCCATGCAGCGGGATCCCGACCCAGTCGGGCCGGTGGTTCAGTTCGTACTCGAGTTCGTAGGCGGCGTTCTGCACCATGAAGGCCCGCAGGAGCACGGCGGTCGACTCGTCGTTCTCCACCAGCAGGTCGTCGGCCACGGCCGTCAAGTAGGACTGCAGGAACCGGTCCCCCGCCCAGCCGGACCAGAAGGCCGCCCCCAGGCCGGCCAGTTCGGCGCCGGCGCGCCGGACGTTGTACCGCACCACGTACTCCCGCTGGGCCGCGGCGGCCGCGTAGTCCAGGGACCGCAGCATCCCGGCCACGTCCCGCAGCGGTGAGCGTTTGATCCGTCGGGCAGAGATCGCCTTGGACGGCTCCCCCTCGAAGTCGATGATGGAGAAGTCCTTGCCCGTGAACAGCACCTGACCCAGGTGGTAGTCACCGTGGATGCGCATCCTCAGTCCGGAGATCCGCAGTTGTTTCACCGCAGACAGGGACGCGAACACCTCCGCCTCCCGGTCCAGCAGGTGCTCCGCCATCTCGAGGTCGGCGGGCACCAGGTGCGGCAGACTCCGGCGCAGGGTGGCCAGCGAGCGGCGCAACTGGTTGCGGATCGACTGGTACAGGGACCGCTGGTAGTGGGGGTCGAAGGGCTCCGGCCGCAGGGCGGGGTCGGAGACATCGCTGGCCAGGGCCAGGTGCATCTCGGCGGTACGCAGCCCCAGCAGGGCGGTGTTCTGCAACAGCGGGCCGAGCATCTCCTCCGCCAGGACCGGAACCTCCTGCGGCTGCAGGGCGAGGGGGTCGGCAATGGGCTGGCTGCTCAGGCGGCGGCGCCCCACGCTGGGCAGCGCCTCGAAGTAGCGGCCCAGCTGATACAGGTAGTACGTCCAGGCGTCCCCCTCGTTGGGGATCTGGGCGTGGGCCACGGCGAGGGTGCGCACGTCGCCCCTGGTGTCCACGAGTTCGATGGCGCCGAGGGCCGGTGGGCTGTACTCGAACCCGGCGCGCTCGGTGAGGAAGCGGCTGAGCTCCCAGTCGGGGTTGATCCCGATGTCGGAGTGGCGGTAGAGCTTCATGACGATGCGGTCGCCGAAGAACACGCTGCTGTTGCTCTGCTCGCCGCGGTGAATGGTCGGCCACAGGGCGTCGGGGGGGTCGCCGGCCAGCACGTCGGCCATGCGGCGGGTGGCGACCCCGCGCAGGTCACTGCCGTCGTGCCGCAGCCTCCGCCGCCGGGCCATGAGGGTGAGCAGGCTCTGCGCGAACCCCTCCTCGGCCATGGCGTCGACGAGGAAGCCGTCGAGTCCGCGCTCCCCCCGCGAGACGAGGCGCACGAGTCCCGCGCCGGGGTGGTCGAGCAGGAACTCCTCGGCATGTTCCTCGGGCAGGTACATCACCGGCATCACGTACGTCTCGGGCTCACCCTCGGAGTACGTGACCTCGAGCAGGAGCAGGCGCGGCGTCGGGGTGCCCAGCCCGGGCAACGCCATATGAGCGGTGATGCTCAGGCCCGTCACGCGGCGCCCTTTGCCGCCGAACCACCGGCGGCCGACCAGTGCTCCGGGGAGAACGGCTTCCAGACCCGCACGGGACCGGCTGTTGGTGAACAACGAGTCCCACGTCGCCGTGGTTGTGAGCACGGGCAGTTCGTCGGTGTCGCGTTCCCCGGGGTACTCGGGCGGGCGCAACTCGAACCAGTAGAACGCGTACGGCCCCAAGGTGAGCAGGTAGGGCAGTTCCCCCACCGGCGGGAATTCCGAGCCTCCCGAGAGTTCGACGGGGACGCTGCCGCGGTACTCGCCGAGTTCGAGCTCGACGTACTGGGAGAAGCGGCTGAGGTTGGCCACCACCAGGATGGTGGTCTCCTCGTCCTCGCGCAGATAGCACAGGACTTTGGGGTTCTCGGGGAGCAGGAACTCCATCGTGCCCGTCCCGAACACGGGGAACCGCTGCCGCACGTTGATCAGGCGGCGCATCCACAGCAGCAGCGAGTTGGGGTTGGCCTGCTGCGCGGCGACGTTGACGGACTCGTAGCGGTACTCGGGGTCGATGTTGACGGGCAGGAACAGTTTCTGCGGGTTGGCCTTGGAGAAGCCGGCGTTGGCGTCGGCGCTCCACTGCATCGGCGTGCGCACACCGTCGCGGTCCCCGAGGTAGATGTTGTCACCCATGCCGATCTCGTCGCCGTAGTAGATGATCGGCGTCCCCGGCAGGGACAGCAGCAGGCCGTTCAGCAGTTCGATCTTGCGGCGGTCGTTGTCGAGGAGCGGGGCGAGGCGCCGGCGGATGCCCACGTTGATCCGGGCCTGGTTGTCGGCCGCGAAGACGCGGTACATGTAGTCCCGCTCCTCGTCGGTGACCATCTCCAGGGTCAGCTCGTCGTGGTTGCGCAGGAACAGGGCCCACTGCGCCCCCTCCGGGATGTCCGGGGTCTGCTGCAGGATGTCGACGAGCGGGAACCGGTCCTCCATCTGCACGGCCATGTACATCCGGGGCATCACCGGGAAGTTGAAGGCCATGTGGCACTCGTCGCCGTCGCCGAAGTAGTCGAGGGTGTCCTCGGGCCACTGGTTGGCCTCGGCGAGCAGCATGCGGTCCGGGAAGGTGCGGTCGACGTGGGCCCGCAGCTTCTTCAGGAACTCGTGGGTCTCGGGGAGGTTCTCGCAGGACGTCCCCTCGCGGGCGTACAGGTACGGGATCGCGTCGAGGCGTAGCCCATCCACCCCCAGTCCCAGCCAGAAGTCCACCACCTTGAGTACGGCGTCGTGCACGGCCGGGTTGTCGAAGTTGAGATCCGGCTGGTGGGAGTAGAAGCGGTGCCAGAAGTAGGCGCCGGCGACCGGGTCCCACGTCCAGTTCGACGACTCGAAATCGGTGAAGATGATCCGCGCGTCCGCGTAGCGCCGGTTGGTGTCGCTCCACACGTAGAAGTCGCGCCACTTGCTGCCCGGTTTCGCATGGCGGGAGCGCTGGAACCACTCATGCTGGTCACTGGTGTGGTTGATCACGACCTCGGTGATGACGCGCAGGCCGCGGTCGTGGGCTGCGGCCACGAAGCGGCGGAAGTCGCGCATGCCGCCGTACTCGGTGTTGATGCCGGTGTAGTCGGCGATGTCGTAGCCACCATCGCGCAGGGGCGACGGGTAGAACGGGAGCAGCCAGACCGCCGTCGCGCCCAGGTCCTGGATGTGGTCCAGGTGCGCGGTGAGGCCGCGGAAGTCCCCGATGCCGTCACCGTCGAAGTCGGCGAAGGAGCGGACGTGCACCTGGTAGATGACCGCGGTGCGGTACCACTCCGGGTCGGTGATGAGGCGCTCAGACATCCTGGTGGCCCTCGTGCAGGTCCTCCCAGGCGCGCGGGTCCTCCAGCGGCTCCAGATGTGTGATGCAGGTCGTGCCCGGCATGGTGTCCTGGACCTCGGTCTCGATGGCGTGGCACAGGTCGTGACCGCGGGCCACGTCCCAGGAGCCGGGCACGAGCACGTGCATGGACACGAACCGCTGACGGCCCGCCTGGCGGGTCTGCAGTCCGTGGATCACGACCTCGTCGCCCTGGTAGCGGCGCAGGATGTCGCGGATGGCGTCGACCTCCTCGGCCGGCAGGGCGGCGTCCAACAGCGCCGAGGTGGAGCCGCGCAGCAGGCGTACCCCGACCACGATGATGTTCACTGCCACGAGCAGGGCGATGATCGGGTCCAGTCGGTCCCATCCTGTGAGCCCGACCAACAGAACCCCGACGATCACGCCGCCGGTGGTCCACAGGTCGGTCATGAGGTGATGGGCGTCGGCGATGAGGGCCGCGGAGCCGTGTTGCCGTCCGACCCGGAACAGCAGGATCGCGACAGCGGCGTTGATCGCCGACGCGAGGACCGAGATGCCCAGACCGAGCCCGATCTCCTCGAGCGGCTCCGGTGTGAAGAACCGCTCCACCGCGCTGTAGATGATCATCGTGGCGGCGACGACGATCATCGCGCCCTCCACGAGGGCCGAGAAGTACTCCGCCTTGCCGTGGCCGAACTGGTGCTCGGCGTCGGGGGGTTTGCTGGCCGCCCGCAGAGCCACGATCGCCACACCCGCGGCGGCGATGTTCACCAGGGACTCGAGGGCGTCGGACAACAGCCCCACCGACCCGGTGACGTACCAGGCGCCCAGTTTGAGGAGGAGGACGACGACACCGGCGACCAGCGACAGCACCGCATAGCGGGAGAGGTCCTCGACCTTGTGGCTACCGCTCATGTGAGCAGATCCGGGGGCAGGTGGGTGACCCGGTTGTGGTAGTGCAGCCACCAGTCGGGCAGGTGCGGCAGCGGACGATACTGCAGGTGGGACAGTCCCGTGTGCTGGGTGTGCACGGCTACCACGCTCCACGGGCCCTTCTCGAAAACGTACTCGAAGACGGCCTCGATCACGCCCGCGTGGCACACCACCAGGATGCGCTCCCCTTCGAGTTGGGCGGCCACGTCGGGATCGCCGAACCGGTCCTTGGCGGGCACCAGTTCCTCGACGAACGACCCCACCCGGGACCGGAACTGCATCCAGGATTCGCCGCCCTCGGTGACCGGCTCGTAGGGACGCAGCGTCCCCCACATGTCGGGCACGTACGGCATCAGTTCGTGCTCGGGCACCGGCCGTCCGTCGGGGTGGGCCGTGCCGATCTCGCGGAGCCGGTTGTCGGGCACGGGCGTGAGGTCACACGCCGCGCCCACGATGGCGGCCGTCTCGGCGGCGCGAGCCACCGTGCTGCAGTAGATGCGGGTGGGCCGGAGGTGTTCGGCGACGAACGGGGCGGCGTGTTCGGCCTGGACGCGGCCAGTGTCGGTGAGCGGCTCGTCCCGATGTGTGGCGGTGAGGTCGGCCAGATTCACGTGGCTCTGGCCGTGCCGCATCAGGTAGACGTGCACCCGGCTCACCCTAGTCACGCGGAGGTGGGTGCGCCCAGCGGACACGGGGGTGAGTCAGGATGGGGCCGATGACCGATCCCGACCCCGACCTGCTGCGCAGCTGCCTGGCGACCGCGGGGACGCCCGACGCCACCGTGCGGGTGGGGGCCCAGCACGTGGTGCTGTTGCACGGGGACGTGGTCCGGCGGTTCCCCCGCCGCGATCCGGGATCCGTGGTGCCCTCCGCGGACCGCTGTGCGGCCGCGGCCGGCCTGGGGGCGCCCGCGGTCCTCGACGTGGTCCCGGGTCCTCTCGGGGTGGCCCACGTGGTGCTGCGACGTCTTGCGGGCACTCCCCTGCTCATGGCGCGCACCGGGCCGGTGGCCCCGGCCGTGGCCGAGGCGCTGTCCCTTCTGCGCTCGACCGACCGCTGGCCGTTCCCCCAGGTTGGGTGGGTGGAGCTCTGGGACCGGCTGCTGCGCTCCGCGGTCCAGTATCGGGACCGCCTGTCCCGGCCGGACACGATGGTAGCCGCGGCACAGGCAGCGGCAGCGACCGCGAGGTCCGCGCCGGTCACGGTGATGCATGCGGACCTCGCCAGCGACAACCTGCTGGTGGCCCCCGGAGGTGGCTTCTCCGGGCTCGTGGACTGGGACGGCGCGATCCTCGGTGACCCGGCTACGGACACCGCGGCCGTGCTGCATGTGCTGCCGGCGGAGGAACGTGAACGGGTGCACGACCACCTGCCCGAGGTCGCCCGGGACCTGGAGCGGTTTGCGGTCTACCGCGCCACCTGGCCGCTGCAGGCCGAGCTCGGGCAGGCCGGACTCATGCCACTCCCCGCTGCCGGAACTGCACACTGATCCGCGGGCCGACATGGTGCCGGGTCTTGGGAACCGCGTGCTCCCAGGTGCGTTGGCACGACCCGCCCATCACGACGAGGTCCCCGTGCCCCACGGTCAGGCGCAGGGCGGTGCCCCCGCCGGTGGGCCGGAGCAGGAACGTGCGGGCCGACCCGAGGGACAGCACCGCCACCATGGTGTCCGCGTGCCGTCCCCGGCCGACCCGGTCGCCGTGCCATGCGACCGAGTCGCGCCCGTCGCGGTACAGGCACATGCCCGCGGAGACGAACGGGTCGTCGAGACAGCGGTAGTGAGTCACGAGTTCGTCGCGGCAGTCCGAGACGAGAGCGTCGCCCACCTTCGCCACGGTGGCGTACCAGGCGGTCAGCCGGGGGACGGCGACGACGGCGTCGTACATCTGCCGCTCGTCGGCCCGCCAGGCGACCGAGCGCTGCAACCGGGTGAACAGGGCGTCGGCGTCCCGCAGCCACGCCGGCACGTAGTCGATCCAGGCTCCACCGGCCAGGTCGCGCCGGGTCCCGTGCGGCCAGTCGCCGAACGCCCCTTCCGTCGCGGCTTCGGGCCACAGCAGGGGCTGCCAGGAAGTGTCAGTCGTCGTCACCGGAATCCCCCGCGGCCAGTTCCTGCAATACCTTCGCCACGACGGATCCGGAGTAGCCCCGCCGGGCCAGCAGTCCCGCCATCCGGCGGCGGCGCACGACGTCGTCGAGCCCCTCGGTGCGCGGCCACTTGGTGTGGGCAAGAGCCCGCGCGTTGTGCAACTCGTCGTCGGGGTCCATCCGCTCCACGGCCTCGGCGATGACGTCGCGGGGCACGCCCCGCTCATTGAGTTTGGCGGTGATGGCCCGCCGGCTCCAGCCGCTGCGGTGCCGCCGGCTCTCCGTGAACGTGGCGGCGTACTGGACGTCATCCACCAACCCGACCTCGCTGAACCGGTCCAGCACCCGCTCGGCGACCTCGTCGGGCACCTGTCGCTGCTGCAAGGTGCGGCGCAGCTCCGCCCGGGTCCGGGGGGCCATGGTCAAGCGGCGCAGCACAATGGCCCGAGCCACCTGCCCCGCGTCCGCGGACACGTCGTCGGCGGCACCCTCCGACATGACGGTTACAGGTCGATCGGCGACGGCGGCAGCAGGTCCGCCACCGAGTCCTCGTCGGTGATGTCGACGGGCTCATCCACGCGGGGGATGATGCCGAGGGTCTCCTTGATGCGCTTCTCGATCTCGTCGGCGAGGTCGGGGTTGTCCCGCAGGAACGCGCGGGCGTTCTCCTTGCCCTGCCCCAACTGGTCGCCCTCGTAGGTGTACCAGGCGCCGGACTTGCGCACGATGTTGTTGTCGACGCCCAGGTCCAGCAGGCTGCCCTCGCGGCTGATGCCTTCGCCGTAGAGGATGTCGAACTCGGCCAACTTGAACGGTGGTGCCACCTTGTTCTTCACGACCTTGACCCGCGTGCGGTTGCCGACGGCCTCCGTACCGCCCTTGAGGGTCTCGATACGGCGCACATCCAGCCGCACCGACGAGTAGAACTTCAGCGCGCGGCCGCCCGTGGTCGTCTCCGGCGATCCGAACATGACGCCGATCTTCTCGCGCAGCTGGTTGATGAAGATCGCGGTGGTCTGGGACGTGGAGAGCGCCCCCGCCATCTTGCGCAGCGCCTG
The DNA here is from genome assembly GCA_029978705.1 of Actinomycetota bacterium. Taxonomy (GTDB): domain Bacteria; phylum Actinomycetota; class Actinomycetes; order S36-B12; genus CAIWTL01. Next base: position 17,986 of record JAPOIY010000010.1, read on the forward strand.
GCTCATGAGGCGGGCCTGCAGGCCGACGTGGGAGTCGCCCATCTCGCCTTCGATCTCGGCCCGCGGCACAAGCGCGGCAACGGAGTCGATCACGATCAGGTCCATGGCGCCGGACCGGATGAGCGTGTCGGCGATCTCGAGCGCCTGCTCGCCCGTGTCCGGCTGCGACACGTACAGACTGTCGAGATCAACGCCCAAGCGTCCGGCGTACACGGGATCGAGGGCGTGCTCGGCGTCGATGAAGGCTGCGATGCCGCCCTGCTTCTGCACACTGGCGATGGCGTGCAGCGCCACGGTCGTCTTCCCGGACGACTCAGGTCCGTACACCTCCACGATGCGGCCCCGCGGGAAACCCCCGATCCCGAGGGCCACATCGAGGGCGATCGCCCCGGTGGGGATCACCTCGATGGGGGTCCGGCTCTCCTCCCCCAGCCGCATGATGGCGCCGCGACCGAACTGCCGCTCGATGTGGGCGAGCGCGCTGTCGAGGGCCTTTTCGCGGTCGTTGCCTCCGGAGCGGGAGGAGGACTTGTCAGCGGAGGAGGCGGCCATGGGATTCCTTCGGATCGGGCGTCAACGCGGACGGCGGTCGGGGGTCGGGTTGTTGGCAGCGACGTTAGCCACAGGCTCCGACAGTGCGACCGCACCCGACCCGCAGGTGTGGATGACACGCCGATGTCCGCAGCACATGACGACACCATAAGGCGAACATATGTTCGATCAGGGATCATCTGCCCGGCGTGTCGCCATCCTCACCGCAACTGGGCGGGGACCTCGACGCTGCGGCACACGGCCCGCCACACCTCCTTGGCCGGCACCCCGTCGGCCAGCGCCTCGGTCACGGTGCGGCCGCCCAGCTCGTCGACCACCACATCGGCCGCCCATGACTCGGCGTAGCCCTCGCCGAACAGCAGGGCCATGCGCCGCCAGAACTCCGTGAGCCGCATGGGGCCCAGTGTGCCACCGCCCGCTGTGGTGGCCGACGGCCGCGGCAGGCACCATGGGCGTCATGGCCCCACCTCCCGCCGACGCGACCCCGGACGCCGCGTTCGGCCCGGCCGTCACGCGGTGGTTCGCCGACTCCTTCGCCGCGCCCACCGCCGCGCAGGCGCAGGCGTGGGAGGCGATCGCGTCCGGGTCGGACACCTTGATCGTGGCGCCCACCGGTTCGGGCAAGACGCTGGCGGCGTTTCTGTGGGCGATCGACCGGCTGACCCGGGCGCCGCGCGACCCCGGCACGCGGGTGCTGTACGTGTCGCCCTTGAAGGCGCTGGCCGTCGACATCGAACGTAACCTGCGCAGCCCGCTGGCCGGGCTGGCCCGGATCGACCCGGATCTCCCGCCCGTCACCGTGGGCGTGCGCACCGGCGACACCCCCGCCGCAGAGCGGCGCCGCCTCGTCGCCGACCCGCCCGACATCCTCATCACCACCCCGGAGTCCCTCTTCCTCCTGCTCACGTCGGCGGCCCGCGAGACGCTGCGGACCGTCGACACCGTGATCGTGGACGAGATCCACGCCCTCGCCGGCGACAAACGCGGCAGCCACCTGGCACTGAGCCTGGAGCGGCTCGACCATCTCGTCGGTGCCCGCGTTCAGCGCATCGGCTGCTCCGCCACGGTCCACCCCGTCGACGTCATCGCGGACTTCCTGAGCGGCGGGGACCCCGTGCGGACCGTGATGCCCGCGAGCAGCAAGGTCCTCGATGTGCGCGTCACCGTGCCGGTCCCCGACCTGGCCAATCCCCCGACGGCGGACACCGACGATGACACGGCGACCCCGTCAGTGTGGCCCCACGTCGAGCGGGCGATCCTCGCCGAGATCGGACCGACGTCGGCGACCCTCGTCTTCACCAACTCCCGCCGGCTGTCCGAACGTCTGACCACACGGCTGAACGAGCTGTGGCTGGAGGAGCCCGCCGCCGACCTGGTGCTGGCCCGCGCCCACCACGGCAGCGTCAGCAAGGAACGGCGCCGGGAGATCGAGGACGAGTTGAAGTCGGGACAGCTACGAGCGGTCGTCGCGACCAGCAGTCTCGAACTCGGTATCGACATGGGCGCGGTGGACCTGGTGGTCCAGGTGCAGAGCCCCCCGGGGGTCAACTCGGGACTGCAGCGCATCGGCCGCGCCGGGCACCAGGTGGGGGCCGTCTCGCGGGCCACGGTCCATCCGACCCACCGCGGTGACCTGCTGGCCGCCACCGTCACCGTGGCGGGCATGCTCAGCGGCGACCTGGAGCCGGTGACGCCGCCCCGGCATCCCCTCGACGTGCTGGCGCAACAACTGGTCGCCATGATCGCGATGGCGGACTGGGACGTCGATGAGTTGTTCGCTGTCGTGCGGCGGGCGGCCCCGTACCGCCAGGTGCCCCGCAGCGCCTTCGAGGCCGTGCTCGACATGCTGTCGGGGCGGTACCCGTCGGAGGAGTTCGCCGGGTTGCGGCCGCGCATCGTGTGGGACCGTACCGCGGGCACGGTGTCGGGACGTCCCGGCGCGCAACGGCTGGCCGTCACGAACGCCGGCACCATCCCGGACCGCGGCGCCTTCGGGGTCTTCCTCGCGGCGGGCGACGGCAACAAGCGGGTCGGCGAACTCGACGAGGAGATGGTGTACGAGTCGCGGGTCGGGGATGTCTTCGCGCTGGGCAGTTCCAGCTGGCGTATCGAGGACATCACGGCTGACCGGGTGCTGGTCTCCCCCGCCCCAGGACAGCCGGCGAAACTGCCGTTCTGGCACGGCGACGCCATCGGGCGCCCCTACCCCCTCGGTCGGCGCCTGGGCAGGTTCCTCGACGAGTACGCCGCCGGCAGCGCCACCATCCCCGACTTCCTGGACGATGCCGCGCGGGCCAACCTCGTCGCCTACCTCGACGAGCAGTTGGCCGTCACCGGCACACTCCCCGGCGCCGGGGCGATCACGATCGAGCAGTTCGAGGACGAACTGGGAGACCGGCGGGTGGTGCTGCACTCCCCCTTCGGGGCCCGGGTACATGGCCCGTGGGCGCTGATCATCGCCGATCGGATCGAGCAGCGGTACGGGCTCGACGGTCAGGTCATGGCCGCCGACGACGGCATCGTGCTGCGGCTGCCCGACGACGGGAGCCTGGACTCCCTCCCGGACCTCGCGAACCTGATCTCCGTCGACCCCGACGAGGTGACGCCGCAACTGACCCGGCTCGTGGGCGGTTCCGCCCTGTTCGCGGCGCGCTTCCGGGAATGTGCCGCCCGGTCCCTGCTGTTCCCCCGCCGCGATCCCAAACGCCGGTCCCCCCTGTGGCAGCAGCGGCACCGGTCGGCGCAACTGCTGTCGGTGGCCTCCGGCTACCCGGAGTTCCCCGTCGTCCTGGAGACCGTGCGCGAGTGCCTGCAGGACGTCTACGACGTGCCCGGACTCACCGAGCTGAGCCGCGACATCGCCTCCGGCGCCGTGCGGGTGACCGAGGTCCGCACGACCACCCCGTCGCCCTTCGCCCGCTCGCTGCTGTTCGGCTACGTGGCGGCCTTCCTGTACGAAGGCGACTCACCACTGGCCGAGCGGAAGTCAGCCGCTCTCGCGCTGGACGACGCCCTGCTGACCGAGCTGCTCGGCACGGCCGACCTGCGCGAACTGCTGCACCCCGAGGCGGTCACCACGGTCGCCGACCGGCTGCAGCACCTGGGGCCGCGCGCGGCATCGGACCCCGAGCGGGCGTGGGACGTCCTGCAGACGATCGGCCCCCTGCGCCTGGCGGAGTGCGCCGAGCGGGGCCTCACGGACGACCGACTCACGGAGTTGCAGTCCGCCCGCCGGGTCTTCCCCTTCACCTATGGCGGCGACACCTGGGTGGCGGTGACCGAGGACGCGGCTCTCGTGCGGGACGCCTTGGGGGTGGCGTTGCCGCCCGGGCTGCCGGAGTCACTGCTGGGGCCACGGCCGACGGCCCTGACCGACCTGCTGAGCCGTTACTCCCGCTGTCACCCGCCATTCCCCGCAGCCGCCGCGGCGGAGCGCTTCGCCCTCGGCCCGGCCGTCGTGCAGGACGGGCTCGACCGACTGGTGCGCTCCGGCAGCCTGCTCACTGGGGCCTTTCTGCCCGGCGGGTCGGGCGCCGAGTACGTCCATTCCGATGTGTTGCGGGCGCTGCGGCGGGCATCCGCCGCCCGCTACGCAGACGAGATCGAGCCCGTGACCCGGGAGCACTACGCCCGGTTCCCACCGCGCTGGCAGGGAGTCGCGCCGCTGGGCCGCCCGGCGCGCGGCCGCGACGGCCTGCTGGCGGTGATCGACCAGCTCGCCGGGGCTCCGCTGCCGGCGTCCCAGGTGGAGTCGCTGATCCTGCCGCAGCGGGTGGCCGGTTACGAGCCGCGTCTGCTCGACGACCTGACCACGTCTGGTGAGGTGGTGTGGTGGGCACTCGACCCGCTGCCGAAGGATGCGTGGGTCTGTCTCGCGCCCGCGGATCTCGCCCCGGATCTGGTTCCGGCCGTGACGGTCCCGGATCTGCCTCTCGACCTGGCGCTGTTGGGAGTCCTGCGGGAGGGGGGCGGGTGGTTCGCCGATCAACTCGGGGGCCGCATCCCCGAGCACGAGGCGGTGACCACGCCCAGCGTCCTGGAGTCGTTGTGGCGGTTGCTGTGGCTGGGCCTGATCAGCAACGACACGATCGCTCCGCTGCGGCAGCGGTTCGGTCGGTCCCGGCAGCGCGCGGCCCGCTCTCCCCGTCGCCGGACCCGAGCGGTCGTCCGCCCCGACCACCGCAGCATGGGCAGGTGGGCGGCACTGCCGACCGCGTTGGCCGCGGATCCCGCGCGTCCCCTGGTGGTGGCGGAGTCGCTGCTGCACCGTCACGGCCTGGTGACCCGGGGAGTCGTCACGGCGGAGCGGCGCACCTTCGCGGAGGTCTATCGGGCCCTGTCGGCGCTGGAGGACAAGGGCATCTGCCGGCGTGGCTATGTGGTCGAGGGGCTGGGGGGCGCCCAGTTCGGGCTGAGCGCCGCGGTGGACGGTATCCGTGGGGAGTTGCCGGACGAGCCCGTCGTGCTGGCTGCTGCCGACCCCGCCAACCCCTACGGCGCGGCACTGCCGTGGCCCGACGCACCCGGCGCCGCCCGCCCGGGCCGCAAGGCGGGGGCGGTGGTCGTACTCGTGGGCGGCGTCCCGGCGCTCTACGTGGAGCGGGGCGGGGGGACGATGCTGGTGTGGGACGAGGCGGCGCTGCCGCGGGCAGCTGCCGCCCTGGTCGCCGCCGTTCGGGACGGCTCGGTCGGGCCGCTGGCCATCAAGCGGGTGAACGGGGAGCAGCCGCGACCGGACGTGGCCGACGAGTTGACCCGGGCGGGTGCCGTCCCCTCCCCCAGCGGGTTGCGCATCCGGCGTTGAGCGGGGTCAGGAACCGCCCTCGGGACGGTGGCTGTCCATCTCAGCGAGGAAACGTTCCACCTGCGCGCCGATCTGGTCGGCGTCGGGCAGGGGCGCCCCCCCACCCTCCTCGGCAGCGTCGGCGTCGCCCGCGACCCCGGCGTCGTACTGACTCTCCAGTGCCGCCAGGAGAGGGGCGAACTCCTCGGACTCCTCGGTCTGCCGGTCGATCTCGGACTCGGCCTGCGCGGCGGCCTCCTCCAACTGGTCGGACGGCAGGACCAGCCCGGCGGCCCCCGACAGGGCCCGCAGCAGCGCGATAGCGGCACGCGGATACTCGAACTGCACGAGGTAGTGCGGCACGTGGGCGGCCAGGCCCATCGCGTCGCGGCCTTCCTCTCCCAGCCGCAGTTCCAGCAGGGCGGCGACGTGGCCGGGGATCTCCAACTCGCCGAGCGTTGAGGCGTGGCCCCGGATGAGGTCCGGGGACGTGGCGTGGAAGGTGACGCCCACAGGACGGGTGTGCGGGGCCGGCCAGGGGATGCCGATGAGGCCCACCGTGAGGTCCACCCCGAGTTCGTCGATCAGTTCGAGGGTCTCCCCGATGAAGGCGTTCCACCGGTAGTCCGGCTCGGGTCCCGTGAGCAGGTAGAAACGGGTGCCGCGCTCGTCGAGGGCCTCATGCAACTGCACCGTGGGCACCTCGACCTCGGTGAACCGGTCGACGGCGAACGTCATCCGCGGGCGGCGAGCCCGGTAGTCGATGATGCCGTCGGGGTCGAACTCCCCGATCAGGCGCGTGCGACACGACTCCAGCAGATGGTTGACGGCGATCTGCGCGGCGGAACCCGCGTCCATGAATCCCGACAACGAATGCACCAGTACCGTGCGCCCGTCGTGCGGCGTCGGCTCGGCGTGCCAGTGGAACAGTCCCATCCGAACTGCTCAGGCAGCCAGGATGTGCGCTGCCTGCGAGGTCCGGGACGCCACCGCCTCCTGGCGGGCCGCTTCCCGGCCGGCAGCTGCCAGCACATCCGACAGCGGCGCGGCGAGGGCACCACAGATGGCGGAGAGCAGTTCGGAAGATGCCTCCTTCTGACCCCGCTCGACCTCGGACAGATAGCCCAGGCTGACCTTGGCGTCTCCCGATACCTCGCGCAGGGTACGCCCCTGGTCCTGGCGTCGTCTGCGCAACTCGGCGCCGATGATCTCGCGAACGACGATCATGCGACCCACCTCCTCTCTGGCCGCCCATCGCGGCCCCCCGGTGACCAGCCTCCGGTGCCCCGGAGCCGGTTCCCTGACAGTACCCCCTGCCCCCGACATCCGCCGGGTGGCAATGACGTTCTCACGCTTCTGGTGTCAACCGCGAACGCGACCCGGACATTCCCGTCGGTCACGGGACGATCACGACCCCGCGGCCCAGCGCGGTCACGTCCCGGACCTGTCCGGAGGTGGTGCACTGAGCCACCACCGCCAGCGCCACCCGGGTCACGGCGGCACGGACCTCGCCGCGGTCGCCCGATGCCGTCACAGCCAGGACTCCCGCGCCCGCGGCGGCGGTCCAGCCCACGAGCGCGTATCCCGGGGGGTGCCCCCCGTGGGGTTCCGGGCCCGCGACGCCGGTCGTGCTGACGGCGACGACGGAGCCGGTCAGCCGCGCGACTGCCCCCGCCATGCCGGCCGCCACGTGGGGGTGCACCGGACCGACGGCGGCGAGAAGCTCGGGGTCGAGGCCGAGGAGACGGATCTTGGCGGGAACGGTGTAGGCGACCACCCCGCCGAGGAACGTCCGGGAGCTTCCCGGCTGCTGGGACAGCGCCGCGCACACCGCCCCACCGGTGACCGACTCGGCCGCGGAGACCGTCGCGGCCGTCATGGCGGTCCGAAGGCCTCGCGCACGAGGTCGCCCCGCCGGCGCACCGCCAAGGCGCGACCGGCGTAGTCGATGCCGGTGAGCACGGTCAGGACCACCGCGATGCCCATGATGACGGCCCGGATGGTGAGCCAGGGGCCGCCCAGCGGGAGGAGGTACAGCGTGATGGCCACCATCTGGCTGACGGTCTTGGCCTTGCCTCCGCGGCTGGCGGGGATGACGCCGTCCTTGATGACGGCGAAGCGCAGCACCGTCACGATGACCTCGCGCAGGATGATGACCACCGTCACCCACCACGGAAGGGCGCCGAGAATGGACAGCCCGACGAGGGCCACTCCCGTGAGCGCCTTGTCCGCGATCGGGTCGGCCACCTTGCCGAAGGTGGTCACCTGGTCGTTGCGGCGGGCGAGCGCGCCGTCCACGTAGTCGGTCAGCGACGCGATGACGAAGACCACGGCGGCCGCGACCCGCTTGGCCGGGTCGGTGCCGTCGTCGGCGAGCAGCAGCCACCCGAAGACGGGAACGAGAACCAGGCGCAGGGTCGTCAGCGCATTCGGCAGGTTGACGTTGGATCCGGCGGTCACGGGACCTCCTGCGCGATCAGGTCGACCCCGTCGCTGTCCGCGACGACCACCGCCAGCAGGTCACCGACAGCCGCCGTCCCACCCAGCACCACGGTATCGCCGTCCTCGGGGCCCTGGAAGCCGCAACGCCCCCGGATACCGTCGCCCGTGACGTGTTCGACGAGGACCTCCGCAGCCTCCCCGGTGCGGGCGGCCGCGCGGCCGGCGCTGACCGCGTCGGCGAGGGCGGCGACGCGGGCGGCGCGGTCCCGGACCTCGTCGTCGTCCACCTTGCCCGGCAGGTCGGCGGCCTCGGTCCCGTCCTCGTCGGAGTAGGCGAAGACTCCGACCGCGTCCAGGTCGGCCTCGCCCAGGAAGTCCATCAGGACCGCAACGTCGGCCTCGGTCTCCCCGGGGAAGCCGACGATGACGTTGGTGCGGATGCCGGCCGCCGGGACCCGGTTGCGGATGCCGGCGATGAGGGCCAGGAACGACTCGGCGTCGCCGAACCGACGCATCCGCCGCAGCAGGGGGCCGCTGGCGTGCTGGAAGGACAGGTCGAAGTAGGGCGCCACCTTGGGGGTGGCCGCCATGACGTCGAGCAGGCTTTCCCGCGTCTCGGCCGGTTGCAGGTAGGACAGCCGGATGCGCGCCAGCGGGGGCACGGCGGCGAGGGCCGGCAGCAGGGTCTCCAACAGCCGAGGGTCCCGCAGGTCCTTGCCGTAGGACGTGGAGTTCTCACTGACGAGCACGATCTCGCGCACACCTTGCTCGGCGGCCAGCCACGCCACCTCGGCGACGATGTCGTCGGGGGTGCGTGACACGAATGCGCCCCGGAACCGGGGGATGGCGCAGAAGGCGCAACGGCGGTCGCAGCCCGAGGCGATCTTGACGGGAGCCACCGGGCCGCGGTGCAGCCGGTGCCGCCCGGTGCCCGGAAGATCCACGGCCGGGGTGTGGCCCGGAGGGACGCTCAGACCGGGGCGGTCGACCGGGGTGATGGGCAGCAGTGTGCGGCGGTCGACCGGCTCGTGGGCCGCCACGGTCTCCCCCGCAAGCACCCGGGCGACGGTGTCGCCGATGGTCGCGTAGCCGTCGAATCCGACGACGGCCACCTCGGGCAGTTCGGCGGCCAGGTCGCGGCCGTAACGTTCCGCCAGGCAGCCGACGGCCACGACGGGGCGCCCGTTGCCCTCGGCGCCCAGGATCGTGTCGATGGACTCCTGCTTCGCCGCAGTGACGAAGCCGCACGTGTTGACCAACACCACGTCCGCTGTCGGGTCCTCGCCGGTGACCACGTCGTAGCCGTCGTCCACCAGCCGGGCGGCCAACTCGTCGGCGTCGACGTCGTTGCGGGCACACCCGAGAGTGATCAGCGCGACGGTGCGCGGGTCGGGCACAGAGTCAGGGTATGGGGTGGCGGGCGGGACGCGCTCACTCACCGCGCAGAGCCGCGATGATCTCCCCGACCTGGTCCGGCTTCACGAGCACCTCGCGGGCCTTCGAGCCCTCCGACGGTCCCACGATCCCGCGGATCTCCATGATGTCCATCAGGCGCCCCGCCTTGGCAAAACCCACCCGGAGGCGGCGCTGCAGCATGGACGTGGACCCCAGCTGGGTGTCGACGACCAGTTCGACGGCCTGGCACAGCAGGTCGAGGTCGTCGCCGATCTCCTCGTCGACGTCCCCCTTGCGCGAGTCGCCCTGGGCGACGTCGTCGCGGTACTGCGGCTGCATCTGCTCGCGGCAATGGGTGACGACGGCCCGGATCTCGGACTCCGCGACGAAGGCCCCCTGGATACGCACCGACTTGCTGGCCCCCATGGGCAGGAAGAGCCCGTCGCCCTGGCCCACGAGCTTCTCGGCGCCGGGCTGGTCCAGGATGACGCGGCTGTCCGCGAGGCTGGACGTGGCGAACGCCAGCCGGCTGGGTACGTTGGCCTTGATGAGCCCGGTGACCACATCGACGCTGGGCCGCTGGGTGGCCAGCACCAGATGTATGCCCGCGGCCCGCGCCAACTGCGTGATGCGCACGATGGCGTCCTCGACGTCGCGCGGGGCGATCATCATGAGGTCCGCCAGTTCGTCCACGACCACGAGCAGATACGGGTACGGCTTGAGGACGCGCTCCACCCCCGGCTTGGGCTGCAGGGCCCCGGAGCGGACCGCACGGTTGAAGTCGTCGATGTGGCGGAAGCCGTAGGACGACAGGTCGTCGTACCGCAGGTCCATCTCCTTGACGACCCACGCCAGGGCGTCGGCGGCCCGGCGCGGGTTGGTGATGATCGGGGTGATGAGGTGGGGGACCCCGTCGTACGCGGTCAGCTCGACCCGCTTGGGATCGATGAGGATCATGCGCAACTCGCTGGGGGTGGCGCGCATGAGCAGCGATGTGATGAACGAGTTGATGCACGAGGACTTGCCGGCCCCGGTCGCCCCGGCCACCAGGAGATGCGGCATCTTGGCGAGGTTGGCGCACACGTCGGCGCCCTCGACGTCCTTGCCGAGTCCGACGAGCAGCGGGTGGTGATCCCCCGTGGCCACGGGCGAGCGGAGCAAGTCCCCCAGCGTCACCCATTCCCGGTCGGTGTTGGGGATCTCGATGCCGATGGCACTCTTGCCCGGGATGGGGCTGAGGATGCGCACGTCCGCGGACGCCACCGCGTAGGCGATGTTCTTGGACAGTGCGGTGACCCGCTCCACCTTGACCGAGGGGCCGAGTTCGATCTCGTAGCGGGTGACTGTCGGGCCGCGCTGGAACCCGGTCACGCGGGCGTCGATGTCGAACTGGCGCAGCACCTCGGTGAGGGCGGCGACCACCGTGTCGTTGGCCTGGGTCGCCCGGCGCGCGGGCGGCGCGCTGGACAGCAGGGCGGGGTCGGGCAGCGTGTAGGAGTCGTCGTCGGTGAGCCGCAACTGCTCGATCTTGGTGTCCGGTCCCGCGGGGAGGGGCACGGGCGCCTCCCGCGGTTCGGGGTCGGCCCGCACCTCGGGCTCGGGCACCGGCGCGGGGACGGGCACCGGAGCCACGACCGGGGTCGCGAAGGGCTCGTCTCCGGCGAGGGGGCCATCGGGGGCCGCCGCGCGGCGTCGCGCCGTCACCCGGTCCTTGGCGGTGCGCAGCCGAGCCGGGATCTGACTGAAGGGCGTGGCAGTGAGGATCAGGACACCGACGAAGAAGAGCGCGAGCATGAGGATGACGGCCAGCACCGTGCCGATCGAGGTCACGAACGGGGCCGTGACCAGCCAGCCGAGCACTCCCCCGGACTCCGCCATCGCGTCCAGCCCGCGGGTGGGGCTGGGGGCGCCCGCGGCGACGGACCGCAGCCCCAGGAAGGACACCAGGATCGCGCCCCAGCCGATCGCCAGCCGGCCGGTGTGCGACATCTGGTCGGGATGGCGCATGAGCCGCCACGCCAGCCACAGGAGGGCCACCGGCAGGATCCAGTGGGCGAGGCCGAACAGTCCCTGGGTCAGCAGGGCGACCGCGCCGGCAACGGGACCGTCGGCGGAGAACCACGAGACGGTGGCCACCACGATGGCCGCCAGGATCAGGGCGAGGCCCCAGCCGTCCCGCACGTGCTCGGGCTCCCCGTCCGGGCGCACCGAGCGCACGAGGCGCCCCAGGAGGTGCGCGAGCGCCATCCAGGTGGCCCGCAACCCGCGGCCGACCGCGCTCAGCGTGCGCCCGACGACCGACGACTGCTGCGCCGGGGCGGACTTGCTCGATTTCGCCGACGCCTTCTTGGGGCGCGACGAGGCGGAGGACCTGGTGGCCATGGGGGGAGCGTAGCCCGGCCCGGGACCTCCGCCCGGCAGCGAAACACGTCAGGCGCTGCGCCGCGCGCTCTTCTTGGCGGGGGCCTTCTGGGCGGGAGCCTTCTTGGCGGAGGTCTTCCTGGCGGAGGTCTTCTTCGCGCCGCTCTTCTTCGCCGTGGCCTTCGCGGCCGGCACCTTCTGCGCCGCGGACCGCCCGGCGCCCGACTTCTTCGCGGCGGCCCTCTTGCGGGTCGGCCGCTGGGACGGCGGCTCGGAGTCCGCCTGCCGGGCTGCCTGGCTGCGGGCCACACTCTCCCGCAGCGCGGCCATGAGGTCGACGACCTGGCCGGTCTCGCCCGCCTCGGCGGCGGGGGCGGCGATCGCCTCACCGCCGGCGAGTTTGCGGTCGAGCAACGCCAGCACCGCCTCCCGGTACTCGTCGCGGTAGGCGGCAGGTTCGAAGTCGCCGGCCATGCTCTCGACCAGGGACTCCGCCATCTGCAGCTCCTGGGCCCGGACCTCCGGTTCGTCGGACAAGAAGTCGAAGTCGGCCGTGCGGACCTCGTCGGGCCACTTCATGGTCTGCAGCACGAGCACGCCGTCCCGCACCCGCAGGCATCCGAGCTGGGTGCGTTGGCGGATGGCGACCTTGACCAGCGCCGTCCGGTCGGTCGCCGCCAGGGCGTCGCGCAGCAGCACGTAGGGCTTCGTGGCGCGGCCGTCCGGCTCCAGGTAATAGGTGCGGTCGAACAGGATGGGGTCGATCTGGTCGGAGGGCACGAACTCGACGACGTCGATGTCCTTGCCTCCGGGCGGCCGCAGGTCGGCCAGGTCCTCGGGCTCGAGCACGACTCGCTGCCCCGAGGTGTCCTCGTACCCCTTGGCGATGTCGCTGTAGGCCACCTGCTCGCCGCACACCTCGCACTCCCGCTTCATGCGGATCCGTCCGCCGTCCGCGGCATGCACCTGGTGGAATCGCACGTCGTGGTCCTCGGTGGCCGCATAGACCTTCACCGGGACATTGACCAAGCCGAACGACACGGAACCTTTCCATAGCGCTCTCATTCCGCCAGCATTGCGCCGTGCACCCCATGCTCGCCACTCCCGGACCCCGCCCGAGCGGCCCGGAATGGGCATTCGAGGCGAAATTCGACGGAATTCGCCTCATCGCCACGCTCCGCGACGGCGTCCTACGGCTGACCAGCCGCACCGGCAAGGACCTGACCGCGGCATTCCCGGAACTCGCGGAGGTGGGACGGGCGCTGGTTGCGGCGGGGCATGACCGGGTGGTCCTCGACGGGGAACTCGTCTCCCGCAGGTCCGGTCCCGCGACCCTGCAGCAACTCGCTCCGCGGCTGCACCGCACGTCGGTCACCGCCGCACTGCAGGAGAGTCAGCCGGTGACCTATGTGGTGTTCGACCTCGTGGAACTGGACGGTGTCGATCTCGCAGGGCTGCCGTACGACACCCGCCACCGCAGGCTGCGCGACCTGCTGCCCGACACCGGGGCATGCACCGTCAGCGAGAGTTACGCGGACGGCGCGGCGCTGTGGGAGGCGACCGCACGGCTGGGGATGGAGGGCGTCGTCGCCAAACGCCGCGACTCCCCGTACCGCGCGGGTGTGCGCAGCCGGGACTGGGTCAAGACCCCGCACCACGCCACCACCGACCTGGTCGTGATCGGCTGGCGGCCCGAGAACAGCGCCCGTACCCGCGTCGGGTCCCTGGTCCTGGCCGAACCCGACGGGGCCGGCGACCTGCAGTACGTGGGCTCCGCGGGGTCGGGGATCGGCGCCCCGGTGTCGGACGCCCTGATGGGCGTGCTGCCCGCCCTGGCGCGGGACACCCCGGTGATCCCCGTTCCCGGCGGCGCGGGGCCGGCCCGCTGGGTGGAGCCCCACCTGGTCGTGTCGGTGCGCCACCTCGGCCGCACCCGGGAGCATCGGCTCCGGCAGCCCGTTATCGTCGCCCTGCGTCCGGACCTGACCGCGGCGGAGTTGCGCGGGGAGGCGCCATGAGCGAGTCGGTCTCCATCGGGGGTCACACGATCCGGGTGACGAACCTCGACCGGGTGATGTACCCGGAGGCTGGGACGACGAAGGCCGAGGTCCTCGACTACCTGTTGGCCGTCGCGGAGCTGCTGGGGCACCAACTGCGGGACCGCTTGCTCACGCGCCGCCGGTGGCCGCACGGCGTCGCCGAAGAGTCCTTCTTCGAGAAGAACCTGCCGGCACACGCCCCCGCGTGGATCCCGACCGTGACCGCGGGGCGAGATCCGGTGCGCTACCCGGTGCTGCGCGAGGCGGTGCCGCAGGCGCCGCTCGCGTGGTTCGCGCAGATGGGGGTCCTGGAGTTCCACGTGCCCCAATGGCGGGCGGCCGCCGACGGCACGCCGGAGCCGCCCGACCGCATCGTCGTGGGCCTCGATCCGGGCGCGCCCGCGGGGCTGCCCGAGTGCGCCGTGGTGGCGGTGGCCGTGCGGGATGCGGTCGCGGGTCTGGGGCTCACCGCCCAGCCCGTCCTGTCGGGCAGCAAGGGCATGCAGGTGTACCTCCCGCTGCCGCCGTCCGGTCCGGTGGCCCGCGGCCTGTCCCCGCAGGGCGCGGCGGAGTTCGCCCACGGCCTGGCCACGACCCTCACCGAGGCGATGCCGGACCTGGTGGTGTCGCGCATGACGCGATCGCTGCGCCCGGGCAAGGTCTTCCTCGACTGGAGCCAGAACAACGGCAGCAAGACCACGGTGGCCCCCTACTCGCCGCGGGGCACCGCGCTGCCGCAGGTGGCGGCTCCGGTGACCTGGGCGGAGGTCGAAGCCGGCGGCCTGGTTCAGCTGACGATGGCTGATGTCCTTGTCCGTGAGGGGCTCGACTGAGGTTGTTCCGGCGAGCGGGCCGAGTCAGCGCTGCAGGCGGGCTTGGCGCCGGGGAGTCGGTGGCGGTTCGCGGCCACCCACTGGTAGGCGGCGTCGGCCGCCCCGCGGAGGCCGGGCAGTTCCAGCAGGCCCGCGACACCGGGCCATGGGGGGCGCCCGGTCCGCAGCAGCGCCGCGACTGCGGCCGCCGACTCCTTCGTGACGCCGGGGGCACTCACCCACTGGACCGACGAACGGCAACGTTCCTCGGACACTCTCAGGACCGCCAGGTCGGCCCACTGCCAGGGCACCATGGCCACGGTGGGCCGCACCCAGCGATGTGCCCACCGGACACAGGACGAACAGAAGGCACAGTCCCCGTCGAACAGCAGAACCGGCGCAGCCGTCCGCGGCTGGGGGACCGACGGGGCCCGGCCCTGGATCACTTCGACTTCTTGTGCCGCGGCTTCTTGGTCCGGTTCTTGGTCGGCTTGACACCACGATCCGGTCGCGAGGGGCGCCGCGGCCGGTCCCCGGGGCCGTCCTCACGGGTCAGGTCGATCAGTTGCCCTGAGATGCGCGTCCTGGCCAGCCTGTCGCGGGTCTCTTTCGACAAGGTCGCGGGCAGCTCGACGAAGGAGTGGTCGCCGCGGATGTCGATGCGCCCGAAGTCCTCCCGCCGCAGCCCGCCCTCGTTGGCGAGCGCGCCCACGATCTGTCGCGGCTCGGCATGCTGGCGCCGGCCCACGCTGATGCGGTAGCGCGCCAGCGGCGGCCCCGAACGCCGCCGCGGCTCCCGGGAATCGCGTTCCCGGCGCTCGGGACGCGAGCGTTGCGCGCGTTCTGCG
Organism: Actinomycetota bacterium; assembly: GCA_029978705.1. Classification (GTDB taxonomy): domain Bacteria; phylum Actinomycetota; class Actinomycetes; order S36-B12; genus CAIWTL01. The sequence continues at coordinate 33,218 of JAPOIY010000010.1, forward strand.
TCGGGGTCGAGCAGCAGCGGCTTGTCACCCTGAAGGACCCGCGCGAGGGCGGCGGCCACGTCGACCTCGGGGACATCGTGCTCCTGCATGTAGTGGGTGACCACGTCCCGGAAGAACGAGATGTCCTCGGACTCGAGAGCCTGGGTGATGGCGTCGTCGAACCGCGCCAGGCGACTGCTGTTGATGTCCTCCGCCGTGGGAAGTGACATCTGGGTGAGGGGCTGGCGCGTCGCCTTCTCGATGACCTTCAGCAGGTACCGCTCCCGCGGGGTGATGAAGGAGATGGCCTCGCCGCTGCGTCCGGCGCGGCCGGTGCGGCCGATGCGGTGCACGTAGGACTCGGGGTCGGTGGAGATGTCGTAGTTGACGACGTGGCTGATGCGCTCGACGTCGAGCCCACGGGCAGCGACGTCGGTGGCCACGAGGATGTCGAGTTTGCCGGAGCGCAGATGTTCCACGATCCTCTCGCGCTGAACCTGGGGCACGTCCCCGTTGATGGCGGCGGCCGAGAAACCCCGGGCGCGCAGCTTCTCCGCCAGCGTCTCGGTCTCGTTCTTGGTCCGGACGAACACGATCATCCCATCGAAGTTCTCGACCTCGAGGATGCGCGTGAGGGCATCGACCTTCTGCGGGTAGGACACGATCAGGTAGCGCTGGTTGGTGTTCGCGGACGTCGTCGTCCGGCCCTTGATCGTGATCTCCTCCGGATCCGTCAGGTAGCGCTGGGCCAGGCGCTTGATGGCAGCGGGCATCGTGGCTGAGAAGAGGGCCACCTGCTTGTCGTCAGGGGTGTCGGCCAGGATTGTCTCGACATCCTCGGCGAAGCCCATCTTGAGCATCTCGTCAGCCTCGTCGAGGACGAGGAAACGCAGCGCGGTCAGATCCAGAGTGCCCTTGTCGAGGTGATCCATGATCCTGCCGGGGGTTCCCACCACCACCTCGACACCTCGGCGCAGCGCACTCAACTGCACGCCGTAACCCTGCCCGCCGTAGACGGGTAGCACCCGCACGTCGGCCTTGCGTGCGGCGTAGCGCTCAAAGGCCTCACAGACCTGCAACGCGAGTTCCCGCGTCGGGGTCAGGACGAGTGCCTGGGGCTGCGTGCGACCGGATCCGGTCTCGAGCCGGTCGAGAATCGGCAGCGCGAACGCCGCGGTCTTTCCCGTTCCGGTCTGGGCGAGCCCGACCACGTCACTGCCCGCAAGGAGTGGCGGGATGGCGGCGGCCTGGATCGCCGACGGCGTCTCGTACCCCACCTCAGCCAAGGCGTCGAGCATCGGCCGGCTCAGGCCGAGGTCGTCGAAAAGGGGTGCGGCGGTGCCGGCGTCATCGTGGGTCACCGTCCCGACCCTACCGCGCGGAGATGGCGTGGCCCGACGGGATGGTCCACGGGCACCGGCTGACCACCGAACCAGTGGGCGGAGTCTCGCTCAGACCTCGACGACAACGGGCACGATCATGGGTCGCCGCCGGTGCGTCTTGGACACCCAGCGCCCGACGACGCGGCGCACGACCTGCTGCAACTGACGGGAGTCGGTGACGCCGTCCGCCAGCGCCCGCTCCAGGGCCCGGGCCACGTCGGGCCGGATGTCGGTGAAGATCTTGTCGTCGTCGGCGAACCCGCGTTCGTGCAGCTCGGGCCCCGCCACCACCTTGCCCGCTGCAACGTCGACGGCCACGAAGACGGAGATGAAGCCCTCCTCGCCGAGGATGATGCGGTCCTTCAGCTGGGACTCCGTGATGTCGCCGACACTGGACCCGTCGACGTAGACGTAGCCGACCGGGATGTGCCCCACCACGGTCACCTGGTCGTCGAGCAGATCCACCACCGTGCCGTTCTCGGCCAGGACGACGTGGTCGGCGGGGATCCCGGTCATCTCCGCCAGGGCAGCGTTCGCCCGCAGGTGCCGCCACTCGCCGTGCACGGGCATGACGTTGCGGGGTTTGACGATGTTGTAGAGCGTCAGCAGTTCGCCGGCGGACGCGTGTCCGGACACGTGCACCATCGCGTTGTTCTTGTGCACGACGGTGGCACCCTGCCGGATCAGCCCGTTGATGACGCGGTTCACGGAGTTCTCGTTGCCGGGGATGAGGGAGGACGCCAGGACGACGGTGTCACCGGGCCCGACCTCGATCTCGTGGTCCCGGTTGGCGATGCGGGACAGGGCGGCCATGGGCTCCCCCTGCGAGCCCGTACAGATCAGGACCGCCTGGTCGTCCGGCAGGTCCTTCATGTCGTCCACGCTGATCAGCGTGTTGCCGGGCACCGTCAGATAGCCCAGATCGCGCGCAACGTTCATGTTGCGCACCATGGACCGTCCGACGAAGGCGGCGCGGCGGCCGTGGGACACGGCGGCGTCGAGGACCTGCTGGATGCGGTGCACGTGTGAGGCGAAGGAGGCCACGATGAGGCGGCCTTCGGCCTGCGCGAAGACCCGGTCCAGGACCGGCGCGATGTCCCGTTCGCTGATGAGGAAGCCGGGGACCTCCGCGTTGGTGGAGTCCACCATGAGCAGGTCCACGCCCTCGTCGCCGAGTTGTGCGAACGCGTTGAGGTCCGTGGTGCGGCCGTCGAGGGGCAGTTGATCGATCTTGAAGTCGCCGGTGTGGATGACCACCTGGTCGGCGGTGCGCACCGCGACCGCCAAGGCGTCCGGGATGGAGTGCGTGACGTTGAGGAACTCGACGGTGAAGGGTCCCGCGGTGATCTCGGTGTCCGCCTCGACCTGGCGGAGGTCGGCCTTGAGCCGGTGTTCCCGCAACTTGGCCTCGAGGAAGGCCAAGGTCAGGCGCGACCCGTAGATCGGGAACTGGTCGTGCTCGCGGAGCAGGAAGGGCACCGCGCCGATGTGGTCCTCGTGCCCGTGGGTGAGCACCAGGGCCACCACGTCGTCCCACCGGTCGTCGAGGTAACTGAAGTCGGGCAGGATCAGATCGACACCGGGCTGCTGATCTTCGGGGAAGAGGACTCCGCAGTCGATGATGAGCAGTTTGCCGGCGTACTCGAGCACGGCCATGTTCCGGCCGATCGCGCCGAGGCCCCCGAGGGCGACCACCCGCAGGGCGTGCGGCGGCAGGGGCGGGGGCTGGCGCAGGGTCACAGGTCGAATCCTCCGGCTTTCAGGTCCTGGCGTAACTGTTCCCGCTGCCGGTCGTCGGCGGCCACCAGGGGCAGGCGCAGCGAGCCGCCCCCGGGTCGTTCGAGCAGGTCCAGCGCGGCCTTCACCATGATCACTCCCTGGGTACGCGTCATGATGCCGGTGATCACCGGCATGAGGGACAGGTGGATCGCCGTCGCGGTCCGGGTGTCACCAGCCTCCCAGGCGGCAGCCATCGCGGCCAGCCGGTCCGCGACCACGTGTCCGACGACGCTGACCATACCGACGGCTCCGACGCTCAGCAGAGGCAGGTTGAGGCCGTCGTCACCGGAGTACCAGGCCAGGGTGTCACCGGTCTCGTGAATCACGCGGGCGGCGGCGAAGGGGTCGCCCGTCGCGTCCTTGTTGGCCACGATGCGGGGGTGTTCGGCCAGGCTCACCAACGCGTCGTGACCGATTGCGACCCCGGCCCGGCCCGGGATGTCGTACAGCATGATGGGGCTGTCCGTGGCGTCCGCGACCGTGCGGAAGTGGGCGAGCAGTCCGGCCTGCGGCGGCTTGTTGTAGTAGGGGGTGACCACCAACAGGCCGGCGGCACCCGCGGTCTCCGCTGACCGGGCCAGGGCGATGGTGTGGACGGTGTCGTTGGTACCGACCCCGGCCACGACGACGGCTCGGTCCCCGACCGCGGCCACGACCTCGCGTACCAGGTCGGCCTTCTCGGCGTCGGTCGTGGTGGGGGACTCCCCGGTCGTGCCGTTCACGACCAGCCCGTCGTTGCCCAGGTCCACCAGATCGTTGGCGAGTTCCGCGGCCGCGGCCAGATCCACGGCGCCTTCCGCCGTGAACGGGGTCACCATGGCCGTCAGGACCCGGCCGAAGGGGGCACGAGGTGTTGTCATCGGTTCACCGGTCCCGCTAGTGCCGTTCGTTCCACATAGGTCCGGGCCGCCTTGTCGTGCAGCGCCTGGCTGCGCACATCCCACAGCGGCCACAGGTAGTCCAGTATCCACGTTGCGAGGGCGAGCACCCCCAGGAGAGGTGCCGCCTGCAGCAACACGAGCACCGCCGGGATGAGCCACCGCAGGGTCGCTGCGCCGAATCCCGGCACCGTGCGGGCGGCGGTCACCTTGCGGATGCCCATCACGCGGTCTCCGATGGTCTGCCCGCTGGCGGCGACCAGAAGCACTCCGTTCCCGAAACTGAGCACGAGGCTGACCACCCACAGCCACGTCACGAACGGCAGGAGCCCGGGGCCCAGCAACCGCTGCAACTCCGCCTCGGTGGGCTGATAGCCCGGATTGGCCTCTGCTTTGGCCAGCAGGTCGTTCCACGTGGCCGTGTCGATCAGGGTCCCGAAACCGCCCGTCACGGCGGCCACCACGACGAGGATCACGGCGGCGACGATCGAGATGACGACGAGGTCGATGACGTACCCGCCCAGGCGGCGCCACCAGCCGGACAGCACCTGCCCGGCGGGACCGAGACGCACGGCACCCGCGGGGCGAGCGGGGGCGGGCAGCCCGACGGGCGGCGCGAAGGCCACGGGTGGCACCGTCCCCGAAGGGAGCGGCGCCGGGACCTCGGGCTGTGCCGGAATTCCGGTCTGGGCCGGGACCTCGGACTGCACCGGCGGCTCGGCCGGCGGCTGCTCCGGGGCCGGCTCCGGGGCCGGGGGCGGGGACAGTTGCGACGTCCAGGCCGCACCCGTCCAGTAGCGGTACCGCGCCACCCCGCCGGGGTCCGGGTACCAGCCGGCCGGGGGGTTCGTCACGGGGCGACCCGGCCGTTCGCCTCGAAGGCCGCGTGCGTGAGCGGCATCAGGGCCGCCCACTCCTGCTCCATCCGCTCGGCGACCATCTCGATCTCCCGCTGCGGGAAGGACGGGAAGTGGGAATCGTCCCGCTGGGTGCGCAGCGACAGGAAGTTCATGAGGCTGCGGGCGTTCAGAGTGACGTACATGGACGAGTACGTGGCGACGGGCAGCACGCCCCGCGCCACCTCGCGCGCCACTCCGGCCGCCAGCATGGTCTGGTAGGCGGCGTACGCCTGCTCACAGGACCGCTGCGTCTCCGCCACGACCACGCGATGCTGCTCCTCGGTCCCGGCCACGAACTCGTAGGCGCCCGGCTTGCCGTGCTGGACCAGCCGTCGGTCCGGACCGGGCACGTAGAACACGGGCTCGAGTTCGCGGTACCGGCCCGACTCCTCGTTGTAGGACGCCATCCGGTGCCGCATGAACTCCCGGAACACGAAGATCGGGGCCGACACGAAGTACGTCAGGGAGTTGTGCTCGAAGGGGGTGCCGTGACGGTCCCGCATCAGGTAGTTGATGAGGCCGCGGGACCGCTCGGCGTCCGCGGTGACATCCGCCAGCGAGGACTCCCCCTTCGTGGAGACGCGCGCCGCCCACACGACGTCGGCATCCGACGCGGTCGCCTTGATCAACTCCACCGTCATGTCGCTGCGGAACTTCACCGCCGGCGTCTCGGGCATGCCTGGTCCTCTCGTCGCCCCCAGGCTAACCGGGCGACCACCGGGCCCCGGCGTCGCCGCACCGGGCTACGCCGGTTCCGGCGGCACGAGGACGCCCGGATTGAGCACGTCGTCGGGGTCGACCAGCCCCTTGATGCCGCGCAGCAAAGCGACGCCGGTGGACCCGATCTCCGCGGCCAGCCAGGGCGCGTGGTCGCGGCCGACGGCGTGGTGGTGGGTGATCGTGGCGCCGGAGGCCGTGAGGGCGGCCATTGCGGCGGCCTTCGCTCCCGCCCACTGGGCCACCGGGTCGACGGCCGCGGGCGCGATGACGGTGAAGTACAGCGAGGCCCCCGTCTCGTACACATGCGAGATGTGCGACATGACGTACGGGTCGCGGCCATCGTGCCGCAAGGTTGCCGTGAGGGCCGCCGCCACGGCGTCGCGGACCCGGTGGAGGTCCGACCAGTGTCCGGCCGTCTCGAGGGTCTCGACGATGAAGCCGCGGTCCAGCAGCACGTCGCGCAGGTACGGCCCGTCGTAGCGGTGCCGCCGCCACGAGTTCCCGACCGAAGCGCCGAGGGTCGCGGGCTTGTGGTCCCTCATGACCGACCAGGCCGCGGCGCGCCGTGCGGACACCAGGCGCCGCGAGTATCCCTCCCACCCCAGGATCGCCAGACAGCCACCCGCGACGTTGCGCAGCGACAGGTACCGCTCGAACACGTCGCCGATCCGCCCCTGCGGTCCGGACATGGCCAACGTCGCCGTGGACTCGGGGACGTCGGACAGGCGCATGACGTCCGCAGTGGCGCGGTACTGCGCCAGGTCGCGGAACGCGGCGACCCCAGCCTCGTAGGACGGGAACATCACCCCCTCGTACCGCATCACGGTCGGCAGGTGCCGCACCCGCATGGTCACCTCGGTGATGACGCCGAAGGCGCCTTCGGACCCGATGAACAGTTGCCGCAGGTCGGGACCGGCAGCGGTGCGGGGGCCGCGGCCCAGGACCAGGTCCCCGACCGGGGTGACGATCCGCAGAGCCTCCACCATCTCGTCGCTGCGGCCGTACCCCGTGGAGGACTGCCCCGCCGAGCGGGTCGCGACGTACCCGCCGATCGTCGCCCGCTCCCACGACTGGGGGAGGTGACCCCACGTGAGACCCCGCGCCTGCAGGATGCGCTCCAGCACCGGTCCGGTGATCCCCGGCTGCACCGTGACGGTCATCGAGTCCTCGTCGACGTCGAGCACGTCGGCCATCCGGTCGAACGCCAGGGCGATCCGGGCGCCGTCGCCGGGCACCGTCACTCCCCCGACCACCGACGTACCGCCCCCGAACGGTACGACCGCGAAGCCGGCGGTCGCCGCCAGCGCGAGCACGTCCCGCACCTGCTCCGACGAGGCGGGGCGTACGACGGCGTCCGGCACGGCCCGTGGGTCGAGGTCGCCCTGCCGCAGGTGCAGGTAGTCGGTCAGGGAGCAGCCCGCCGCGTGGCCCAGGCGCTCGGCCGGCCCCGTCGCGACGGCGTCGGCTCCGACGATGCCCGCGAGGGCGTCCTGCTGGGCGGCCGTGAGTCGGGAGTCGGGGACGGCGCCGTCCCCGACGGGGACGGGCGGCCGGGGCGGGGGGCTGCCGACGGCGTCCGCCAGGAACTGTTCGGCCGCCTCCGACAGGCCCACCGGCCGGGGCGGCGTACCCCACCGGGCGAACCGGGTTCCGGTCACCAGAGCCATGATCCCTCCCTCATCCCGACGTCAGGGCGCCGGTGTTACAGTGTGACATATGTCGTCTCAACGTCACACTGATGCCCCGCCGCCCCCGCTGGTGGCGGTGCCGGCCGTCGCAGACGACCCGATCCTCGAGGCAGCCCGCCACGTGATCATGACGCGCGGGCCCCGCCGGGCCACCCTGACGGAGGTCGCCCGTCAGGCGGGGGTGAGCCGCATGACCGTCTACCGGCGCTTCGAGTCGTTCGACCGGCTCATGTCGGCGCTGCTCACGCAGGAACTGGCGGGGATCCTCGGCGATATGCCCCAGCCTGAGGGAGAGACGGCCCGCTCCCGGGTTGTGGCTCTGGTCGTCGCCGGCACGGAGGCCATTGCCGACCACCCGCTGGTGCGACGGGTCCTGGCGGTAGACCCGGAGTACCTCACGCCCCTGATGGTCAGCAGGTTCGGCCAGACCCAACGCTCCGCCGCAGACCTCCTCGCTCCGCTGCTGGCGGCGGGCATGGCCTCGCGTGGCGGGGACGGCAGTATCCGCGACGCCGACCCCGCGGCCCTGGCGCTCGCCGGCGTCGTGGCCGTGCAGTCGTTCATCTTCGCCGCACCCGCTCTCTCGGACCGGCCCGAGGGCCCGGAGGTGCGCCGGCAACTCCATCCCCTGATCAACGGGCTGCTGCGCCCGCTCACCGACGGAGACCCCTCATGATCCGCACCCACGCCGTCACCCACCTGCCCCCGCTGGACCCGGCGAGCCTGCTGACCGCGGAACGGCGTAGCCGCGACCTCGCCCACCTCGCCCGTCATCCCGTCGACGTCCTCGTGGTCGGGGGCGGGATCACGGGAGTGGGCGTGGCTCTCGACGCCGCGACGCGGGGCCTGACGGTGGCCCTGGTGGAGCAGGACGATCTCGCCAACGGCACGTCACGCTGGTCCAGCAAGCTGCTGCACGGCGGTCTGCGGTATCTCGCCCAGGGGGCGCCCGGCGTGGCCTGGGAGAGTGCCCTCGAGCGGGCGACGGTGGCCCAGCGGATGGCGCCGCACCTCATCCACCCGCTGGCCCAGGTGATCCCGGACCGCGTCGGGGACCGGCGCAGCGCGCGCCTGGCGCTGGTGGGCCAGAAGGCGGGCGACCTGCTGCGTGCCGCAGCCGGGACGCCGCTTTCCCTGTTGCCGCGCGCCCGCCACGTGGATGCCGCGACTGCCACCCAACTGGTGCCCGGGCTGCGGCAGGAGGGCCTGTTGGGCGCCGCCGTCGGCTGGGACTGCCAGCTGATCGACGACGCCCGGCTCGTCGTCGCAGTCGCCCGAACGGCAGCGGCGTACGGCGCCCGCGTGCTGACCCGGGTACGGGTGACGGGCGTCGACCCCGCGACGGGAGAGGTCATCGCGACCGACGATCTGGCCGGGGGTGCTCCGGTACGGCTGCGCGCCGGGACGGTCGTCAACGCGACCGGTGTCTGGGCCGACGGCCTCGACCCCACCATCACGCTGCACCCCTCGCTGGGCACCCATGTGGTGGTGCCCACCCACCTGGTCGGCGGGGGTCGGGGATCGCTGACGGTGCCCGTGCCCGACACGGTCGGGCGGTTCGTGCTGTCACTGCCGCAGCCCGGGGGCATCAGTTACGTGGGACTCACCGACCACGAGATGACGACCCGTTCCTACGCGGAGCCCGACGTCCCCCCGGACGATGTCGCGTGGATCCTCGCCACCCTCTCGCTGGCCCTCGAACGCCCGGTCACGCCAGCTGACGCTCTGGGCTCCTTCGCCGGAGTGCGCCCCCTCGTGCAGGACGACAGCACCGCCGCCTCTCCCGACATCTCCCGGCGCCACCTGGTGCGGCGCACCGACCGCCTGGTCACGGTCACCGGGGGCAAACTGACGACCTTCCGGCGTATGGCCGAAGATGTGGTGGACCTGCTGACCGATGTCCCGTGCCGGACCCGGGACATCGCCCTGGTGGGCGCGGGACCGCACGAGGACCGGCCCGACGTGCCCCCCGTGCTGTGGCGCCGCTACGGCAACGAGGCCCCGACCGTGTGGGACCTCGGCGAGTACCGGCCCGAACTGCGCGACCCCCTCGTGCCGGGAACGAGCCACTACGGGGTCGAGGCCGCGTTCGCGGTGGCGGCGGAGGGCGCCCTGGACGTGGCCGACATCGTGGCCCGCCGCACCCGGCTGGCGCTGCTGGACGCGGCCCGCGAACCGGCTGCGGCCGCGGTGGCTGCCCTGGTGGGCGACCGGCTGGTCACGCCCGCCTGATCCCTACTGCTGCGTCGCCCGGAACCGGTAGGCGGACTCCCGCATGGCCGCGCGGGCCCGCCGCCGGTCCCCCGCCCTCTCGTATGCCAGGCCCAGTTCGAACCAGCGCGCCCAGCTGTCCGGCTCCTGTTCGAGCGCGGCCAGACAGTCCTCGTAGGTGAACCCCTGCGGGTCGAGACCGTACTGCTGCCAGGCGGCGGCCACCCGCTGCATCGTGTACCCGAACCGCATCTCGCGCCACAGCACCCAGGCACCCAGAAGGGGGAACGCGAGGATGGCCAGCCCGAGCGCGACCCCCACGGCGTCGCCGGTACCGATGAACCGCAGCGCCAGTTGCCCCAGCACCACCAGGTACACCGCGACCGCGACGGCCATGATCCAGGCCAGCGCCCGGGGGTTCACGCGCTGGAGTCCAGCAGGTCGTCGATGCCCACCGTGAGGCCGGGTCGCGTGCGCACGCCGCGGATCGCCAGGAGCACGCCGGGCATGAACGACTCCCGGTCCAGGGAGTCGTGGCGGATGGTCAACGTCTCGCCCGGGGACCCGAACAGGACCTCCTGATGCGCCGTCAGGCCACGCAGCCGGACCGCGTGCACGGGTACGCCCGCGATCTCGTCGCCGCGAGCCGTCCGGTCGCCGGGTCCGGTGGCGTCGGGGGCCCGGGGCACCCCGGCCGCCGTCCGGGCAGCCGCAACCGCAGCTGCCGTCTGGCGGGCGGTGCCCGAGGGTGCATCCACTTTGTCGGGGTGGTGCAGTTCGACGATCTCGACGGACTCGAAGAAGGGCGCCGCCTTGGCGGCGAACTGCATCATGAGGACCGCCCCGATGCCGAAGTTGGGGGCGACGAGGACCCCCACGTCCGGATCGTCGCCGAGGAGGGTACGGACCTGGTCGAGGCGTTCGGGGGTGAAACCACTGGTGCCGACCACGACGTCGATCCCCGCGCGGGCGCAGGCGGCAATGTTGTCCATGACGCTGTCCGGGACGGTGAAGTCGACGACGACCTCGGCCCTGGAGCCGGACAGGCGCGCCGGGTCGTCCCCCACATCCAGAGCGGCCACGAGCTCCAGGTCGGGAGCGGCCGTGACCGCCTGGCACACCTGTGTGCCCATGCGACCGCGGGCCCCCAGCACTGCCACCCTGATCGGCTCCGTCATGCGACCCTCCTGTTCGTCGCCGCGGCCATCGCCCGCCGCACCCCGCGGGTCCGGGGGGCACCGACCGCGCAGACCTGACGGGGCTGGTGTAGTAGGCGCTGAGCGGTCTCGGCCACGTCCTGCGGGGTGACGGCCGCCACCCGCGCCAGCGCCTCAGGCAGACTGTAGAGCTCGCCGGTGGCGACCTCGGCCCGACCCAGCGACGTCATCCGCGCCGCGGTGTCCTCACCGGCCATGGCGAAACTGCCGGCCAGATGGCCCTTGGCGCGCTCCACCTCGTCGTCGCTCACCCCGTCGTCGCGCACCCGCGCCAGTTCCGCGTCGACGAGGTCGAAGACCTCCGCGGCCCGTTCCGGCTGGCACCCCGCGGCCACACTCCAGACCCCGGCGTCGGAGTAGGCGGCGTGCCCGGAGAACACCGAATAGGCCAGACCCCGCTCCTCGCGCACCGATTGGAACAGGCGCGACGACATACCTCCGCCGATGATCGTGTTGAGTACGTCGAGGGAGCGGCGCTGCGGGTCGGGGCGGGGCAGGCCGGCGGGGGCCAGCGCCACGGTGCACTGCTCGCCCGACCACGGCAGCGACACCGTCCCACCGGAGTGCGCCGCCCGGCGCCCGGCGCGCCGCTGCGGCAGAGCCGCGGGAGTGACGCCGGTCGGCCAGTCCAGGTCGCGGGTGGCCCGCCGCACCAGACGTACGAGCGTGCGGTGGTCGACGTTGCCGGCGGCGGTGACGGCCAACCGCTCCGGCCGGTAGTGCCGGCCGAAGAAGGACCGGATGGTGCGCCGCGTCATGCCCTGGATCGACTCGCGGGTGCCCAGGATGGGCAGTGCGAGAGGCGAGCCGGCGAGGACGATGCCGTCGAGCGCCTCGCCCGCGCGGTCCATCGGATCGTCGTCGTGCATGGCGATCTCCTCCAGGACCACCGAACGCTCAGCGTCGATGTCGGAGGCGCGTAGCGCGGGGCGACCGATGATGTCCATGATCACGGACACGGCGACGGGGAGGTCGTCGCCGAGGACCTTGGCGTAGAAGCACGTGGCCTCCTTGCCGGTGAAGGCGTTCATCTGCCCGCCCACGGCGTCGACCGCGGCAGCGATCTGCAGCGCCGAACGGTCCTCGGTCCCCTTGAACAGCAGGTGCTCCAGGAAATGGGCCGCCCCGGCGCTGGCTGGGGTCTCGTCGCGAGACCCGACCCCAGCCCACACGCCGAGCGTCACCGAGTGGGCGCCGGGAATGCTCTCCGACACGACCCGCAGGCCGTTCGGCAGCACCGTGCGGCGCACCGCCGACCCGTCATCCTCGCGCAGCAGCAGCCGGGTGGTCCCGGCCGACTGCTCACACGCGGGGAAGAACGCCGGCATGTCAGGCGTCGGTACCCTCGTCCGGCGCCGAGTCGTCGTCGAGGACGGGGATCAGCGACAGCTTGCCGCGCTGGTCAACTTCCTTGATCTCCACCTGGACCTTCTGACCGATCTGCAGCACGTCCTCGACAGCGTCGATCCGCTTGCCGCCGACGAGCTTGCGCACCTCGGAGATGTGCAGCAGGCCGTCCTTGCCGGGCATCAGCGAGACGAAGGCCCCGAAGGACGTCGTCTTCACGACGGTGCCCAGGTACCGCTCCCCCGGCTCCGGCATGGAGGGGTTGGCGATGGCGTTGATCTGGCTGCGCGCCTCCTCGGCGGCCGTGCCGCCGGCAGCGCCGATGTAGATCGTGCCGTCGTCCTCGATGGTGATGTCGGCGCCGGTGTCCTCCTGGATCTGGTTGATGATCTTGCCCTTGGGCCCGATCACCTCACCGATCTTGTCCACGGGGATCTGGACCGTGATGATGCGCGGGGCGTGCTCGCTCATCTCGTCGGGCGAGTCGATCGCCTCGGCCATCACATCGAGGATCGTGAGCCGGGCATCCCGCGCCTGGGACAGAGCCGCAGCCAGGACACTGGCGGGGATGCCGTCCAGCTTGGTGTCCAACTGCAGGGCGGTCACGAAGTCGCGCGTGCCGGCCACCTTGAAGTCCATGTCGCCGTAGGCGTCCTCGGCTCCGAGGATGTCGGTCAGCGCCACGTACTCGGTGTCTCCGTCCACGGTGTCGGAGATCAGGCCCATGGCGATGCCCGCCACGGGGTCCTTCAGCGGCACGCCCGCGTCCAGCAGCGACAACGTCGATGCGCACACGGAGCCCATGGAGGTCGAGCCGTTCGAGCTGATCGCCTCGGACACCTGCCGGATGGCGTAGGGGAACTCCTCGCGGGTCGGCAGCACCGGGATGAGCGCCCGCTCCGCCAGCGCCCCATGGCCGATCTCGCGGCGCTTCGGGGAGCCGACGCGGCCGGTCTCGCCGGTGGAGTAGGGCGGGAAGTTGTAGTTGTGCATGTACCGCTTGCGGGTGATCGGGTTCAGCGTGTCGAGCTGCTGCTCCATCCGCAGCATGTTGAGGGTGGTGACGCCCAGGATCTGGGTCTCACCGCGCTCGAACAGCGCACTGCCGTGGGCCCGCGGGACGACCTCGATCTCGGCGCTCAGCTGCCGGATGTCGGTCAGCCCACGCCCGTCGATGCGGACCTTGTCCCGCAGCACCCGCTGGCGCACCAGCTGCTTGGTCGCCGACCGCAGCGCCGCCTTGATCTCGCCGTCCCGCTCGGGGAACTGCTCCTCGAGGGCGGCCATCGTGGCCGCGCTGATCCGGTCGAGCTCGTCGTTGCGCTCGGTCTTGTCCGCGATGGTCAGGGCCTGCGCCAGGGCGGCGGACGCCTCGGTCTCGACCGCGGCCAGCACCTCGGGGGCGTACTCGGGGAACACGGGGAACTCGGCGGTGTCCTTCGCCGCCTGTCCGGCCAGGTCCGACTGGGCGTCGCACAGGACGCGGATGAACGGCTTGGCCGCCTCCAGCCCTTGGGCGACGACCTCTTCGGTCGGCGCCGTGCCGCCGCCCGCCACCAGGTCGATGGTGGCGTCCGTGGCCTCGGCCTCGACCATCATGATGGCGACGTCGTCACCGACGACCCGGCCGGCGACGACCATGTCGAAGGTGGCCTCCTCCAGCTGGGAGTGCGTGGGGAAGGCGACCCACTGACCCTGGATGAGGGCCACCCGCACGCCTCCGATGGGGCCACTGAAAGGCAGTCCGGCGAGCATGGTGGACATCGACGCCGCGTTGATGGCGACGACGTCGTACGGGACGCCCGGGTGCAGCGACAGAATGGTCACGACGACCTGAACCTCGTTGCGCAGGCCCTTCACGAAGGACGGCCGCAGCGGGCGGTCGATGAGGCGGCACGTGAGGATGGCGTCCTCGCTGGGACGGCCCTCCCGCCGGAAGAACGATCCGGGGATCTTGCCGATGGAGTACATGCGCTCCTCGACGTCCACCGTGAGGGGGAAGAAGTCGAAGTGCTCCTTGGGATTCTTCGACGCGGTCGTGGTGGCGAGCAGCATGCTGTCGTCGTCGAAGTACACGGCGGCGGAACCGCCGGCCTGCTTGGCCAGCCGTCCCGTCTCGAAGGTGATGGTGTGTGTGCCGAACTCACCGTTGTCGATGACGGCGCTGGCGGTCTGGACTGCGGAACCCTCCACGGGTCCTCCTGTTCTGTTGCCCACACCGGTACGTGACCTTCATGCGGTCATCGATCGAGGGAGTCGGGGCGTTGTCCCGGCTTCCACCACCGAGGACCGCCGGGCGGTCACGCCGATGTGGTGATTGGCGGTTTATTCGGTTGTCCGGTCGGCTTCCCGATCCGGTCGCGCCGGATCCGTCAGCGACGGATTCCCAGGCGCTCGATGAGGGCGCGGTAGCGCTGGATGTCGCAATCGGCGAGGTAATTCAGCAGACGGCGGCGCTGGCCCACCATGAGCAGCAGCCCCCGCCGACTGTGGTGGTCGTGTTTGTGCTCCTTGAGGTGTTCGGTGAGGTCGGAGATGCGCCGCGTCAGCAGCGCGACCTGCACCTCCGGGCTGCCGGTGTCCCCGGGATGCGTGGCGTATTCCTCGATGATCGTCTGCTTGACGTCAGGAGCGAGTGGCATGATTTCCTCCGGGCGCGTTGGTCCCGCAACGGCGGGAGTGATGGACACGAGTCTCAGGGCGCCCGCCCCGGGACCGTCCCCCCCAGACTAGCCGACGAAGGAGCGCACCCCAAACGCCGCTCGTTCACTACAGTCGGGGCTGCGGAGATCCGAGGGAGGTGCGATGAAGGGCTCGAACGCGGACCAGCAGGCCCACACCGAGCGCGGTTTCGACCGCCTGGTGAACTTCAGCGACGCCGTCGTCGCCATCGCCCTCACACTGCTGGTGCTGCCGCTGACCGAGGTCGCCGGTCATCTGGGCTCCGAGTCCGCCAACACGCTCCTGTACGACAACCGGGCCATCCTCATGGCCTTCCTGATCTCGTTCCTCCTGGTGGCCAACTACTGGCTGGTGCACCACCAGATCTTCGAGTACATCGACGGGTACGACCGCACGCTCGCATGGCTGAACATGATCTGGCTGTTGTTCATCATCCTGCTGCCCTTCTCCACCGAGCTCATCTCGAACGGTTTCGTCGGGGTGGCGGGGCTGATCTACGCCGCGAATCTCGCCATCCTGTCGATGCTGCTCGGGATCATCGGGTGGCACGTCTCGCGACACCCGGACCTCCAGGCCGCCGACTTCGTCCCGCGGCGGATGCGGTTGGCCAAGTCGGCGGTCTACTTCGTGGTCTTCATGGCCATCGGTGTCGCGTCGCTGTTCAACGCGGACGTGGGATGGCTCTTCCTCCTGCTGTTCCCCATCAACTTCGTGCTGGACCGCCTCGGCTGGGACGAATGACTCAGCCGCCGGCGAGGATCCGCCCGGCGCGGGCGACGTCGTCGGCCATGGCCCGCTGCAGGTCGGAGACGTCGGCGAAGGTCTGCATTCCGCGGATCCGGTCGATGAAGTCGAGAGCCATGGGCCGGCCGTAGAGGTCCCACTCCCCGGGCTCCATCAGGTAGGCCTCGATCCGCGCCTCGGTCTCCCCGAAGGTCGTGTTGGCGCCCACGGAGACCGCCGCGGGCACGAAGCGTTCCCGGGTGGATTCGGGGTCCAGGACCGCCCGGGCGGCGTACACGCCGTCGGCGGGGACACACGTGCCCGGTACGAGGGCGAGGTTGGCGGTGGGGTAGCCCAGGTCGCGCCCCCGCTGGGCGCCGCGCACCACCTCGCCCGACACGCGGTAGGGCCGGCCCAGCCCGACCGCGGCCCCGGCGACATCTCCGGTCCGGATCAGTTCCCGGATCCGGGTCGACGACCACGGGGCGTCCCCCGACGTCGCCAGCGGCACCGCGACGACGGCGAACCCGAACTCCTCCCCGAGTTCGCGCAGCGTCCCCGTGTCTCCGGCCGCGCGATGACCGAAGCGGAAGTTGGCGCCCGTGACGACGGCCGCAGCCTGCAGGTCGTCCACCAGGACGTGGTCGACGAACTCGCGGGGCGACTTGTGGGACAGGGCGGCGTCGAAGGGCAGGACGCGGACCTCGTCAGCCCCGGCCTCGTGCAGCAGATGGACGCGGTGGGCGAGGGACGCCAGGCGACAGGGCGCAGCGTCAGGGCGCACGACGCTCAGGGGGTGAGGGTCGAAGGTCAGCACCGTGAGCGGCAGCCCCCGCTTCCGCGCTTGGTCGCGGGCGGCGCCGAGGAGTGCCTCATGGCCGCGGTGTACCCCGTCGAAGACGCCGATGGTGACCACCGCAGGGCGGGGGGACGCCGCGGGCTGATGGGTCGACATGCCCGCCAGCGTAGGACCTCCACGCGGCTGCCGCGTGCCACCCGGGGCGATACGGTGAAGCAACTGTCGCGACGTGTTGAGGAGAGCGGATGACGGCCAGTGAGCAGGCCCCGGCGGGTGCCCCGGGGCGTTCCCTCGGCCCCGTCACCGGCCTGGTGGTCACCGCGCTCTACGCCCTGGCCCTGCTGTCGTGGGACATCCTGAACTTCGAACAGCAGGTCGACGTCCCCCTGATCGTCTTGGGGGTCGCCCTGTGGCTCGTCCTCCTGGTCCGCTATGTGCGGGCCATGGTCTCCGCGGCGGACCGGCGTTCGGCTTTCTGGGAGAACCTCTACTACCCCCTGTTGCTGCTGGCTCCGCTGCTGATCCTGCCGGACCCACCCGGATTCCTGATCTTCACGGTGCTCATCGCGTACATCCTGCAGCTGCGCACGGTGACCGCGGGGCGGGCGTTCGCGTTCTCCTTCGCGCTCGTGGTGTTCGTGGCTCTCCTGACCAGCGCAGCCATGGTGTCGGTGGAGGCGGACTACCCGGAGTCGACGCTGCGGGACTGGCCGACGGCCCTCACGTGGTCCCTGGTGAGCCTGCTGCGCGTCGGCGACTGGGCCGTCGGACGTCCGGTCAGCGAGGACGGGAGACTCCTGGCCATCGTGGTCGGTATCTGCGCCGTCCTGGCGGCCAGCCTGTTCACCGCTCAGGTGATTCGCTGGGTCACCGGGGTCGACCGGGACCAGGCACAGGACGACGCGCGACCCCTCACGGAACCCGCCGACGTCGCCGCGGAACTCGCCCGCCTGCGCGAGGCTGTGGATGCGCTCACAGAGCGCTTGGATGCGGCGGAGAAGGACGGCGATCAGCAGCAGACGTGACCGCCACCACCAGGTCGTACCGCCACCGGCCGTCGTCGTCGTGGGCCACCGCCAGGAGATCGCCGGCCGGCGACAGCAGGGCTGTCTGCCCACCCGCCGCGACCCCGACCGGGATCCGTTGCCCGTTGCGGACGGCCTGTTCCTCGGACGGCGCCACCGTGACGCCGGGCAGGACGCGGGAAGCGGCAGCGCCGAGCGGGAGGAGTGGGGTGTCCGGGCCGACCGACTCCGGATCGGGAGCCCCCACGACCGAGAACGGCCCGACCGTGAGGCGGCGCAGGGCGGTGAGGTGCGCTCCGGTCCCCACGCTCTCCCCCAGGTCGCGGGCCAGGGCGCGCACGTAGGTGCCGCTGGACACCCGCACCCGGAGGTCCACGTCGAGCACCGGCACGCCGTGCTCCTGCGCCGACCGCTGGGAGGCCACGACCGACTCGTACACGGTCACCTCCCGCTCCGCGAGACGGACGTCCTCTCCCGCCCGCACCCTCTGGTACGCACGCCGGCCGCCCACCTTGACCGCGGATACGCTGGACGGCCGCTGGGGGAAGGTGCCGGTGTACCGGGCCACCGCCTCCTGCAGGGAGGCCGGCGGGATCCCCGTTCCGATGCCGGGCGCCGCGGTGACCTCTCCGGCTGCGTCCTCCGTGGTGGTGGTGACCCCGAACCGGACGGTCGCGTCGTAGACCTTGTCGAGCCCCACCAGGAACGAGAGCAACCGCGTGCCGGACCCGATGCCCAGCACCAGCAGACCGCTGGCGGCGGGGTCGAGCGTGCCGGCGTGACCCACCTTGCGCACCCCCACCTGTCGCCGCACCTGGGCGACCACATCGTGGCTGGACATCCCCACGGGTTTGTCGACGAGCAGGATGCCGTTCACTCGTCGTGGCGGTAGGGGTCCGCGTCGCCCGCGAACTCGGCGTCGGCGGCCTGCTGATGCACGGCGGCGTCGGAGGCGGCCGCATCCCGCAGCAGATCCTCGATGTGAGCGGCGGTCTCGGGCAGCGCGTCGGGCACGAACGTCAGGGTCGGCGCGAACCTCACCCCAGTGATCCGCCCGACCTCGGTGCGCAGGTGACCGGTCGCCGACTTCAGCGCCGCGGCGGTGGCCTCCCGCTCCGCCTCGTCGCCCAGCACCGTGTAGAAGATGGTCGCCTCGCGCATGTCGTTGGTCAGCCGCACATCGGTGACCGTGACGAAACCCAGGCGGGGATCCTTGATCCGCCGCTCCAGCAGTTCCGCCACGATCTCCCCGATGCGGTCGGCGAGCCGCCGCACGCGTGCTTCATGGTCGGTCATGTCTCCTCCGAGGTCGTCCGCGGCCGATCAGGCCCGGTCCTTCTCTCGTTCCTCGAAGGTCTCGATGATGTCCCCGACCTTGATGTCGTTGAACGCACCCAGCCCGATGCCGCACTCGAAGCCCTCGCGGACCTCCGTGGCATCGTCCTTGAACCGGCGCAGCGACGCGACTGTGAGGCTGTCCGAGACGACGGCACCGTCGCGCATCAGCTTCGCCTTGGCGTTGCGGCGGATCTCGCCGTCGCGCACCACACAGCCGGCGATGTTGCCGAACTTGCTGGAGCGGAACACCTCGCGCACCTCCGCCGAGCCCGTCTGCACGGTCTCGTATTCGGGCTTGAGCAGACCCTTGAGGGCCGCCTCGACCTCGTCGATCGCCGAGTAGATGACCGAGTAGGACCGCACGTCGACCCCCTCGCGCTCGGCGAGGTCCCGCACGCGCTCGGCGTACCCCACGTTGAACGCGATGATGATGGCGTCGTCCACCGTTGCCAGGTTGACGTCGTTCTGCGTGATGGCACCCACGCCGCGGTGGATGATGCGCAACGACACCTCGTCGGCCACCTCGATCTTCAGCAGGGCGTCCTCGAGCGCCTCGACCGAACCGGACACGTCGCCCTTGATGATGAGTTTGAGCTCCTGCACCTCGCCCTGCTCCACCTGCGAGAGGAACTCCTCGAGAGTGCGCCGGGGACGCGAGCGCGCCAACTGCGCGTTGCGCTCGCGGGCCTGCCGGGTGGCGGCGATCTGCCGGGCGATGCGGTCCTCGGACACCACGAGGAAGGTGTCGCCGGCGCCGGGCACGGATGTCAGGCCCAGGACCTGCACCGGCCGGGACGGCCCGGCCTCCGCCAACGCCTCGCCGTTCTCGTCGAGCATGGCACGCACGCGGCCGTGCGCGTCGCCCGCGACGATGGACTCGCCGGGACGCAGCGTTCCCCGCTGCACCAGCACGGTGGCCACGGCGCCGCGGCCCTTGTCCAGGTGCGCCTCGATCGCCACACCCTGGGCGTCCTGGACCGGGTTGGCCTGCAGGTCCAGGGCGGCATCGGCCGTGAGCACCACGGCCTCGAGCAGCTCCTGGATCCCGGTGCGGGCTTTCGCGGACACGTCGACGAACATCACGTCGCCACCGAATTCCTCGGCGACGAGGCCGTACTCCGTCAACTGGGTCCGCACCTTGGTGGGGTCGGCCCCCTCCTTGTCGACCTTGTTGACGGCGACGACGATGGGGACGTCGGCCGACTGGGCGTGGTTCAGCGCCTCGACCGTCTGCGGCTTCACGCCGTCGTCGGCGGCGACGACGAGGATGGCGATGTCGGTCACCTTTGCTCCGCGCGCTCGCATGGCGGTGAAGGCCTCGTGACCCGGGGTGTCGATGAACGTGATCGCCCGATCCTCGCCGCCGATCTCGCTGTGCACCTGGTAGGCCCCGATGTGCTGGGTGATGCCACCGGCCTCGTCTGCCACGACATCCGCGGAGCGGATGGCGTCCAGGAGCTTGGTCTTGCCGTGGTCGACGTGGCCCATCACGGTCACGACGGGCGGACGCGGTTGCAGGTCTGCCGTGACGCCCTCGTCCTCCCCGAACTCCAGGTCGAACCGTTCCAGCAGCTCGCGGTCCTCGTCCTCGGGGGAGACGATCTCCACCACGAAGTCGAGTTCCTGACCGAGGAGGCGCAGCGTGTCGTCGTCGACGCTCTGCGTGGCGTTGACCATCTCGCCCAACTTGAACATGACCGTGACCAGGTCCGCGGGACTGGCGTCGATGCGGTCGGCGAAGTCCGTCAGGGACGAGCCCCGCGCGAGGCGTACGGTCTGGCCGTCGCCCCGGGGGAGCCGCACCCCACCGATGGTGGGGGCCTCCATGTTGTCGAATTCCTGGCGTTTCGCCCGCTTGGACTTGCGCGCCCGCGCAGGTTTGCCGCCGGGACGACCCCGCCCCGGACCGCCGGGGCGACCGCCGCCCGGGCCGCCGAACGGCGGCGGGCCACCGCGCCCGGGACCGAAACCACCGCCGGGGCCACCGGGACGACCGCCGGGCGCACCGCGCCCGGGACCGAAACCACCGCCGGGCCCACCGGGACGACCACCGGGCGCACCGCGCCCGGGACCGAAACCACCGCCGGGCCCACCGGGACGACCGCCGGGCCCACCGCGCCCGGGGCCGCCCGGGCCACCGGGGCCGCGTCGCATCTGACCGGGGCCGGGACGGCCCATCGGTCGCGGCGGCATGGAGCCGGGGGTGGGCCGAGGAGCGCCCGCGACACCGCCGGGGGTGCGGCCCGCGTTACCGGTGAACGGGTTGTTCCCGGCGCCGGAGCGCGGGGTGCGCGTGGGCGTAGGCCCGAAGGGATTGTTGCCCGGACGGGGTCCGGCGGGCTTGGGGGGCGCCGCCTGGGGTTCGGCCGCGGCGGCCGCAGGGGCCGCGGGAGCTGCCGGGGCTGCGGGAGTCACGGGGGCAGCGGGGGCCGCGGGGGCAGCGTCCGTGGGAGCGGCCGGTGGCGGTGTTGCCGCCGGCGCCGGCCGCGGGGTCCGCGTCGGCGCGCGGCGCACGCTGGAACTGGAACTGGCCCGCTTGGGCGGGCCGGACGATGCGGTGTCGGTGCTGCCCAGGCTCTCCCGCAGTTTGCGGGCGACCGGGGCCTCCACCGTCGAGGAGGCGGATCGGGCGAACTCGCCGATCTCGCTCAACTTCTCGAGGACCTGTTTGCTTTCGAGTCCGAGCTCTTTGGCGAGCTCGTACACCCGGACCTTCGACACGGTTCTCCTGTCCTTGTCTGGCCCGGGAGATACCGGGCCGGCTAGTGGGGCGTCATGACTGGGCAGTCATCGGGTGCTCATCTCTACTCTCCCGATCCTTCGACGAAACGGCCAGCTCCACGGCGTGGGCGAGGCCGGTGGCCGACAGCGGCCCCGACACCCGCAACGCGCGCGGGAAGGCCCGGCGGCGTTCTGCGAGATCGAGACACTCCGGACGTGGGTGCACGTACGCACCCCTGCCGGCCTGTCGCACCCGGCCATCGGGGACCAGTTCGGAACCCGACGCCACGACGCGCAGCAGGTCGGCCTGGTCAGTCCGCTCCCGGCAACCCACACATGTACGTTGCGGTCCGGCTGACTCCGCCGACCACCGGTCAGTGTAGCCCCTCACCCGGGCTGCTCGGAACTTGCCGGTTCCGGGGCCTCGTCGGAGCGGATGTCGATGCGCCAGCCGGTGAGGCGGGCCGCGAGCCGCGCGTTCTGCCCCTCCCGCCCGATGGCCAGCGACAGCTGGTAGTCCGGCACGACGACGCGCGCCGAACGGGTCTCCGGGTTGACGATCTCCACGGAGGTCACCTTCGCCGGGGACAGGGCGTTGGCGATGAAGGTCGCCGGGTCGTCGCTGTAGTCGACGATGTCGATCTTCTCTCCCGACAACTCCGCCATGACCTGCCGGACTCTCTGCCCCATGGGGCCGATGCAGGCCCCCTTGGCGTTCACGCCGGGATTCTGGCTGCTGACCGCGATCTTCGAGCGGTGGCCCGCCTCGCGGGAGATCGCAGCCACCGTGACGACGCCGTCGGCGATCTCCGGCACCTCCAGGGCGAACAGTTTGCGCACGAGGTCGGGATGCGTGCGAGACACCGTGACCTGGGGTCCGGTGAGTCCGCGCCGGACCGACACGATGACCACCTTGAGGCGGCGTCCGTGCGCGTAGTCCTCCCCGGGGACACGTTCGGCGGGCGGCAGCAGCGCCTCCACCTTGCCGAGGTCCACCAGGACCGCCTCGGGGTCACGGCCCTGCTGCACCGTCCCGCTGACGAGGTCACCCTCGCGTCCGGAGAACTCCTCGAAGGTCCGGTCCGAACTGGCCTCCCGCAGTCGCTGGGTGAGCACCTGACGGGCGGTGGCGGCCGCGACCCGGCCGAACCCCTCCGGGGTGTCGTCGAACTCGCCGACGAGGTTGTCGTCCTCGTCCAGTTCCGGGGCGTACACGGTGACGTGGCCGGTGGCGCGGTCCAGTTCCACCCGCGCCCCCCGAGCCGCGCCGGGCTGGTGGTTGTAGGCCGACAGGAGGGCCTCCTCGATGCTGGTCACCACCAGTTCGAAGGACAGGGAACGTTCCTGGACCAGGGAGCGCAGGGCCGCCATGTCGATGTCCATCACGCCTCCCCTCCTTTCAGATCGACCTGCACGACTGCGCGTTCCACGTCGTCCTGACGGACCTCGCGCCGCTCCGCCCCCACCGCCAGGACGACGGTGCCGTCGTCCGCCACGGATTCGATGCGAGCGTCGAATGGTGCGGTCCCGTCGGCGGGCACGACCCGCACCCGTCGTCCGATGTTGCGGCGCCAGTGCCGCGGCACGGTGAGAGGCCGGGAGACTCCGGGACTGCCGACCTCCAGGGTGTAGGGGGCGTCCCCCATCACCTCGTCGGCGTCGAGGGCTGCGGACACCACCCGAGTCACCTCGGCGACCTGGTCCAAGGTGATGCCCGCGTCGGTGTCGACGCTGACCCGCACGACCCGGCGGCGCCCCGCCCGATGGACGGTCACGTCCTCCAGCTCCACACCGGCGGCGGCCACCGGCGCCGCCAGGACGTCCCGCACCTGCGCGGTGATGTGGTCCGCCATGGTCGCTCCTCCGCAGGTGGCCCCGGCCACCGGGGTCCGCGTGGCCTTTGTTCAGTTCGCCGGGTCAGGTCTTAGGGTAGCCACACGTCGCACGTGTTCCCGCGCCGGATCAGGAGGGATGATGTCGCCCCCACCGCAGTCGACACTGTCGCGCCGCGCACTCCTCGGGGGGGCAGCGGTCGGCGCGACGGCCGTCCTGGCGGGATGTGCACCCAGCGCGATCCCCATCATCGGCGCCCCCGACCCCGACGACGAGGTGCGCCGTGGCGTGGCCCTGTCGGAGCAGGAACTGCTGGCCGCCTATGACGCCGCCATCGCTGCAGGCACCGGGTCGACCGAGCTGCTGCGTTCCATCCGGGATCAGCACGCCGCGCACCTGGCCGCGGTCAGCGACGGCCTCGACATCCCCGTGCTGGCGTCGCCGAGTCCGGCCCCGGGGCAGCGGCCGTCCCTGCGGCAGCTGCGCCGTCTCGAGGCTCGGGCCGTTCCCCAGCGCATCAAGGCATGTACCGCCGCCGGCGATGCGGACCTGGCCGAGCTCATCGCCCGGATCGGCGCCTCCGAGTCGGGGCACGTCGCGGCCCTGGGCCCGCGGGGGGGCTCGGCGTGAGCGAGGATTCCTGGAAGCAGGTGGCTCTCGGCGAGGAGGCGTGCGTCTACGCCTACGGGGTGCTCGCCGCCCAGTTCCCCGACGGCCCGGACCGTAACCGCGCGGTCGACCTGGCAGCAGCCCATGCCCGCGCCCGGGACCGTGCCCGGGCCTCTCTCTCCGACGCTGATCCCCCGGTGCCGGCGGCCTTCCAGATCCCGTTCCCGGTGGACTCCGTCGCCGCGGCCAGACGCCTCGCCGCGCTCGTGGAGGCGCGTTTGGTGGACGTGTATCTGCGGCAGATCCCCGACGTGGAACCGGAGGAGCGCAAGGCCTTCGCGGCCGCGGGCGCGGAGGCGTCCGCGCGCTCGGTCAGCTGGGGCGGGCGGCCCACGGCGTTTCCCGGAGGCCGGGACTCCGAACCTCTGGAGTCGCCGACCGCGTCCCCGACGTCGGCCACCCCGGCGGCCACGGCCCCGACCCCGGCGACCTCTGCCCCCTCCGGGGCCGGCACCACCCCCGGGTCCGCGGAGCCATCCGCCGACGGCGCCGCCGTCGGCTGATCAGGAGTTGACGAGGGCGACCAGTTCCGCGACCGCGTCGACCGCCGGGACGGTGTGCCGGTCTCCGCTACGCCGGTCCTTGACCTCGACGTTGCCCTCTGCGAGGGCCTTTCCGACGATCACGATCGTCGGGATTCCGATGAGGTCGGCGTCGTTGAACTTCACACCCGCGGACACCCCGGTGCGGTCGTCGAGGAGCACGGTCAGCCCGGCCGCCTCCAACTGTCCCGCCAGGTCCTCGGCCGCCGCGGCGATCTCCTCGGCCTTGCCGGCCACCACGATGTGGATGTCGGCAGGTGCGACGGAGCGGGGCCAGATGAGGCCCCGGTCGTCGTGGTTCTGCTCGGCGATGGCCGCGACGGCGCGGCTGACCCCGATCCCGTAGCTGCCCATCGTGACCGTGACCAGGTCCCCGTTCTCGTCCAGGACCTGGAGTCCGAGAGCGTCTGCGTACTTGCGGCCCAACTGGAAGATGTGTCCGATCTCGATCCCCCGCGCGATGTCGAGGGGGGAGCCGCATGCGGGGCACGGGTCCCCGGCGCGGATCTCGGCGGCCTCGACGGTGCCGTCGGGTGTGAAGTCGCGGCCCGCCACCAGCCCGAACACGTGACGCCCCGCCTCGTCGGCGCCGGTGATCCAGCTGGTGCCGGTGACGACCCGCGGGTCGACGAGATACCGGATGCCGGAGGTGCCCGCCGTGCCGAGCACGCCGGGCCCGATGTAGCCACGCACCAGCGCCGGGTGGGCGGCGAAGTCGGCCTCCTCGAAGGGCGCGACGGTCGCGGGGCTGACCGTGGCCTCCAGCCTCTTCAGGTCCACGTCGCGGTCCCCCGGCAGGCCGACGACGAGTGGCTCAGTCGTGCCGTCCGGCAGGGTCAGCCGGACCACCACGTTCTTGAGCGTGTCGGCGGCCGTCCAGTCCCGGTCCGGGTGGCGCAGGTCGGGGCGGCTGTTCGCCGTGTCCACCAGGGCGGCGATGGTCTCGGTGTCCGGGGTGTCGGCGACGACGGCCGCAGGCAGCCCGGCGACCGGCTGCTGCGGAGGTGCGGGCACGGTGACTGCCTCCGTGTTCGCGGCGTAGTCGCAGGCGGTGCAGCGCACGAAGGTGTCCTCGCCGGACTCGCACGGGGCCAGGAACTCCTCGCTGACCGAGCCGCCCATGGCCCCCGCCATGGCGCTGACGATGACGTACGACAGGCCGAGGTGGTCGAAGGTGCTGCGGTAGGCCGCCCGGTGGGCGTCGTAGCTGGCCTGCAGGCCCGCATCGTCGACGTCGAAGGAGTACGAGTCCTTCATGACGAACTCACGACCGCGCAGGATGCCGGCGCGCGGCCGCGCCTCGTCGCGGTACTTCGTCTGGATCTGGTAGATCGACAGGGGCAGGTCCTTGTACGAGGAGAACTCCTGCTTGACCATCAGCGTGAACATCTCTTCGTGCGTCGGCCCCAGCAGGTA
Source organism: Actinomycetota bacterium (assembly GCA_029978705.1). GTDB lineage: Bacteria > Actinomycetota > Actinomycetes > S36-B12 > CAIWTL01. The sequence continues at coordinate 59,066 of JAPOIY010000010.1, forward strand.
GTCGGTGCCCTTGCGGTCGCCCAGCCGGAACAGCGTGTCGCCGTACTCGGTCCAGCGGCCGGTGGTCTCGTACGGTTCCCGCGGCAGAAGGGCGGGGAAATGCACCTCCTGGAAGCCGGCTGCATCCATCTCGTCGCGCACGATGGCTTCGACGTTGCGGTACACGCGATACCCCAGCGGCAGCCACGAGAAGACCCCTGGGGCCACCCGACGGACACATCCGGCCCGGACGAGCAGGCGGTGGCTGGGGACCTCGGCGTCAGCCGGGTCCTCACGCAGGGTGCGCAGGAACAGCGTCGACATGCGCAGCACGGGGACACCTTTCATGGGGACGTGCAGGAAGGATAACGCCGGTCACCCGCACGGCAGTGCGGCGAGGCGCCGGATTCCGCTGCGGTCCCCCGGGCCGATCTGGGAGTCGGAGTCCGCGGTGTGGTACATCAGCTGCGCCGGGTCGGTCACGTGTCCGAGGCCGAGCGCATGGCCGATCTCGTGCCGGTAGGGCACCGGCATGGCACGGGGGTCGAGTTCCGAGTCGAGGGCGTCCAGGAGGATCGTGCCCTGGCTGATGACCCCCTGCTGCGGGCCCGGGGCCCAGTCGACGGGACCCACACCCCCGATGCCCAGGGCCTCGGCGAGGTCGGGGTGGCGGTAGCCGTCCCAGCGGGCCCCCGACTCCGTCATCGGCACCGCGTAGGTGATGGCGATCTCCCCGGACGGCACGGTGGCCGGGTCGACCGGGTACCGGCCGGCGCCGGTGCGCACGACGGGGTAGTCGGCGGGACCGCGGTAACTGAAGGTGTACCTGCCCCCGGAGGCCTGCGACCAGACCGCGAACGCCTGCTCCCAGCGGTCGATCTCCTTCTCGCGGGTGGAGCCGGCCGCCTCAGCTCCGGTGAAGTCGATCCGATAGCCGATGGTGCGCCCACCGCACCAGTGCGCGGCGGGAATGTCGGCCCCCACGGGGGCCGGGTGGCTGAACGTGTATCCGGGCCCGGAGCCGTCGTCGGGCGGGGAGGAGGCGGCGACCTCGTCCGCGTAGCCGATGGCGTTGTCGGCGGCCTGGTCGAGTTCGCTGGTGGCCACGGTCTCCTGGTCCACCCCGGCCTTCAGCGCGGTGGCCCGCTGCTGCAGGTCCTCGAAGTTGGTGAAGGCGTACCCCAGCCCGGCCACGAGGCCCAGACACAACAGCGCCGCCAGGGTGCCACCGACGACGGCGGCCGCGCGCGATCCCTTACCGCCGGACACAACACCTCCCGTGGCGCCGGTCCAGGCGCACCGGTTCAGGATGCCACGGGATCAGAACAGAACCGTGGCGAAACGTCCGACGGTGCGGAAGCCGGCGGCGCGGTACGCGCGCAGCGCGCCCTCGTTGTAGTCGTTCACGTAGAGGGACACCAGCGGGGACCGCCGCCGGGACAGGGCCACGACGGCCGCCATACCGTGCGCGGCGTGGCCGTGGCGGCGCCGGTCGGGCCGGGTCCAGACCCCCTGGATCTGGCACGCGCGGCGGGACAGGGCCCCGATCTCGGCTTTGAAGACGGGGCCGGCGGGGTCGAACCGGGCGAAGGACCGGCCGTCGGCGATGAGGTCCGCGACGCGGCGCCGGTAGGCGAACTCCATGCCGCCAGCCACCGGCGAGACCCCCACCTCCTCGGTGAACATGGCGATACAGGCCGGGAAGAGCTGCGCCAGGTCGGCGCTTCGGGCCGTGCGCACGTCGGGGTCGGGGGCGACCGACGCGGGGGCGTCGGCGACCATCAGGTGCTGGTCGGCGCGCACCTCGCGGGCCGGTCCCCACGCCGGCTCCAGATGGCGCCACAGGTCGAGGACCTCGTCCGCGGGACCGACGATGGACGACGAGCGGCGGCGCTGCTGGGTGGCCCGGTACGCGAACGCCCGCCGGGCCGCATCGTCGGTGGCCACGGGGACGAGGTTCGCTCCGACGAGGAGAGCCCCGGTCAGCCGTCCCGGGGCGCCGTACCCCCAGAACGGGCCCCCCGGCGCGTAAGGTCCGAGACCCCCGGCGTCCAGGCGCGCCTCGGCGAAGCAGTGCGTGACCGGGTCGGCGGCGAGCAGTTGTCGCAGCTCCGGTTCGTCCTCCGGGCCGAGCGTGCGGACCACGTCGGTGCGTCCAGGGGCCGCCTCGGCGGTCACGGCGTGACGCCCACCGTGGGGGTACCGGTGTCGGTGGCGTCTTCGGCGAGGCGGAGGGCTTCCTCGATGAGGGTCTCCACGATCGCCGCCTCGGGGACGGTCTTGATGACCTCGCCCTTGACGAAGATCTGTCCCTTGCCGTTGCCGCTGGCCACGCCGAGGTCCGCCTCCCGGGCCTCGCCCGGCCCGTTCACCACACAGCCCATGACGGCGACCCGCAGCGGGACGGTGAGACCCTGCAGCCCGGCGGTGACCTGCTCGGCCAGCGTGTAGACGTCGACCTGGGCGCGGCCACAGGAGGGACAGGACACGATCTCCAAGCCCCGCTCCCGCAGGTTCAGCGACTCCAGGATGCCGCGACCGACCTTGACCTCCTCCACCGGCGGGGCGGACAGCGAGACGCGGATGGTGTCCCCGATCCCCTGGGACAACAGGGCGCCGAAGGCGACGGCGGACTTGATCGTGCCCTGCTGGGCGGGCCCGGCCTCGGTGACGCCCAGGTGCAGGGGGTAGTCGCACTGCTCGGCGAGCAGGCGGTAGGCCTGCACCATGATGACGGGGTCGTGGTGCTTCACCGACAGTTTGATGTCGCGGAAGCCGTGCTCCTCGAATAGGGAGCACTCCCACAGGGCGGACTCCACGAGCGCCTCGGGGGTGGCTTTGCCGTACTTCTGCAGCAGGCGGGGGTCCAGCGAGCCCGCGTTGACGCCGATGCGGATCGGGGTTCCGGCCTCCCCAGCAGCTTGGGCGATCTGCGCGACCTGGTCGTCGAACTTCTTGATGTTGCCGGGATTCACCCGCACCCCGGCGCATCCGGCGGCGATCGCGGCGTAGACGTACTTCGGCTGGAAGTGGATGTCGGCGATGACGGGGATGGTGGACTTCTGGGCGATGATGGGCAGCGCTTCGGCGTCGTCGGCGCTGGGGACCGCGACCCGCACGACCTGGCACCCGGCCGCCGTCAACTCGGCGATCTGCTGCAGGGTGGCGTTGACGTCGGCAGTCAGCGTCGTGGTCATCGACTGGACCGACACGGGAGCATCGCCGCCGACCGCGACGGGGTGGGTGGGATGGCGCAGCACGACCTGACGGCTCTTGCGCCGGGGCGCCAGTGTGGCCACGGTCGGGGTGCCCAAGGGGATGGCGGTCACGAATACCTCCGGACGTGCGTTCCTCCAGTATCCCCGCCGTCCGGCCCGATACCCAAGTCGAGGTTCAGACGCAGGTCATGGACCCCTTGTCGGTGTAGTCCCCGTTGCCGGGGAAGTCGGCCGGGACGAACCGCCAGGACCAGGAACCGGCAGCGAGTTTCAGATCCAGGACCCCCATCGTCGTCCGGCTCTTGGTGACCACGGACGGTTGACTGGGTTTGCGCTTGAAGTGGGTGAGGTCGATCCCGCCGGTGCCGATCGTGATCTGTTGCAGCCCGTCGCGGTCCGGCTTCCCATCGGGGCCCAACCGGGGGAAGCGCTGGTACGTATGGTCATGACCGTTGAGGATGAGGTCCGCGTGCGCCTGGTGGAGCAGTTTCCAGAACGCCCGGGTGCCGTGCGCCGCCGGCTCCTTGCCCTTGTTGAACAGGGGCTGGTGCCAGAACGCCACGGTGCACTGCTTGGTGTTCCGCAGTTGTTTCCTCAGCCAGGTGTACTGCTCGGAGTCCTTGCCGCAGCCTCCCTTCAGGTACGTGCAGTCGGCGTTCAGCGCCAGTACCGTCCATCCGGGCAGTTCCTTGCGGTACCAGCCGTCGCCGGTGTGCCCCGCGACGCCGGTCCGGGCGGGACGGGCGGTGGTCCCGCCATTGAAGTAGGAGAAGTACCCCGCCGCATCCGGGTCGCGGTACTCGTGATTGCCCGGGACCGGCCACATGTGGTTGTCGGCGGGAGTGTCCCGGTCGAGGAACGGCTGGCCCCACGTCATGTCGAAGACCAAGGAGAAGTCCCGTCGATACCCCGACTGGTACTGCAGGTCCCCCAGCATGAAGACCTTGTCGGGCTTCAGCGACTGCGCCGTCTCCGCGGTGTACTTCTGGCGGCAGGCCTTGCCGGTGCCCTCACCGTCGTTGTACCCGGGCCAGTTCGGTTGACAGGCGATGTCACCGACGGCCACGACGGAGGTGGTCGTGCCTGCGGCCGTGTCCGCTGCCGCAGCCCCCGGCCATCCGGTTCCGCCGACCGTCAGCATCCCCACCGCAACAAATGTCAGAGGGCCTACCCTCATCGTTCCTCTCCTTCGGTCAACCGCCGAGCGTGATCGGCTTGACGATATCGGCCCAGATCACCAGCGCTCCCACCGCGATCAGCATGATGGCCACCGAGTAGGTCAGGGGGAGCAGCCGGGCCGTGTCGACGGGCCCGGGGTCGGGGCGGTCGCGCCACGACGCCCACTTGCGCCGGGCGCCCTCGTAGAGCGCGGCGGCCACATGGCCGCCGTCCAGCGGCAGGATGGGCAGCAGGTTGAACAGGAACAGGAAGAGGTTGAGGGACGCCGCCAGTCCGAGGAACGAACCGATCTTGGCGTCGAACGGCTCGTCCGCAGCCGCGATCTCGCCGCCCAGACGGGTCACCCCGACCACACTGACGGGGCTCTCCATGCTGCGTTCGCCGTTGGTGGCCATTGTGACGCCGAGGCCGTAGAGCCGTTGCGGCATGGTCGCCAGGGCAGCGACCGACTGGGCGGAGATGTCCCACATGTAACCGGGCACAGCGGTGACGGGCAGACCCACGTAATCGACCGCGGGCCGGATGCCCAGGAAGGTCCGCGTCGTGGTCGCCCCGGTGGGCTGTCCCTGATCGTCGAACACCGGGTAGGGCACCGCACGCAGTGGGACGGTGCGTGTGACCTCGGCGCCGTCGCGCAGCACGGTCACCTCGGTCGGTCCGGAGGCTGCCGCCAGGGCCGTGGCCACGTCGGTCCATTGGGTGATCGGCGTCCCGGCGATGGCGGTGATGGTGTCGCCCGGAAGGAACCCCGCGGCGGCCGCTGCGCTGGCGGTGCCGTCCGGGCACGTGCCGTCCGCGGCGGTGGCGCCCTGGGGGTTGGCCACCGTCGGGACACACGCCACCACGCTGTCCAACTGGGCAGTCGGCTGGGGCAGGCCGACCCCGACGAGCATGATCCCGAACAGCACGATCGCGAGAATCAGGTTCATGAACGGGCCGGCCAGCATGACAGCGCACCGCTGGTGCACGGGCAGACGGTAGAAGACCCGGTTCTCGTCGCCGGGCTCGACCTCGGCCAGCGACTGCCGCCGCGCTTCCTCGACCATGTGGCCGAAGCGGCCGCCGGGTTCGGCGCGGTCGGGGCGCCCCGGCGGGTACATGCCGACGATGCGCACGTAACCCCCGACGGGGATGGCCTTCACGCCGTACCGCGTCTCACCCTTGACTTTGGAGACCAGGGCCGGCCCGAAACCGATCATGAACTCCGTGACCTTGGCCCCGTAGTGCTTGGCCGTGGCGAAGTGCCCGAACTCGTGCAACCCGATGGACAGGAAGATGAGCAGGATGAAGATGAGGATGCCGGTCACGTTGGCGATGACGTCTCCCATGAATCCCTCCCTGCTGGGGTTATCGGCCGGCCGCGATGACGTCTCGAGTGCGCTGCCGGGCCCAGGCGTCCGCGGCTAGGACGTCGGCGACACTGAGTTCGTTCCCGCCCGAGGCGGCGACCGCCTCGTAATCGGTGACAACGCGTTCCACGGTATCCACGATTCCCGGGAACGGCAGCGTGCGGTCCAGAAACGCCGCCACTGCGACCTCGTCGGCGGCGTTGAACACGGCCGGCAGCACTCCTCCCGCTGTCCCGACGCGAGCCGCGAGTCCCAGAGCGGGGAAGGCGGCGTGGTCGACCGGCTCGAAGGTCCAGGTGGCGGCCGTGCGCCAGTCGCACGCCGGGGCCGCCCCGGGGACCCGGTCGGGCCACGCCAGGCCCAGGGCGATGGGCAGGCGCATGTCGGGGGGGCTGGCCTGCGCGATGGTGGAGCCGTCGGTGAACTCGACCATGGAGTGCACGACGGATTGCGGGTGCACGACCACGTCGATGCGGTCGAACCCGATGCCGAACAGCAGGTGCGCCTCGATGAGTTCCAGGCCCTTGTTCACCAGGGTGGCGGAGTTGATGGTGACCAGCGGCCCCATGTTCCAGGTGGGATGCGCGAGGGCCTGGGCGGGGGTGACGTCGTTCAGTTGCGCGCGGCTGCGTCCCCGGAAGGGGCCGCCGCTGGCGGTGAGGATGAGCCTTCGGACCTCTGCGGGGGCACCTGAGCGCAGCGCCTGGGCCAGCGCCGAGTGCTCGGAGTCGACGGGTACGATCTGGCCCGGCCGCGCCAACCGGGTCACGATGGGGCCCCCGATGATCAACGATTCCTTGTTGGCGAGAGCCAGGGTGGTCCCGGCCTCCAGCGCCGCGATGGTGGGCCGCAGTCCGGCCGCACCGGCCAGGCCGTTGAGTACCACGTCGCACCGCAGGGCCGCCAGCTCGGTGGCGGCGTCCGGGCCGGCCAGCACCCGCCGGCCGCCGGCCAGGGCCGGGGCCGCGGCGGGGTCCGCCACCGCCACGACCGGCACGTCGAACTGCTCGGCCTGGCGCAGCAGCACCTGCGGGTCGCTGCCTCCGGCCGCCAGCCCGACGACGCGGAAGCGGTCCGGGTTACGGGCGACCACGTCGAGGGCCTGAACCCCGATCGACCCCGTGCTGCCGAGGATCACGACGTCGCGCATCAGGCCTCCACAACGGCCGCGAGCTGGCCGCAGGCGCCGTCGATCTCTCGGCCCCGGGTGTCGCGAACCGTCACGGTCACCCCCTGCTCCCGCACGCCGGAGACGAACTCGTCCTGGGCCCGGGGCGTCGCCGCGGTCCACCGCGATCCGGGGGTGGGATTCAGGGGGATGAGGTTGACGTGGGCCAGCCGCCCGGCCAGCAGCCGGCCCAGGGCGTCCGCGCGCCACCGCTGGTCGTTCACGTCGCGGATGAGGGCGTACTCGATGCTGTAGCGGCGACCGGTGCGTTCCGCGTAGGAGTCCGCCGCGGCCAGGACGTCGGCCACGGGCCAGCGGTGGTTCACGGGCACGAGCGTGTCCCGCAGATCGTCGTCGGGGGCATGCAGCGACAGCGCCAGGGTGACGGGCATCCCCTCGCCGGCCAGGTCGTGCATCCGGGGCACGAGACCGACCGTGGACACGGTGATGTTGCGGGCCGACATGTCGAAGCCCGCCGGGACGGGGTCGAGGATGCGGTGCAGCGCTGCGACGAGGGCGCGGTAGTTGGCCAGCGGTTCGCCCATGCCCATGAACACGATGTTGGTCAGGTGGTCGGGGGATCCGGGGAAGGCGCCCGAGGCGACCAGTACGCGGGCCCGGCGGACCTGCTCGACGATCTCGGCGGTCGACAGGTTGCGGGTCAGGCCCTGCTGCCCGGTGGCGCAGAACGGGCAGCCGATGCCACAGCCGGCCTGCGACGAGACACAGGCCGTGACCCGCTCGGGGTAGGCCATCACCACGCTCTCCACCACGGCTCCCCCGGTCAGCCGCCAGGCCGCCTTCACGGTGTCGCCGGCGTCGCATGCCTGGGTCGTGACCTCGGTCAGCAGTTGCGGGAACCACCGCTCGGCGACCTGAGGGCGCAGCGCGGCGGGCAGGTCGCTCCAGGCCAGCGGGTCGGCCTCGTCGTGCCCGTAGTAGCGCCGCGAGATCTGGTCGGCGCGGAATCGCGGGAGTGCCGCCTCGGTCACGGCCGCCACCCGGGCCGCGGGGTCCAGGTCCGCCCACTGCTGCGGCGGACGTGCGGCCCGGGTCCGCCGCCCCGCCGTGATGCCGGGCAGGTCGAGGTCCGTCATGAGCCGAGCAGGACGGTGAACAGGGCCCAGGACACGAAGGCGTTCGGGATCAGGGAGTCGAGCCGGTCCATGAGACCGCCGTGCCCGGGCATGATCGATCCCATGTCCTTGATGCCGAGGTCGCGTTTGACCGCGGACTCGATGAAGTCACCCAAGGTGGCCGTGATCGTCATGATCACGCCGACGATGGCTCCCTCCCACCACTCCCCGCTGAGCAGGGTGACGAACAGCACGACGCCGAGGATCACCTGGAACACGACGGACCCCGCGAAGCCCTCCCAGGACTTCTTGGGGCTGATCTGGGGGGCCATCGGGTGTTTGCCGAACAGCACGCCGGCGGCGTATCCCCCGATGTCGCTGCCGATCGTCAGGCAGATGAACGTCAGGATGCGCCAGGCGCCGTTGCCGGTGGCGAGGGTGAGTACGGCGAAGCCGAGCATCAGCGGCAGGTAGGCCGCGACGAAGACCGAGGCCGTCGCGTCGCGCACGTAGTGCTCGGTCCCCACCGTCAGGCGCCACACGAGGATCACCAGGATCAGGGCGGCGAAGACCCCCAGGTAGGCGGTGGTGCCGAAGGCGTACGCGACCCATCCGATGATGGGGACCGCGATCAGGATCGGCCAGCGGACGATCTTGATGTCCCGGGCCGCGAACCCGTTGCTGATCTCCGTCACGCCGATCCACAGCGCGATGACGGCCAGGGGGATGAACAGCCACTTCTGGAACACGAGGCTCGCCAGGGCCAGGAGGCCCAGTGCGACCCCGGCGGCGATGGCGACGGGGAGATTGCGCCCCGCCTTGGACGGCTGGGCGGCGGTGTCGGCCCCGGCTGGTTCGGCCATGTCAGACCTCGAGCAGCTCGGATTCTTTGTGTTTCAGCATCTCGTCGATGTGAGCCACATGCCGGTGGGTGACGTCGTCGAGGTGCTTCTCGGCCCGCTTGACGTCGTCCTCCCCCGCATCGCCGTCCTTCGCCAGCTTGTCGAGGACCTGGTTGGCGTGTCGCCGGATGTTGCGGATGGAGACGCGGGCCTCCTCCGCCTTGTGCTTGGCGGTCTTGATGTACTCGCGGCGCCGCTCCTCGGTGAGCTGGGGCATGACCACCCGCACAATATTGCCGTCGGAGGCGGGGTTCACCCCCAGGTCCGAGTCCCGGACCGCGCGCTCGATGGCGTCGATGACCGACTTGTCATAGGGGGTGATGATCATCATCTGGGCTTCGGGCGACGCGAACGACGCCAGTTGCTGGACCGGCGTGGGGGTGCCGTAGTAGTCGACGGTGATCTTGGCGAACATCGCGGGGTTCGGCCGGCCGGTGCGGATCGCGGCGAAGTCCTCCTGGGCGACCGCCACCGCCTTGTCCATCTTGTCCTCTGCTTCGAGCAGCGTGTCGTCGATCACGGTTCACTTCCTGTCGGGGCGCCCTGAAGGGGGCTCAACTGATGAGCGTACCGATCCTCTCACCCCGAACGGCCCGTGCGATGTTGCCCTTCTCCAGAAGGTTGAACACCACGATGGGCAGGTCGTTGTCCCGGCACAGGCTGATGGCCGTCGCGTCGGCGACCTTGAGGTCGCGTTGCAGGACGTCGTCGTAGGACAGTTCCTCGAACCGGTGAGCGTCGGGATTGGTGCGGGGATCGCTGTCGTAGACCCCGTCCACGCCCTTGGCCATGAGCACGACGTTCGCCCCGATCTCGAGCGCCCGCTGGGCGGCCGTCGTGTCGGTGGAGAAGTACGGTGCCCCCAGGCCGGCCCCGAAGATGACGACGCGGCCCTTGGCGAGGTGACGCATCGCGCGCCGCGGGATGTACGGCTCGGCGACCTGGCCCATGGCAATCGCGGTCTGCACCCGGGTCTCGATGCCCTCCTTCTCGCAGAAGTCCTGCAGCGCCAGGCAGTTCATGACCGTGCCCAGCATCCCCATGTAGTCCGCGCGGGCGCGGTCCATGCCGTGTTCGGACAGTTGGGCGCCGCGGAAGTAGTTGCCGCCCCCGATCACGACGGCGACCTGGGTGCCGCCGCGGACCACGTCGGCGATCTGGCGGGCGATGGACCGGACCACGTCCGGGTCCACGCCGAGTCCACCGCCGCCGGCGAACGCCTCACCGGACAGTTTCAGCAGAACGACGGGCCAGCCGCCCGGGGGGACGGCGGGCCACGTGGGTTCGTCGGACACGGACTGCCTTTCCGGTGCGGCCGTCAGGCCTGGCCCACCTCGATCAGCGCGAAACCGGTCACGGTGGTCCCGGCGTCCGCCAGCGTCTGCGCGACGGTGCGCTTGTTCTCCTGCACCGACGGCTGGTCCAGCAGCACGGTGTCCTTGAAGAACCCGTTGACCCGCCCCTCGATGATCTTCGGCAGCGCCTGCTCGGGTTTGCCCTCCTCGCGGGCGGTGGCCTCGGCGATCCGCCGCTCGTTGGCGACGACGTCCTCGGGCACGTCGGTGCGCGACAGGAAGCGCGGCTTCATGGCCGCGATCTGCAACGCCACCGCACGCGCAGCGTCGCTGTCCCCCTCGTAACCGAGCAGGACGCCCACCGCCGGGGGCAGGTCCGCGGAGCGGCTGTGCAGGTACACCTCGACGGTGCCGTCGACGACGGCGAAGCGGCCCAGCTCGATCTTCTCGCCGATGATGGCGGACAGGTCGGCCACCGAGTCGGCAGCGGTCTTGCCGGAGGGCAGCTGCAGCGCGGCGAACTCCTCGTCCGTGGCCGGCCGGGCGGCGTCGGCAGCGGCCGCGAGGTCCCCCGCGAGAGCCACGAAGTCGGCGTTCTTGGCGACGAAGTCGGTCTCGCAGCGCAGCTCCACCAGCGCGTTGCCGCTCTGCGCGACCAGGCCGTTGCTGGCGGTGCGCTCCGCGCCGCGCTTGGCGGCCTTGGCGGCGCCCGAGATCCGGAGGATCTCGACGGCCTTGTCGACGTTGCCGTCGGCCTCGGTGAGCGCCTTCTTGCACTCCATCATCCCGGCGCCGGTGAGCTCCCGGAGCTTCTTGACGTCGGCGGCAGTGATCGGTGCCATGGGATCTCCTTCTGCGTCAGGACTGGGGGGCTTCGGCGGCGGCGTCTTCAGCGGCAGCCTCTTCGGTGGCGGCGACGGCGACCTCGGCCGCACCGGCCTCGGTCTCGGCCGCCTGCTCGGCGGGCGTCTCCACCACGACATCGGCCACAACGTCGGCACCGGCAGGGGTCGCTGCGGCAGGCGCCTCGGCCGCGACCTCGGCGGCGGGGACCCCAGCGGCGCCCTCCTCGCCGGCGGGGGCGCTGGTCAGCATCTCGTTCTCCCACTCCGCGAGCGGCTCGGCGTCGCCGCCGCCTCCGCCGGCGCGCTCGGCACGGGCCCGCAGCCCATCGGCCACGGCGTCGGCGATGACCCGCGTCAGCAGCGACACCGAGCGGATGGCGTCGTCGTTGCCGGGGACCGGGTAGTCGACCTCGTCGGGGTCGCAGTTGGTGTCCAGGATGGCGATGACGGGGATCCCGAGCTTCCGGGCCTCCTTGACCGCGATGTGCTCCTTCTTGGTGTCGACCACCCAGACGGCACTGGGCACCTTCTCCATGGAGCGGATGCCACCCAGGGTGCGCTCCAGCTTGTCCTTCTCGCGGGACAGCGTGAGCAGTTCCTTCTTGGTCAGCGAGGACCCGGCGACGTCGGCGAAGTCCATCTCCTCGAGTTCCTTGAGCCGCTCCAGCCGCTGGTGGACGGTGCTGAAGTTCGTGAGCATGCCGCCGAGCCAGCGGTTGTTCACGTACGGCATGCCGACCCGCTTGGCCTGCTGTTCGATGGCCTCCTGTGCCTGCTTCTTGGTGCCGACGAACAGGATGGTGCCGCCGTGGGCGACGGTCTGGCTCACGAACTCGTAGGCGCGGTCGATGTACGACAGCGAGCTGGCGAGGTCGATGATGTAGATGCCGTTGCGCTCCGTGAGGATGTAGCGCTTCATCTTGGGGTTCCAGCGGCGGGTCTGGTGCCCGAAGTGCACGCCGGATTCGAGCAGTTGGCGCATGGTGACGACAGCCACGAGCGTTCCTTTCGGCGCCCGGAGGCGCGGTCGGTTGCTGCGCCGACCCGTGCGGGCCGGCGTCCCTGGCATCCCGCCGGCGGGTTCCCCGGAGGGACCGACCCCGCGCGGCGATCCGAGTCGGATCAGTGGGATACGCGAATTCCGGTCTGGGACCGGTCCGTCGAGTGTATCCCGACCCCCGCCCGGCGGGTCAATCCGGCAGCAGCACCACGCGCACGGCGCCGAGCAGGATCCGCGGGTCGACGTACCGCCCGTTCACCCGGGCCCCCCAATGCAGGCAGTCGGCGGGGCAGTGCCCGCCGGGCCGCAGCACCCCCACGGGCTGCCCCGCAGCCACGGCGGTACCGGTCGCCGCCGTGGCCGCCACGGGCTGGTAGGTGGCCCGGATCACCCCGTGCGCCACGACGAGGGTCGGGGTGCCCCCGACGGGCCCGGCGAAGGTGACCACACCGGCGCGGGGCGCGAGGACGGCGGATCCTGCCGGTGCGGACAGGTCGAGGCCGCGGTGGCCGGGCAGCCAGTCCGGGTCGGGTGGGTCGAACTCGGCGATGACATGTCCGGGCACGGGCCACCACCCGGCACCACGGGCTGCGGCCCCGGTGCCGCCGAGCAGAAGGAGCGCCACCGCGGCGCCGACAGTCAACACACGCATACCGTCACCCTGGCCCCGGCGGGGAAAGGACCGGGACTCGACTCCCGCCGGGGGACGGGGACCGCGGAGATCCCCTGTGGATGGCTCAGGCGTCGGCAGCGGCCAACTGCGCCCGCAACTGCATCACGGCCTTGGTGTGCAACTGGCAGGCGCGGGACTCGGTGACACCGAGGACCTGACCGATCTCCCGCAAGGTCATGCCCTCGTAGTAGTACAACGAGATGACGATCTTCTCGCGCTCCGCCAGTCCGGAGACCGCACCGGCCAGGATCTCTTTGGTCTCCTCGGCCTCGAACATCGACACCGGGTCGTCCGCGCGGTCGTCGGCGATGGTGTCGCCGAGACTCACGCGGTCGGACTTGTCACCGCCGATGGACAGGAGCTCATCCAACGCCGCGACGTGCACGTACGACACCTGACGGAAGATCTGCCGCAATTGCTTGACCGTGATGCCGAGCTCGTCGGCCACTTCGTCGTCGGTGGGGTTGCGACCCAGGTCGAGTTGCAGTTTCTGGTAGGCGCGCTCGACGTCCCGCGCCTTCTGCCGCACCGACCGGGGAACCCAGTCGTAGCTGCGCAGCTCGTCGATGATGGCGCCCCGGATCCGCGACACGGCATAGGTCTCGAACTTCACCGCGCGGTCCGGCTGGTACTTCTCGATGGCGTCGATCAGGCCGAACATGCCATTGCTGACGAGGTCGGCCGGATCGACGCTGGCCGGCAGACCCACGCCCACCCGGCCCGCGACGTACTTGACCAAGGGGGCGTAGTGCAGGATCAGGCGTTCCCGCGACCCCCGGTCGCCGGTCTCCTTGTACGACAGCCACAGGTTCTGCAACTGCTGTTCGATGACGCTCGCGTCGGCGGGATCCAGGAGGTCCACGTCCGGCTCACCGTCAGCCGGTTGCGTGACCTCGTCACGCCCGGGGGTGTGCCTGCTCATACGTGGTCCTCAACCGCTCAACGGAGACATGGGTGTAGATCTGCGTCGTTGCGAGCGTAGCGTGCCCCAGGAGTTCCTGTACCGATCGTAGATCGGCTCCCCCTTCGAGCAGATGGGTGGCGGCGGAGTGCCGCAAGGCGTGCGGCGCCACGTCCGGGACGCCGGGCACGACGGCCAGCAGGCGGTGCAACCGCCCCCGCACCCGCCGGGGGTCGACCCGGCCGCCCCGGGGCCCGAGGAACAGGGCGGCACCGGACCGGGATCCGACCCACTGCGGCCGCCCGTCGTCAGTCCAGCGCTGCAGAGCCCGGTCGGCCGCCGGTCCGTAGGGGACGGTGCGCTGCTTGTCGCCCTTGCCGATCACCCGCAGGGTGCGCCGGGTGGGCGACACGTCGGCCAGGTCGAGACCGCACAGTTCGGACACGCGGATCCCGGAGGCGTAGAGCAGCTCGAACATGGCCCGGTCGGCGAGCCCGGCCACCGGGTCGTCGTCGGCGCGCGCCGCCGCCGTCAGCAACTCCCCCGCCTGGTCCGCGGTGAGCACCGTCGGCAGGGTGCGGGGCCCGCGGGGTGACTGCAGCCGCAGCCCCGGGTCCGCCGACAGGTACCCGTGCTCGTGGGCCCACGCCGTGAAGGTCCGCACCGACGACACCTGACGCTGGACGCTGGCTGGAGCCGCCCCCGCGGCAGTGCGCGCCGCCAGCCACGCCCGCAGCGTGCGCAGGTCGAGCTGCGCCAGCGGCGCGCGGCGCTGGGCCAGGAAGTCGAGCAGGGAGCGGACGTCGCCGTCGTAGGCCCGGCAGGTCGCCGGCCGCAGCCCACGCTGCAGCCGCAGATGGCGGGAGAACTCCGCGGCGACCGAGTCCGTCACCCCCCCATGGTGCCCGGCGAGGGCCGTCCCTGTCCGGTGACTGCCGAGATCCTCGCGAGCACCTCGTCGGGGTCCTGGACCAGGGTGGCGCCGCCGTCGCGGATGAGGCGGTGACACCCGCGGGAGGTCGCCGAGTGCACGGGGCCGGGCACCGCCAGCACCTCGCGGCCCAGCGCCGCCGCCCAGTCGGCGGTGTTCAGCGCGCCGCTGCGGGGGGCGGCCTCGACGATGAGTGTGGCCCGGGTCAGGGCGGCGATCAGACGGTTGCGTTCCAGGAAGGAGTACCGCCGGGCGGCGACCCCCGGGGCGTGTTCGGACACGACGAGCCCCTGATCCCCGATCTGGCGCAGCAACCGGGCGTGTGCGGCGGGTACGGCGACATCGACGCCACCTGCCATCACGGCCACCGTCGCTCCACCCGCGGTGAGGGCTCCCCGGTGGGCGGCGGCGTCGATGCCGAACGCAGCCCCCGACACCACCGTCCAGCCGGCCGCTGCGAGGTCCGCCGCCCACCGGTCGGCGACACCCAGGCCGTAGGCACTGGCGTTGCGGGACCCGACGATCGCGATCGAACGCAGGGCCAGCAGCCGCAGGTCCCCGTCGCCGCCCACCCACAGCCGGGCGGGGGCGTGGTCCTCGAGGTCCGCGAGCTGGCTGGGCCATCCCGCGTCCCCGGCGCGCAGCACCATCATGGGGACTGCCCGGGGGCGCGCAGCGCGATGGCGCGCTGGACCTCATCGGTACCGGGCCGGTCGACACCGGCGAGGTCGGCCACCGTCCAGGCGACCCGCAGTACCCGGTCGGTGCCGCGCCGGCTCCACCTCGCCTCTCCGCTGACCCGTTCCAGCAGAGCCACGCCATCCGCGGTCGGCGCCAGAGCGCCCCGCAGTACCTGGGGTGGGATGCGGGCGTTGAGCCTCCCCCCCGTCACCTCGTGCCGGGAGGCGCTGCGTTCCCGGGCCCGCCGCACCCGCTCGCGTACGGTCCTCGTGGGGTCGGCCGGCCGGGCACCTCGCGGCGGGTGCAGACCGATCCGCAGGTCGATGCGATCGAGCAGGGGCCGGGACAGCCGGGCGCGGTACCGGCGGATCTCGACCGACGTGCATTGGCAGTGCGCGGTGTCGCCGCAGGGGCATGGGTTGCCGGCCAGGACGAGCTGGAACCGGGCGGGTAGACGTTCCGACACGGCGGCTCGGGCGATGCTGATCGTGCCGTCCTCCAGCGGCTGGCGCAGGCACTCCAGCGTCATGCGCGAGAACTCGGGGGCCTCGTCGAGGAACAGGACCCCGTGATGGGCGAGGCTGACCTGGCCGGGACGGCTGTACGCCCCGACGGCCCCGCCGACCATCGCCACGTGGCTGGCCGTGTGGTGAGGGGCGCAGAACGGCGGCACCCGACTGACGCCGCCAGCACCGTCGGAGGCGTCGCGAATCGCGGCGACCTCCAGCACCTGATCGTCGGTCAGCGGCGGCAGCAGCCCGGGAAGGCGTTGCGCGAGCATCGTCTTGCCGGAGCCCGGTGACCCGCTCAGGAGCAGGTGGTGGCCTCCTGCGGCGGCGACCTCCAGCGCCCAGCAGGCGAACGGTTGGCCCTGGACGTCGGACAGTTCGCCGAACTCCCCGTCCGGGATGGGATCCGGGACGGGCGGCGGTGCCGGTTCCGGGACCGCTCCGCGCACGACCTGTACCGCCTCCCGCAGAGACGCGACCGGCACCACCCGGATGCCGGGGACCCGCGCGATCTGCTCCGCGGTGCGCGGTGCGGCGAAGATCCGGGTGGCGTGCCCGGCGCGGGCCACCCCCAGAGCGGTCGCCACCGCGCCCGGCACGTCGCGGACCGAACCGTCCAGCCCCAGTTCGCCCAGGAAGACGGCCCGGTCGATGTGCCGGTCGGTCACGTCGCCCACCCGCGCCAGCACCCCCATGGCCACCGCGAAATCCAGTCCGGAGCCCCGTTTGTGCTCGAACGCGGGCGACAGGCCGACCGTGATGCGCCCGGTGGGCCACGCGAAGCCGCTGGTCACCACGGCGGCCCGCACCCGGTCGCGGGACTCGTTGATCGAGGTGTCCGGAAGCCCGACGATCGTCATTCCCGGCAGCCCGTTGGACAGGTGCACCTGCACCTGCACGACCTGGCCGGACAGGCCCACGCACACGGCCCCGTAGGCTTCCGCAACAGTGCTTAGGGGAAGTTCAGCGGCGGTCATTCGACGCCGCGCACGTGCGTGATGGTGGGACGCCCCCGCTCGTCGATCTGCACGCCGATGACGTCGATGCGCAGGGCCGTGGGGCGCGCGCCCCGGTGCTGCACCCACAGCCACGCCAGCTGGCGCAGCCGCCGGACCTTGCGCGGCGTGACCGACTCCACGCCCGTGCCCGCGCGGGCTCCGTGCCGGGTGCGCACCTCGCAGATGACGACGGTGGCCCCGTCCAGGCCCACGATGTCGATCTCCCCGGTGCGGCAGCGCCAGTTGCGGTCGAGAATGAGCCAGCCGGCGCGGCGCAGGTGTGCCGTGGCCAGGTTCTCCCCGAGCTGGCCCACCCGTTGTCGAGATGTCGTCATGCCGCCACCCTGCGGCGGCTCGACGGCGAGGTCGCCGCGGCCGGGTCAGCTGGGGACGACGCGCCGCGGGTCCCGGCTGTGGGGGGTGAGATCGAGGGTGGCGGCCAGGTTCCACGTGCGGCGGTGCTGGTCGCACAGCCCATGGCGCCGGATCGCCGCGGAATGATCCGCGGTGGTGTACCCCTTGTTCTCGCGCCAGCCGTACCGGTCGTCGCGGCCCGCCAACCGGCTCATCTCCCGGTCCCGCAGGACCTTGGCCAGCACGCTGGCGGCCGCCACGGAGGAACACACGTTGTCCGCCTTGATCCGCCGGCGCACCCGGGGCACCGCGGTCGGCGGCCACGGCGGATCGTCGAACAGTGCCTGAGCCGGGTCCGACAGCCAGTCGTGGGAACCGTCGAGGATGACGTGGTCCACGGGCCCCACCTGGACGAGGGCGCGTAACGCGGCCAGCCGCAGGGCCGCCGTCAGACCCCACCGGTCGATCTCAGCGGGGGTGCTGGAGGCCACCGCGCGGGCGACCCCCCACCGCTGCAACCGGGGGAACAGCACCTCACGCTGCGCGGGCGACAACAGTTTGGAGTCCCGCAAGCCGGGGGGAGCGCTGCGCGTGGTGAGGTCGACGACGACGACGCCCACGGTCACGGGACCGGCGACCGCGCCACGGCCCACCTCGTCGATCCCCGCGACAGTGACTGAGCCCGCACGCAGCATCTCGCGTTCGAGGCGCAGACTGGGAGGCACCCGCCCAGGCTAAGCCCGGAGTCGGCGAACCTTCGCTATCCCGTGGGGGGATCCTCCTGGTTGAGCTGCTCGGCCCATGCGGGAACCGACAGCACCTGCCACTGGGAGCGCGGCCAGATCACCGCGACCGCACGGCCCAGGGCCCGGTCCACGGGCACGAACCCCCCGCCGGGATCCCCCATGTGGGAACGGGAGTCCGCCGACGCCGCGCGGTGGTCGCCCATCACCCAGAGTTTGCCCGGCGGCACCTCCACCGTGAAGTGGGTGTCGCTGGGTTCATTGCCGGGGTACAGGTACGGCTCGTCGATCGCGGTCCCGTTGACGGTGAGCCGGCCACGCCGGTCGCAGCAGGACACCGTGTCGCCACCGACGCCGATGACCCGTTTCACGAACACCGTGTCCGGGGGCGGCACGATGCCCACCGTGCGTCCCAGTTCGGTGAACAGGGAGGCGATCGGACCCTCCGAGGGAGGCGCCTGCGAGGCGGGCACGAACGAGTCGATCCCGTCGAAGACGATCACGTCTCCGCGCTGCGGCACCCCGAGCCGGTACGCCAGCCGGTTGACGGCGACGCGGTCACCGACGAGGAGGGTGTTCTCCATCGACCCGGACGGGATGTAGAAGATCTGGACGAGGAAGGTCTTCACCAGGAAGGCGAGCAGGACCGCGACGATGATGACGAGCGGCAGTTCCAGCCACAACGGCAGGGAACGCGACTCCTTCTTCTTGCTGGGCGCGGCGACGTCCGAGGTCACGGGCGGTCCTCAGTCCGACCGCGTGGTCAGGAGGTCTCCCGCTTCTCGCGGATCTTGGCCGCCTTGCCGCGGCGTTCGCGCAGGTAGTACAGCTTGGCCCGGCGCACGTCGCCGCGGCTCACCACCTCGATCTTGTCGATGATCGGCGAGTGCAGGGGGAAGCGGCGCTCGACCCCGGTGCCGAAGGACACCTTGCGGACCGTGAAGGTCTCGCGCAGGCCGTCGCCGGCGCGCGCCAGGACGACGCCCTGGAAGACCTGGATCCGGGACCGGGTGCCCTCGGTGACCTTGACGTGGACCTTGACGGTGTCGCCGGGTCGGAAGTCGGGGAGGTCGCTTCGCAGCGACGCCTCGTCGACGAAGTCGAGCTTACGCATCGGGACTCTTCTCTGCAGGCGCCACAGGTCGCCCACGGCCATGGTGTGGGTTCGCCGCGGAAAGGACGTCCGGATCCCCTGTGGCAGGTCCGGACCGGAACCGCGTTCCTCGAGTATGCCCGACCGGCGGGCGTCGGCCAAACGGCCCCCCGCGTCAGAGCAGGTCGGGGCGCGCCTGTCGGGTACGTTCCTGCGCCTGTTCCCGGCGCCATTGGGCGATCCGCGCGTGATCGCCGCTGAGCAGGATGTCGGGCACCGGCAGACCGCGCCACTCCTGGGGCCGGGTGTACCGGGGCCCCTCGAGGGGCGCGACCCGCCCGGGGGCGAAAGAGTCATCGCCGGCGGACTCCTCGTTGCCCAACACCCCGGGCAGCAGCCGCACGATCGCTTCGATCATCACGAGCGCAGCGGCCTCGCCGCCGGCCAGGACGTAGTCGCCGACACTGAGCTCGCGGACGGTGACGCCACGGGCGCGCAGGTCCTGCCACACCCGGTCGTCGATGCCCTCGTACCGGCCGCACGCGAACACCAGATGTCCGCACTCCCCCAGCGCGGCCGCCTCGGCCTGGTCGAAACGGGGACCGGACGGGGTGGGCACGACGACGGTGGTGTGTGCGGGGTCGACGAGCCGGTCCAGGACCCGGCCCCACGGCTCCGGCGCCATGACCATCCCGGGGCCGCCGCCGTACGGGGCGTCGTCGACGGTGCGGTGCCGGTCGGTCGCCTCGGCGCGCAGGTCGTGGACGTGCAGCGTCACGGTTCCGGAGGCGATGGCGCGCCCCACCAGGGACAGTCGCAGCGGCTCGAGGTAGTCGGGGAAGATCGTGATGACGTCGAGCCGCATCACACGTCCTCGTCGAACAGACCCCCCGGCGGCGTGATGAGTACGCCGTCGCTGGTCACGTCCGGCACCAACTCCGCCACGAAGGGCACCCGGATCTCCTGGCCGGTGGGGGTGGCCACCACGAGGATGTCGTGACCCGGGGGGTGTTCCACGGCCCGCACCTCGCCCAGTTCCTCGCCGCCCGGTGTGCGACACGGCAGGCCCACCAGTTGCCAGTCGAACCACTCGTCGGTGGCGGCGCCATCCGCCGTCGCGGGGGCGAAGAGTTCCCGTCCGCGCAGTTCCTCGGCACCCTCACGGTCGGTGATCCCGGCCAAGCCCAGCACCCAGCGGGCGCCGGTCCGGCCGGTCGTGGCGATCTCGACCGGCTCGCTACCGTCGTCGGCCAGGGACACCGGGGCTCCGGGGGCGAGCCGCTCGTCGGGGACGTCGGTGAACAGTTGCACGGTCACCTGACCACGCACGCCGAAGGGTTTGCCGATGCGGGCCACCCGTACCCACATGCTCAGTGTTCGGCCGTGTCCACGAAGTCGACGCGGACCCCGCCCTTCTTGCCCGCGAGCGCACCGATGACGGTGCGCAGCGCGGTCGCGGTACGGCCGGCCTTGCCGATGACCCGACCCATGTCGGCCGGATTGACCCGCACCTTCAGGGTGAGGCCACGGCGATGGGAACGTTCGTCCACGGTCACGTCGTCGGGGTTGTCGACGATGCCGCGGACCAGGTGGTCCAGTGCGTCCGCCAGCATCGTCACTCCGCCTTGTCGGAGGACGCCTCGGCCGGAGTCTCCTCGGCCGGAGTCTCCTCGGCCTGAGTCTCCTCGGCCGGAGTCTCCTCGGCCGGAGTC
>JAPOIY010000154.1 GCA_029978705.1 Actinomycetota bacterium
ATACGACGACGCGTTGTTGACCCCGATGAACCGGTAGATGGTGTCGGGGTTGTCGTACCAGATCCGTGACCCGGCGAACTCCTGCAGATACCAGTCGTGCGGCGGGGCCACCTGCTGGATCACGGTGGGGTTCATCGAGTCGAGCAACTGGACCGCCAGCACCGCCTGGGTTGCGTACTCGGTGACGGCCTGGTCGAGGCGGGCGAGGTTCTCCGCATCGGGACCGCCGATCATCGAGTAGTTGCGGTACGCGGCGAGCAGCCACCCGGCCTTGAGGATCTCGGCGGCCACCCGGTTCAGCGGCGCCTGACTTATCGAGGTGGCCAGGCTCTCGGCGCGGAGTTGGTCGCTGTTGCCCAGCACGCTGTCCGGGATCGGTGTGTCCGTGGGATTCTGCAGCACCGTCACCCCGGTGCGGGCGGTGTGCCCGCCGTTGGGCGCCAGCAGGGTTGACAGTCCGTGCCAGTGCTGCGGGTTGTCCGGCCGGTCGTCGGCCAGGACGGTGAAGGTGTCCGTGCCGCCGAGTGCGGCGAAGCCTGGGTCGGGTGTGTAGGTGAACGTGCCATTGGCGGCGATGTCGACGGACCCCCGGTTGGGCGGGCCGCTGACGGTGTAGGTCAGCTGGAAGCCGTTCGCCTGGTTGGCATTCAGGGTCCCGGTGATCACTCCACCGGGGCCCTGGACGTTCTGCGCGGCGTTGTAGGCGAGGGTGGGGGTCCGGGCGAAGAAGGTCGAACCCGCGACGGCCTTGGCTGTTGTGGCCGACGCCCGCGCGGCGCGGGGTCCGGTGTGGGCCGGGGAGGACCTTTCAGTCCGGGTCTCGGGCCTGGTGTCGGCCCGGGTCCCGGAATCAGCCGAGGCGACGCCGGCCGCGATGACGGCACCCGTGCCCAGTGCGAATGCCAGCGCTCCGACGCGTCCGACGAAAGGCAGTGGGGTCCGGATCACCGCTTTGACTCTAGGGGACTCCCGGTTGTCGGGGGTCCCATCTACTATCGAAAATATGTTCGAACAATTGCTCGAGATCGACCCCGGCGCGGACGAGTCCGTGCTGGTGGGCGGCATCGCGGCG
>JAPOIY010000123.1 GCA_029978705.1 Actinomycetota bacterium
CTCGCGCCCTACCGGCTGGCCCGGTCGGTGGTGCCGGTATGACCCCCGCCGACCTCTCCACCCGCCTCGAAGTACTCGCCCGGACGCTGCCCGATCAGCTCCGGCGCACCCTGACCGCCGCCGCCCTCGATGCCGAGGCAGAGGCCAAGCAGAACGCTACCACACGGCTCAACGTCCGCACCGGCCGTCTGCGCGCATCCATTCGAGGCACCGTCGAGCAGGTGAGCGGAGATCTCGCCATCGTGCTGCGGGCCGGTACGGATGGTGGGGCGGTACCCTACGCGCGGATCCACGAGGAGGGCGGGACGATCCGGCCCAAGCGCGGGCGCTTCCTCAAGATCCCCGTTGGCCCGGCGCTGACAGGGGCGGGCGTGTCGAGGCTGCCACCAGGCCGCAGCGGTGACCTCCGCTTTGTCCCTACGCCGAAAGGCGGCGTGCTCGTAGGGCGGGATGGCCAGGTGTGGTTCGTGCTGAAGCGGCAGGTCACCATCCCCGCCCGCCCCTACCTCGCCCCGGCCATCGCCACGATCCAGCCCCGCCTCGCCGATGACCTCACGCGGCTGCTGCGTCGTGCCCTGGGTGATGCATGAGCAGCCCGGAGAAGATCATCCGAGACGCCGTGGTGACCGCGCTCCAGGCGATCACCGGCATGTCGTCGAAGGTGGTCAAGGGCCGCCCGGTGACGCTGACGGAAGGGCCATCCCCTCCGGTGATCTGGGTCGCCCTCGGCAGCGCCCAGGACACGCACGGACCGGATCTGACCTCGTACCAGACCACCCTCCAGCTCGATCTGGTGATCGCGGTGGCGGGCACCAGCAGCGCGCCCACCGACCGAGAGGACGCCCTGTTCGATCTGCTCACCTCCGTCCGTGACGCCATCCGGGGGATCGACATCGACCCCGCCGACGTCGTGCTGCTCGCCGCCCCGCTCTGCTCGACGACCGTGGCCCCGGAGGAGGTGGACGGACCGGGGATCGCACTGGCGGTGGGTGTGGCCCAATTCGTATACGTCCGTGGAGCGCCCTGATGTGGTATCGCACCGGCAGCACGATCCCGCAGTACCGCCGCGCTGTCAGCGTGGACAGCAGCGCCAGCGCTGCGGCCGCTGATGCTGCGTTCACCCTCCCCCCGGCGCTGTCGGAGTTCTGGGATGCCATCGACGCCAGCGGCAACGAGCTGCGCGTCACCGACGCCGACGGCTTCACCCTGCTCACCTACCAGCTGAGCGGGTTCTCGAAGACCAACCGCACCGGCACCGTGCAGCTCGACAACATCAGCGCCGGGGTCGCCTCGGTGCAACAGGTCTGG
This sequence comes from Actinomycetota bacterium, assembly GCA_029978705.1. Classification (GTDB taxonomy): domain Bacteria; phylum Actinomycetota; class Actinomycetes; order S36-B12; genus CAIWTL01. Next base: position 1,309 of record JAPOIY010000123.1, read on the forward strand.
CTCTACTACGGCATGTCCGGCGCGGCCTCGGCGGCGGGGAGCTTCGTCTACTCCGCCTCGAAGACCGCCGTCCTCTACCCCGGCGCGCCCCTTGAAGATCCCCGCCCGATCCGCTGGTCGCCGCAGCGGCCTGGCGACACCCGCCCGCGCGAGTCCCGCTCCAAGAGTGCCGACGAGGTGATCTGGCTCCAGTTCGA
>JAPOIY010000120.1 GCA_029978705.1 Actinomycetota bacterium
ACCGAGTTCGAGCTGAAGGGCACCGGCGAGCTGACCAACTACACGGTGGTGTACTACCCGCCCCGCGAGTTCCTGGGGCAGGAGCCGTACGTGGTGGGGCACATCCAGATGGACGAGGGCGTCAACATGCCCGCGCCGGTGATGGGCGTCGACCCCGATGCCGTCGAGGTGGGCACCCGCGTGGACGCCACCCTGCGGCGTATGAAGCTGGGCCACGAGGGCGACATCTACTACTCGTACAAGTTCGTCATCGATGACGAGTAGAGGGGGGATTCCCCTACTCCGGTAAGCCGGGGCGTTGGATAGTGTTGCCGCGGCCTCTTCCGCAACGCAACAGACCCAGGTACGCGTCATGAATCTCCCAGTCCGTCCGAGCAGCCGCCGCGCCGCGGTCGCCGCCATCCTCGCCTCCGCGGCCGCCGCCGCCTCGGTCGGCTTCGCGGGTACGGCCTCGGCGCAGGTGACGTCGCTCACCCAGTTCAGCTCCCCAGCCCCCGTTGGGCCCACGCCCCGGGCATCCGCGGTGTTGGCAAAGACCGGGGCCGGCCCGGACGACATCGCCGTGGACGCGCTCGGCAACGTCTACACGGCCAACTCACGCGCCAACACGGTCACGAAGATCACCCCCGGTGGACGGGCGTCTGTGCTCGGCATCACCGGCCAGACGCCGCGCGGTATCGCCGTGGACAGCGCAGGGACCGTCTACACCAGCAACCTCGGTGCCAACACGGTCACGAAGATCACGGCCGATGGCGTGTCCACGGTGCTCGGCGCCACGGGACGCCAGCCCATCGACATCGCCCTGGACGCCGCGGGCAACGTCTACACGACCAACTACCTCGACAGCACCGTCACGAAGATCACGCCGTCGGGCACCTCGTCGGTGTTCGGCACCACCGGCTCGCGTCCGCTCGGCATCACCCTCGATCCGGCGGGCAATGTGTACACGGCCAACGAGGGCGCGAACACGGTCACGAAGATCACGCCCGCGGGCACCTCGTCGGTGTTCGGCACCACGGGTGGGTGGCCGCAGGCCATCGCCATGGACGGGTCCGGCAACGTGTACACGGCCAACTGGAACTCCCGGAACGTCTCGAAGATCACTCCGGCAGGCGCCTCGACGATCCTCGGCCGCACCTCCCGCCGGCCCATCGGCATTGCGCTCGACCCGTCGGGCAACGTGTACACCACCAACGACGGCTCAAGCACTGTGTCGCGCATCACCCCGGGCGGGATGTCGAAGGTGATCGCGCGGACCGGTCGCCGCCCGATCGGCATCACCTCCGATGCCGCGGGATTCCTCTACACCGCCAATTTCCTGTCGGGCACCGTGACCGAGGTGTTCCCGGGCGCGAAGGGCTCGCCCGATGTCATCTCGCTCAACACCGTCACGGTCGCATCCCCGCGAAACCGCGCCGCGTGGATCATCCCGTTCTGGAACGACGTCTACCAGGACGAGGCGTCGTGCCGGGCGGCATTCCCCGGCGTGCGCGCCACCATCGACCAGAATGCCGACCCCGCGGTGCAGAAGGTGTCGGCCAC
>JAPOIY010000090.1 GCA_029978705.1 Actinomycetota bacterium
CCAGTGCTGCTGAGGGCGGCGATCGCTGTCAGGTCACTATCCAGCGGCTGGTAGCCCGCGCCCACCCAGGCCTGCGTAGCGATGGGGGCGGTGTCCACAGCCAGGGTCCCGGCGGCGAGGCTCAGCCCCGTGCCAGCGCTGACGTTGCCAGCCTCGCCGCTGCCGTTGAAGCCGGCCAATGCACCAGCGCTGCCAGTGTGGCCGCTGCTGGTCCAGGCGAGGCCGGTCAGCGCTGGGTGCGAGGTGACACCACCGCCCCCGCTGGCGAGGGCGTAGGTGTTGCCACCCTCATCGACGTAGCGCCAGCTCCGGATCGTGGCATCGAAGTAGAGATCGACCGTCCCCGGCGCGGACGGGCCCGCCTTTCCCCGGCGCTGCAATCGGATGGCCTTCAGCGTCATGGCCACACCTCCCCATTCGGCGGGTAGACGAGCACCACCAGGCGTACCCGGTGCGCGCCCCAGTCGGGCGAGACCTGCGTCACGATGCCCGCGACCCCGTCCGCGAACTCCAGCTCGACCTGATCGCCCGGCGCGAGCTGGGCGCACCGCAGCCCGCAGCAGGCGATGGCGTACCGTTCGGGGATCCGCTGGTGGCTCTCGGCGACGCGATCGACGACCGAGTCCAGCCCGGCCGCCTCGTCGGTGAACAGCAGCGCCGCGAGGTCGTACTCTGCCCGGTAGACGGCGGGCAGGGTGGCGGGCTCCTCGCCGCCTGCGCTCGCGTTGGTGGTCGCCCCGTAGGCTGTGACGTTGTATACCTCCTCCGCCGCGTCCTGGTCCCACGCCTCGTGCTCGTACTCCTCGACGTCATCGAGCGTCAGCACCAGCACCGTCTGTCCGGCCACAGGCGTCAGCACCGACGACGGGCGGCCCGACGCCAGCGCGGCCCGGACGGTGATCTGCCCTTGCCGCGTGGTGACGTAGAACCCGCCCGACGCCAGTACTCCGCTCAGCCAGGACCAGGGGTCGGTGATCTCGGCATCAGACATCACCTCCCAGACCATCGCCGGGCGGCTTGCGTCGAGCCACAGATCGCAGTCGTCGTGATCGACCCAGGCGTCCCGCAGCCCCAGCCCCCAGCCCTTCGGCAGCGTGTCGTAGTCCCCATTCCCGCCGCTCCCCGTCGAGCACATGATCTTGCGGGCGGCATCGATCGGGTGATCCTCGACGAGAAACAGCGACTGTACCGCGTCGCCGACCTCGGCGGTGGTTCGCACCGTGCCATGCTGGTCTGAGGCGGGGCTGGCCAGGGTGAAGTCTGTTGCCGTCGCCGACGACCACCGCAGGACGAAGGGATCGCCGACCGTAGGGGCGACCAGAACCGCCCCGTTGCCGCCGGTCTCACGCTCGAAGCCGGTGGTACTGACGGTGATCAGGGTCGTGTCGCCCGCGTGGTATTTGTGGTTGACGGTGGTATTGTAAGAAGCCCCGTAGAACAGTGCGAGCTTGGGGGCGTCCACCGTCGGGCGGCAGCGCAGGGCGGAGAGCAGATCCCGCAGCACCAGCGTCCCCGCCCGCCCCTTGCGCCCGGTGTACTGCTGCACCTGCCCGTAGGCGATGACCTCCCGGTGCCAGCGTGCATCGAGGCCCGCCGCCAGGACGTAGACGACGACGAAGCTGCCACGGGTGACGGCGTTGAGCAGGTCGCTCCCTGATCCGACGATGTCGATCTCGATCTGCCCCAGGGTGGACGACCACGTCCCCGGCGTCAGCGTCGAGCCGGTGACGCGCACCCCCCGATCCCCGATCTGCGCGATCCCCGACCCCTCGCCGTGGCTGGTGATGCGGTAGCCGACGCTGCCGGGGACGTCGTTGATGGTGGTGACCTCCAGCTCGTACCGCAGCATCACCGGAGAGGGAGAGGAGATCGCCTCGATGAAGTCGCGGCCCCACGCCATCAGCGCACCCTCAGCCGCAGCGCCGACGGGCCGCCCGCGCCGCTGAGGCTGGTGACGCCCAGCAGGCTCTCCAGGGTCTCTCGCGCCCCACCGAGGCGGCTGGTGGTGTTGCCCAGCGCCGAGAGCTTCGACCCGCCCCCGGCCTGCGGGCTGGTGACACGGTGGATCTGGGGCTCCACTTCGAGGGTGAGCGTACAGTCGAAGTACAGGCCGCGCTCGTTGACGATGGGGGCGTTCGGCAGCGCGTCAGCGGGCAGCCGGAGGGCAGGCCAGGATCGGTACCAGCGCAGCAGGGGATCGGTGTCCTGGTAGTCGAAGACCAGCTTTTCGGAGTCGAGGGCCAGCGTGCGCGTGCTCGATGTCCAGCTCGACACCAGCCGCTGTTCAGCCAGCCCGTAGACGGGATGGCTCTCGATCACCACCTCGTCCGCAGCGGCGATGCTGGCCAGCGGGGCCCAGGCGGCGAGCAGGTTGGCGGTGGTGTAGAGGCTCGTCGAGCCACGCGACCACACCCGCGCCCCGATCCCCGGCGCTGCACACCAGGTCTTAGCGCTGTCGGCGCTGAACCCGACCACGCCCCCGACCTGGAGGTGAGCGATCACCGCCTGGAGCGTCCGCAGGTCGGCCCGCCCCGCTGTCGTGAGCAGGCTGATCCGCTCCCACACCAGGCGCACCCGCCGCCGGGTGCCGTGGAATTGCACCCACGGGCGCTGTTCTCCGCCGTAGACATCGGTACGCAAGGGCTGATCGATCTGCTCAAGCCGAGTCAGCGATCGGTTCAGCGCCCCCTCGGTCAAGCTGCCGCCGGGGTCGGGGTAGTAGTAGAAGCGGGGCGTCCCCATCAGCGCCTCACGCCGCGCCGGTCAAGGTCGCGGAACTGCCGGGCGGCGGACTCCAGGTTCTCCATGACCACCCCGTTGAAGTTGAAGATGCGGGTCTCGCCGATACGCCCGTTGTCGCGCCCGTCGAAGA
>JAPOIY010000029.1 GCA_029978705.1 Actinomycetota bacterium
CCGCCTTCTTGGCCGGTGCCGCCTTCTTGGCCGGTGCCGCCTTCTTGGCCGGTGCCGCCTTCTTGGCCGGTGCCGCCTTCTTCGCGGGTGCCGCCTTCTTGGCCGGTGCCGCCTTCTTGGCCGGTGCCGCCTTCTTCGCGGGGGCCGCCTTCTTGGCCGGCGAACGGCGGCTCACTTTGCCTGCTGCGCCGGAGACGGCGCGCCGCAGACCTCCGATTGCGCTCTTGGCCATGGCGGGCTCGTCTCTTGATCAATGAGTCGGACAGCGCGAGCACTCTAGGTCGCCGCCGCGGTCAGATCAACCACCGACGCGGCCCCGGGGCCGTCGGATTCCGGTATTCGTCCTGCGTCCGGCTGCTGATTTCGTTACTTTCGCTAGCACCGCAGGCCAGGAGGCAATCGTGAAACTGCAGAGTTGGACCTACCTAGGACTCGCCGGTGTCGTGGGCGCGGCCACCCTGCTGCCCCTGACCGCGGCGAACTCCGCCCCGACGGCACCGGCGGCCACAGCGACCGCGAAGTACTGCCCCAAGGCGGTGGCACACCGCGGCGGCGAGGGTGACGTCACGAACGCCAACGAGAACTCCATGGGCGCTTTCAACCGGGCCGCCAACATCGGCGTCGACGTCATGGAGACCGACGTGTGGTTCACCAAGGACAAGGTCCCCGTGATCATGCATGACGCCACCCTGGACCGGACCACCGACGCCAAGGGCAACGTGAGCGACTACACGTGGGCCCAGCTCAAGCACGGGGTCCGCCTCAACAACGGTGAGCGCATCCCGTCGCTGCACGAGGCGCTGGCCTACTTCGCCTTCCGTGACGTCCCGTCGTTCATCGAGTACAAGGACGCCGACGACCCGCAGTTGTACCGCATCTACCTGCGCACCATGAAGGACTACGGCGTCGACGCGTGGGCGGCCGGGTTCTCCGCCGACATGCTCGAGTGGATGCACGCCCACGACAAGAACCGCGACCTGATGTGGTTCGGCCTGCGCAGCGGGTCCATCCCCATCCCGACCACGCCCGCGGACGTGCCGTCGGGCGCGCAACCGGGGCTGATCAACGTCCTGCTGTCGAAGGAGACGGTGGCCTCGTTCACGGACGCGGGCTACAAGATGAACGTCTGGTACAACACTAACACCAAGGGCGACAACCCCACCGGAACCCCGGGCGTCCCCGGCGACAAGGGCTGGGCGACCATGACGCAGGCCGGGGTGCACTGGATGTCGACGGACTATCCGGACCACTACAAGGAGTGGACCATCAAGACGGGCCTGTGCCAGGAGCGGCCGGCCAAGCAGTCCATCCAGGACTGCCTCACCCTTCCCCACAAGATGAAGCGGGGCACGACCTACACGATCCTCCCGCAGGGCTGCATGACGAGCGCCGAGAAGAAGATCTCGGTGAAGGTCTCCGCGAACAAGAGCACCGCCGTCATGAAGCGGCAGCAGGGGGCGACGCTGCTGAAGGTGAAGAACGCGGGCGGGAAGGTCACCCTCCGCTACCAGGCGCCGCACCGTATCTGGACCACCGGGAACGGCAACAGCTGGGAGTCGTACACGTCCTACCGGAAGTCCCGGACGTACCACGTCAAGGGCTCCGGGGGCACCCACGGCAAAGGCTGACGGGAACCGCCTGCGTTACGCTGTCCCCGGACCGCACGACGTCGCAGGGGACGCGCGGGCCGCCACCAAGGACTGATCAGCGACCGGAGCAGGTGGGAGTCCGGCAGTCCATCGTGACCGTCCGACTGGAGCACCGATGTATCGCGAGGTACCCCCCCGGATCGACGACGCCGCCGCGATGGAGGAACAGATCATCGCGTGGTGGCGCGACCGGGACGTCTTCCGCCGCAGCCTCGCCCAGCGGGCCGACGCCCCCCGGTGGGTGTTCTACGAGGGCCCACCCACGGCCAACGGCAGCCCCGGCACCCACCACATCGAGGCCCGGGTCTTCAAGGACGTCTTCCCGCGGCACCGGACGATGAAGGGACATCTCGTGCCGCGGCAGGCCGGCTGGGACTGCCACGGCCTGCCCGTCGAACTGGCGGTGGAGAAGGAGCTCGGTTTCACCGGTAAGCAGGACATCGAGGCGTTCGGGGTCGCCGAGTTCAACGAGAAGTGCCGTGAGTCCGTCCTGCGCCATGTCGACCAGTTCGCCGCCCTCACCGAACGGATGGGCTACTGGGTGGACATGGACTCCGCCTACTGGACCATGGACCCCCGCTATGTCGAGTCGGTGTGGTGGTCGCTGAAGCAGATCTTCGACAAGGGCCTGCTCGCCCAGGACCACCGGGTGAGCCCCTACTGCCCCCGGTGCGGCACGGGGCTGTCGGACCACGAGATCGCGCAGGGCTACGAGGATGTGGTCGACCCCTCCGTCTACGTACGGTTCCCCGTGGCGGGCGGCGACCTCGCGGACCGGTTCCCGGGCCTCGCCCTGTTGGTGTGGACCACGACCCCGTGGACCCTGGTGTCCAACGTCGCCGTCGCCGCGCAGCCGGCGGCCACCTACCAGGTGGTGCGCACCGGCGACGAGACCCTGCTCCTGGCAGCGGAGCGGGTCGCGGACGTGCTGGGCGACGCCGACTGGGAGGTCCTGGCCGAGGTGCCCGGAGCCGAGTTGGAGTACCTGCCCTACCAGGCGCCGTTCGACCTGGTGTCCGTCGCCGACGCGCACTTCGTGATCGACGGCGACTACGTGACCACGGACGACGGCACCGGGCTGGTCCACATCGCGCCCGCCTTCGGGGCCGACGACCTGGCGGCGGCCCGCGGCTACGGCCTCCCGATGGTGAACCCGGTGGGCGCTGACGGCACCTTCGCCGCCGACGTTCCCCTCGTCGGAGGCCTGTTCTTCAAGAAGGCCGACGAGCCCCTGATCGCGGACCTGGACCTGCGCGGGCTGCTCTTCCGGCACGAACCCTACGAACACGCGTACCCCCACTGCTGGCGCTGCCACACCCCGCTCATCTACTACGCCCAGCCGTCCTGGTTCATCCGCACGACTGCCCGCAAGGATGACCTGCTGGCCCAGAACGAGGACACCCACTGGTTCCCGCCGACGACCCAGTGGGGCCGGTACGGCGACTGGCTGCGCAACAACATCGACTGGGCCCTCAGCCGCGACCGCTTCTGGGGTACTCCCCTGCCGATCTGGCGCTGCCCGGCCGACCACCTCACCGCGGTCGGGTCGTTGGCGGAGCTGTCCCGCGCCGCCGGACGGGACCTGTCCGGACTGGACCCCCACCGCCCCTTCGTCGATGACGTGACGATCCCGTGCCCGGACTGCGGCGACACCGCCACCCGCGTCCCCGAGGTGATCGACTGCTGGTACGACTCCGGGGCGATGCCCTTCGCGCAGTACGGGTACCCGCACACCGGCGAGGCCGAGTTCACCGAGAACTACCCGGCCGACTTCATCTGCGAGGCGATCGACCAGACCCGCGGCTGGTTCTACACGTTGATGGCGGTGGGCACCCTCGTGTTCGACCGTTCCAGCTACCGCAACGTCCTGTGCCTGGGCCACATCCTCGACGAGGAGGGCCGCAAGATGAGCAAACACCTCGGTAATGTCCTCGACCCCATGCAGTTGATGGCCGAACACGGCGCCGACTCGGTGCGTTGGTTCATGCTGGCCAGCGGCTCTCCCTGGCAGGCCCGTCGGGTCGGCCACCAGGCGATCGCGGAGGTCTGGCGCAAGGTCCTGGCGACCTACTGGAGCACGGTGGCCTTCCAGGTCCTGTACGCCCGGGCCGCACAGTGGGAGGCGGGTGAGCTCACCGCGTCCGACCACGTCATGGACCGGTGGGCGCTGTCCCGGGCCCACCACACGGTGGCGGCCGTCGACGACCTGCTGGAACGGTTCGACTCCCAGGGTGCGGGACGCGAGCTCGCATCGTTCATCGACGACCTGTCGAACTGGTACGTGCGCCGGTCGCGGCGCCGGTTCTGGGACGGCGACCCGGCCGCCCTGAGCACGCTGCACGAGTGCCTCCGGCTGCTGACCCTCGCCATGGCCCCGGTGACGCCGTTCATCACCGAGCGGGTGTGGCAGGACCTCTTCGCCGCCGACGGCCCCGAGTCGGTACACCTGGCCGACTGGCCCACCGTCGCCGACAGCGCCCGCGACCCGGGACTCGAGGAGCAGATGGCCCTCGTGCGGCGCCTCGTCGACCTCGGGCGCACGGCCCGCGGTGAGGCCGCCATCGGCACCCGGCAGCCGCTGGCCGAGGCTCTCGTGGCGGCCCCCGGCTGGTCGGATCTGGGGCCGGACCTGCGGGCCCTCGTCGCCGAGGAGTTGAACTGCCACCGGGTCGAGTCGCTGGCGGGCAGCGGGGACGGTCTGGTGGAGGTCTCCGTGAAACCCAACTTCCGGTCCCTGGGCCGGCGCTACGGCAACCGCACCCCCGAGGTGGCCCGCATCATCGCGGAGACCGATCCGGAGGACCTCGTGGCCCGGCTGCGCTCCGCGGCCGCCGAGGCGGAACTGCCCGGCGACGTGCGGATCGGCCCGGACGACGTGATCGTCACCGAGACCCCGCGGGAGGGCTGGGCCGTTGCGAGTCAGGACGGCGCCACCGTGGCCCTCGACCTGCATCTCACCCCGGAACTGCTCCGGCTGGGGACCGCGCGGCAGGCGATCCGCGTCGTCCAGGACGCACGCAAGTCGTCCGGGTTCGACGTGAGCGACCGGATCACGCTGCGCTGGGACGCCGCCGACCCCGAGGTCGCGCGCGCGTGGGAGGAGCACGGCGGGCTGATCGCGGCGGAGGTGCTGGCCACCGCCGTCGCCCGCGGCCCGGGCGCGGGGCCGGGCTTCACCGACAAGGACGACACGTTCCGGGTGTGGGTCGCCCGGGCGTGACGGTCAGCCGGCGGTGGCGGCGAGATTCGACAGCACCGAGATGCCGACGCCGATGGCGAGGATGAGAACCAGGAACGACAGGTCCAGCGAGACCTGACCCAGCCGCAGCGGCGGGATGAATCGGCGCAGGAAGTTCAGGGGCGGATCCGTCACGGTGTAGATCGCCTCAGCGATCAGCAGCAGGACGCCCTTGGGCTGCCAGTCGCGGGAGAACACCTGCACCCAGTCCAGGACCAACCGGCCGATGAGGATGAGCCAGTAGATCCACAGGACGGTGGCGAGCAGCCCGAGGAAGGCCCCCATCCGTCAGCTCTGGTTGAAGAAGCCGTCGCGCGCCTGCTGCACCGCCGGGGCGTCCCGGACGTCCACGTTGGCCGGCGACAGCAGGAAGACCTTCTGGGTGACCCGTTCGATGCTGCCGTGCATGGCGAACACCAGACCGGCGGCGAAGTCGACGATCCGCTTGGCGTCCGAATCGGTCATCTCCGACAGGTTCATGATCACCGGAGCGCCGGCACGGTACTCCTCACCGATGCGGCGGGCATCGTTGTAGGACTTGGGGTGGATGGTGTGGATGGCGTACGGGTCCACGGACGGATCGGCGGCTGGGCTCGGGGCCGCCTCCCGCCGGTGCAGGGTGGCCACGCCGGCGGGGGCCGCCGCAGCGGGATCCGCCGCCCGCGGCATGGTCGTCGTGGGGGTGGGGTCGTGGTACCCGTACCCGGCGCCGGAAGCGCCCTCGTAGCCGGGGTCGTCCTCGACGAGGCCGAGGTACATACCCAGTCGCTTCATCGCCGTTGCCATATCCGCTCCTCGATCGGGGAAGTGAGGCGCTCGCACCCCCACCGGCCGACCCCGCAAGGGGACTGCCGGTCGGGAACCCGCACTCCGACGTTACCTGACATCCGGCCGCCTCCCGAGCACCGCGCTGCCGACACGCACGTGTGTCGCGCCGGCGGCGATGGCCTCCTCGAGGTCGCCGCTCATTCCCGCCGACAGCCACGTGGCGTCCGGGAACTCCGTGAGGACCTGCTGCCGGAGCGGGGCGAGCCGGGCGAACGCCGCGGCCGGGTCCTCCCCCAGGGGCGCGACAGCCATCAGCCCGGCCAGCCGCAGCCGCTCGCTGGCGGCCACCGCGCGGGCCACCGCCAGCACGTCGCCGGGGTCCGCCCCACCCCGACCGGGGTCGCCGTGCAGGGACACCTGGACGAGCGCGTCGAGGTAGCGGTCCTCCCGCTGCGCGGCCCGGTCCAGGGCCGCCACGAGGGACACCCGGTCGACCGAGTGCACGACGTCGGCGTAACTCACCACGGAGGCCGCCTTGTTGCGCTGCAGCTGCCCGACGAAGTGCCACACGAGGTCCAGGTCGGCCAGATCGGCGGCCTTGACCGACGCCTCCTGGTCGCGGTTCTCGCCCACGTTGCGCACCCCCAGGTCGGCGAGCAGCCGCACGTCCGACTCGGGCCACGTCTTGGTCACCACGACGGTGGTCACCTCAGCGGGGTCGCGGCCGCACCCGCGGCACGCGGCGGCGATCCGTTCCTGCACGACCGCCAGGTTGTCGGCCAGCTCGTCGCGGCGGCCCGTCACGAGCCGGCCCCGGGCAGGCGCACGACGATGCCCTGGCGACCCGTGACACCGTCGCGTCGGTAGGAGAACAGGTCGGGAGACTCGGCGGTGCAGGAGTCGTCGGCGGTGATGTCGGTGACCCCGGACCGGCGCAGCTGCAGCGTGACCCCGCGGTGCAGGGCGACCCCGGGGGTGCCCGACCGGGTGGTGGCCGCCGCGTCGGGCGCGGCGCGCGCCACCTCGTCCCGCACCGCGTCGGAGACCTCGTAGCAGTCGGGGCAGATGGCCGGCCCCAGGTGGGCGCGGATCCCCGGCGCCGCGGCGCCGGCCGCCACCATGGCGGCGACCGCGGCCCCGGCGGCGTCGGCGGCCACCCCGCGCCACCCGGAGTGGACCGCTGCGACGACCCCGCTGCCGGGATCGCACAGGGCCAGGGGCACGCAGTCGGCGGCGAGCGCCATCAGGGCGACCGCGGGATCGGTCGTGACCAGGATGTCGCCGGGCGGCGGCGGGCCGGGGGCCGTGACGCGGTGGGCGGTCCGACCGTGTTCGGCCATCATGACCACCAGGTCCGCTCCGGTCAGCCCGACGAGGCCGGCCGCCCGCTCCCGGTTGGCCGCGACCGCGGCCGGGTCGTCGCCGACGTGGTCGGCGAGGTTCAGCGAACGGTACGGGCCGTCGCTGACCCCGCCGGACCGGCCGGTCACCCGGAACCAGGATCCGGTGGGCGCCGGGGCGCCCTCCGGGTTCACTTCAGGAAGTCGGGGATGTCGATGTCATCCTCGGCATCGTCGAACGGCGTCCGCTGCGGCTCCACGGGGGTGCCGCTGCCCACCGGCTGGGCCACCGCACCCTGCGGGCGCGCCGTGCTCGGCCGGACGGCGACCGTCTCGGTCTCGGGCACGCGCACCTCGACGACCTCGCGGGCCTTGGGCAGGCCGCCGTCGAAGCCGGCGGCGATGACCGTGACCCGCACCTCGTCGCCGAGGGTGTCGTCGATGACCGTCCCGAAGATGATGTTGGCTTCCGGGTGGGCCGCCTCCGACACCAGGCGCGCGGCCTCGTTGATCTCGAACAGACCGAGGTCGCTGCCGCCCGCGATCGACATGAGCACCCCGTGGGCGCCGTCGATGCTGGCTTCCAGCAGTGGCGAGTTGATCGCCCCTTCGGCCGCGGAGATGGCGCGGTCGTCGCCACGGGACGACCCGATGCCCATGAGGGCGGATCCGGCGCCCTGCATGACGCTCTTGACGTCGGCGAAGTCGAGGTTGATCAGGCCCGGGGTGGTGATCAGGTCGGTGATCCCGGAGACGCCCTGCAGCAGGACGTGGTCGGCCTGCTTGAAGGCATCGATGACGCTGATCTGGCGGTCCGTCAGGGACAGCAACCGGTCGTTGGGGATCACGATGAGGGTGTCGACCTCGCCACGCAGCGACTCGATGCCCGTCTCGGCCTGTGTGCCGCGCCGCCGGCCCTCGAACCCGAACGGCCGGGTCACGACGCCGATGGTCAGCGCGCCGAGGCTGCGGGCGATGCGGGCCACGACGGGGGCGCCGCCGGTGCCGGTGCCGCCGCCTTCACCGGCGGTGACGAAGACCATGTCGGCGCCCTTGAGCACCTCTTCGATCTCGTCGGCGTGATCCTCGGCGGCCTCAGCGCCGACGTCGGGGTTGGCGCCGGCGCCCAACCCGCGGGTCAGATCCCGGCCGATGTCGAGTTTGACGTCGGCGTCACTCATGAGCAGCGCCTGAGCATCGGTGTTGATCGCGATGAACTCGACGCCTTTGAGGCCCACCTCGATCATGCGGTTGACGGCGTTGACGCCACCGCCACCGATCCCCACGACCTTGATGACGGCCAGATAATTCTGCGGAGCAGCCACTTTTCCCATTCCTCCCCACGTCACCGCGGTGACGGTTGATTACCCACCACCCGGATCTCGACCTGTAGTTGAGATCGGGCTGTCACGCAGATTAGGCAGGGGGTCACCACCCCTCAAGCAGATCTGACCCCGTTTCCTGGGGCAATGTCTCGACCTCAACTCAAGATGTTGGGTTGGTCCACATCATCGGGCCTCCCCGTCCACAGTGCGCCCGGCGCGTTCCACAGGAGCCACAGCGGCCTGTGGATCGTCGGCCTCAGAGTTGGCGCACGGTTCCGGTCCGGTCCTGCAGCAGTCCGGCCCCCCGGTGGCGCCGTACGAGCCGGCGGCCGGTGCGGTCGGAACTGATCATCAGTGCCTTGCTGAGGGCCTCGGCCACCCACGCCGTCGGCGCGATGGCCGTGGCCGCCGCCGCACCACCGGTCACGGGCCGGCCGGTGCGCGGGTCGATGAGGTGATGGGCCGGGCCGCGGTCGGTGTGCCACACCCGCCGGGTGCGGCTGCTGGTGGCCAGGGCGCCGCCGGTGAGACGCACACTCAGCGGTGGCCCGCCGGGGACCTCGTTGTCGATCCCGATCTCCCACGGCGCGTCCCGGGTGCCCCGCACGCGCAGGTCACCGCCGACGTTGACCAGGCAGGCGGTGGCGCCTGCCCGGCACAGTTCGGCGGCCACGAGGTCGGCGGCGAATCCTTTGCCGATCCCGCCGGTGTCCAGTTCCGCGCCGGGCGCCAGCACCACCGTGCGGGAGCGGCGGTCGAGTCGCAGCACGGGATCAGGGATGGCGGGCGTGGTCGGCCGCATCGTCTGCCGGTCCAGGTCCGCGAAGTCCCGGTCGTAGCCGGCAGCCACGACCTGCCGCACCATGAACGGGTCGAACCGGCCGCGCGTGAACCGCCGGGCCACCAGCCCGCGCACGAGCAGGTCCCACGTCTCGGGCTGCAGCCGACCGCCGCCGGCCCGGTTGACGCGCATCACCGGACTGCTGGGGTCGAAGCGGGTCCACATGCGCTGCAGCTCCGCGATCCGGTCCACGGCGTAGCCGGTGAGCCGCCGGGGCCCCTCCACGATCACGTGGCACTCGGTCCCCATCGCGGGGAAGCGCCGTTCCCAGCGCTGCGTGACGGGGCTCAACTGCCGTGGCTGTGGGAATCCTGGTGCTGCTGGTGGTCGTGCTGGCTGCGGTTCTCGCAGTGGTCCCGGCTGCTGCTCTCCGAGCCCACACAGACCTCGTAGTACGTGGCGGAGCCCGACTCACCGCCCGCCTGGACGTCCTGCACGGTGCTGCCCTTGGTGGCGGTCATGCCGTAGTCGGAGCCGCCCCAGCCGCCCCAGCCGCCGCCGCTGCCGCCCGAGTTCTTGATCGTGTAGCCGTCGTTGCGGGCCTGGTTCTTGTACTTGTTGACGACCTGCTTGGGCGCCATGTCGATCTTGTATCGGGCGTACTCCCCGGCCGCCGTGGTGTGGTTGCTGAGCAGTTTCGCACCGGCGGGAGCCTTGGGCAGCTTGCCGGAGCTGCTGGCGGTCTTGGTGGGCCGGTCGGTCGGCAGCTCGGACGGGCGATCCGTGGGCAGCTCGGACGGCCGGTCGGTGGGCAATTGCGACGGCACGGCGGTCGGGGTGGCGCTGGGGGCGGGAGTCGACGAGCTGGAGCAGCCGGCGGCCGCGAGGGCGACGCCGGTGAGGCCGACGGCGATCAGGGACGAGCGGGGCATGGGGCCTCCAATAGCGGAATGTGCTGGCACCCTACCGTGGCGCGCCCGGCGGTCGAGGTCCCCGGGGCGATCCGTTACGGAATCGGCGTCGGGGTGGCCAGCCGGTTCTGCTTCGGCAGGTCGAGATCGCCGGTGAGCGCGGGCCGCTGCGGCACCGCCACGTTGATGGTCTTCGGTCGGTACCGCAGCAACTGCCCGACGACCTGCCCCTTCAGCGCCTCCTCCCCGGCGCGGCCCCACAGCACCGTGACCCCGTCGGCCAGGCGCAGGGTGACCTCGCCGGACTCGGCGACGGTGGTCTCCTGGACGTCGGTGCGCAGTTCCGGGGACAGCGCCGCGAGCGCGGCCACGGCCGGGTGCGGGTCGGCGCCGGTCACGTGCGCCAGCCCGGCGGGCCGGTCGGGTCCTTCGCTGATGGGATCCCCGTGCTGATCCAGCACCGTCCAGCCACCGGCGGTCTGGGTCACGGCGAAAGGTACCCGCTCGACGACCGCGAGAGCGATGGTGAACGGACGTTCGAGTACGAGATCCACCGACTCGATCCCGGGCACCGCGCCGACCCGTTCCGTGACGGCAGCGCGGTCGATGTCCCGGATGGCCGTTCCCGTGGGGATGCCCGCCGCAGCGAGGAGTTCGTCCTGCTTCTCGGGAGCGGCCCCGGTCACGGTGACGGCCCGCACCGGCACCGGGGACTGCCACGACAGCAGCCACAGGAAACCGACGAGCACCCCCACGGCCAGCACGGCGAAGACGACGAAACGCACCGGGAGGGGCAGGCGCCGACGGCGCCGCGGTGGCTCGGCCGCGGGGGCGGCCACCTCATCGGGAGCCAGGGTGGTGGTCATGTTTCCTCCTGCCGTTCACGCAGCAACGCCAGCACCTCGGGGCCCAGCAGCGAGATGTCCCCCGCGCCGAGCGTCATCACCAGGTCCCCCGGGGCGGCGCGCGCCGCCAGTTGCCCGGCGACCTGGCTCCACGAGGGTTCGAAGACGACCTGGCCGGGGGGCAGCGGCACGTTGGCGGCCATAGCCTGCCCGCTGGCTCCGGGGATGGGTTCTTCGCCGGGGGCGAAGACCTCGAGCACGACGACCTCGTCCGCCAGCCCGAGGGCCTCCCCGAACTCGCGCGAGAACATCGCGGTCCGGTAGTAGTGGTGGGCCTGGAAGGCCACGACGAGGCGCCCCCCGCCGACGAACTCGCGGGCGGCGGTCAGGGTGGCGGTCAGTTCCGTCGGGTGGTGGGCGTAGTCGTCGTAGACGCGCACCCCTCCGACCTCGCCGCGGAATTCGAAACGCCGCCGGGCGCCGGTGAAGGAGGACAGCCCCGCGCGCACGTCGCCCGCGGAGAACCCCAGCCCCATACACACCGCAAGGGCCGCAGTGGCGTTGAGGGCATTGTGCCGCCCCGGTACCTTGAGCACGATGTCGCCGAGCCGCACCCCGCGGTGCACGACGTCGAAGCGGTAGCCGGCCTTTTCGCTGCCGAGGATCTCGGTGCGGAAGTCGGCGGCCTCGTGGGTGCCGTAGGTGACGACCCGCGTACCGCGCGCGCGGGCCCGTTCGGCCAGCCGAGCGCTGCCCGGCTCGTCCAGGCACACGACCGCGAACCCGTCCTGCGGCACCACCAGGTCGACGAACTCGTCGAACGCCCGCTCGAGCGCGGCGAAGTCCCCCCAGTGGTTCAGGTGGTCGGGTTCCACGTTGGTGACGACCACGGCCGTGGGCGCCATGTGCAGGAAGGCGCCGTCCGACTCGTCGGCCTCGACGACGAACAGATCCCCGGTGCCCGTGTGGGCGTTGCTCCCCAGGTCGTTCACCTCGCTGCCGATGGCGAACGACGGGTCGACGCCGCAGTGCTGCAGGGCCACCGTGATCATCGAGGTCGTCGTGGTCTTGCCGTGGGTGCCGCCGACGCCGATCACGTCGCGGTCGGCCATGACGAGGGCCAGCGCCTGCGCGCGGGACAGCACCGGGATGCCGCGGTCGCGGGCGGCCGCGATCTCGGGGTTGTCGTCGGGGATGATCGGGGTGTCGATGACGGCGTCGACCTCGGCGTCCACGTACGCCGCGTCGTGGCCGATGTGCACGGTGGCCCCCTGAGCCCGCAGCGTCGCCAACCGGCCCGAGTCGCGCATGTCGCTGCCGGAGATGGTCACGCCACGGTCGATCAGGAGGCGGGCGAGCCCGCTCATCCCGGCCCCCCCGAGCCCCACGAGGTGCACCCGGCGCAGCTGAGCGACGTCGTTCATGCTCGCTCCTCGGCTGCTTCCGCCGCCAGGTCGGCCAACCGGGCGGCACCATCACGGATCCCGTAGGCGGCTGCCCGCTCCCCCATCGCAGCCAACCGGCCCGGCCGGTCCAGGATCTCCCGCACGGCCGCGTCCAGGACGTCGCCGGTGAGGGCGGCGTCCTCGATCATGATGCCACCCCCCGCCGCCACCACCGGCTCGGCGTTGAACCGCTGCTCGCCGTTGCCGACGGGGTAGGGCACATAGACGCAGGGCAGCCCGACGGCCGCGACCTCGGCGCACGTCATGGCGCCGGCGCGGCACACCGCGATGTCGGCAGCGGCGTAGGCCAGGTCCATCCGGTCGATGAAGGCGACCGGATGGTACCCGGGCGGCGGCTGGGGGTCCGGCACCTGGCGCGGGCCGACCGCATGCACCACCTGGAGCCCGGCGGCGAGCAGCCGCGGCAACGCCCCCGCCAGGGCCGTGTTGAGGGTGGCCGCCCCCTGGGACCCTCCGAATACGAGCAGGACGGGGCCGGACTCGGTCAGCCCGAAGAACTCGCGGGCGGCCGGGCGTACGGCGGCCCGGTCGAGGTCGGCGATCGCCGGGCGCAGCGGGCAGCCGAGCCGGCGGGCATGCGGCAGGCTGCCGGCGTAGTTCTCCGCCACGAACGGCGTGAGCCGCGCCCCGGCGCGGTTGGCCAGCCCCGGGCGGGCGTTGGCCTCGTGCACCACGAACGGCACCTTGCTGCGACGGGCCGCGAGGTAGGCGGGGATGGACACGTAGCCGCCGAAACCGACGAGGACATCGCACTGCTCGTCGGCCAGCAGTTCCCGCGCCTGGGCGACACTGCGGCGCAGCCGGCCGGGCAGGCTCACCAGGTCGCGGCCGGGACGGCGGGGCAGGGGCACGGGGTCGATGAGGCGCAGGTCGTAGCCGCGGCGGGGCACCAGCTCCGTCTCCAGACCCTTCGCCGTACCGATGACCGTGATCGCGGTGCCGGGCGCGCGCCGGAGCATCTCGTCGGCGAGGTTCAGGGCGGGTTCGATGTGGCCGCCGGTGCCCCCGCCCGCGATCGCGACGCGCAGCGGGGTCATCGTGGGGCGGCCTGCATCCGCTCGGCGTGGCGACGCAACTGCGCCGGGTGCCGCCGGGCCGCGCCCAGGAGCAGCCCGATGGCGGCCAGCAGCGGGATCAGGGACGAGCCGCCATAGGACACCATCGGCAGCACGACGCCGGTGATCGGAAGCATCTTCAGCGCGGCGCCGACGTTCGTGACGACCTGGATGATCAGCCAGGTGCCCGTCCCGGCCGCCAGGAGGCGCGTGAACCGGTCCGGCGACTCCTTGGCCAGCCGCAGGATCGAGAACACCAGCACCGCGAACAGGACGAGGACCGTGATGGTGCCCACCAGACCCAGCTCCTCGCCGATGACGGGGAAGATGAAGTCGGTGTGGGCGGCCGGCAGGCTGCCCCACTTCTCCCGCGAGCCGCCGATGCCGGTGCCGAACCAGCCGCCGGTGCCCAACGCGTAGGTGCCCTGTGTCACCTGCCACGCGCCGTCGAGGGCGTCGGCGTTCGGGTCGAGGAACGCCGTCCAGCGGCGCATGCGGTAGGGGGTGGTGATGGAGGCCAGGATGACGCCCACGGCCCCCACTGCGGCGAAGCCGGCGAACAGGCGCCACGGCGCACCGATGGCGAAGAACAGGCCCATCACGATGAACGCCACGATCATGGCGTTGCCGAAGTCGCCCTCCAGCGTGACGAGCACCAGCACCAGGCCGCCGACGGGGGCCAGCGGCACCAGGAGTGTGGGCCAGTCGGTGACGGGGCGGAACTTGCGGGTGAGCACGTCGGCGCCCCACACGACGATGGCCAGTTTCGCGATCTCGGAGGGCTGCAGCCGGAAGGGCCCGCCCAGGTCGATCCAGTTCTGCTGACCGTGGACCTCGACACCGATGCCGGGGATCAGGACGAGCACCAGCAGGACGAGCGCGAGGGCCATGATCGGCCACGCCATACCCCGGATGGTGGCGGCCGGCAGCCGCGACGCGACGATCATGCACCCGACCCCCAGGAGGGCGTAGAGCGCCTGCTTGGACACCAGGTCGGTACTGCCGCCGGTCTCCCGGATGCTGTCGATCGCCGACGACGACCAGACCATGATCACGCCGAGGATGAGGAGGAAGACCGTCGATCCCAGCATGAGGTAGTAGATGCTCGCGGGATGGCTGGACAGCCGGTCGCGCAGCGTCTCCGCACCGTCCTGTGTGCGCACGTCCGCCATACCCGTTCCCTGCCCCTCCAGCCGTCCGACTACGAACGGAGCCGGGCGACCTCCCGTGCGAACGCGTCGCCACGAGCTGCGTAGTCCGTGAACATGTCCCATGACGCACACCCCGGCGCCAGCAGCACGGTGTCACCCGACTCGGCCAGGGCGGCGGCGGCAGCCACCACCTCGGCCATGGCACCAGTGTCGGTGGTCGGCACCGTGACGACGGGAACGTCGGGGGCGTGTCGCCGAAGAGCTGCGGCGATGTCGTCCCGGTCCCGGCCCAGCAGGACCACGCCGCGCAACCGGTCCGCGCACGCGCGGACCAGGTCGTCGAAATCCTGGCCCTTGGCCAGGCCGCCGGCGATCCACACCACCGGCCGATAGGAGCGCAGCGAGGCGAGGGCGGCGTGGGCGTTGGTGGCCTTGGAGTCGTCGACGTACGCCACGTCCGCGACGGTGCCGACGGCCGCGATCCGGTGGCCCGCCGGGGTGAACTCCCGCAGCCCCCGCGCCACC
Source organism: Actinomycetota bacterium (assembly GCA_029978705.1). Classification (GTDB taxonomy): domain Bacteria; phylum Actinomycetota; class Actinomycetes; order S36-B12; genus CAIWTL01. The sequence goes on from JAPOIY010000029.1 coordinate 15,055, forward strand.
TCCTGCGGGGTCAGCCCGTAGGCGCGGGCGAGAGCCGCCGCGGCCAGGGCATTGGCGACGTTGTGCGCGCCGGGCGGCCGCACGTCGGCCACGCGGGCCAGCTCGACCGCGGTGGTGGCCCGGTCGGGGAGGAAGGCCCGGTCGACCAGGTACTCGTCGACGACCCCCACCTCGCTGGGCGCGGGGGCGCCCAGCGTGAACCCGACGGCGCGGCAGCCCGCCACGACCTCGGCGTCGGCCACCATGGCCACAGTGGCGGGCTCCGCGCGGTTGTACACCGCCGCCACCTGGCAGCGTTCGTAGATCCGGCCCTTCACCGCGGCGTAGTCGGCGAAGGAACCGAAGTGGTCCAGGTGGTCCGGGGCGACGTTGAGGCATACCGCGGCCAGGGGGCTGACGGTGTGCCAGAACGGCAGCTGCGGCGCCCCGACCTCGACGGCGATCACGTCCAGATCGTCGGCCATGACGGCGGCCACGAGCGAGAACCCGATGTTGCCGGCGGCCAGCGTGCGGCGCCCCGCGGCCCGCAGCATGGCCTCGAGCATGAGCGTGGTGGTGGTCTTGCCGTTGGTGCCGGTGACGACCAACCATGGCGCGGCGTCCGGCGCCCGCAGCCGCCACGCCAGTTCCAGCTCCCCCCACACGGGGACCCCGGCGGCTGTCGCGGCGGCGATGATCGGGGCGTTCGGCGGGAACCCCGGGGAGACGACGAGCAGCGCCAGCCCCTCGGGGAGGGTGTCGCCGTCGCCGAGCCGCACGGTCACGGCGTCGGCCCGCAGCTGCTCCGCCCACCGCTGGTGGTCCGGGGAGGTGCCCGCGTCGACGGCGACGACCCGGGCGCCCAGCCCGGCCAGCACGCGGGCACAGGCCGCCCCGGCCACCCGGATGCCCGCCACGCCGACCGTCACCCCGCTCCAGTCGCTGTCGCGCCCGAGGTCGGCCAGGTTCACTGGCCCGCCCACGGCACCACCCACTCGGCGTAGAAGATCGTCATGGCGAGAGCCACGCACAGCGCCTGGATGATCCAGAACCGTACGACGATCAGGATCTCCGGCCAGCCCTTCAACTCGAAGTGGTGGTGCAGCGGCGCCATCCGGAACACCCGCTTGCCGGTGAGTTTGAAGGACCCCACCTGCAGGATCACGGACACCGTGACGATGAAGAAGAGCCCGGCCATGAGGATCAGCAGCAGCTCGGTGCGCGTCATGATGGCCAGCCCCGCGATCGCGCCGCCGAGGGCCAGCGACCCGGTGTCGCCCATGAAGATGCGGGCCGGGTGGGTGTTCCACCACAGGAACCCGAAACACGCGCCCGTGCAGGCGGCTGCGAAGACGGTGAGGTCGAGCGGGTCACGCACCTGATAGCAGTTCAGGGAGGTGCTGGCGCCGCAGGTCTCGTTGAACTGCCACAGGGCCAGGAGGGTGTAACCGCCGAAGGTGAGCAGCGCGGCGCCGGTCGCGAGCCCGTCGAGGCCGTCGGTCAGGTTGACCCCGTTGGTGGTGGCGGTGATGAGGAACCAGATCCACAACACGAACAGGACCGTCGGCAGGACCAGCGGCGTGTCCTTGACGAAGGAGACGGCCTGCGAGGCGGGGGTGTAGCCCTGCGGGTCGGGGAAGTTGAGGGCCAGCACCGCGAACGTCAGCGCGACGAACGCCTGCCCGATGAGTTTGGTGCGGGCCCGGATGCCGGTGGAGCGCTGCCGGAAGATCTTCAGGTAGTCGTCGGCGAACCCGACGGCGCCCAGCCCCAGCAGCAGCCACAGCGCCAGCAGCCCCGATACCGACGGCACCGTCCAGAACAGCAGGTGCGTGACCAGGTAGGCGATGACGACGGCCGCGATGATGGCGGCCCCGCCCATGGACGGCGTGCCCACCTTCCCGGTGTGCTCGGGATACTGCACGTCGTCGGTGGACATGCGGATCGCCTGGCTGTAGCCGTGGCGCTGGAGCAGGCGGATGAGGGTGGGGGTGCCCAGCAGGGACACGATGCCGGCGATGCCGCCGGCGAGGATGATGAGGATCACGGAGCCGCCCCGAGGGCCGTGGCGACCTCTTCGAGAGCGACCCCGCGGGACGCCTTCACCAGCACGATGTCGCCGGGCCGCAGCTCGGCGTGCAGGAACTCGACGGCCGCCGCGGCATCCGGAACAGCGACGGACTCGCCGTTCCAGGATCCTTCGTGGGCGGCGCCGAGGTGGATCGCACGGGCCCCTTCCCCGACGGCGACGACCTGTCCGATGTTGAGCCGCACCGCGAGGCGTCCGATCTCGTCGTGCGCGACGGTTGCGCCGGGGCCCAGTTCCTTCATCTCGCCGAGGACGGCGAAGGTACGGCCGCCGCTGCGGCGCCCCATCTCGGCCAGCGCCTTCATCGCGGCGGCCATGGAGTCGGGGTTGGCGTTGTAGGCGTCGTTGACGACGACGACCCCGGAGTCCGTGGTCGTGACCTCCATCCGCCACCGGCTGATGGCCCGGGTCTGCTGCAGGGCGTCGGCCGCGTCGGCCAGGTCGATCCCGGCGGTGACGCCGGCGAGTGCGGCGGCGGCGGCGTTCCAGGCGTTGTGCTCCCCGCTCAGGGCCAGCGCGACGGGCACTTCGCTGCCCTCGTGGACCAGCACGAAACGCGGCCGGGCCCACTCGTCGACGGTGAGGTCGGCGATCCTCATGTCGGCCCCGGCGGCGACGCCGAAGGTGCGCACGGCGCCGGCGGCCGTGGCTCCCATCGCCGCCACCAGGGGGTCGTCGGCGTTGAGCACGGCGACCCCGGCGGGCGCGAGCGCCGTCACGAGCTCACCCTTGGCGGCGGCGATGACGTCGCGCGACCCGAATTCGCCCAGGTGGGCGGTGCCGACGTTGAGCACCACCGAGATGTCCGGGGGGGTGAGCGAGCACAGGTAGGCGATGTGGCCGAGCCCGCGAGCCCCCATCTCCGCGACCAGCGTGCGGGTGTCGGGGCCGCAGTCGAGCGCCGTGAGAGGGAGGCCCACCTCGGTGTTCATGGAGCCGGCCGGGGCGACGACGGGGCCGCGGCGGGCCATCACCTGGGCCAGGAGGTCCTTGGTGGACGTCTTGCCCGACGACCCGGTCACGGCGACGACCGTGAGGTCCGGGAGCGCGGCGACGACGCTGCGCGCCAGCTCGCCGAGGGCGGCGACCGGGTCCGGCACCACCACGGTGGGCAGGTCGGCGGGCCGCGTGCTGAGGGCGGCGACAGCGCCGGCGGCGGCGGCCGCCGGGATGAAGTCGTGGCCATCGACCCGGTCACCGGGGATCGCGACGAAGAGGTCGCCGGGGGCCACGGCGCGCGAGTCGGCCACGACGTGCCGCACGACGGGGTCGCCCGGGCCACTGGTGGGGGCGGAGAGGGCGGCGGCGACGGCGGACAGCGGCAGGGGGATCACGGTCCCTCCTCCCGCGCGGCGAGCGCCGCAGCCAGTTCCGTGCGGTCGTCGAACGGGGTGACGACGCCGGCGGCCTCCTGGCCCTGCTCGTGACCCTTGCCCAGGATGAGGACCGTGTCCCCGGCCCCGGCCTGGGCGACCAGGGTGCGGATGGCGGTGCGGCGGTCACCGATCTCGCTGATCGCGGCGGCGGACTCCGCGCGCCGGGCCCCCGCGAGCACGGTCTGCCTGATCACGGCGGGGTCCTCCGATCGGGGGTTGTCGTCGGTCACCACGAGCACGTCCACCCCCTGGGCGGCCACCCGCCCCATGAGGGGCCGTTTCGCCGCGTCCCGGTCACCCCCGCAGCCGAGGGCCACGAGGAGCCGGCCCGGGGTGAACTCCCGGGCGGCCGCCACGGCCCGCGCCACAGCGTCCGGGGTATGAGCGTAGTCAACGAAGGCGCCGATCCCCGCACCCGGCACGGGTTCCATGCGTCCCGGGACACCGCGGCACGCCTGCAGCCCCTCGGCCGCCACGGCCGGCGGGACCCCCGCGACAGCCGCGGTGGCGAGGGCCCCCAGCACGTTGGCCTGGTTGAACGGGCCCGGCAGCGGCGAGCCCACCGGCACGGGTGTGCCGTCCGGTCCCACCGCCTCGGCCTGCCAGGACCCGAAGGCGCCCACGCGGGTCCCGGTGAGGCGCCAGTCCGGTTCGCCGGCCAGGCCGTAGGTGGTGACGGGGCAGTCGGCCCGGGCGGCCAGGGTGGCGCCCCACTCGTCGTCGGTGCAGATGACCGCGCGTCGGCTGATCCCGGTGGTGAACAGACGGGTCTTCGCCGCGAAGTAGTCACCCATGCTGCCGTGGAAGTCCAGGTGGTCCTGGCTCAGGTTCGTGAACACCGCCACATCGAAGGTCAGCCCGGCGACGCGGTCGAGCACGAGCGCGTGGCTGCTGACCTCCATGACGACGCAGTCGCTGCCGTGCTCCCGCATGACGGCCAGCAGCGCGTGGACGTCGGGTGATTCGGGGGTGGTGCGCGCCGACGGCAGTTCCCGGTCGCCCACCCGCACGCCGATGGTCCCGATCACTCCCGGCCGGTGGCCCGCCGCCCGCAGGGCGGCCGCCAGCAGATACGTCATCGTGGTCTTGCCGTTGGTGCCCGTGACTCCGATGACCAGAAGATCCCGGCCCGGCTCGCCGTAGACGAAGGCGGCGACCTCCCCCAGCAGGCCGCGGGGGTCGGGGACCACGACCACCGGCAGGCCGGTCGCCCGGCACTCCGCCTCCCCCTCCGGATCGGTCAGGACGGCCGCGGCGCCGGCGGCCACGGCGCCCGCCGCGAAGTGGGCGCCGTGAGTGGTGGCCCCCGGCAGGGCGGCGTAGAGGTCCCCGCGGCGCACCCGGCGGGAGTCGAGCGTGACCCCGGTGACCGGGACGGCGGGGGGAGCGACGGACTGGAGGACCGGCACGTCGGCCAGCGAGACCGCCCGGGTACCTGGTCGCTCGTCCACGCTCAGGACAGGCCGCCCCAGTCGAGCGGGAAGTTCGCCCGCTTGCCGCCGGTGGGGGGCACGTTGTGGTTGGCGAGCGCCGCGGTCATGAGTTTCTGCACGACCGGGGCGGCGACCTCGCCGCCGTAGTAGCTGCCCTGGGGGTTGTCGAACCAGGCGCCGACCACCAGTTGCGGGTCGTCGGCGGGAGCCATGCCGACGAAGCTGCCCGTGTACCCGCTGTAGCAGCCACATTTCTCGTCGTACCGCTGAGCCGTGCCGGTCTTGCCGCCCATGAGGTAGCCCGGGACCTCGGCCACCTTGGCGGTGCCGCCCTCCCCCACGACCATCTGCATCATGCTCTGCATGGTCTGCGCGGTGTCGGGGGTCAGCACCGGCTCCCCTTCGACGGGGGCCGTCTGCTCCACGGTGCCGTCGGGGGCGGTGTAACTGTCGATGAGTCGCGGGGTCACGGGAACGCCGTCGTTGCCGATCGTGGCGGCGGCGTTGGCGATCTGCAGCGCGGTCAGGGACATGCCCTGCCCGAAGGCGAGGGTGGGGAACGTGGTGTCCGACCAGTCCGCCGGCTCGGGGACGTAACCCGTCTGCTCGCCGGGGAAGTCGAGCCCGCTGGGCTCCCCGACGCCGAACTTCTTGAGGTACTCGTACAGTTTCTTGCCGCCGATCTTCTCCGACGCCAGCACCGTGCCGATGTTGCTGGACTCGGCGAGGATGCCCGCGAGGGTCAACTGCAGGCCACCGTGCTCATGGGAGTCCTTGAACCACTGGCCCCCGCGGTACAGCGCCCCCGGTACGGAGAAGTGGCTGCGCGGCTTGGCTTTGCCTTCGTTCAGGACAGCGGACAGCGTGAGCAGTTTGGCCGTGGACCCCGGCTCCATCGCCCACGTGGCGGGTTTGTTGGCCCAGTCCTCGGGCTTGACGGTGTCCGGGTTGAGGGGGTCGAAGGCCGGGGCCGTGGCCATCGCCAGGATGCGGCCGGTGCCGACCTCGAGGATGACCGCGGTCCCGAAGTCCGACCCCGAGGCCTTCACCTGCTTGGCCAGCGCCTCCTGGGCCATCCACTGCAGGTCCGAGTCGAGGGTGAGCCGCACGTCGCTGCCCGCCACCGGGTCCACCTGATCCACGTCCGAGGTCGGGATCTCGGTGCCGCCGGCGGCCTGCTCGAACGTGACGCTGCCCGGTGTGCCGGCCAGGCGGTCGTCCAGCGCCGCCTCCAGACCGACGGCGCCGTGGCCTTCGGAGTTGGTGAACCCGATCACCGTCGAGGCCAGCTGGCCGTTTGGGTAGTCGCGAATGGTGCGCCGCTCGCTGAAGATCGCCTGCAGGACCTCGGGGTCGTTGGCGGGGTCGCTGCGCCACGTCTGGATGGTGCGCCACACCTGCGGGTCGGTGGCTTTCTTGAGGTAGGTGAACCTGCTCTCCCCGGTGAGCAGCGGCTGCAGTTCGGCCGGGTCCATGCCGAGGATGGGTCCGAGCACGGCTGCGGTCTGGGCGGGGTCGACGACAAGGGTCTGGTCGGCGGTGATGTCGCGCACCTCGATGGACGTGGCCAGGGGCCGTCCGGCGATGTCGCTGATCTCGCCCCGGGTCGCCGGGATGTCCTGCGTGAGGATGCGCTGGTTGAGTGCGGCCTCCGCCAGTTCCGGCCCGCGCAGCGCCTGCAGTTCCACCAGGCGGGCCCCGAACAGGGTGAGGATGAACGCGAAGGCGATGATCAGCGCCCGCAGTCGGCCCCGCGAGTCGGACAGGGCGAACGGTTTGTGCGGGGGCGGCGGTGAGCCGGCGGGGCGCCGGGTGCGCTCGGGGGCGGGGGCGCTCATCGGCCACCCCCGCTCACGACGGCCCGGTCGTAGGCGGTGGTACCCGGCGGCGTGCCCCCGACGGTGGCGCCGTCGGCGGTCTCGCCGGCAGGCTCCGGCGTCGTCCCGGCGTCAGGCGCGGTCCCGGCGTCAGGCGTCGTCCCGGCCGTCGCCGGCAGCCCGGTGGCGGGGTCGACCGCGGTGGGGTCGGTCAGCGGGTCGGCTGCCGCGGCCCCGGCCTCGGCCGCGCCGGCGCGTACCGGGACGCCCAGGATCTGACCGCTCACCGGGTCGAAGTAGACGGTCGTGGCGGCCGGCACCAGGCCCGCCGCCCGGGCGGCCTCCCGCACCCGGGTGGGGGACGACAGGCGCTCCACGTCCTGGCGCAGCGCCTGTTCCTGCTCGCCCAGCAGGATCCGTTCGGACTTCAGCTGCGACTGTTCGAAGGACCCGGCGGCCAGGGTGTTGTTGACCATGAGCAGGGCCACCAGGGCCACCCCCAGGAGGGCTGCCACGCCGAGGAGGAAGGGCAGCGACGACACCCGCGGAACGCCGCGCAGCGCGGGGCGAGTCCGGCGTGGGGCGGTGGCCTGCGGCACCGGCGGGGCCATGGTCGTCATGACGCCGCCTGCCAGGCCGGGGGCACGGGACCGATGACCTCGGCCACCCGCAGCCGGGCCGACGCGGCCCGGGGGTTGGCGGCGACCTCGGCGGCGTCGGGCCGTTCGGCGCCCCTCGTGACGAGGCGCAGGAAGGGGCGGGCGTCGGGCGGTACCACCGGCAGGCCGGGCGGTACGGGCGGGTGGGCCCCGGCGGCGAAGGCCCGCTTCACGATGCGGTCCTCGAGGGAGTGGTAGGCCAACACGACGATCCGGCCGCCGGGTGCGGTGGCGCGGACGGCAGCCGTGAGGCCCCGGCGCAGCGCGCCCAGTTCGTCGTTGACCTCGATGCGCAGCGCCTGGAAGACCCGCTTCGCCGGGTGCCCGCGTCGCCGGCCCTGTTCCGGGACCGCGGCGGCCACAAGGTCGGCCAGTTGGGTCGTGGTGACGATCGGGGTGGTGTCCCGTTCCCGCACGATGCGGCGTGCGATGCGGTGGGAGAACCGCTCCTCGCCGTACTGGGAGAACACCCGCGCCAACTCCTCCGTGCTGTACTCGTTCACCACGTCCGCAGCGGTGACCTGGTCCGCGGAGTCCATCCGCATGTCCAGGGAGGTCTCCCGACTGTAAGCGAAGCCCCGCGCGTCGCTGTCCAACTGGAGGCTAGACACGCCGAGGTCGAACAGAACCCCACGGGTGCTGTCGGCCCCGGCGGCCGCCAGCGCCCCCGGGATGTCGTCGAAGACGGCGCGATAGGGCGTGAAGCGGGGGGCGAAGTCCGCGAGGCGGGCGGTGGCCAGCGCGAGGGCTTCGGGGTCGCGGTCGATGCCCACGACGTGGAGGGCGGGGAACTCCCGGAGCAGCCGTTCGGTATGTCCCCCCAGGCCGAGGGTAGCGTCGACCAGCAGGCCCCCTCCGGCGACCGCCGGCGCCACCAGGTCGGTGATGCGGTCCAGCAGCACCGGGTCGTGGCGGAACTCAGCCATCGTGCCTCCCGGGAGTCCGGGCTGACCGTGCCATCAGGTCCCCTCCCGCATCCTCCGGCGCCGGGGAAGTGCGCCGGAAGGTGCCGGGGATCAGGCACTCCGGCCGTCGGGGAAGTACGGCCGGAAGGTGCGGGCGGAGGCCTCACCACACGGTCAGCTCAGAACAGTCCCGGGACCACCTCCTCGCCGAGTTCGGAGAAGGTCTGCTCCTGGGCGGCCAGGTAGTCCTGCCAGGCGGGCTCGTCCCAGATCTCGGCGGTGGCCCCGTTGCCCGCGATGACCACGTCGCGGCCCAGGCCGGCGTAGTCGCGCAGCGGCTGGGGCAGGCCGACCCGTCCCTGTTTGTCCGGTACCTGGTCGAAGGCGCCGGAGAACAGCACCCGCAGATACGACCGCACGGCGGCGTTGGAGCGGGAGGCCTCGTTGAGCCGCGCTGCGTACGTCTCGAACTCCGCGGCGGGCCACAGGACGACACACCGGTCCTGCCCCTTGGTCAGGACGATGCCGTCGGCGAGGTCCTCGCGGAATTTGGCGGGAAGCACGAGGCGGCCCTTGTCGTCGAGGCGGGGGGTATGCGTGCCGAGCAGCATCACGCACCTGCCTCTCCGCTGGGCCTCGGCCGGGAATCACCCCGAGCGTGGCCTTCGACTCCATATTGCTCCACCGTACTCCACTTCGCCCCACTCGCCAACCGATCTGCCCCAATTCGGCTCTGGGGATGGCGCAGGGACGTCGGCCGCGATCCGGGCGCGTGGTGGGATTCGCGCGCGACGGGCGACAAGAGGGCATCGACGGCGGCCGCGGACGGGGCGCCGCGTCGTGGAGCCCCGCCGGGCGCGGCGCCCCGGCGGCAGGGGGTTGTCGCCGACCTGAGGTCGGGCGCCTACCTCACTTCACGATCTGCGCGACCGCGCGGTCATAGAGGCCGTCGCCGCCGAAGCGCCGAAGCAGCCACATCGGTTTGGCCAGGTACCCCGCCATGTACCGCGACTTCGGCTTCGAGGCCGTCAGGGCCGCCAGGATCGTGTCCGCGATCACCGACGGCGGCGACGACTTGCTGCGGAACTGCGGGTCATTCATCGTGCGACCCACCTTCTGCGTCAGCTCCCGGTAGGGACCGTCCCCCTCGGTGATGTGACTGTCCAGCACCTCGGAGAACTCCGTCGCGATACTGCCCGGCTCCACGATCACCACGTCGATACCCTGGGGCGCGAGCTCCACCCGCAGGCAGTCCGACCAGCCCTCGAGCGCGTGCTTCGTGGCGTGGTACCAGGCACCGAGCGGGGTGTAGATCCGACCGCCCATCGAGGAGATGTTGACGATGGTCCCGCCGCCGTTGGTCCGCATGTGCGGGATCACCAGCTGGGTCAGCCGCGCGAGGCCGAACAGGTTCACCTCGAACTGCCGACGCGCGGCCTCGATGGGCACCTCCTCCACCGGCCCGTACTGGGCGTACCCGGCATTGTTGATCAGCACATCGATACGACCCCGCTCGGAGATCACCCGGCGGACACCGGCGACCACCTGTTCCTCGACCGTGACGTCCATGACGAGCGGGATGACACCTTCGAGCGCCTCGAGCCGGTCGGCGCGCCGGGCCGCCCCGTAGACGGTGAAGCCGGCGGCGGCCAAGCGGATTGCCGTGGCCTCACCGATACCGCTGGACGCTCCGGTGATGAGCACTACGCGTGATTCCATGGACGCTCCTCCTCAGTTATCGCTACGCTACCGTAGCGTATTGATCCAGGGGGTGTCAGTGGATGCCCACACGCGATCGGGCCCACTCGGGAGTCGACCGGCGCACGGCATACTGACCCGATGGACCAGTTCGCCGAGGATCCGCGCATCCGCCGGTCGAAGGGCGCCGTACTCGCCGCCGCAGTGGAGCTGTTCGTCGCCGGTGGGCCGCGCGCGGTGACGGTCGATGCCGTGAGCGAGCGCTCCGGCGTCGCCAAGACGACCATCTACCGGCACTGGCCCGACCGCGCTCACCTACTCGCCGACACCTATCGGTCGTGCTTGCCCGTGGTGGCGCAACCGGGTCCTGAGCTGGGGCCCGAGGAGTCGTTGCGGACCGTGACTCGCGCACTCGTGAGCGGAATGGGGACGGCCCCGACTCGCCCCGCACTGCCGCATCTGATCGCCACGCCACTGGACCCTGTCGAGTCGCGCGCGCTGCCGTCGGACGTGATGGACCAGACCTTCGCACCGGTGGTCGCTGCCATCGAACGGTGCGCGGCGGAGGGTGTCATCCCGGCGGACACGGAGGTGGCGGAGGCGAAGCACCAACTGGTCGGCTTCGTGATCATGTCCGGCATCGACGCGGGATGCGCGATGGATGAGGCCCTTGCGGACCGGATCGTCGAACTCTTCGTGGCGGGCCGACGAGCGCGGGGATAGGGACTCCGCGGCCACCCTCAGGGACGGAGGCGGCCGGTCAGCGTGTGGCGCCAGCGGGCGGGTAGCGCCCGGTCCCACGCAAGTCGGTCGGCCAGCGCCCCGGCGGCGGTCAGCCGTCGCCACGGCACGACTCCCGCCAGAGCGGGGTTGTGGCCATGCACCGCGTACGACGCCGTCATCGCCAGGGTCTCGGCGAAGCCGGAGGCCGCCACGTCGATGTCCGCGTAGCCGGCGGCCGCCGCCAGGCGCACCAGATCCGTGCGGGTGAACGTGTGCAGGTTCGCAGCCATGGCCGCGAGCTCCCAGAACTCGTCCTCCGGCGCGAGACCGCCGCGCAGGCCGGGCAGGCGCAGCAACACGGACAGCAGCCAGCCGCCGTGGGTCTCGACCACGGGGGTGGGCTCCGACGAGAGCACCACTGCGCCGTCGGGGCGCAGCACCCGGCGCCATTCCCGCAGGGCGGCCAGCGGCTCGGGCAGGTGATGCAGCACGCCGCGGCCCACCACGACATCCACGGAGGCGTCGGCGAAAGGCAGACAGGTCGCGTCGCCCTGCACGAGCAGGCGGGCCCCGGCCGCCGCGGCGCGGCCCAGCATGCCCGCCGACAGGTCCAGCCCCACGACGGTGACGTCGGGGCGGGCCCGCTGCAGCCCGGCGGCGAACCAGCCGGTGCCACAGCCCACATCGACCACGACGTCACCGGGGCGCAGCGGCGCGCCCAGCAGCGCGGTGACCTCAGCCTCGGCGCGGGCGGCGGAGTCCTCGTCGTGGACGATGCCGAAACGTTCGTCGTAGTAGGCGCACTCGTGGTCGTGGAAGACCTTGTTCAGGGCGACGTCGTCCACGCCTGGTCCTCCGGACGGCCCGGGCAGCCGGGCGCGGGTGTCAGAACTGGCCGCGCTGGTCGCGGCGGCGGCGCCACCGCTCCTCCAGCCGGTCCATGAACCCCTCGGAGGAGGAGGACGAGGACCGGGAGGGGTGGCCGGAGGCGGCGGCCTGCGCCGTGGCCTCGTCGGCGGGGGCCTGGGCCGTGACCGCGTTGTAGCTCACGACAGCTCCGGCGACCGTGACCAGGAAACCGAGGACCCCCACGAGGGGGATGGACGTGGCGACGCCGCCGACGAGGATCGCGAGCCCCAGCACCACCCCGGCCACGCCCAGCGCGAGCCGTTTGCGGTCGAGGCTGGCCCGCCGGGTCTTGCGCAGCGAGTCGGCGAACTTCGGGTCTTCCGCGTAGAGAGCCCGCTCCATCTGTTCGAGCAGTCTCTGCTCGTGATCTGACAGGGGCACGCGGCACCTCCTTCGTCCTGTCTCCACCATAGGCCCCGGCCACAGGTGTGCAAAGTCGGGTGATTGTTCAGTTTGGCGCGTCGGCGCACGCCGAGCCTAGCGAGGGGGCGCCAGGTTTTCCCGGCCGATGCACATTCTGGGACGGTGGGGCGGCCACCCCGGTTCCGGGTAACCTGCGGGTCCATGACCGCAGCGACGGCGCCGTCGGGGCGCCCGATGCCCGGCCGGCGGTGGGTCACCCCCCTCGCGGCGGCCGCTGCGCTGTGTCTGGCCGCCGCAGGCGCGCTGACCGCCATGGTTCTGTCGGGTGTCCCCCTCGGGGTGGACGAACTCCTGGCGCAGCCGGTCCACGAGTGGGCCCACGGCAGCCTCGCGGCGGTGCCCGTCGCGGAGCTGCTGCGCTGGACCGGCAGCCCGTTGCTCCTGACCCCGCTGACCCTGGGGGTGGTGGTCGTGCTGGTCCTGCGGGGCCGCGGCGGGTACGGGGCCTATCTGGCGGCCACCGCCATCGGCGGCGTCGTCATCAGCGAGACGGTCAAGCGGCTCGTGGCCCGGCCGCGCCCGGTGTGGCCGGACCCGTTGGACACGGCCTCGAACTGGTCGTATCCCTCCGGCCACTCGCTGGCCGGGATCACCAATTGGGTGGTGTACGGGGTGATCGCGCTGCTGCTGGTACCGGGGCGCGGCGGCCGGGTGCTGGCGGTGGGTTGCATCCTGTGGGGGCTGCTGATGGCCCCGAGCCGGGTCGTGCTGGGGGTGCACTGGCCCACGGACGTGGTGGCGGGCTGGCTGTTCGGGTTCGGGTGGGTGGCGGCGGTCTCGGCGGTGGCGGTGAGCCTCGTCGGGCGCCGGTGAGTCAGCCGTCGGGAGGATCGAGCAACCGCGCCGGGCGCACGATGTGGGCCCCGAACCGGGCCGCCAGCCGGTCGACCGCCTGTTCGGCGTCCCGCCACCCGGGGCCCTCCTCGTCGAGGAGGAGCTGCCGCGGGGCGGTCTCCTCGTCGCGCAGCCCGCTCATCCGCACCCCGACGAGCCGGACCCGGGCCCGTTGCAGGTGCAACCCGTCGTACAGCCGCCGGGCGGCCGCGTAGACCTCGCGCGCCACGTCGGTGGGGTCGGCCAGCGTGCGGGAGCGGGTGAGGGTGGTGAAGTCGGCGAACCGGACCTTGAGGGAGACGGTGCGGCCCACGTAGCCGCGGGCCCGCATCCGGGCCGCCACCTTCTCACTGAGCCGCAGCAGTTCGCGGGTGACCACCGCCGCGTCGTCGACGTCGGAGGCGAAGGTCTCCTCCGCCCCGATGCTGCGGTCGGTGGCGGTGCTCACCACCCGCCGCGGGTCGCGCCCCCACGCGAGGTCGGCGAGCTGTCGGCCGGTGGCGTCCCCCAGGACACGGGCCAGGGTCCGGGGCGGGGTGGCGGCGATGTCGCCGACGGTGCGCAACCCCAGCCGGGTCAACTGCTCGGCCGTCTTGTCGCCCACCCCCCACAGCGCCGACACCGGCAGGGGGTGCAGGAACTCCACCACGCGGTCGGGGGGCACGACCAGCAGGCCGTCCGGCTTGCTCAGGGTCGAGGCCAGTTTGGCGACGAACTTGGTGGCGGCCACCCCCACCGAACAGGTGATCCCCTGCTCGTCGTGCACCCGGTCGCGGATGAGCCGGGCGATGGCCCGGGGGGAGCCGAGGCGGCGCTGGGCGCCGCGGACATCCAGGAAGGCCTCGTCGAGGCTGAGGGGCTCGACCAGCGGGGTGAGCGACGAGAACAGGGCCATGACCCCCGCGCTGGCTTCGCTGTACCGCCGGAAGTCGGGGGCCACGACGTGGGCGTGCGGCGCGAGGCGGCGGGCCCGGGACATCGGCATGGCGGAGTGCACCCCCAGCGCCCGGGCCTCGTAGGTGGCGGACAGGACCACCCCCCGGCCGGCCGCACCGCCGACGATGACCGGCTGCCCCACCAGGTCCGGGTGCTCCAACAGGGACACCGACGCGTAGAAGGCGTCCATGTCGACATGCAGGATCGGGCAGCCGCGGTCGTCGGCACCCACCGGTTGCGGCACCTGCGGTCGGTGCAGTTGTGCCCTGGTCATGTTCCTCTCCTACCACCCGGAACTGCCCGGGCTGCTGTGCCACACCTTGCCGGGGGACCGCGGGTCGGCGCCCGCGGGGGCGACGTCGGAGTAGGGGGACGTGCGGAAACCGCTGGCGTGGACCAGGACCCGGCGCTCCTGCCCCGCCCCCCCGGGACCGCGCCGCGGCACCCCCACGCCCGGCACGGTCGGGTCCGCGGACCGCAGCAGGTGCTGCACCCCCGCCACGCCCTGCTCCTGCCACACCTGCCGCACGCCGGACAGTTCCCAGCACCCCGTGGCCCGCAGCGACAGCCCCCGCGGGCCCGTGCGGCGCACGTGCCCCCGCACCAACAGCAGCCACGAGTGGAACAGCGTGGCCGCATACGGGCCCTGGGCGTCCTCGAAGAAGGTGGCGTCCACCGGCCCGGTGCCGTCGTCGACCGTCAGGAACACCACCCGGCGGCCGCTGCGCACCGGCGGCGTCTGGGTCGCCACCTTGACGCCGGCGACCAGGACCTCGGCGTCCGCCCGGCACGTCAGCAGCCGGTCGGCCCGCACCACCCCGAGGGCGCGCAGCAGGTCGTCGTAGAACGACACCACGTGGGAGCTGACGTCGAGGCCGAGGATCTCCATCTCGGCGCGGACCCGCTCACCGGCGTTCATCTCGGGCAGGCCGCTGGGTTCGATGTGGTCGGGGGCCAGGTCGAACGTCAGCTGGGCGGGGCGTTCGGCGGCGGGCACCACGGGAGCGGGGGCCGCCGCCTGGCGCCGGGCGGCGGCGACCGGGTCCGTCCCGGCCGGGGGTGTACGGCGCCCCCGGCGCTGGCCGGTGGACGAGTACCGGGCCAGGTCGCCCAGATGCAGCAGCAGGTCCCGCCGGGTGGCACGGCCCCCCCCCGCCGCACCTCCGACGCCGTGCAGGACGTCCAGACCACCGGCCAGCACCAGCCGTTCCGCCACCGGTCGGCTCAGTCCCGCCCGGCGCCACAGGTCCGTCAAGGAGTGGTACGGCTGCCCGGCGACGATGCCCGCGACCTCGGTGCCGCTGATGCCGCTGATCTCGCTGAGGGGCACGCGGATCCCCCATCCCCGGTCGACCACCGCCTCCACCCGGTAGTCGGCCCCGGACCGGTTGATGTCCACCCCCAGCACCGCCACGCCGTGTTGGCGGGCGTCGTCGAGCAGCAGCCGCTTGGGGTACATGCCCGGGTCGTGGGTGAGGACGCCGGCGAGGAACGCCGCCGGATGGTGGGTCTTCAACCAGGCCGACTGGTAGGTCGGCAGCGCGAAGGCGGCGGCGTGGGCCTTGCAGAACCCGAACGACGCGAAGGCCGCCAACACATCCCACACCTGCTCCACCACCGGCAGGTCGTACCCCCGGGCCAGCGCGGTCGGGTAGAACCAGGCCCGGACCCGCTCCTGGCCCGCAGGGCTGCCGAGGGTCCGCCGCGCCTCGTCGGCCGCGGCGAGGCTGCATCCCGTGATCACGGCGATCATGCGGATGACCTGCTCGTGGAACACCACCACCCCCGCCGTCTCGGCCAGGATGCCGCGCAGGTCGTCGTGGCAGTACTCGGCCTCCTGCCAGCCGTGCCGGGCCCGCAGGAACGGGGTGATCATGTCGCTCTTCACCGGACCGGGGCGGAACAGTGAGATGTCGATGATGAGGTCGTCGAACGACTCGGGCGCGAACTTCCCGAGCAACTCCCGCTGCCCGGGGGACTCGATCTGGAAACACCCCAGGGTGCGGGAGCTGCGGATGAGGTCGAAGGTGGGACCGTCGGCGAGGTCGACGGCGTCGATGTCGACCTCCTCCCCCGTCGTGCGCCGGATCTCGGTGACGGCGTGGGCCATGGCCGACTGCATCCGGATGCCGAGGACGTCGAGTTTGAGGAACCCCAGCTCCTCGACGTCGTCCTTGTCGAACTGGCTCATGGGGAAGCCCTGCCAGGAGGCCTCGACCGGTGTGCGGTCGAGCAGCGACGTGTCCGACAGCAGGACCCCGCAGGGGTGCACGGCGATGTGGCGGGGCAGCCCGTCGAGGGACTGCACCAGGTCCAGGAACGGGTCCAGCTTCCCGCCGGCGGCCAGCCGGCCGACGCCGGACTCGCGCAGTTCGGGAAGCTCGGCCAGCGCGGCCCGGGCGTCGCGGGCGGCGATGCGGGGGAAGGCCTTCGCGAGGGCGTCGATCTCGCCGGGGGGGAACGCCAAGGCGGCGCCGACGTCGCGGATGGCGTGGCGGACGCGGTAGGTGTCCATCATCGAGACACACGCACACCGCTCCCCCCCGAACCGCTCGAGGATGAGCCGGTAGATCTCGGGGCGCCGCGCCGACTCGACGTCGATGTCGATGTCCGGCAGCGCCCGCCGCAGGGGGGACAGGAACCGCTCCATGAGCAGGCCATGGCGCATCGGGTCCACCCCGGAGACCCCGAGCAGGTGGTTCACCAGGCTGCCGGCCCCGGAGCCGCGGGCAGCCACCCGTACCCCGGCGTCGCGGATCAGGTCGACGACGTCGGCGACGGTGAGGAAGTACCCGGCGAACCCCAGCCCCGCGATGACGTCCAGTTCCGCCGTCAGCCGGCGTGCGGCGGCGCGGTGGGCGGCCCCGTCCGGGTACCGCCGGTGCAGCTCCGCGTCGCACCGGCTGCGCAACAGCCGGTCGGGCGGGGCGGCGGGCAGCCCCAGGACCGACAGCTCGGGCACATGCACCGACCCGAGACCCAGGTCGGCCACGGGGTCGAGGGCCAGGGACCGCCCCAGGTCGGCGGTACGTTCCAGCCAGCGCCGGGCCCGCCCCGCGGCGTCGGGATACCCGGCGGCCGCCAGCACGCGTTCGGCCACGGCGCACATCTGCGCGCCGGACTTGAGGAAACCCTCGGCGTTGCCGCGGTCGAGATGCCGGGCGTCCAGGGGCACCAGGCGGCGGATCGCGTCGAGCACGTCCACCACGGGGGCCTGCGCCGGCTCGGCGTGCCGGACCGCGTTGCCGAGGACGGGCTCCACCCCCTGCGCCACCGCCCAGCGGTACAGCCGCGCCGCCACCGGCACGGACCGCCGGCTCACCCACGGCCGCGCGGGGTCGGCGTCCGGCACCGCCGTCAGGTGGCACACCACCTCGACCCGGACGTTGCCGGCTCCCATCAGGTCCTGCCACCGCCGCAGGGCGGCCGTGGCCACGTCGGGGCGCCGGGCCGCCACCGCCCGGCCGCACTCCGAGTCGGGGCCCAGCAGCGCGACGACGTCGCCCCCCGCCGCGTGGCGGGCCAGCATCTCCTCGGTGAGCACGGGCTGCCCCCGCTGCCCTGCCAGATGGGCCGCGGACACCGTCCGGCACAGCGCCGCCCACCCGCGCCGGTTGCGGGCCAGCAGCACG
>JAPOIY010000124.1 GCA_029978705.1 Actinomycetota bacterium
GCCGACGCGATCTGGCTGGCCGAGCACGGGTGGAGTGTGGTCGCGGTGGACGTCTCCGGCACCGCCGTGGAGCGGGTGCGGGCCGAGGCGATGTCCCGCGGAGTGTCCGACCGGATCGACACCCGGCAGCTCGACCTCGAGGACGGCCTGCCCGACGGGGCCTTCGATCTGGTCTCGGCGCAGTTCCTGCACAGCACCGTCGAGATGGACCGCCCGGCGATCCTGCGCGCCGCCGCTGCCGTCGTCGCACCCGGCGGCAGCCTGCTGATCGTCGATCACGCCGCGGCCCCGCCCTGGGCCACCCGCATGCGCGACCACGAGTTTCCCGATGCCGAAACGGTGCTGGCCGGCCTGGACCTCGACCCCGATCGCTGGGAGCGGGTCCGGGTCGGCAGGGTCGGGCGGGAGGCCCGCGGCCCCGACGGTGAGCAGGTCATTCTCGACGACAGCGTCATGTGGCTGCGCCGTGCCGGGTGGCCGAAACGGGCCGCGATCGTGTAGAGAAGCTCGTGTACGGAGACGGATGTGGAGAACGTGGACGACGTAACGTGGACGAGATAGACGACCCGACCGTGGGCGCGGCTGACCCTGCGCTTCGCGCCGCGCTCACCCGCAAGTTGAAGGGCCGCGCCGTGGTGAGCGCTGAGATCAGCGTGCCCGCCGCTCCGGCGATGCTGGAGGACTACGTCGCGATGTGCACCGAGTCCTTCGAGGCGATCGGGGTGTACTTCAACGAGGCCGACACCGCCCATCTGCGCACGGTCCTGGAGAGCCAGCTCGCCGAGGCCTACGCGGCGTCCCCGCGCTCCACCATCGTCATCAACTACCAGTCCCCGGTCGGGACCACCGTCAGCTACACCGTCAAGTCGCAGTGGACCACCCTCGAGGGCGCCTACGACAACTGGGTGGCCACCAGCGAGCCGCCCCTGTTCGGCACCGAACCCGACGCCCGGGTGTGGGCGCTGGCCTCCGAGGCCGCCGACCCCGCCGCGTTCCCGATCCTCGACATCGGTGCGGGCACGGGGCGCAACTGCCTCGCGCTGGCCCGCCGCGGGCATCCGGTCGACGCGGTCGAGATGAGTCCGAAGTTCGCCGAGATCATCGTCGCCCAGGCCCACCAGGAGGGGCTCAACGTCCGCGTCACCCTGCGCGACGTCTTCACCACCACCTCCGATCTCCGCCGCGACTACCAACTGATCCTGCTGTCGGAGGTGGTGTCGGATTTCCGTTCACCCGAACAGCTGGCGGGGGTGTTCGCACTCGCGTCGGAGTGTCTGGCGCCGGGCGGCCGGCTGGTGTTCAACATCTTCGTGGCGCGCGACGGCTACGAACCCGACGCCGCCGCCCGCGAGTTGGGCCAGCAGTGCTACACGTCGATCTTCACCCGCGCCGAGCTGGCCGCGGCCTCCGGCATGTCCGGGCTGGACCTGGAGTCCGACGAGCCGGTGCACGACTATGAGAAGGAGCATCTGCCCGAGGGGGCGTGGCCGCCGACC
>JAPOIY010000113.1 GCA_029978705.1 Actinomycetota bacterium
CCCGCGGTGCGCGGCGGTGGCTACGGCGCGGCGCTGATGCGTTCGCGGCTGGAGCGCTGCGACGCCGAGGGCGCCCCGGCCTACCTGGAGTCGAGCAATCCCGACAACGTGCCCTACTACCTGCGGTTCGGGTTCGAGGTGACCGGGCAGATCGTCATCCCCGGCGGGGGTCCGACGCTGTGGCCGATGTGGCGGGCGCCCCGCTAGCCCCCGTGCCCCCGCCGACCGTGCGGTTTCATACCGGACACGCCGCGGATGCCGGATCAATCCGCACACTCGAGGGTCAGGTGAGGACGAAGTCCGCCGGATCGGGCCGACGGGTCCAGTTCCAGTAGTCGACCAGCCGCCACGGGCTCAGCGAGTGCACGACCCCGTTGGCGTCCTTGTAGAAGCTGTGCTCGATCGACGGCTGGGCCCACACCATCGTCGCCATCTCGGCCTGACTGCGCGCGTACCAGTCGTCGTAGGCCTCAACGCGCGGCTCCATCGCGGTCGCACCACTGGTCAGCAGCAGATCCATGCAGCCCACGATGTAGCGGATCTGGCACTCGGAGTGGAAGATCAGGCTCCCCCCGCTGGCCAGGTTGGTGCCCGGGCCGTACATGCAGAAGAAGTTCGGGAAGCCGGGGATGGTGATCCCCAGATACGCCGACGGTTTCTCCCCCCACACCTCGTGCAGGTCGCGCCCGTCG
This sequence comes from Actinomycetota bacterium, assembly GCA_029978705.1. Classification (GTDB taxonomy): domain Bacteria; phylum Actinomycetota; class Actinomycetes; order S36-B12; genus CAIWTL01. The sequence goes on from JAPOIY010000113.1 coordinate 693, forward strand.
CGGCCGGTCACCCGGATCGAGCCGAGGAAGTCGTTGACCCGAAAGCCCGTCGCGTACACCAGCACGTCGGCCGGGTGGCGGTTGCCGTCGCCGTCGACCACCGCGTCGGCCTCGATGCGCCCGACCCCGCTGCGCACCAACTCGACGTTGGGACGGCGCAGCGTGGCCAGCCAGCTGCCGTTGTCCTGCAGGGTGCGCTTGCCGGTGGCGGGGTAGTCGGGGACGACCTTGGCGGCCAGCTCCTCGGCGCGCGGGTCGCCGTCGAGCTGGCTGGTGATCCACTCGGTGAACATCAGCCGGGCCATGTCGTTGGCGGCGCTGACCGCGCGCTGCTGGTCGGGCCACTCCGGGTCCACCTTGGCCGCGGCCAGCCCGGTGTCGCAGCCCGGCCAGAACACCAGGAACCGGAACCAGCGCGCGTAGAACGGCAGGTGCCGCAGCGCCCAGTGCGCGCCCGGCCCGACCGCGGCGTGGTAGTCGGGGTTGGGGAACATCCACTGCGCGGTGCGCTGGAAGATCGTCAACCGCCCGACGGTGTCAGCGATCGCGGGGGCGAGCTGGAAGCCGGTGGCGCCCGCGCCGATCATCACCACGTCCCTGCCGGCCAGTTCGACGTCGCCGTCCCAGCGCGCGGTGTGGAAGGCCGGGCCGGCGAAGTCCTGCGCGCCCGGAAGCTCCGGCACGAACGGCTGGTTGAGCTGGCCCACCGCGCTGATCACCGCACGGGCCCGCAGGGTCTCGGAGCCACCGGGGCCGCGCACGCTCACCGACCAGGTGCACGTCTCGTCGTCCCACGCCGCCCCGAGTACCTCGGTGTCGAACCGCACCCGCTCGGCGATCCCGTGGCGGTGCATCACCTCGTCGAAGTAGCGCTGCAGTTCGGGCTGGCGGGCGAAGAACTCCGACCACTGGGAGGGTTCGAAGCTGTAGCAGTAGAAGTGGTTGCCGACGTCCACGCGCGCGCCCGGGTAGCTGTTCTCCCACCAGGTGCCGCCGACG
>JAPOIY010000129.1 GCA_029978705.1 Actinomycetota bacterium
CTTCGACAGCGAGTGGATGGCGAGCAGCCCGGGGTGGGCGCCGTCGCTGACCGCGGGATGCAGAACCGACACGGGCTGCTCGTCCCAGCCCAGGCCGAGGTAGCACTCGTCGGACGCCACCACCGCACCCCGCTCGCGGGCCCAGCTCAGCACCTTGCGCAGGTGCTCGACGCCCAGCACCCGGCCGGTGGGGTTGCTCGGCGAGTTGAGGTAGACCAGCGCCGGGTCCCGCGGGCCCACCTGCGTGAGGGAGTCCGCGGCCAAGACCTGCGCGCCGGTCAGCCGCGCACCGACCTCGTAGGTCGGGTAGGCCAGTTCGGGCACCACCACGGTGTCGTGCCCGCCCAGGCCCAGCAGGGTGGGCAGCCAGGCGATGAACTCCTTGGTTCCGATCACCGGCAGCACGGCATGCTCGGCCAGTCCGGTGACCCCGTAGCGGCGTTCCAGGGCCGCCGCGGCGCTGGCCCGCAGTTGCGGCGTGCCCGCTGTCAGGGGGTAGCCGGGCGATCCGGCCGCAGCTGCGAGCGCCTGCTGGATCACCGGTGCCACCGGGTCGACCGGGGTGCCCACCGACAGGTCGACGATTCCGTCGGGGTGGGAGCGGGCCGCCGCCGAAGCGTCGGTCAGGGTGTCCCAGGGAAATACCGGCAGCGACTCCGATACCCGCCGGCGCGGGGAACGCGTCAGTCCTCGCCCTTGGGCGGCAGGTCCTTGACCACCTGCGGATCGTTCTCGGTCATCCCGACCTTCGAGGCGCCGCCCGGTGATCCGAGCTCGGCGAAGAAGTCGGCGTTGATCTGGGTGTACTGCGACCACTGCTCGGGGACGTCGTCCTCGTAGTAGATCGCCTCGACGGGGCAGACCGGCTCGCAGGCCCCACAGTCCACGCACTCGTCGGGATGGATGAAGAGCATCCGGGCGCCCTCATAGATGCAGTCGACGGGACATTCCTCGATGCAGGCCTTGTCCTTGATGTCGACGCAGGGTTCGGCAATCGTGTACGTCACGAAGGTTCTCCTCGATGTCCTCTTCGTCATGCGGGCGGGGCAACCGATTGCCCAGTATCCGATGCCCGGCTCTCGATCGACGGGTCAGTCTGCCCTAAGTCGCTCTATCGGTAGTGATATTAGCCCGGCGGTGCCGCCCTCAGGCCGCCCGCGTCGCGTATGTGGTGGTCCGCTGGCGGGCCTGCCGCCCGATCCCCTCGGCGAGGGCGACCAGCTCGGCGACGGTTTTGGCCGAGCCGTGCTCCGAGCCTGCCATCCGGGAGATGGTCTCCTCCATCAGCGTTCCGCCCAGGTCGTTGGCACCGCCGCACAGCATGACCTGGCTGCGCTGCACGCCGAGTTTGCCCCAGCTGGTCTTGATCTGGGAGATCCCCCCATGCAGCATGATC
>JAPOIY010000040.1 GCA_029978705.1 Actinomycetota bacterium
GCTGGTCCGATTCACGACACTGGTGGCCGCGAACACCGTGGTGACGGGACTCGGGATCGGTGTGCTGACGAGCCATGGCGTCGGTTACCTGGTGGCCAAGTGTCTGCTGACGGCCGTGATCGTGGCCGTGAACTACGTGGTCATGCGCACCTGGGTCTTCCGACCGGCCGCACCCTAAGACTCACAGGAGCGGTGCGAAGGCCCAGGAGAGCGCTCCGATAGCAGCCAGCGCCCACATCAGGCCGAGCAGCCACCGACGGTGGGCGAGCACGATGAGGGGTACGGCGTAGGCGGCGAAAGCCGGCATCACGTATCGGGGCGCCGAGGGCAGCCACGCTCCCCCGGACAGCGTCCCCATCACCCCGACCACCAGCCCCCCTATCCCAATCGCGATCACGCCGGCAGCGGCCATGGGCCACCCCGGTTCACTTGGCTGCCGGTAGAAGAGGGCACCCCACGCTGCCCCGGCCAGCAGCAGAGTCATCAGCGCGCTGATCCCCAGCAACGCCATCGGTTCCAGGGCCACTGCCGCGCTGTCGTTCATGGGGATCTGCCAGGCTCCGTGGAACAGCAGGGACAGTGCGGTGTCCGGTCGCGCGGGCAGCGTCAGGAAGTCCGGGGCCGCGGCGGGCGCCGCCGGCTGCCCCCACGAGATCTTGGCCAACTGCCACAGAACCGCTCCCACGGCAGCCCCCCCGCCGAGCCAGACCAGCGCCCCACCCACCTCACGACCCGTGCGGGAAGGGTCCCTCGATCGTCGGTCCTGCCACCACAGGAGCACGAGCAGGAGCATCGCCGTGGCGGCGGCCAGCAGGAACGTCTGCTTCACCAGCCCGCCGCAGACCACCCCCACCACCCCCAGCCAGGGGACGGCCAGATGATGGCGCCACCACAACGTCGCAGCCAGGAGCGCGCCCGCCCCGACGATCAGCACCCACCGATCGGGCGTGACGAAGGCGAACGTGTCCACGAACAGCGGCGTCGGCAGCAGCGCCAGCATGACGGCGGCCGCCGCCCAGGGGCGTGCCCCCCACGCGCTGGCGAGGAGCACGATGAGCAGCCCTCCGAGCGCGAACCACAGCGCGCCGATCAAGCGTCCGATATCCAGGGGGTTGACGTTCGGTGCCACGACCCCGACGGCCCGCGTCAGGGCGGCATCCGCGAAGAAGGAGGTCGGTGGATGGATCCACGCCGTGGAGCGCCACGTCGACTGGCGCCCGGATTCCGGGTCACAGTCCCACTGGAGGCTGTCCGCGGGCAGCGACGGCTGGCGACAGGCTGCCTCGTCCAACGCGGTGTCTCCCACGAGGTCGCCCCTCACCGTGACCTGCCCCTGGAGTGCCCGGTGGAACGCGTCCACGTAGACGATCCCGTCGGCCGGGGCCACGTGGAACGTGCGCGGTACGACGACCAGGAACAGAGATCCGGCGGCGAGGAGCAGGACCAGGAAGACGGCACCCGAAGTGCGCCATCCAGGGGTCGGGGACACCGCCACCACCCCTGCAGACATGGCCTGACTGTACCGACAGATCTAGGACGCCGAGTCGTGCCGCCCCAGCCGGTGTTGCAGGCGCGGGGCCAGCCACTTCCACAGCACCGCCGCGCCCCCTTCGCTCAGATGGAGTCCGTCGGTGCGCAACTCCACCCCGTCGATCGACTCCTGGAAGCCGTCCGGGCAGAGCACGGGGTTGGGGTCGAGCACGGTGACCGGGAAGTCCTGGTGGCGGGCCGCCGCAGCGGCGGCCCGGTTGACGGCGGCAATACGCGCGGGGTCATTGACGACGGGCGGGTAGCGTCCAGCGGTGTACTGGGTCTGGAGGGGAGCGTCGATCGCCGCGGTCCCGTGGCAGTGGTTGAGGACCACCACGACACGACCGGTCGTCCGGTGCAATTCCTGGAGGCGCTCCCCGTAGGCGGCGGTCAGGAGCGAACGCCAGCGGGGGTCGCGGAACGTGATCGCCCCGTCGGGGGTCCATCGGTCGTACTGCTCCCAGGACCCGACGAGCAGCACGCCCAGGTCGGCGTGTGCTTCCCGCAGGACGTCGCGGTAGTCCTGGGTCCACGACGGGCACTCCTCCGGGATCGTCATGCGCTGCCCGGCGATGTCCGCCTCGTAGGGGACCAGGCCGCACCCGAAACGCACCGCGGGGACTGGGTTCAGAGCCGTTTCCTCAGGCGGGTAGAGGTCAGCTACGGCGAGCGCCTGCGAATCGCCCAGGATCACCACGCGCGGGGCGTCAGCGCGGCCGGGCGGGATGGCCCGCTGCGTGGCTGACGCCAGTGTGGTCAGTGCATCCCGGGCGGCTGGTCGGGCGACGAGCGGGGCTAGGAGGAGGACGGCCACCACCACGACCGGGACGCCGATGATGAGTCCGCGGCGGAACGGTGCGGGCAGCGTCTGCAAACCTCCCCGCCGGATCGGCCTCTCGACCAGGCGGTAGCTCGCGACGGCCAAGAGGCTCGTCACCGCCAACCTCAGCACCAGCAGGGGCCAGCCGTCCACACCTACCCGGTCGGGGGTGAGGAAGACGTAGACCGGCCAGTGCCACAGGTACAGCCCGTAGGAGACGAGACCGACCAGAACCAGCGGACGCACCGACAGGGCGCGGCCGAGAATCCCGTCCGGTCGGTTCACGACGTCGGCGATCACAGCTGCGGCCGCGACGGCGACGAGGAGGAACCCGCCGCGGTACAACCAGGGGTTCTGGAACGACAGCGTGACGAAGGCGGCACCCAACAGGATCGCCGAGCCCAGAGCGGCCCAGGAGATGGCTCGGCGCTGCCCGAGGGCGGGTGCCACACAGGCCAGCGCACCCCCCACAAGGAGGGCCGCGACGCGCGTGTCGGTGCCGAAGTAGACCCGGGACGGGTCGGTTCCAGGGGGCGGGGCAAGCGCGAACATCAGGGCGGTCGCCCCGCCCGCCAGGAGAAGCAGGACGAGGCCCAGCCGGAACCGGGATCGGACGAGGGGCAGCGCCACGACGAAGGCCAGGGGCAGCAACAGGTACCACTGTTCCTCGATGGCCAGGGACCAGGTGTGCTGTAGCGGGCTCGGGTCGGCCAGGGCCGTGTCGTAGGCCATCCCCTGGGAGATGAACCACCAGTTGCTCACGTACAGCAGGGAGGCAAGGCCGTCGTCGCGCACCTGCCGGGAGACGTCGGCATCCAGCAGTGCCGCTACGACGGCCGTGGCGGCCAGGACCAGGAAGAGCGCGGGGAGGAGGCGACGGGCTCGCCGGTACCAGAACTGCCGCAGTCCCAGTTGGGAACGCGCGTCCCACTCCGCCAGCAGCAGGCCCGTGATCAGGAAGCCGGACAAGACGAAGAACAGGTCCACCCCCAGGAAGCCCCCCGTGACCGCAGCGGCCCCCCCGTGATAGAGCAGGACCGCGAGAACGGCCACTCCCCGCAAGCCGTCCAGAGCCGGGTAGTGGGGGGTGGGTGGCACGCCGCCGGGCCCGGACGGGTGGCCGCGTTCCTCGGTGGTGGTGAGCGTCACGCGGCGACACCCCGTGGTCGTGTCCGGGAGGTGCCGCTCACCGACCCGCTTCTTCTCCCCAACACGGTCGTCACCGTCACGGCCGCCAGGATGGCCATCAGGGGCGCCACCGGGACCTTGAATCGTGAGTCACCGAAGAAGAAGGCCGGGACGAGAGCCGCGGAGACGGTGAGCGCCACCAGGAACCATCCCGTCGCGGTCCCGGTCCGGTCCCGCAGGCACCGCACGGCCTGGACACCGAGCCCGATCACCGCCAGCACCGCCACCAGCGCATAGAACACGTTGCCCACGAACTCCAGGGGCGGTCGGACGACTGCCGGGACCCCCGGAGACTCGCCGTAGGAGTCGATGCCCTGCAGGGCATCGTTCTCCTGCGCATACGTCAGTTGCATCTTCGCGACAGCCAGCGGGATCACCCGATCGGGATGCGCGGCGATCCACGTGCGCGCGGCCCGGGTCAGGGACCGGTCGCCGGCGAGTTCCGCCGCGGGTCCCTGGACGTAGGAGCCAGCCCCGGCGCACTCGGGCGACAGGTGGAAGCCCCCCCATGCCGCGTCGCTGTAGCCGATGCACAGGTTGGCCCCCCCGTTGGTCGAGACGGGCACGAACTGGCCGAAGACGCTCTGATTGCGCACCGTCCAGGGCAGCAGGAACACCACAGCCCCGAGGACGAGAGCTGCGACCAGCGTGCCGGTACGCCGCCAGCCGAAGCCCGCGAGCAACGCGGCGACGGCTACGGCGGGGACAGCGACGAGCACCTGGGGCCGGACCAGGGTGGAGGCGCCGAGAGCAGCTGCGGCCACCAGCAGCCAGGACCACACCACCCCGCCGCCGGCGGCCCACCGCACCAGTGCATAGGCGAAGAGCATGAACAGGGGAAGGTACAGCGACTCGGACAGGAAGGCCGCGGCATACAGGACGAGGTTGGGCCACAGGGCCACCAGGGCCCCCGCGGTCAGTCCGGTCGACCGGCCCCCGATCAGACGACCGGTCAGGATCACCAGGAGCACCGTAACTGCCCCCAGCAGTGCCTGGGCGATCCCCGCGGCGGCAACAGTGGCGCTGTCGAAGCCCACCGCTCGGGCTCCCCGGACGACCTCGCCCAGGAAGTAGGGGTACCCCGGCGGGAAGTAGGCGGTCGGATGGCCGTACGGCGACTGGTAGTCCTCGCCGTCGGCGATGCCGCCGGCGGCATTCCAGTAGAACGCGGGGTCCGACACCCCGCTGGGCTCATGCGCGAACAGAACAGCAGCCGCCAGCCGGAGCAGCAACGCGAGTCCGACGATCGACAGAATCGCGCGGTCGCGCCACCACGGCGCCAGGGGAGGGCTGCCCGGCATGAAGCCAGGGTACGGGCTGGTGCGGGGGCTCAGGCTGAGCGCGGACGGACTCAGCCGGGGCGGGCGATGGGCTACAGTCTCCGCAGCGACTGGAGGGGCTATGGGCGAACGGGCCTACGCGGACACGTCGGACACGGTGATTCTGAGCACGACCTCGGACATCCTCCACGAGTGGACTCGCTTCGAGGAGGATGTCTTCCGTCGGCTCGCGGCAGACCCGGAGCAGAAGTTCGATGTCCTTCTCAACGTCGGCTCCGGACGTCGCATCACCGACCCGGAGCGGCCCTTCTTCGACAAGTTCCGGCGCTGGTACCTCCTCGAGCCCGACGACGGCAGACGGGAAGCACTCGCCGCAGCCGTCCAGGACCGCGATGCCGTCCTGCTCGCAGACCGCATCGAACAGCTTGACACCGGCGGTCTGCCGCCCGCGGACTTCGTGCTGTGTAAGTACGTCCTCCAGCACATCGAGACCACCCTCATCGGCCCGGCGACCGACGTCCTGCGGGCGGCTGCTGCGCCGGGGAGCCGGATCGGCCTCTTCCTGGCGACCACGGCATCGGACGATTCGGTGTTCCAGATCGTCGTGCCCGCGGAAGCGGCGAAGGCGGTGCCGCGGAAGCTGCGGCGCCGCGCGACCCGGAACGACATGCAGCTCTGCGCGACCCTGACGCGGGAGCAGTTCGACGACCTGATCGCGGGGCCAGCCGAGTTCCCCTTCATCGCCACGCATCACTTCGGCCGCCGCGAACTCGCCGAGCGGTTCCCCGACTTCACGGTGACAGGCACGGCCACCGATGTGGGCTTCCTCGAGACGAAGGTGGCCTAGGGGTGACCTGACTGCTGCTCCTGCAGACGGCTGAGGAATGCGGTCATTCCCTCCTGAACGGCTGCGACGGAGCAGTGGCGCTGGAGAGTCGTCGAGGCCGCCCGCCGCATCTGCCGGTACTCCCTGGGCCGGTCCGTCGCCATCTGGAACGCTGCCCCCATGCCTGCGCGCAGGGAATCCCACTCGACCGGATGCATGAGGCAGCGCAGGAACCGCCGCGGGTCGTGGGGCCAGTGGGTCCACTCCGCCGTCGACCGCACCACGAAGGCGTCGCCCGGGTCGATGTACTCGGCGAGGGCCGTGTGGTCCGGAGCGACGGCCGGCACGCCCGCACTCATGAACTCCATCAGGGGCAGGCACTGCCCCTCTCCGCGTGACGAGTTCACGACGAACGACGAGCCCGCGATCAGGTGAGCGAACTGCTCGTCGGGGAGGAACGCGTGCACCGCGAGGATGCGGCACCGGTAGGGCGCCAGGCGCCGCATGAAGTCCCAGGTGATGCCCAGCGCCGTCGCTCGGTCGAAATGGACCAGTTTCAGGAAGAGCACCGCCTCCGGATTGTCGCGGTGCGCCCACACGAACGCCGTGATGGTGTCCTCCCATACCTTGCGCCCGTCGTCAGGATTGATCACGGCGGTGAACACGACACCCGACACGGCGACACGTCGCGGTCCGGGCCCGATGGCGGGCATGGGCAGGTCGGGACCGTCCCGCAGGCCGACCTCCCACGAGTCGATCACACCGCCGGACACGTCGAGGTGCCAGGTCTGCGGAGGGCTCTCCTGGGCCAGGGGGGCGTACTGGTCCCACACCGGGGCGGGGAGGGAAGCGACCAGGTAGTCGTCCCCCAGGGCGTCGCGCACCGCGCGCTCGGCGAACCGGGAGTGGGTGATGGCACCGGGTGCCCGCTGCAACACCTCGCGCCAATCGTTGCGCGGTTCCCCCGCCCACGGTTCGGTGGGGATCGTGGTGTACTCCCACGCGAAGACAGGGATCGAGGTGGCGGCGAGGTCGAGGGGGATCGTGTGCGGCGGCATGAACAGCAGGCGCAGGTCCACTTTCCCCGCACCCGGGTCCGGGGTCTCGTGCGGAGAGGCGAGGACCACGGTCTCCCCCAACCGGTCCAACATGGGACGGAAGTAGTTCAGGACGAACCAGTAGCTGTAGTCGGACCGTCCCAACTCGTTGGCCAGGTCGGTGGAGTCTTGTGGCGCGTACAAGAGGAACCGCCAGTCGGTCATGACGGGACCTCGTTCAGCAGGAACGCGGCGAGCATCCCGGCCACGATCTCGTCCGCGCAGAACTCCCGCATACGGTGGCGGGCGGCCGCACTCATGGCGCCGTAGGCGTCGGGGTCGTCCCAGGCCCTGGCAAAGCTGGCACGGAACGCCGCCACCAGGGACTCCCAGTCCACGCGGTGATGCAGGGCCCGGATGAGCTGCCGGTCGTCATGTGGCCAGTGGGTGAAAGCCGGTGTCGACCGCACGACGAAGGCGCAGTCGGGGTCCAGGTAGTCGGCCATGGCCGTGTTGTCGCTGGCCACGGCCGGCACGCCCGCGCTCAGGAACTCCATCAAGGGCATACAGAGCCCTTCGGCGGACGAGGCGTTGGCGTAGTAGGTGGATACCGCGGTCAGATTCCGGTACTCATCCCCCGGCAGGTAACCCTGCACCACCAGGACGCGGCACGCGGTGGGCCCCACCCGGTGCAGGAAGTACTGCAGGTCGGCGAAGAAGGCCGCGATGGAGTGGTGGGTCATCTTCAGCAACAACGTGGCCCGCGGCTCGTCGCGGAAGGCCCAGCAGAAGGCGTAGAGCATCTGCTCCCAGTTCTTCCGGTAGTCCACGGGGTTGAAGACGCTCGTGTAGACCACGTCGGAGAGTGCGATGGTCTGGCGTTGCGGGATCGCCCGGAAGTCGGCGCCGGTGGCCACGGGGCGGAACTTGCGCAGCAGTCGGTGTGCGCGGGGCGGGACCGGGGACGGACGGCGGACTGTGAGGCGCGACAGGCCCATCCCCATCGTCCGTTGATCCTGACCGGGGGGGACCTCCGCCAACAGGCCCGCGAACTGCAAGACGTTCGCCGGTTCGGTGACGTCGAAACGCAGCCGCAGGTGGCTGCGGCGGCGGGGCAGCGTGAATTCGACGCGGTCGTCGCCGAGAGTCGCGGTGATCCGGCGCCCCCCGTTGCCGCCGAGACCGTGGGCCACCAGGTCGATCTCGACGGGTCCCTGTACCTGGACCGGGAGGATCAGCCACGGCTCCGCGACCCGGGACCACGTCCCCCACGCCTCCGCCCGGTAGAAGCCGACGAGGCACCCGTGGTCCTCGGTCTGACTGGTCAGGGTCAACTCGATCGGCTCCCCGTCCCACGGCGCCATGCTGAAGCGCTCGGCCAGCGTCGGGGCGTGCATCCCATCGTCGGTGTAGACGAACTCCTGGCTGTCGACCACCGTGCCCTCGATGGTGAGGGAACGGGGCGCCAACGGAGGCCGGGAATGGTCGGGGCCGTCGGCGAAGCGGTCGTACAGGGCCGCCGGAATGGCGACGACGGGGAAGGCTTCGCCCATGGACCGCCGGACCGCGGCGGCGGTGTGCTGCGAGAGAACGATCGCCCGACCGTGGTCGGCGAGCACCGTGCGCCAGTCGTTCTTCTCCTCGCCGGCCCAGGCGTGATCAGGAATGGTTTCGAACTCCCACGCGAACACCGTGCTGGTCGGACACCGCAGCCCGGTCGGCGCCCGATGGGGAGGGGCGAAACACAGGAAGACGCAGTCCTCGCCGCGCGCCACGCACTCGTCGTAGACGGGGTCGACCTCCGTGGCCGGGTCGTGGATCTCGACGACGTGCCCCAGTCGTTCCAGGGCCGGCTGGAACCCCCGCAGCACGAACCGGTAGCTGTACTCGGGTTGGCCCAGACGGGACTGCAGGTCGGCCGGCGGGATCGGGGCGTAGACGAGGAAGGTCGTCACCGGCAGATCACTCCGGTTTCCGGGCCACGACGACCTGGCTCTTGGGCAGTGCCCGGTCGAGCGCCACCTTCAGTTCCGCCCCTCTATCGGTATCCAGGAGGAGCTGCCAGGTCTGCATCCACGACTCGATCACGGGATGCCAGGGCGGGGCGATCTGCGGTTGGGCGCCGATCCAGAAGAAGAACCACCACAGCGAGTGGAAGAAGCCGTCGAACTGGACGTGCTCGATGGTCAATCCGGCATCCACCAGGAGGGCCTCGAACTCCCCCGGGCCGAAGACACGGATGTGGTTCGGCTCCTGGAAGTGCTCAGGCGCGGCGAAAGGGCGCTGCAGTTCCTCGCTGCGCCAGTCCGGTACGGAGATCAAGTAGCGGGCTCCCGGCTTCCCGACGCGGACCAGTTCCGCCATAAAAGCGCGCGGGTCGGCGACGTGCTCCAGCACCTCGGTGGCGATGACACGATCGATGCTGTGGTCCGGGAGGGGCAGCGGATCAGCGTCGGTGACCAGCTGCTGCACAGTGGCGAGCTCCCCGGCCGCGGTCACGCGGCCGGCGGACTCGGACACCGCCTCGGGCAGCACGTCGGCCAGGGTGATGGCCACGGGGCGGTCGGCGAAGAACGCGCTGTGCGGCACGGTGCCGCATCCGATGTCGAGGACCGAGCACCCGTCAGGCGCGTCGAAACCGGGCAGGAGTTCCCCGGATTGGGGGTTGTTCCAGCCGGACACCTGCGCATCCCGCTCGACCAGCTGCTCGAAATCCACCGCGACAGGTTCCCCGGCAGGGCGGCGCAGCCTGTCCCGCAGACCCATGCCGATGTCCTTCCCGCCGGTCAGCACACCCTACCCGCCGGGTGGCTGCCGAGAAGCCGACGCCCATCGTATGCTGACGTCCGGTCGTGGGGAGGTGCACGGATGTTCGGTCGGCTGCGTCGGCGTGGGCGATCAGGGGCGGACGAGGCGCCCACTTCTCCCGACGGGCATCTTCCGGCCTGGACCCAGGAGGCCCACCTGCTGGGGCTGCGGGATGCGCATCTGGCGGGCTTCTACCGGACCGACGGAGGCGAACTCTACGCCGGGGTTCCGGTGAGCCGGGAGGACCTCGTCTTGGACGTCGGATGCGGTGACGGTGGGGCGTTGGCGTTCTGCGCCGGCATGGGTGCCGACGTCGTGGCCGTCGACCACGACCCCGCCACGATCGCCACCGCCCGTGACCTGGTCTCGTCTCGCGGCTCCGGTCGCAAGACGTTCGTCGTTGGTTCCGCCGAGGACCTGCCCCTGTCCGACGGCCGGGCCACCCGGGTGTTGTGTATGGAGGTGCTGGAGCACGTCGGCGATCCCCACAAGGTGTTGCGCGAACTGCATCGCGTGGGCAGCCCGGGCGCCCTGTACCTGCTGACCGTGCCCGACCCGCGCGGAGAGGAACTCCTGAAGGTGTTGGGCCCCGCGGACTACTTCGCGCCACCCAACCACATTCGCATCATCGAGCGGGAGCAGTTCGCGGACTGGGTGCGGCAGGCCGGTCTCGAGGTGCTGGAACAGGACTACTACGGGTTCTATCGCCTGCTGTGGCTGGGCCTGTGCTGGTCGCGGAACATCGCCGACGACGGCCCAGCCGATCCGACCCTGGTGCAGTGGACCAGGACGTGGCAGGCGCTGCTGGACTCCCCGCAGGGCGCTGACGTCCAGCGGCTGCTCGACCGGTTCATGGCCAAGAGCCAGGTGATCGTTGCCCGCAAGCCGCGGTGAGCGGACGCTACGCAAGGTCACCGATGGCGGCATCCACGAAGCCCGCGGCCTCGCGCCAACTGACGGCAGCTGCTGCGTCACGCGGGGTGCTGCCCCCGGCGGCCAGCGCCCGATCGATGACCGCTGCCAGCTCGGTGTCCTCCCGGAAGTAGCGGCCATCGGGTCCCAAGAGCTCTCGGAACACCGGGATGTCCCGAGCCACGACGGGCAGCCCGGCGGCCCTCGCTTCGGCGATCGGGAGACCGTAGCCCTCGCCGCGGCTGGCTGCCACGAGGAGATCGGCCCGGGCGTACTCGTCCGCCAGGCGCTGATCGTCGGCATCTTCGATCCAGTCGAACCACGGCTCGGCGCGTAGCCGTTCCAGGTGTCGGGTGAACCCTTCATCCGCCCATCCCCGGTGGCCGACCACGGTGAGATCCACAGGGCGCCCATCGGCACGCAGGGTTTCGGCGGCGCGCACCACCGTGTCGATGGCCTTACGCGGTTCCACGGTCCCCACCGTCAGGAGGCGTCGGCTCCCCTTCCCGGTGTCCCGGTGCTGGGGCGGCGGGAGCGGATCGCTGCCCAGGGGCCACGCCCGCACCGCCACGGCGCAGTCGGGCCGCCACCGCAGCAGGTCGGAGCGGGTTGCGGCGGAGTCGGTCAGGATCAAGTCACTGTTGCCGGTGATGAAGTCCAGCCAGTCCGGGAAGCGGTGCCGCATGCCGTAGTCGAAGAAGTCGGGGAGGGTGACGGGGAGCAGATCGTGGACGACCTGGACGAACCGACCGCCCGCCCGGCGCAGTCGCCGCACCTGCTCCTGCCACTGGGGGTAGGTGGCATCCAACTGGATGGCGGTGTTGAGCACCACGACATCAGGTCCGAAGGCCAGCGGCTGTCCGGGGAGGCTGCCGTCGGGGCTCGGCGCGCCCGGGTTCGGCCCGATCTCGTGGGCGAAGGCGTCGTCATGCGTCAGGACACCGCCGCGCATCACCACCAGGCCGTATCCGAGCTCGCGGGCGAGCCGCGTGGTCACCCGGGCGATGCCCGTGCGCGCGGGGTCCTGCAGCACGGTCACATCGATGTACCGCCCCGGCCGTACCGGGCCGGGCGCCACGGTGGGGGCGGAGTCCGTCCGACCCGGCCTGGCGGGAACGTAGCGCCGGGCCCGGTACGCGGTCCGCAGCCCGGGGATCCGCCGCACGAGGCGCAACTGCTCTTCCTGGCGCAGGACCTGTTCCTGCAGGCGGTCCCGATCGAGGCGTGCCTGCGCGAGAAGGGCCTCGGAACGCTCCAGTTCCGCACGCAGATCCTCTTCCGGCACGGCGTCGAGTCTAGGCGGAACCCCGCGGACGCCGGAGTCGCCACGGAGGCCGGAGGCGTGAGCGTGGACGGGGCGGGCGCCAGTCGGGGGTGAAGATGTCCCATTCGAGCTGATCCCGCCAGCGGCGGCGCAGCAACTCCACATCCTGCGGGCGAGCGGTCCCCGGTCGAGTGCGGGACTCGTGATGGCGCAGCACCGCGGTGTTGCACACCACGACACGCATTCCGCTCTGCTTGACACGTTCGCAGTAGTCGACGTCGTTGAACGCCACGGGGAACGCCGGGTCGAGACCGCCCGTGGCCTCCCACACCTCGCGGCGCTGGACCAGGCACGCGGCGCTCACGCCGGTGACATCCCGGTCGACGTCATTCCGTCCCCGAAGACCACCGTCGTCGGCCGCGCCGTTGTCCAGCAAGTAGACCGACCCCGCGCGGTGGACATGGCCGGTGTGCTGGATCGTGCCGTCGGCGTAGAGCAGTTTGGCTCCGACCGCGCCGACGTCCGGCTGCGCGGCCACCACCAGCATGCGATCCAGCCAGTCGGGCGAGACGGCTGCGACGTCGTCGTTGGCCATGACGAGGAAGTCCCCCCGCGTCGCCGCCACCCCCGCGGCGATGCGTTCCGAGAAGTTGAAGGGGCGATCGACTTGGACGACAGTCAACACGTCGGGGAACTCCGCGCGCCACCGGTCGAGGTAGCCGCTGGTGCCGGGCCCGACCACCACGGCCACCTCCGTGTCCCCCCGGGCGAGGGTCGGCCGCAGGGACGCCAGGCACTCGTCCAGCCACCGCACGCGAACGCCGGCCACCTCCCCCACAGTCCCCGCAGTGGGGATCACGAGGCTGACGGCGGGGGTCCCGTCGGTTCTCCGGGCGACGGAAGGAAGACCGTGGGGCCACAGAGCGGCGCGTACGTCCGGCGCGACGGGTCCCACGAAGTCGCGGGGCGCGTCGTACAGCGGTTCCGCGAGGTAGTGGACCGTCCGGCGACGCCGGGGTGCCGTGAGGCGCGCGCCCGGACCGTCCTGCCGCCAGTCGGCTTCCGGCACGACCATGACGGGTCCGGTCCAGTCCTGCCATCGCGAGCGTTCCGGGGACCAGCCACCGACCTCGATCGTGCCGCCCGGGGTGCGGAAGTCGGTGTACGCACAGTCCGCTCCGGTATCGCGCAGGGCCTGGGTCAGCCGCTCGGGAAACTGCGGCGACAGCGTCACGTCCGAAGGCACGATAGCCACGTGGGTCGCGGCGACCGGGCGGGCGGAACCGAAGGAGGGGAGCGGCGCATCGACGTGAACCACGCCCAGCCGGACGTGGGGCTGCGGCATGTCGGGCTCCGTCGGGGCGCGGATAGGATCGGCGGGATGCAAGACCACGGTACAGCCGCTCCGGAGGACGCCTACGGCGACTCGGACAACCTGACCCGGGTACGGATGGTCCAATCCCCGCCGCAGCGCCCGATCCTCCCTTTCGTGCTCGACGAGGCGTCAGGTGTCGTGGTCGTGGGCGAGCGACTGGATGACGCCGACCTGGTCTCCGTTCTGGTGCGCGCGGCGCGCTCCGGAAACGAGCCGGTCGGGATGCGTTGGGTCGAGGCGTCCCATCTGCTCGCCGGGGGCGGGCGAGTGGAGACGGGCGGGGCGTCAGATGCCCGTCTTCCTGTCGTCGTGGGCACTCTTGCGATGGGGCGACGGTGGCTCGACGAACCGGGCCTGTGGCCGGTCGGGTTGCCCACCTCCTTGGTAGTCGCGGATCTCAGCCTGCGGTTGCGGCGGCTGGGAGAGCCCGTCTCGATCATCGAAGAGCCAGGGGCGGGGCCGGAGCCTCTGGCCGCCCCGCTGGTGACCGCACGCTTCCGCCGGGTGTGGGGCACGTTCATCGGCGCGTCCGAGATCCTTCCGCCCAGGCTGCCCGCATGAGGATCGTCATGCTCGCGCCTCGCATGGCGCTGGGGTACGGGGTGTCGGAAGCGGTCGCGATGGTCAGTCGAGAGTTGCATTCGGCGGGGGTCCAGTGCGTTGTGGGGTGCCTGGAGGACGACGGCCGGTACGAGGATCTGACGGTCGTTCGCGTGCCCGCGGACGCGGAGGCTGTCGCGGACCTGGCAGCCGATCATCGTGCGAGCGTCGTGGTGGCCCACGGGTCTCCCTACTTCGAGGTGCTGCCGGCGCTGACCGACCGCTTTCACACCGTTGCCTACGAATACGGGGACCCCACCCCGGCGCTGTTCACGGATGACGCTGCCGGGCGGCAGCGGGTCGCGGACGCCAAGCGGGAGTCCGTCTACCCGGCAGTGGCTGAGGTGGCCACCATCAGTGACTTCATCCGACACGATGTGCGGTGGCCGTCGGCAACCGTCGTACGGCTCGGAGTCGACCACATCCCGGTGCCCGGCCCCGGCGAGGTACCCGCGGCCGAGCCGGGGCGCCCGCTGCGGGTGGGCGCCCTCATGAGGCTGGGGGAGGGGGAGGCGCGTTACAAGGGGCAGGACGAACTGCTGCGCCTGGCGGAGCTGACCGGAACGGCGAACTTCGAAGTGGTGGGCCGGGGATCGTCAGCAGACGGCGACCGGCTGCGCCGCCGCGGAATCGCGGTGCATCTCAACGCCAGTGACGAGGAGCGCGCGGACTTTCTGCGGGACATCGATGTCTTCGTGACCACGAGCCTGTGGGAGGGCACCAATCTGCCCCTCCTGGAGGCGCAGGCCGTGGGAACGCCCGCGCTCGCCCTGGACACCGGAGCGCATCCCGAGTTCACCCCCTTGGTCTTCGACTCGCTGGCGGCCATGGCCCTGCAGCTGGAGCGCTTCTCCGACGACCGGCGCCTCGTTCGCCGGTACGGAGCGATGGCACAGGCATTCGTGCAGGAACGCTTCACCTGGCAGGCCACCGCGATGGGCCTTCTCGCCCTCTGCCAGGGGGGCGGCGACCGTCCACCCGTCCAACCGAGACGGCGGTGGCGTCGGCAGTGGGCCCGGGCGCAACGTCTGCGCAGAGGAGTCGCCGAGGTCGGTCTCCGGGAAACCCTGGATCACCACCTACACGCACGTCGCCGCGGCGGGAACGGTCGCACATCGTGAAGAGGTCCCCACCGCGTCGCAAAGTGCGCGACGACCGCCTCGGGACGATGTGGTTTCCCGCTGACGACGAGGTGATCGCGCCGATCGTGGCCGCCGAGGGGACCTGGGAACCGGAGACCGGATGGTGGCTCGATCAGGTCTGCTCCCCGGGAATGACGGTGGTGAATGTAGGGGCCAACGTCGGCTACTTCGTCCTTTGGGCGGCGCAGAACGTGGGCCCGGCCGGTCGGGTGGTCGCCGTCGAACCCCACCCGGACAACGTCACGATGCTGCGGCGCAACGTGAACGATCGGCGACTGCGTCACGTCGAGATCGTGGCTGCCGCTGCCTCCTCCACCTCGGGAACGGCCACTCTGTTCGTCAACGAGGTCAACCCGGGCGATCACCGGGTCTTCGACCCGGACGCCGCCGCGGCACTCGACCCCGACCTGGCCCGCGCCTCGCGGGGCTTCACCGGACGAGCGACGACACTGCAGGTGCCGGAAGTGACCCTTGACGAGGTGCTCGCCGACCGCAGCGTGAATGTGCTCCTCGTCGATACCCAAGGCCACGATCACGAGGTCCTGGCCGGTGCCCGACGGCTTCTGGAACGCGACCGGCCCGTCGTCCTGACGGAGTTCACGCCCGCCTGGATCCGTGCGCAAGGCGCTGACCCCCAGCAGGTCCTCGCCGACTACCGCTCTCTCGGCTACCGCATCGGGGTCTGGGACGCAGGGGCGGCGCCCGGGGCCTGGTCCGATGGGGACATCGTCGCCTGGGCCGGTGCGCCGGGACGGTGGTTCGCCAGTCTCGAGTTGTGGCCGGAGGAGCGGCCCCTGCCGACCCGAGTCATGCCCGGCGCGGGGTTCTGGACGGTGGAGCGCGTGAGCAGTCACTACTGGTACTGGATGATCGAGGCGACGGCATCAGTCACGGTCACCGGGCCGCCCGCCACCATCGTGCACGTGGAGTTCGACTTGATCCCGCCGCCCGGCCGCCCCGTCTGTGCGGTCGACGTGGCGGAGACCGGCCCCCTGCGGTCCGGCCCGGGGCGCCGCCGGATCCGGGTGCCTTTGGATGCCGGCGGGTGCGCCGAGTTGCCCATCGCGGCGCTGACCCCCGGAACAACGGTGGAAGGGGATCCACGGACGCTGTATGCGGCTATCCAGGACCCCATCGTGATGGCCTGATCTACCCTGGACACCAGGACGACAGGGGTCGAGTTGAACAGTCCACCGGTGCATCTGCCGCTGTTCCAGTCGGCACGTGGCGTGTGCACCCTGCTGATCCTCAACACCCACCTGCTGTTCTCCACCTGGGGGCCCGCGGAAGGGCTCGTGGACCGGGTCGGAGCGCGCGCCGGCGTGTGGAGTCTCACCGTGTTCTTCGCCCTTTCCGGTTTCCTGCTGTCCCGGGGATGGGCCGCCCACGCGTGGCGCGACGCGCCCAGACCGTCGCTCGTCCGCTACGCACGTCACCGCATCGTTCGGATCCTGCCGGCCTATTGGGTGGCGCTGATCGCGGTGCTACTGACGACGGCGCCGGACCAGTCCGCGGGGGCGATGCTGTCCAATGCCACTCTCACGCAGGTGTACACGGGCAACCTCCTGCCGGGGTTCGAGCAGACGTGGAGCCTCTGTGCCGAGATCGCCTTCTACTTCGTGGCACCCGTGATCTGGTTGAGTGTCTTCACCTTGAGCAGGAAGGCGGCGCTGGTTGTGCTGGCGGCCGTGACAGGGCTGTCCTTCGTGCTGCTGGGTCTGGCCGTGACCATCCCCGCGTGGGAGTCGGCGGCGGCCTTCCTGTGGCTGCCGATGAACATGTCGTGGTTCTGTCTGGGGATCTCCCTGGCGATCCTCGAACCGGCGATCCGCGGACGGCTGGCGGCCGGATCTGCTCCGGCGCGCAGCGCGACGTTGTGGCTTCTACTGTCCGTTGCGGTCTTCGCCGGCACGGCCCTGCCCGTCACGGGTCGCATGGACCTGTCCGACCGTACCGCCGCCACCATGATCGCTCTGCAGGTCCTCTACTGTCTCTCGGTCGGACTCTTCCTCGTCGCTCTCCTCACTCCCGGCTCGGAGCGGACGTGGTGGGGCCAGATCCTCGGCTCGCGAGTTCTGGTGTGGCTGGGCGGCATCTCCTACGGGCTGTTCCTGTGGCAGATGATGATGATCGTGGCGGCGCGACACCTGACGGGTCAGCCGTTCTTCAACGGCTCGTACTGGCTGCCGGGCCTCGTGGCCCTGCTTCTGACGGTCGTGGTCGCGCAACTGTCCTGGTGGCTGGTGGAACTGCCCACCCACGGCTGGATGGTCCGGCGCGATCAGGCCCGGCGAGCTCGCGCGTCCGGTACTGAGCACGTGGGGACGCGCTCGTGAGTGCGCCCGTGGTCGGGGTAGAAGGCTCTGAACTACGCTGTGCGGCAGACAAGCCCCGGAAGCGGGGCGAAAGGACGGACACTGTGGCGGACCCACGGCGAGCACTCATCACCGGCGTCACCGGACAGGACGGCTCCTACCTGGCCGAGTCGCTGCTCGACAAAGGCTATGAAGTGCATGGCCTCATCCGGCGGGCGTCCACCTTCAACACCCATCGCATCGACCACCTCTACCAGGATCCCCACGACCCGGATGCGCGCTTCTTCCTGCACTACGGCGACCTCACCGACGGCTCCCGGCTGGTGACCCTGGTGGACGCCATCGCTCCCGACGAGGTCTACCACCTGGCAGCGCAGAGCCACGTACGGGTGTCCTTCGATGAACCGGAGTTCACCGGTGACGTGACCGGACTG
This sequence comes from Actinomycetota bacterium, assembly GCA_029978705.1. Classification (GTDB taxonomy): domain Bacteria; phylum Actinomycetota; class Actinomycetes; order S36-B12; genus CAIWTL01. The sequence goes on from JAPOIY010000040.1 coordinate 17,532, forward strand.
GCGACGACGAGGCTGCTCGAGGCCATCCGAATGACCGAGGTCCCGGCCCGCTTCTACCAGGCCTCCAGCTCCGAAATGTTCGGAGCCACCCCGCCGCCGCAGTCGGAAGACACCCCCTTCTACCCGCGCAGTCCCTACGGCGCGGCGAAACTGTACTCATATTGGATGACCCGCAACTACCGGGAGGGCCACGGCCTGTTCGCGGTCAACGGGATCCTGTTCAACCACGAGTCCCCCCGGCGCGGCGAGACCTTCGTGACCCGGAAGATCACCCGGGCGGCCGCCCGGATCAAGGCGGGCCTGCAGCAGGAGCTCTGGCTCGGCAACCTGGATGCCGCCCGGGACTGGGGCTATGCCAAGGAATACGTTGAAGCGATGTGGCTGATGCTGCAACACGACACCCCGGAGGACTTCGTCATCGCCACCGGAACCTCCTACACGGTGCGCGACTTCCTGAGGATCTCCTTCGAGCACGTCGGGCTGGACTGGCAGAAGCATGTGCGCTTCGACGAGCGGTACCTGCGGCCGACCGAAGTCGACGATCTCATCGGTGACGCCACCAAGGCGCAACGGCTGCTGGGATGGAAGCCGCAGACGCTGACGCCCGACCTCGCCCGACTCATGGTCGATGCCGATCTCGCGGAAGTGGCAGCGGACCGGTGACCACCGCGCTGGTCACGGGCGTCGCGGGTCAGGACGGGATCTACCTGGGTCGTCACCTGGCGGCGAAGGGGTACCGGGTGATCGGGACCGTTCGGTCGCTGGAGCGGTCGGCGGCGATCGTGGCCACGTACCTGCCGACAGCCGAGGTGGTCGAAGTGGACATCCGGGACTCCGCCGGGCTGGGGGCATTGATCGAACGGGAACGTCCCGACGAGATCTACAACCTCGCGTCGTGGAGTTCGGTAGGTCGGTCCTGGAGCGACCCGGAACAGGTCACGGCCGTCAATGGCCTCGCGGTCCTCGGCCTCCTCGAACAGGTCAAGGCCCTCCGGGAACGAACGGGGTACGACCCGCGCATCTGCCAGGCGTCCAGTTCGGAGATGTTCGGCCTGGTGCGCCGGCTACCGCAGGACGAGGAGTCCCCGCACCATCCCCGCAGCCCGTACGCGGTCGCCAAGAGTTTCGCGCACCACACTGCGGTGAACTACCGCGAGTCGTATGGCATGTTCGTCGCCTCCGCGGTGCTGTTCAACCACGAGAGCCCGCTGCGCCCCGACACCTTCGTCACCAGGAAGATCACCAAAGCGGCGGCCGCCATCGCTCTGGGCCGGCAGGAGGAACTCCGACTCGGAGCCCGGGACATCCGCCGCGACTGGGGCTCCGCCGCGGACTACGTGTCGGCGTTGCACGCCATGCTGCAACACGACATCCCGGACACCTTCGTGGTGGCCACGGGGGAGTCCCACTCGCTGGATGACTTCATCAGCGAGTCCTTCCAGGCAGCTGGCATCGGCGACTACGAGCAGCGCATCGTCACTGATACGGGACTCCTGCGCCCCGCGGACGTGCCGGAGACCAGAGGGGATGCCAGCCGGGCTCGAGAGGCACTGGGGTGGCACCCAACCACCTCCTTTCAGGAACTGGTCGCGCAGATGGTGGCCGCCGACATCGTGCGCCTGGAGAGCGGAGTCGAGGACCGTACGGAGTACCTGTGACAACCGCCGCCGCGGGGACTGCAACCACCGGAAGCGGGCCGCGCTTGGTGTGGGCGAATTCCCTACGGGGAATTGCCGCCGCACTGGTCATGCTCGGGCACCTCCTGCTCGGTGTCGTGGCCATGCAGGCGTTCGCCGAGTCCAGCGTTCGGTTCCCTGTGGGTGCTGCGTTGCAGGACCCACTGCACCTGGGGCAGGTGGCCCACGCGATTCCCTTCGATGTCATGGGCAGCGGGGTGTGCCTCTTTTTCCTCCTCAGCGGACTGGTCATCTCGCGGTCCCTGCGCAGATACAGCCGTAGCGGGTTCCTCGTCGGCCGCGTGATGCGTCTTCTGCCTACCTACGCCGCCGGCTATGTCGTCGTCGTACTGGCGGTAACGGCCGCTGCGCTTCTCGCTGGGAACGTGGTTCCTTTCGGGGTCTCGGAAGTGGCGGGCCTCGTTCCGGGGCTTCCCCAAGTTCTCGGAGTCACCGTCATCCCCAACGATGTGGCTTGGACCCTTGTCGTGGAGATGACCTTCTACCTCGTCTGTATGGTCCTTTACCGCGGTCTCCTCGGCAGGCCCTGGGTGCTGATCACCGTCGCCGTCGGATGCGGGATCGCCCAATTCGCTCTGCTGAACGTCTCGGTGATTTCGGTGCCGTTCGCGGGGGCGCGGGATCTACTGCTCGTCGCGCTTCCCTTCCTGCCCGTACTGCTCATCGGCGTGCATCTGGATGGAATCGACACCTTTCGGCTCCGGGACTGCGCGACGGTCGGGCTGCTGGCCCTCGCCTTCGTGTGGATGACCCAGTTCCGGGTCTGGTGGCCGTTCTCCCCCCTGGGCACCCACGGGGCCGGTGTCACCTATCAGGCGACATACCTGGTAACCATCGCCGTGTTCATCGCCGTCTGGCGCTTCGCCGGCAGTCGACTCAACGGCCCGGTGCTGCGCTGGCTGGCGGCCATCAGCTATCCCCTGTACGTGGTGCACTTGATGGTGGGATGGGTGGTCATCCTGGGGCTCGTGTCCGTCGGGCTGCCGCTCCCCGTCGCGCAGGTCACGGCCATATCCATCGTCCTACTGCTTGCCTGGCTGTTGCATATCTCTGTCGAAGCGCCGACCCACCGGATCGGGCGCAGGTGGGCGCGACATCTGTCGAAAGGTAACTCCGCTCCTCAGGTGCACGACTCCAGCGAACCGTCCAAGAGCTCCCGGTAGGACGTCACGGTCAACTCCGCGGTGTGCCGCCAGGTCATCCCGCGGGCGCGAGCCCGCCCGGCTGCCACCATGTCCGATGCCAAGCCGGGGGTGCCGAGGATAGTCGTGATCGACTCGGCGAATGCCTCCGAGTCGCCAGCCGGGGCCAGGAGAGCAGCATTCGCGCACACCTCGGGTGCTGCGCCACTTGCTGCCACCACCACGGGTACGCCGGCGGCCATGGCCTCCAGCGCAGGTAGCCCGAAGCCTTCGTACTGAGACGTCATGAGGAACACGGAGGCATTGGCGTAGAGACCAGGCAGATGCTGGTCGTCGGCTCGCACCAAGTGAACCCGTTCACTCACCCCCAACTCACGCAGGCGCGCCGACTCCTCGCGTGACCATCCTCCGCCCCCGACGGCCACCAGGGGAGGTAAAGAAGCGTCGAGCGCGAGCGCGCGCAGTGCTGTGTCGAAGTCCTTGTAACCGGCCCGCCGCCCGACGTACAGCAGGTAGTCAGAGGGAAGAGACGGATGTCGTGGTCCACCCCCGAAGAACACCTCGTCCACCCCCAGCGGAGTGACCACGATGGGGGCCGAGGGGTTGCCGAAGTACCGTCGCAGGTCAGCGGCAGTGAAGGCCGAATTGGTGAGGATCAGGTCTGCCCGTCGAACGTACTCACGTTTGGCGAGATGCACGTCCTGGGGTACCTGGTCGGGCATCGCCTCCGGAATCATGTCGTGAACCGTGATCACCCGCTTGGCCCCCGCGGGTGTCTCCAGCCAGGCGGGGTCGTAGAACGTGTGGTGGACGATATCGGCGCCCGGGGGCAGTGGGGTCGGGCGGCTGCGCCGGCGCGCTCGCAGTATGCGACCGGCGATCCGGCCCCGCACGATCGGCAGGCCCCAGCGTTGGGCGGCCAGTTCGGTCTGTACGCGGCCTGCACTCACCTGGACCGGAACGTCAGTCGCGCGAACTCCGTCCACGAGTTCGACGAAATAGCGAGAGATGCCACCATGTTGCTGCAGCAGGAAGATCTGTTCGTCGAACGCAACCCGCACCAGCTCAGCCTAGCCTTCACTCGGCCTCGGCCAGAGCGCCTAGGCTGAGCGTGGAGGTAAGCGTGCGTATCGCCATCGTTCACAGCTTCTATCGGTCGGCTCTGCCGAGCGGGGAGAACCGGGTGGTGGAGCACCAGGTACGGGGTCTGGCTGAGCGTGGTCATGATGTGCTGCTGGTTCGGGCGGACAGCGACCATCTGTCGACTGGCCGGGGGGCCCTAGTCGGAACCGCCGCGCGGGTCGCCCTTCACCGGGGCCGCGACCCGGGCCCGGAACTGAGACGCTTCCGGCCCGACGTCGTCCACGTCCACAACCTCTTCCCCAACTTCGGCTACGGGTGGTTGGAGACGTGGTGTGGCCCGATTGCCGCCACTGTTCACAACTACCGCTCCGTCTGCTCCGCTGGCGTGCTCGCGCGTGATGGGGAGTTGTGCACCCTGTGCCCGGACGGTGATCGTTGGGCGTCGGTGCGGTACCGCTGCTATCGGGGGTCGACCGCGGCGACGTTGCCTATGGCGTGGCGTACCCGACAC
>JAPOIY010000051.1 GCA_029978705.1 Actinomycetota bacterium
CCGACCCCGGCCGAATCCCCGCAGCCGCAGTGAGTTGGACACCACCAGCACGCTGCTGAAGGCCATGGCGGCACCCGCGATCATGGGGTTCAGCAGGCCTGCCACCGCCAGTGGGATGGCGGCGACGTTGTAGCCGAACGCCCACGCCAGGTTCTGCTTGATCGTGCGCCACGTGCGCCGGGACAATTCCACCGCCTCGACCACGGACATCAGGTCCGAGTTCACGATGGTGATATCGGCGGCCTCCCGGGCAGCGTCGGTGCCCGAGCCCATCGCGATGCCGAGATCGGCCTGCGCGAGAGCCGCTGCGTCGTTCACGCCGTCCCCGACCATGGCGACGCGGGCTCCGGTCTCCTGCAGCTGCTTGACCGCAGCGACCTTGTCCTCGGGGCTGACGTCGGCGAGTACCTGGTCGATACCCGCCTGCTGGGCCACGACCCGGGCCGTCGCCTCCCGGTCCCCGGTCAGCAGCACCGGGGTGAGCCCGAGGTCCCGCAACTGTTGGATGGCCTCGCGGCTGGTGGGTTTGACGCTGTCGCCGACGCTGATCACCATCACGGGGTCGCCGTCGACGCTCGCGACGACGGGCGTCAGCCCCTGCCCCGACGCGTCCTCGACCGCCTGCAGCAGCCCGGCGGGGAGGTCGGCGTCGGCCTTGGCGATGCGTACGCGATGACCGGCGACCAGGCCCGCGGCCCCCACCCCGGGCTCGGCGGCGAAGTCCTCGACCTCGGCCAGGACTCCCTCCCCCAGATCGGCCGCAATGGCGCGGGCGATGGGGTGCTCGGACGCCGCCTCGACGGCCGCTACCCACTCGCGCTGCTCGGGGGTGCCCCCGACGACCGCGGTGACGGTCATCCGGCCCGTGGTCACGGTCCCGGTCTTGTCCAGCAGCACCGTGTCGACGTTCTGGGCCGCCTCCAGGACCTGCGGCCCGCGGATCAGGATGCCCAGTTGGGCGCCCCTCCCGGTGCCCGCGACCAGTGCGGTGGGAGTGGCCAGACCGAGCGCGCAGGGGCAGGCGATGACCAGCACTGCGACGGCTGCGCTGATCGCGACCGTGGGACCGGCTCCCGCGATCATCCATCCGAGGAACGTCAGCAGCGCGATGATCAGTACGACGGGCACGAAGATCCCGGCGATGCGGTCCACGAGCCGCTCGATCGGGGCCTTGGTGTGCTGGGCCTGCCGCACGAGTTCGCCGATGCGCGCGAGGACGGTGTCGGCTCCGACGGCGGATGCCGTCACCACGAGCCGCCCGGACCCGTTCACGGCGGCGCCGACGACGGTGTCGCCGGGTCCCACCTCGACGGGAGCCGATTCGCCGGTGACCAGGCTGAGGTCGACTGCTGAGGTCCCGGACGCGACGACGCCGTCGGTGGCCACCCGCTCCCCGGGCCGCACCAGGAAGCGGTCGCCCACCAGCAGTTCCGACAGGGGGATGCGTGTCTCGGTGCCGGCGGGGTCGACCCGGTCGACCGCGTCCACCTGCAGGCGGGACAGCGCCGCGAGCGCATCGACGGAGGTGTCGGTCGCCCGGGCCTCCAACCACCGTCCCAGCAGGACGAAGGTGACGACGACCGCACTGACCTCCGCGTAGACCTCGGTACCACCCACCAGGACCTGGTAGAGGGACCACAGCCACGCCACGCCCGCGCCGAGGGACACCAGCGTGTCCATGCCGACCGAGCGGTGCCGCAGCCCCCGCACGGACCGGGAGTGGATGGGCCAGCCGCACCACCACACCACGGGGGTGGCGATCAGCAGGCCGAGGGCCGGCGCCCACGGCTGCATGTGGAACCACGGCACCATGCCGAGGATGACGACGATGACGGTGAGCGGCACCGCTACCTGCAGCCGCCGCCGCAGATCCTGCGCGTCGCCGGCGTGTGCGGAGTGGTCCTCGTGACCGCCACCCTCGTCGGAGGCGTGATCGTGGGTGTGCACCGCGGCGTCGTAGCCGAGGTCGTGGATGGTGCCCACGACGTCCTCCGGCTCGCAGACTGCGGGGTCGAGCCCGACCTGAGCGGTGCCGGTGGCGAAGTTGACGGCAGCGTTCTCCACGCCGGGCAGACGCGACACCTTCTTCTGGATCCGGGCGGCGCACGAGGCGCAGGTCATGCCGTTGATGTCCAGGTCGATCGTGTTCATGGCCACTGCAACGTCACCGCGCTCGCTTCCCATGCCCGGGGGAACGTCACGTTTGGCACGCCGGGAGACGGGGCACGCCGTGGGGTCTGCCGGATCACACCACCTGCTGGCCCTTGCCGAGCACGACCACCCCGCCCGGACTGACGGTGTACTTGGTGCGGTCCCCCTCCAGGTCGACGCCGATCTGGGCACCGTCCGGCACCTCCACGCCCTTGTCCAGGATGACGCGGCGCAGCACCGCGTTGCGGCCGATACGCACGCCCGGCATGATCACGCAGCCCTCGAGGTAGGCGCCTTCCCGGATCACGACGTCGTGCGCGATGACCGACTGGCGCACATGCGCCCCGGCGATGATCGAGCCCGCTCCCACCATCGAGTCGTGGGCGTTGCCTCCCTCCACGAACTTCGCCGGGGGCAGCGACGGGGGGCTGGACAGGATCGGCCACCGTCGGTTGTAGAGGTTGAAGACGGGATGCACGCTCACCAGGTCCATGTGTGCGTCGTGGTAGGAGTCCAGCGTCCCCACGTCCCGCCAGTAGGCATGGTCGCGCTCGGTGGAGCCGGGCACCTGGTTGGCGTCGAAGTCGTAGACGCAGGCGTCGCCGGCCGCGGTCATCATCGGGATGATGTTGCCGCCCATGTCGTGCACGGAGCCCTCGTCGCCGGCGTCCACCTTCAGCGCCTCGATCAGCGCGTCGGTACTGAACACGTAGTTGCCCATGGAGATGTAGGACTGCTCCGGGTTTCCGGGGATGCCGGGGGGGTCGGCGGGTTTCTCCAGGAACTGTGCGATGCGCAGGCCGTCGTCGGCCACTTCGATGACGCCGAACTGGTGGGCATCCCGGCGGGGCATGGGGATGCCGGCGACCGTCACACCCGCCCCGCTCTGCATGTGCTGGTCGATCATCTGGCGGGGGTCCATGCGGTACACGTTGTCCGCCCCGAAGACCACGACCACGTCCGGGCGTTCGTCGTAGACGAGGTTCAGGCTCTGGTAGATGGCGTCGGCGCTGCCCGTGTACCACCGCGGCCCCAGCCGCTGCTGGGCGGGCACCGGTGTCACGTAGTCGCCCGTCATGTGGGACATCCGCCATGTGGTGGTGATGTGGCGGTCGAGGGAGTGGGACTTGTACTGCGTGAGTACACAGATCCGGTGGATCCCCCCGTTGACCAGGTTCGAGAGGACGAAGTCGATCAGCCGGTAGGCCCCGCCGAAGGGGACAGCGGGCTTCGCCCGGTCAGCCGTCAGGGGCAGCAGGCGCTTCCCTTCTCCACCGGCCAGGACAATTCCGAGAACATGGGGACCGCTCACGCGCCCACAGTATCGGCGCGGAGGGGGGGAAGGCAGAACCACGCACCACCGGATCCAGCAGTCGCCTCCGGTGCCGCCGGGTCCTAGGCTCTGCTGCCATGCAGATCGGCATCCTGACCCGGGAATGGCCCCCCGACATCTACGGCGGCGCCGGAGTCCATGTGGAGAATCTCGTCGGGCAACTGCGGAACCTGGCAGACGTGCAGGTCATGTGTTTCGGGGAGCCCCGCCCCGGCGCCGAGTCCTTCGCGCCGCCCACCGACCTGACCGACGCCAACTTCGCCCTACAGACGCTCGGCGTCGACCTGCTGATGGCCAACTCCTCCGACGGCCTCGACATCGTGCACTCCCACACGTGGTACGCCAACCTGGGCGGCCATCTGGCGGGGCTCCTCCAGGGGGTTCCGCATGTGATCACTGCTCACTCTCTGGAGCCGCGCCGGCCGTGGAAGGAAGAACAGCTGGGGGGCGGTTACCGGATCTCCTCATGGGTGGAGCGGGCCGCGTACCGGGAGGCGGCCGCGGTGATCGCGGTCAGCGCCGGCATGAAGGACGATGTGCTGGACTGCTACCCGTTCGTCGACCCGGAGCGGGTTCACGTCGTGCACAACGGCATCGACACCGGGTTCTACCGCCCGGTACCCGAGACCGATGCGCTCACCGCCCACGGGGTGTCCCCCGACCGTCCCTTCGCATTGTTCGTCGGGCGGATCACCCGGCAGAAGGGACTGCCCCATCTGCTGCGGGCGGCGGAACAGTTCGACCCCGAGGTGCAGCTGGTCGTGTGCGCCTCATCCCCCGACACCCCCGAACTGGGCCGCGAGGTCGCCGATCAGGTGGCGGCGCTCCAGGCCAGCCGAGGGACGGACTCCGTGGTGTGGATCCAGGAACAACTCTCCCGGCCCGAGGTCGTGCAGTTCTACACGCGGGCGGCGGTCTTCGTCTGCCCGTCGGTCTATGAGCCGCAGGGCATCGTGAATCTGGAGGCGATGGCGTGCGAGACCGCGGTCGTGGCCAGCGACGTCGGCGGCATCCCCGAGGTCGTGACACCGGGCACCGGACTCCTGGTCCACTACGACCCGGACGACCCGGCGGCCTTCGAGGCGGGCCTCGCCGCGGAGGTCAACCGGGTGGCGGCGGACCCGGCGTCGGCCCGGGAACTCGGGCTCGCCGGACGCCGCCGGGCCGTCGCCGACTTCAGTTGGGAAGCGATCGCACGCCAGACGCTGGACGTCTACGCAGCAGCGCTGGCCTCGTAGTTCAGGCGTGCGCGGCTTCGTACTGCGCGACGACGTCGGCACTCACCCGGCCCCGGGCGCTCACGGGCACACCGTTGGCCTCGGCCCACGCGCGGATCTCGCCGGCCTTGCCGGTGGCCTTCCCCGTGCTGCGGGTCCCCGGCTTGCGGGAGCGGTTGGACTTGCGGCCCGCGTCGACGTACGGCTGCAGCGCGTGGCGCAGCTTGTCGGCGTTCCGGCTGCTCAGGTCGATCTCGTACGAGACCCCGTCGAGTGCGAACGACACGGTCTCGTCGGCTTCGCCGCCGCTCAGATCGTCCTCGAGCATTACCTGTATCTTGCGCGCCATTCGGGTATTCCTCCGACAGTCGTATTCGTCCCCGCGCCGAAATACTAGTCGGAAAGTCGGGGGCGTGTAATGTCCCACCCCCTATTCCCGGTGATTCTCTGGGTTATGGCTCTGAATAGCAGCTGTTCAGAGGCGGAGGATCATTCTCACATTTCCCAGGGTGTTGGGCTTGACCCGTTCCAGGTCGAGGAATTCGGCTACTCCTTCGTCTTCGGACTGGAGAAGTTCGGCGAAGACCTCCGGCGCGACAGCGGGCTCGGACATTTCGGCGAAACCCGCCCGCAGGAAGAAGTCCCGTTCGAAGGTGAGACAGAAGATGCGCGCCACCCCCAGCTGCCGCCCCCGTTCCACGAGCAGTTCGAGGAGTGCGGACCCGACGCCGGCGCCGGTGTCGGCCGGGTCCACCGCCAGGGTGCGGATCTCGGCCAGGTCCTGCCACATCACGTGCAGGGCACCGCACCCGACGATGTTCCCCGCCCGTTCGGCGACGACGAACTCCTGGACGTCCTCGTACAGGGTGACGGTGGCTTTGCTGAGCAGGCGCCGGTCGGGGGCGTAGAGGTCGACCAGCCGCCGGACGGCGGGGATGTCGTCGGTGCGGGCCGGCCGCAGCACGACGCTCACAACGGCTTCACCAGCGGGAACAGGATCGTCTCCCGGATCCCCAGCCCGGTGAGGGCCATGAGCAACCGGTCGATGCCCAGCCCCACTCCGGCGGATGGCGGCATGCCGTGCTCCAGGGCGGCGAGGAAGTCCTCGTCGAGGGGCATCGCTTCGAGGTCCCCGTGCGCTCCCCGCTCGGCCTGCGCCTGCAGTCGCTCCCGCTGGATGACCGGGTCCACCAGTTCCGAGTACCCCGTGGCCAGTTCGAAGCCGTCGACATACAGGTCCCACTTCTCGACGACTCCGGCCTCGGAGCGGTGGTCGCGGGTCAGCGGGGACGTGTCGACCGGGTAGTCCTTGACGAACGTGGGGCCGGTGAAGCCCGGGACCACGTAGTGCTCGAACAGCTCCTCCACCACCCGGCCGGGCACCCAGGACGGGTCGGCCTCGATCCCGGCGGCGTCGCACAGCGCCACCAGCTCCTTCCGGGAGGTTCGGGGGGTGATGTCGCGGCCGACGGCTGCGGACACGGCCGGGTAGAGCCGGATCGTGTCCCAGTCGCCGGACAGGTCGTGCACGCTGCCGTCGGCGTGGGTCACCGACAGGGACCCGCACACGGCCAGCGCCGCCTCCTGCACCAGTTCCCGGGTGAGCCGGGCGCCGTCGTCGTAGTCGGCGTACGCCTCGTAGAACTCCAGCATCCCGAATTCCGGGGAATGGGTGGAGTCGGCTCCTTCATTGCGGAAGTTGCGGTTGATGTCGAAGACTTTCTCGATACCTCCCACGACACACCGCTTGAGGAAGAGTTCCGGAGCGATTCTCAGGTAGAGATCGATGTCGTACGCGTTCATGTGGGTGACGAAAGGCCGAGCGGTGGCGCCACCTTGCAGCGTCTGGAGTATCGGGGTCTCCACCTCGAGGAATCCCCGGTCGGTCAGGGAGGATCGCAGACTCGCCAGCGCCGCCACCCGCTGCCGGGCGGTGGTACGGGCCTCCTCCCGCATGATCAGGTCGACGTACCGCTGCCGGACCCGTGTCTCCTCGGTCAGCGGCTTGTGGGCCACCGGGAGCGGGCGCAGGGACTTGGCCGCGAACCCCCATTCGGCGACGAAGATGCTCAGCTCCCCCCGCTTGGACGCACCGACCTCGCCGCGTACCCACACGTGGTCGCCGAGATCCACCAGGTGTTTCCACTCGTCGAGTCCGGCCTCGCCCACCCGGTCGAGGCTCAGCATCGCCTGCACGGCCGTGCCGTCCCCGGAGCGGACGTTGGCGAAGCACAGTTTCCCGGTGTTCCGGATGAACAGCCCCCGCCACGCCACGGTGACCTCCGTGCCGGACATCTCGCCCGCGGGCACGTCGGGGAACGCCTCGCGGACCTCCGCGATGGTGTGGGTGACCGGCACCCGCACCGGGTACGGGTCGCGGCCGGAATCGAGCAGGCGGCGGCGCTTGTCCCGCCGGATCTGCATCTGCTCGGGAAGATCCTGCTCGTCAGTCACCGGGTGAGTTTATCGCCGCGCCCATACCTGCCCCGCACCCGCAGGCCTCCCCCTTGGGATGGACGGAACTGCCCCGGGCGGGGCAGGGCTGCGGTCAGGGGCGATTGCGGTCGAAGACGAGCTGGAGACCGTAGAGGGTGAGGAAGGGGTCGTGGTCGGTGATCGTCTCGGACTCGGCGATGACCACCTCCGCCAGCCCCCCTGTGGCCACCACGGCCTCCACGTCCCCGAGCTCGGCGATGATCCGGCGCACCAGGCCGTCCACCTGGCCGGCGAAGCCGTAGATCGCCCCGGACTGCAACGCCTCCACGGTGTTGCGCCCGATGGGGGACCGCGGACGCACCAGCTCCACCTTGCGCAGCTGCGCGGCGCGCGCGGCCAGGGCGTCCAGGGAGATCTGGATCCCCGGCGCCAGGGCGCCACCCAGGAACTCCCCTTTGGCGCTGACCACGTCCAGGTTCGTCGAGGTGCCGAAGTCCACGACGATGGCAGGCCCGCCGTACCGCTCGAACACCGCCAGGGTGTTGACGATCCGGTCGGCGCCCACCTCGCGGGGGTTGTCCGTGACGACGGACACGCCGGTACGCACCCCGGGCTCCACGATCACGGTGTCGACGGCCCCGAAGTAGCGGTCGAGCATCAGGCGCATCTCGTGCAGCACGGCCGGCACGGTCGAGCACAGCGCGATCCCCGTCAGCGCCGGCTGCCCGGCGAGCAGCCCCCGGAAGACGAGGATCATCTCGTCGGCGGTGCTGCTGGCGTCGGTCTTGATCCGCCACGACTGCACCAGCGCGGGGCCGTCGAACAGCCCCAGCACGGTGTTGGTGTTGCCGACGTCGATGGTGAGCAGCATGGTCAGTCCTTGAGGTCCGCGCCGATATCCAGTGCCGGGGCGGAATGTGTCAGTGCCCCCACCGCCAGGTAGTCGACCCCCGTGGCGCCCACCGCGGCGGCCACCTCGAGCGTGAGCCCGCCGGACGCCTCGAGTGCGGCCCGCCCTGCCGTGAGGGCCACTGCCTGTCGCATCTGAGCGGGGGTGAAGTTGTCGAGGAGCACCAGGTCCGCACCGGCGGCGAGTACCTCCTCGAGCTGCTCCAGCGAGTCGACCTCGACCTCGATCGGCATCCCCGGCGCCTGCGTCCGCACGGCGTCGAACGCGGCGACGACGTCGCCGGCCGCCACGATGTGGTTGTCCTTGACCAATGCCGCGTCGGACAGTCCCATCCGGTGGTTCACGCCGCCCCCGCAGCGCACCGCGTACTTCTCCAGGGCCCGCAGCCCGGGCGTGGTCTTGCGGGTGTCGCGCACGGCGGCGCCCGTTCCCGCCAGCGCCGTCACCCACGCAGCGGTGGCGGTCGCCACACCGGACAGATGGCACAGCAGGTTCAGCGCAGTGCGTTCCCCGACCAACAGGTCCGCGGTACGCCCGGTCGCCCGCACGATGACGTCTCCCCGTTGCACCGGCATGCCGTCACCGGTCAGGACCGTGGCGGTGAGGTCCGGCCCTCCGACGACCTCGAACACCGCGGCGGCCACGGGCGCCCCGGCGACCACCCCGGGTGCGCGAGCGACCAGGTCCAGCTCGGAACGGTGCGCGGCGGGCACGGTGGCCGCGGTGGTCACGTCCGTGCCCCCGGCCAGGTCCTCGTCGAGGGCGCCGACGATCACGGCCCGAACGCCGTCGGGGTCCAGGCCGGCCGCCGTCAGCCGCGTCGCCGTGTCCGCGGTGAGCGGGTACCAGTCACTCGTCATGCCAAGCCTCCCAGGTCGGGGTGTGCAGGGGGGTGGGCTCGGTGACCAGTTCCGCGTCCACCAGGCGGGTGGCCTGGTGCACCCGCCAGCGGTCGGATGCCTCCGGGAAGTCCTCCCGCCAGTGCGAGCCCCGTGTCTCGGTCCGGTTCCCGGCCTGGTGGGCCAGCAGCGTCGCCACGACTGCCACGTTGGTGGTCTCCCAACTCTCGGTGGCCGGGTCGGAGGGGAACCGCGGGGGCAGGCCCGCGATCTCGGCGGCGGCTCCGGCGATCGAGTCCGCCGACCGCAGCACCCCGACCCCGTCGGACATCGCTTGCTGGATCAGCGGACGCGCGGCCACGTCGACGACGGCGGGAGCGGTCGCGGGGGCCACCGGGTCTCGCCGCTGCGGCAGTCCCCGGGCCAGCACCTCGGCGATCTGTTCGGAGAAGACCAGGCCCTCGAGCAGTGAGTTCGAGGCGAGCCGGTTGGCGCCGTGCACGCCCGTGCAGGCGGCCTCGCCGCAGGCGAACAGGCCTTTGCGGCTGGCGCGGCCGGACAGGTCGGTGCGCACGCCACCGCTGGCGTAGTGCTGGGCGGGCGCGACGGGGATCAGCTCGGTGACGGGGTCGACACCCAGTTCGCGGGAGCGGGCGAGGATGGTGGGGAACCGTTGCTGCCACACCTCGGCGCCCAGCGCCCGCCCGTCCAGCCAGACATGTGAGGCGCCGGCTTCCCGCATGCTCCCCATGACCGCCTTCGCCACGACGTCCCGTGGCGCCAGCTCGGCCAGCGGGTGGATGTCGGGCATGAACCGGCGCCCGTGGGGGTCCAACAGGACCGCCCCCTCACCGCGCACCGCCTCGGAGATCAACGGCTGCTGGCCGCGGGCCGCGGGACCGAGCCACATCACGGTCGGATGGAACTGGACGAACTCGAGGTCGGACATGACGGCTCCCGCGCGGGCGGCCATGGCCATGCCGTCGCCGGTGGCCACACGGGGGTTGGTCGTCGCGGCGAACACCTGGCCCAGCCCACCGGTGGCCAGGACGACGGCGGGCGCCAGCACGGCCCCCACGCCGTCGCGCTGTCCCTGCCCCATCACGTGCAGCGTGAGTCCCTGGACCGCACCGCGGTCATCCCGCAGCAAGTCGAGCGCCAGGGCCTGTTCATACAGGACGATGTCGCTGTCGTCATGCACGGCGCGCACGAGGGCGCGCACGATCTCGCGCCCGGTGGCGTCGCCACCGGCGTGGGCGATCCGGTCGCGCAGATGTCCGCCCTCCCGCGTGAGGGCGAGGTCCCCCCCGGAGGTCCGGTCGAACCGCGTGCCGAGGTCGACCAGTTCCCGGACCGCTCCGGGTCCGTGGGTCACGAGGACGCGTACGGCGTCCTCGTCGCACAGTCCCGCTCCGGCGATCAGGGTGTCGCGCAGGTGGTCGTCGGGGGAGTCGTCTTCGTCGAGGGCCGCCGCGATCCCGCCCTGCGCCCATTGGGTGGACCCGTGTTCCACCCGCGACTTGGTGACCACCATCACGCGATAGCCCAGGGTGCGGGCGTACAGCGCGAGGCTGAGGCCCGCGATCCCCGAGCCCACGATCACGACGTCGCACTCCTCGTACCAGCCGGGGGCGGGCGCCAGCAGGGGCACCCCGACGATCCCGGCATCGCGCCGGACGGCCTCCGGCGTCACGGCGCGGCCAGCGTCAGGGGCACGTTGTCGAGCAGCCGCGGGCTGCCGACGCGGGCGGCGAGGATGAGCCGCGCCGCGCCCCGGTCCGGAGCGGGACCGAGGTCGGGGCCGGTGACCACGACGTAGTCCACTTCGTCCGCCTCGGCGGTCAGGATCTCCTGCACCGACGCCACGATCTCGTCGGGCGTTGCGCCGGCGGCAGCGGC
The DNA here is from genome assembly GCA_029978705.1 of Actinomycetota bacterium. Lineage (GTDB taxonomy): Bacteria > Actinomycetota > Actinomycetes > S36-B12 > CAIWTL01. The sequence continues at coordinate 10,786 of JAPOIY010000051.1, forward strand.
AGCCCGGCCCGCCTCCGTCGCCCGCGGGATGACCCCGGCGGTGCGCCGCTCGTCGTCGGACAGGTAGGCGTTGCGGCTGGACAGCGCCACACCGTCGCCGTCGCGCACGGTCGGCACCCCCACCACGGCGACGGGGAAGTTCAGTTGCTCCGCCATACGCCGGATGAGCACCAACTGCTGGTAGTCCTTCTCCCCGAAGAGCGCCGCGCTCGGCTGCATCGTGTGCAGGAGTTTCGCCACGACGGTCAGGACGCCGCGGAAGTGGCCGGGCCGCACCGCTCCCTCCAGGACGGTGCCCAACGGTCCGGGGTCGACCATGATGTCGGTGCCCGCGGAGTAGAGGTCATCGGCGGTCGGGGCGAACACCGCGTCCACACCGTGCGCGGCGCACACGGCGAGATCCGCCTCCCACGTGCGGGGGTAGCGGTCGTAGTCCTCACCGGCCCCGAACTGGGTGGGGTTGACGAACACCGACACCAGGACCTGGCCGTCCGCCCCGGCGATCTCCCGGGCCCGGTCCATGAGGGTGGCGTGCCCATCGTGCAGCGCCCCCATGGTCATGACCACAGCCCGTTCGTTCTGCGGGATGTCGGCCTGCATGTCGGACACCGTCTCGATGACTCGCACAGGGCAACGATGCCAGACCGCTGTCGGGATCGCCGGTGATGCCCCCGCGGCAGCTGCCCGGCACGGCGGATGCGGCGACGAACGCCATGTCCTCCGCCGCCATCGGCCCATGACAGGAGTCGCCGTTGTCGGCGCCTCCCCCAATGGGCGGTCACGTCTCGGCGAGGACTCCGAGGAGCCGTTCCGCCACGATCGGATCCAGGGTCCCCGCGGCGATCGCCCGGTCCGCGGTGCGCCGGGCGAGTGCCCGGTAGGCCGCTGCCGCGGCCGGGGAGACGGCACCGAGCTCCGCCAGGTGGGCGGCCACGGTTCCGGCGTCACCGCGCGACACGGGTCCGGTCAGGGCGCGGTCGCCGTGGGCGAGGGCGTTGTCGAGGGCGGCCGACAGCAGGGGGCCGAGCATGCGGTCCGGCTGCTCCACACCCGCGAGTCCCAGCAGATCCATCGCCTCGGCCACCAGAGTGATCATGTGATTGGCGCTGTGCGCCAGCGCCGCGTGGTACAGCGACCGCCGCTCCTCCCGGACCGTCATGGGTTCGCCCCCCATCTCCATGACCAGAGCCGCGGCGGCCGCCTGGAGTTCCTCCGGGGCGGTGACCCCGAACGGGCACCCGACGAGCCGCTCGACATCCTGCGGGCGCCCGGTCAGGGTCATCACCGGATGCAGGGCCAGCGGCAGCGCCCCCTCCGCCGCCAAGGGGGTCAACTCCGTGATGCCGTACCGGCCCGAGGTGTGGACGACGAACTGCCCCGGACGCACCCATTCCTGTTCCGCGGCGACCGCCACGAGGTCCAGGAGGGCGTCGTCCGGCACCGTCAGCAGGACCAGGTCGGCGCGGGCGAACACATCGGCCACCGGCAGCAACGGCACGCCGGGCAACATCTGCTCGGCCCGCTCCACCGCGGCCCGGGACACGGCATGGGCGGCCACGACACGGTGTCCCGCGCGCGCGAGTGCGGCGCCGAGGACCGACCCCGCCCGGCCGACACCGACGACCCCCACGTCCAGGCGGGCCTCAGGCATGGGAACCCCCGTCGGCCAACCAGCGTCCCGTCCCGCCGGCCCGCAACGCTGCCAGCGCCCGGTCGTTCTGCTGCTCGGCCAGGACCCGGGCTTCGGCGGCCTCCCGCTGGAGGGCGACGATGCGCACCGGCCCCGGCACGGAGTCGACATGCATCGACGCCAGGCCGAGCAGGCGCTGCCACGGCCCCTGCGTGACCCGCACCGACTGGCTGCGGGCGTGCGGATTGACCGTCAGCCGGTGCACGAAGCGGCCGCGGGAGGTGACGAAGACCTTGTCGTCGTGCCCGACCCCCAATTGGCGGTACTGGATCCAGGCCCGGCGGCGCGCGGCGGCCGGCGCCGGAGTCAGGGGGATCGCACGGGCGTCGACCCCGGGGAAGACCCGCTCCACCAGACCGAGCGCGACGTCGTAGGGCGCGACGGGCAGGAGCACCTGCTCGACCGACCGGGAGTCGCGGTCGTTGTCGTCACCGCCTCGGGCACCGGCCACATTGAGTCTCACCCGCACCCAGTCCTTGCGCCGCCACAACCAGGACTGCACGAACTCCACGGCCTGGACCCGGCCGGGCGGGATGGTCTGCGTCTGCACCTGCAGCAGGCCCGAGCTGATACGTAGGCCATCCGGCGACTCCGCGACCGTGAAGTTGTAGTAGCGCGCGAACTCGGTGAAGACGAGGAGGAGGGGGATACCCCCGAACAGCAGGAAGAACAGTCCCGCGGCGCCCTCGGTGACCGCGGTGAGCACGACGATGACGACTGTGGCTCCCAGTAGGAGCACGGTCGCCCCGCGCAGCAGCAACGAGGTGATCAGGTCGGCCGTGGGTACCGTGACCAGGGGCCGCTGGGGGGCCTCGCCGGCCTGCGGGTGCAGTCCGGCGGCCCGGGCGATCACCTCGTTGCGCAGATCCTGGGCATCGGAGAGAGCCAGGTAGCGGATCCGGGCCCGGGAGTCCCCGACACCCGCGACCTCGATGGACACCTCCGCCATGCCGAAGACGCGGGCGATCAGAGGCTGCGTGACCTCCACCCCCTGCAGACGGGACAGCTGCAGCCGCCGTTCCCGGCGGGTGAGGACCCCGGCGGCGACCCGGAAGTCGCCCTCCGCGTCGAACCAGAACTCGAACCGGCGCCACCCCAGGTAGTTCGCGCCCGCCACGAACGCCGCCACCACCACGGCGATCACGATGATGCCGACGACACCGGCCAGCAGCGGGATCTGCGCGAGCGTCTGTCCGAGGATCCCGATGCCGATCACGACCGCCACCGGCAGCGAGCGGGCTGCCAGGACCCACGGAGTGACCGGGTGGGTGTGCCGCGGCTCGGTGGCACCCGTCGGAGGACTGGTCGTCACAGGCCCGCCGACCGCTGCTCGCCGAGGGCCGCCAGCCGGTCGCGGAGGCGCGCGGCTTCGGTCGGGGTGAGGCCGGGGATACCGGCGTCGGTGGTCGCGGCGGCGGTGTGCAGTTTGACGGTGGCCAGCCCCAGCGACCGGTCGACCGGTCCGGCGACGAGGTCGACCAACTGCATCCGGCCATAGGGGACGATCACGAGTCTCTTGAAAAGGACACCGGAGGTGACCAGCAGGTCGTCGGACCGTTCGACGTACCCGAAGGAGCGTGCCCGCCGGCCCAGCAGCCACCACAGCCACCCCAGGACCACCAGACCCACGACCGCGGCGCCCGCCGCGACCGGGGCTACTCCATTGATCAGGAGCACCACCACCACGACGACGGTCACGGGGACCACGACGAGCGCCGCGGTGAGCCGCCACGCGGTCGCCAGCCGTGGCGAGACGCGGCGCCACTCCTCGTCCGGCGGGGCGAAGGCACTGTCGCTGTCCACGGGGGCAGGCTACCGGCCCGGTGCGGTCACGAGGGCGGATGCAGGGGCGTCCCCCCGTCCTGCCGTTCTCGAACCGGCGGGGCATCGTCCCGGCGGGGGGCCGTGGGATGCAGCGGCGTTCCGGTCCCCAGCGCAGCGTCGGGTGCCGGCGACCGTCCTGGATCGGTGGCGCCGACCTCGGGGTGCAGCGGGGTCGTGGGATGCGGCGGAGCGCCGGCCGCCGGGACCTCGTCGCGGGGGTGCAGGGGAGTATCGGTGGGATCGGGGGTCGGCAGGGCCGGCACCTGCTCGGGATGCAACGGGGTGCCCGAGGGGCGCGGGGTGTCGGCCGGCGGCCGCACTGACGGGTTCCCCTCCGGGGTCCGGTCCGGTTCCGGTCGGGAGGAGCGATCCGGCTCTGGACCGGCGGATGGTTCGGTGGGCTGCTGTGGGGCCGCTCCGGTGGGCGGCGGGCCGTCGGACGGGGTGGGCCGGTCCGGCACCGGCTTGCCGCCGGGAGTCTCACCGCGGTCCGGTTGGGGCTGCGGGTCGGGTGTCGGTTTCTCCACAGGCTCGGAGTCCTGATCGCGATCCGGTTTGGGCTTCGTGCCGGGATCCTCACCGCGGTCCGGTGCCGGCTTCCCGCTGGGTGCCTCGCCGCGGTCCGGTGCCGGCTTCCCGCTGGGTGCCTCGCCGCGGTCCGGTGCCGG
>JAPOIY010000056.1 GCA_029978705.1 Actinomycetota bacterium
GACGTCGACGCAGACGACCGCTGCGGGGCGGGCGGGCACCAACCGCACCCAGATCCGGTTGAGTAGCGGCAAGAAGAAGCTGGCGCGGGGGTCCTACACGCTGGCGCTGCGCGGCCCCACGGGAACCACCTTGAGCACCACGCGAGTCACCATCACCAGGTAGTCGGCCCACCGCGAGCGGGCGTTCATTGCTAGCGTTCCGTCATGTCTGACGCCGCGGTCGCGACCCAGGGGGGAACCGGCTCCCGGCATGTGGTGCTCGGCGTCGTCATCGCCGCCGCCGGGGCCACCTTCTGCAGCGCGTCGTTCAACTACGTCATCCGTCCCATGTTGACGAGCCTCGACGCCAGTGAGACCCAGCGGGACCTGCTTCGGCAGCTCCCCGGCATCGGTGGGCTGTTGGCGATCTTCGTGGCCGGGATCCTGGTCATGCGGCTGGGTCCCCGGCGGTGCCTGACCGGGGCCGGCGTGCTCATGATCATCGGGTTCCTGCTCACCTGCGTGGCGACGAGCATGTGGATGGTCACCCTCGGACTGCTGACCGCCTACATCGGCAAGGCGGCGGTCGTCGTCATCGTGGTCAGCCTGCTGGCCACCAGCATCACGGGGAAGGACGCCCGGGCGTCGGCGTTCGCGTCGCTGGCCATGGTCTCGCCTGCGGTCAGTGTGGTGATCCCGCCCCTCGCCGGTTACCTGGTGGACACGGTCGGCTGGCGGTCCGTGGCTGCCATCTGGCTGCTCGGGGGCGTCCTCGTCATCTTGTCGTCCCTGTTCCTGGTCCCCCGAACCCACGAGGATCCGGGCGCCGACCGCGGCGAGTTGTGGACACCCGTTCTCGCCGGAGTTGTCCTGGTCGGCCTGACCCAGGTGGTGCGGCTGATCCCCGCCGACGGCCTCTCCTCCACCGCGGTGCTGGTGGCCGCGGGCATCACGGTCGCCGCCCTGGTCACACTGCTGGTGCTGATGCGTCGGATGCAGCACCCGGCCATGTCCTTCGCCGTCCTGCGCCACGGCGGCCTGTTCCTGTACTTCGCTGTCGTCCTCTTCATGCCCTTCTCGAACATGTGGTTCTACGGGACGGTGGGAGCGCAGCTCATCTACGGCCTGTCGGCCTTCGCCGTCGCCCTGGTGTTCATCCCCGTGCAGTTGGCCGGGGTCGTGGGAGCTCGGCTCTCCGGGCTCGTCGTGAAGGCCAAGGGCCTCACGTTCGCCGGCACCGCCGGCATGCTGATCGCAGCGGCGATGCTCTTCCTGTGCACGGTGCAGAGCAGCACCCTCACGATCCTGGTCCCTCTCGTCATCTTGATGATCTACGGCGCTTGTGTCAGCGGGGCGGTTGGGACGGTGACCAACGCCATCATGACCATGGCCCCGCCGGGCCAGGAGAGCCAAGCCTCGGCGTTCCGCAGTGCGGCCTCGAGTCTGGGCTCGTCACTGGGTGCGGTGTTCCTGTCTGTTGTGGTCTTCACGACGATGTCGACCTCCCTCGCGGATCAGAGCAGCGCGGCGGGGATCAGCCCGCAGCAGGCAGACGCGATCGTCACCTCGATGCGGGACGGAGCGACTTCGGAGGATGTCTCCTCCCAGTACAGCATGCCGGTGCAGACCGTCGACGAGATCGCGGGCTTCCAGCGCCAGGCGGCAGTCGAGGGGTACTGGGCGCAAGGCATCGCCGGTGGCAGCGTCATGCTGCTGGCCGCCGCCCTGTACTTCTTCGCGTGTCGACGGGTCCGTCGCCGCGACCCCGACTGGGACCGCGGGTGAGAGTTGGTTCTCAGCGCCAGCCCCCGAACTCGGACTGATGGGTGGTCAGGAGTTGGGTGAAGGTGAACGCCGTGGGAACATCCACTCCGGACCAGTTGCCGCGGTCGCCGAGCCTGCTGCGCAGCCGGACGAATCGACACCCCGCGTCGGATGCGGCCACCAGGTCGGCGGTGCTGTCACCGATGCACACCACCGATCCCGCACGCACCCCCATCCGATCGAGAGCGAGTCGCGTGGTGACGTTCTTGGGTCCGTCCTCCACGCCGAAGATCCCGGCGAAGACCGCCGGGTCGAGGACCGCCCCCAGCCACGACGTGATCTCGGCGACCGGCGCCAGCGAGACCAGGCAGGCCCGGATGTCATTCCGCTGCAGAGCCTCGATGAAGGGCACGAAGCCAGCCGTCGCTTCGATCGCCGCGGAACGGGGGGCGAACTGCGCAGTGAAGTGGTCGACGAATCCGTCGGCCGCCCCAGGATCCTGCAACTGTTCCCCCACCCACCGTCCGACCCGGGCTCGGTCCGCCCCGCTCAGTTCGGAGTCCAGCGCAGCGATGAGAGGGTCCAGGTCCGTCATCCCCACTGCGCGTGCGGAGGCGAGGAGCAGGGCGTACTTGATGTCGGTGGACTGGGCCACGACACCGTCGAAGTCGATGATCACTCCGCGAGGGTGCGCGGGGGTCCGCGCTGTCACCGCAGCACCCGCGCCGCTGCCGCCTGCTCAGTGTGGGCGAGGGCGACGAGGCGCCACCGGAACGCTGGACTCACGTCGCCACGCGCCAACTCGACCTCGAGTCGGCCGACGTCGGCGATCCGGGAGAGCACGGCGGAGGTCGCCACGGCCTGGGCGACGGATTCCTCGATCGGATCGGACCACTGAGCGGCCCAGTCCACGTAGAGCCCCCGCTTGGCCTTGCCCCAGGCGACGCGTTCGGGCAGGACATCGGAGAAGGCGGCGCGCACGGGGTACTTCGTCGTCCGGTCCCGGAAGCACCGCGAGGCCGGCAGGGAGAGCGCGAAGTTGACGACCCCGTGGCTCAGGTAAGGGGTGCGGGACTCGATCCCGTGCGCCATCGAGTTGGTGTCGTCGTCACGCAGGTGCTGTGGCAGCCGCGTCGAGAACAGCTCCCGGTACCGCAGTGCGTCGATGTCCACCATCTCCTCCGATGCCGGGTCGGTAGGGGCTCGGCCGCCGAAATCCGTGCGCCAGACACTGTCCCACTCGGCGTCTCGTCGGTACGAGGGAATCTGCCACGGGTAGCCCCAGAACAGCTCGTCGGCGCCCTGGCCGGTCACCACGACACGTGTTCCGCTGCGGGAGATCTGACGCATGAGCAGCCATTGCAGGAAGGCCCCGCTGTTCAACGGGGGTTCGTCGTGATCGTCGAGGAACTGGCGGAAATTCCGGACGGTGATCTCACGTCCTACCGGCAGGAAGGTGACCCGGGCGTTCGGGACCGCGGTCGCCACCCCGGCGACGTGCTGTCTTTCGTCGGGGAAACGCACACCGTCGGACCCACTGGTCAAGGAATAACACGTGATGGAGGACTCGGCTGCCGCCGCCAGATTGGCGGAGTCGACCCCGCCGCTAAGGCAGAGGGTCACCGGTGAGTTGGCGTGGCGGCGCGCCGCGAGGCTGTCCATGAGGGCCGTGCGCAGGATGACAGCGTCCGCGGCAGGGTCCGGGTCGGGGTCCGGGTCGATTCCAGCGAAGGGGGACGGCGCGATGTGGAGGGAACCGGTCGCCGGGTCGTAGTCGAAGGAGCAGCCCGCGGGGATCTGGCGGACATCGTCGAAGAATGTCGCGTCCCCGGTGGGCGGCACCCGGTCGAACAGGTAGCGGGTGGCGACGTCGTCGCGGACGGTGCCACCGGCGAGCCCTGTCGCGAACAGTGTCCGCGGCATCGAGGAGAAGGCGAAGACCTGCTGTCCGGGATGGTGGGTGACGTACAGGGGCTTCTCCCCGAACCGGTCCCGCGCCCCGAACAGTCGCCGGGAATCCCAGATCGCGAACGCGTAGGGGCCCTCCAGGCGGGTGACGACGTCGGGGCCCCACTCCCGGTAGCCCGCCAACAGCACCTCAGTGTCGGAGTCCGACCGGAACCGTGCTCCGCGGCGCTCCAGTTCGGCGCGCAGCGACAGGTGGTTGTACAGCTCGCCGTTGAACGTGATGACGCGCTCAGGCGTGGGCGCCATCGGCTGTCGGGAGGCGGGGCCGTGGCCGCACAGCCCCAGTCGCGTGTTGAGCAGGAGCACCTCCTGCGGGTCGTCCAGGGGTGCCAGGTCGGCCGGGGTGCAGGGCCACGGTCGGCGGGAGTCGGGAGGCCATACGGCCGTCGCCGCAGCGGAGCCGATGTCGGCCGTCCAGACACCCCAGCCGTCGGGGCCGCGGTGACGCAGGGAAGCAAGGGCGGCGAGGACATCGGCACGGCGCAGGCGGGCCCCCACGCAACCGAAGATTCCGCACACTTCTTCTCCTAGGATGCAGCGGTGCGGCGGATCTCGGAGCTGGGGCCACGAGACCGCGACGCCGTCGGCGCCAAGGCGACCACCCTAGGTGAACTGCACGCCCTCGGGGTGCGGGTCCCGGAAGGTTTCGTGGTCGTCGCCGAGGAGCTCGCCCACCTCGCTGGGGGCCACCCGGAGCAAGCGGCCGCAGGGATCATCGCCGACTGTCGTCAACTGGATCCCACGTCCGGCGCCACCTTCGCCGTCCGCTCGTGTGCGGCGGGGGAGGACGGGGCGCAGGAGTCGCTGGCGGGCCGGTTTCAGACCTTCCTCGACGTCGCGGTCGCTGCGGTTCCGGCCGCGGCCGAACGGGTCTGGCGCAACTGTGTCGAGCAGTCCGGTGTCGGCTGCTCTGTGATCGTGCAGCGGATGATCGCAGCGAGCCGGGCGGGGGTGATCTTCACGGTGCATCCGGTCTCGGGGAATCCCGGCGAGGCTGTGATCGAGGTGGTGTCCGGGCTGGGCGACCAACTCGTCGGGGGCCGTATCACCCCCACGCGGTACGTCGTCGACGGTGTGACGGGCGCTTGGAGCGAGCGACCGGGACCCCAGGGCGCCCGCCTGGTCGCAGCCGAGATTGCGGAACTTCTCGACATCGGTCGGACCGCCAATGCAGCCCTGGGTACCGCCACCGAGTTGGAGTGGGCGATCGCGAACGACGAACTCCTGGTCCTGCAGTGCCGACCGATCACCGCGCTGGAAGCGCGGAGCGGGCCGTCGCGAGGAGCAGAGAACGTGCGGTACGAGCGACGGTACGAATCGCGCAACGCGCGCCCGTGGTACACGGTCTCGTCGGTCGGCGCTTTCGGCTCCTCGCTGCGGGATCTGGCCGGATTCGAGTACCACGACATCGTGTCCGTGACGGACGCTGACATGCGCACCCGCGGCTATCACGGCGTAGTGGAGTTGCATCGGGCAACGGACCACTTCGCGGGCTTCTGGAACGACCCGGACCGGCGCGGGTCGTTCTTCGACCGGTGCGACCGGGAGTTCGAACGTGCCCGGCAGAGGGTAGCCCGCTGTCGCCGGATGGACTGGACGGCCCTCCCCACTCAGGCGCTGCTGACCGAACTCCGGGACGGGGAGGCCCTCTTCGCCGGGCTCTTCGCCACGATGGTGGTGACCCAGCCGCAGCATGTCGCCCCCCTCGACACTGCGCTGCGGGCGGAGGTGGTCGATGACGACGACCCCGAGGCGGCGATTGCCGCCGTGACCCGGTGCGGGCGTCCGCTGCCGACCGATGCCGAGGAGATCGCGTTGGCACGGCTGCGGGAGCAACTCCAGCGGGGCATGGACGACGAGAGGATGGACCGCGAACTGGACCGGCTCGCCGAACGGTTCGGCTGGATCGCCGCCGTCGAGTCCGGGGCGGCGTACGACCGGGAGCACTACCGGACCCGGGTCCACCTGCCGGCCGCGGCCCGGTCGGATCCCGCGCCCGTGGTCACGTCTGAGGAGGCCGAGCGCATCGGACGACTCATCGGCGAGTTGGGCAACTACCGGCTCTGGAACCGCTACCACTTCATGGCCCTGCGCTTTGTGCTCCAGCAGATCATCGACGAGTTGGTCGCGCGCAGCTGCGTACCGGCGCTCGCGTACGCGACCGTCGATGAACTCCTGGACTGGCACTCCACCGGCTCCCTGGACCTCGGCCTCATCGAGGCGCGCCGAACGGGATACACCGCCGTCCTCGTCGGGGGACGCACGGCTTTCCTGGTGGGGGAGTCCGCCTCGCTTCTGTCCCGGGTCGCCCAGGGTCCCGACGAGCCGGAGGTGCTCACGAACAGGATCGGGGTGCAGGGGGACTGCGCGTGCCCGGGACGTGCCTGGGGACGGGTCCGCGTGGTCAGCTTCGTGAGCGACGATTACGACGCCGCGGTCGCATCCTTCCGTCCCGGGGAGATCCTCGTGACGGGGATGACGCGACCGCAGATCGCGCATCTGTGTGACCGTGCAGCCGCGATCGTCACCGACGAGGGCGGCATCACCTGCCACGCCGCGGTGATCGGACGGGAGTCGGGAATTCCGACCCTAGTGGCCACCCACGACGCGACTCAGGTCCTGCGCACAGGTGATCTGGTCTACCTCGACGCGCAGGAGGGTCGTCTGACGATCCTCGCTGAGGTTCCGTGATGCGTCCCCAGCAACGCCCGTGTGACGACCTGATGGAGGTCGGCCCGGTGGCGGGTCCCGTCGACCTCGCCGTCACCCTCCCCGGGAGCAAGAGCCTCAGTGTGCGCGCCCTGCTGCTCGCTGCGCTGGCCAACGGCACGTCGCGGCTATCCGGAGTCCTGCCGGGCGCGGACACGGTCGCCACCGTGCGGGTGCTGCGGGAACTCGGGGTGGTGATCGAGACAGAGAGCACACAGGAGCGCGATGTCGTGACGGTGCACGGCGTGGGTGGGCGGTGGCCCGCGACGGCTGGGGTCTTGGACGTCGGCGAGTCCGCCACCTTGGCGCGGATGGTGACCGCAATTCTCGCGGCCGGCGCGCAGGAGGGGGACTGGGTGCTCGTTGCGGGGGAGGGGTTGCGCCGCCGCTCTCTGGCGTCGTTGCTCTCCGCGCTGCACGCGGCGGGCGGGCGGATCCAACCGATCGGGGACCGCCGGCATCTGCCGGTGCGCATCAGCGGTGGCGGTCTCACTGCATCGAAACTGACGGTGCTCGCCGCCCACACCAGCCAGGACGTCAGTGCCGCGCTGCTGGCGGCAGTCGCGTCGCGGCGGACGATGACGGTGCAAGTGGTCAGCCGGCAGGTGGAGCTGGGATACGTGCGCATGACGATCGCCGCGCTGGCCTCCTTCGGACACGACGTACGAATCGCCGGGCCTGACGAGTACGAGGTGCGGCCCGCCGCAGTCCCGACCGGTCGCGACCTGACGATCGAGCCCGACGTCTCGACCGCCGCGTACCCAGCTGCGCTCGCTGCGCTGACCGGCGGCCGAGTGCGCATCTTCGGATACCCGATCCTCACCAGCCAGCCCGACGCACGTTTCCTGTCCGTGCTCTCGCGGATGGGGTGTGCGGTCTCGCGTGAGGCGGATGCCCTGGTCGTCCTGGGTCCAACGCAGTTGCGTGGTGGCTTCCGGGTGTCGATGAACGGGATGGCTGATCAGGCCGCCACCATGGTCGCCCTGGCCATGTTCGCCGACCGGCCCATCGAGATCTGTGACGTCGCGCGGATCCGCGGCCACGAGTCCGATCGGTTGGAGTCGCTCGCGGCCGGACTGGCCGCGATGGGCGTCGCCTGCACTCCCCTCGGCAATGGAATCCGCGTCGTCCCGGGACGTCCGGTCCCAGTGACTCTCGATCCCCGCCGGGACCACCGGGTGGCGATGGCATTCGCTCTTGTCGGCCTCGCCGGGGATGGGATGAGGATTCGCGACCCCCACTGCGTGGCCAAGTCGTACCCGGGGTTCTTTGCCATGCTGCGAGACGCCGGTGTCGCGCTGCAGCCCCTCGCTGCCGATTCCCCCGCGGCCGCCGGGCATCCCTGACGAGACGCTGCCCCGCACGATGCCTGCCGGAGCGTTCCGGCGTTTGCCCGGCGCTCTCGGGGGGATGCTCATCTCGAACATAACATCTGTTGTGTACGAGACATGAGGAGCAACCATGAAGAAGGCCCCGACCCGCAAGGCACGCCGCGCCGCTGCACTGGCAGCGGCTATCGGTGGCGCGGTGCTGTTCGCGGGCGCTGCGGTTCCGGCCGCGGCGACTGCGGCGCCGGTACCGCCCCCGGCAGCCGAGGCGAGCAGTCAGCAGAGCCTACGCAACATCTCGGTCGGAACCCATCTGCGCTTCCACAACAAGTCCGATCAGACGGTGACGGTGTCCCTGACCGGCAACTACCAGAAGACGGTGGACGTGGCCCCGGGCGACTGGACCGAGATCCAGGGCAACGCCCTCAGCGGTGACGACATCTCTGGGACCATCACCTTCGCCGACGGATCCAGGCTTCCCCTCTACGCTCACAATCCGACCATCACGGAGTCCTACGTGCAGGTGGGTGGCCACAAGTGGTTCGGGAGCGGGGGAACCACCGTCGACGGGAAGCGTTTCCACGCGGACTGGAACGGAAACTGGAAGGACCCCAACGGCGATGTGTGGAAGGACTGGGAGATCACCTTTCAGGGCCGCGGCTGAGGGGCGGAGCTACTACACCGAGGCGGACTCCAGATATGTCCGCGCGGCCAATACGCGACGGTGGCCGTCGTGGTCGTTGGCGAGGTTCAAGGTGCGGTAGATGGCACCGACATAGTTCTCGACGGCCTTGACTGACAGACACTTCTGGTCGGCAATCGCAGTGTTGCTCATGCCTTTGGCGAGCAATCGCAAGATGTCCAACTTCTGTTGGCTCAGTTGGGCCAGGCAGGCGTCATGACCGACGAGCCGCTGTTGCATGGAATTGTCGAAGTCGCGGGGGCGGGCCACGGTCATGCCTTGCGCCACCGTGTGGATCGCAGCGACCAGCGGGCCCTCGTCCGGGAGGTCCGTGGCCGACAGGTAGGCGCGGGGCCCGGGTTGGGCACTGAGGTGATGGATCGGCAGCCCGTGCGCCTTGGTGCTCAGCACCACGATGCCCACACCGGGTTTGGCCTGGTCCAGTTGGTGCAGGATCGCGTCGAGCCGCTCAGCGCTGAGCATGGACCGGTGCGACAGTGCCAGCACGATCACGTCGGGCTGAAGGCGCTCGACCTGCCGCACGGCCTGCCGCTGCGGCACCTCATCGGTAACCACGCGCAGATCCGGGTGGCTGCGCAGCAACTCCGCATACGCGTGGGCCGGCAACATCCAGTTGCCCACATCCGTTACCAAGACGCTGACCGTGGCGTGGTCCGGCACGGTGTGTGACATCGTCAATGACACAAGATCCCCTCATCCCATCCCCATCCGCACCGCCGTCGTAACGGCGCGTGACGTGAGTATGATCATGAAGTCTCGGAAGTCTCAAGAAAACGTCTGGAAGTCTGGGGTTTCCCCCGTGGGGAGTCGAGTCTCCCCGGCTGGACGCCCTCAGCAGGTGCGGGCAACAGCCTTCTTGGCTGCCTTGATCTTGGCCTTCTTGCCAGACTTCTTCGCCTTCGCGAGTTGCTTCTTGGCGGCGGCGCACTTGGCGGCACGACCTGGGCTGCTCGGGGTAGGGCGACGGCTGGGCGCCGTCGGGGTGGGTGTCGCCGGCGTGGGTGTGGTCGGGATGGGGGTGCTGGGCCCGGAGGTGACCGGCGGAGGAGCAGTGGGAGCGGAGGGGGTGACCGCTGCGCTGGCGGTCGAGGGACCGCTCATCCCTTTGGTGTCGGTCGCCGCGACGGTGAATGTGTACGAGGTTCCGTTGGTGAGCCCGGACACGGTGCACGTTGTCGCCCCGGTGGTGGAACATCCCGCACTCGACGGCGTCGACACGACGGAGTAGCCGGTGATCGCGCGGCTGCCCGACGCGGGAGACGCGTTCCAGGTGACTGTCGCCTGAGCGTCGCCCGCGGTCGCCGTCACCCCCGTGGGGGCGTCCGGTGGGGCGTCGAAGTCCACGTTCACCAAGAGGTTGGGCGAGCCATTGCGGCCGTACGGGTAAGTGATGACGCCGCGTGTGGCCTGCGCGAGCACGGCTGCGGAGGCCTGCGCCGCGGACGTCGTGGGGTAGGCGCTGCGGTAGACCGCCGCCGCGCCCGCGACATGGGGGCTGGCCATCGAGGTGCCGCTGAGTGTCCAGCCAGACGGCGCCCCGAGGTAACTGGTCGACGTGATGTCTTGGCCGGGAGCATAGAGGTCCAGACAGTCCCCGTAGTTCGAGAAAGAGGTGGCCCGGTCGAGGTTGTCGGTGGCGCCCACGGTGAGAGCGCCGGGGGCGCTGGCGGGGGAGTAGCCGCAGGCATCGTCGCTCTCGTTGCCGGCAGCCACAGCCACGACGTATCCGCTGTCCACCAGGGAGTCGGTGGCTGCGTTCAGGGCGCTGCTGTAGCCGCCCCCGAGGCTCATGTTGACCACCGATCCCTGCGGTGCGTTCTCCGCCACCCAGTTGAGCCCGGCGATGAGGTAGCCCGTCGTTCCGACGCCGCTGCAATCCAGGACTCTGACCGAATGCAGAGTCACCTGGGGGGCAACGCCGAAGGTGGAGGAGCCGATCGTGCCGGCGACGTGGGTGCCATGGCCGTTGCAGTCCTCGGGCCCCGTTGCGATGTCGGTAACGTACGCGCCCTGTCCGAGGCGGGTACCGAACTCCGGCGATGGGTTGATCCCACTGTCGATGACGTAGACGTTGACGCCGGCCCCCTGGCTGGGTGGTGAGTAGTCGCCGTCCAGCGGCAGTGTCTGCTGATCGATGCGGTCCAGTCCCCAGGTGGACGCCGTCGTGCTGGCGCCGACCCCGGACTCCGCGCTCGCGACCACGGGCCGGTTCGGCTCCACGGAGCGGACGCCGTGGTCGTCGCGCAGGTTGGCAGCCTCTTGGGGGCGCAACTGCACCACCGCGCCGGAGAAGGCGTCGCCGCTGAGGTCCGTGACGTCCTCGTTCCCGAGGACCCGGTCGACGGATCTGCCGTTCGTGACGCGTACGACGTAGGAGCGACCCGGGCCGTCGCCATCCGGAACCGGGATGGGTGCGCCGTGCGGGGTCGCGGGGTTGGCCGGCGGAGTTGAGGTGCCTCCGTCGCTCGCGTGTGCGCCACTCGGGGCCGCGAGACCTGCGAAGGCGAGTACTGCTGCCAGTCCCAGGGCAGCCATCCGCCCGGTGCGGCGGTTGCAGGCTCGCATGGCGGGGCCCCGTTCCTTACGTCTGGGACGGTGGGTACGTCTTCAACATCTCACGCTGGCACGCGGGCTGCCAACCCAGCCGCACCCCCGACCTCCGCACACGGTGTCCCACCGGTCGGTTCCCGCGGGCTCTCGCGCCAGGAAGCGACATCTCAAACGCCGTTTGTGTACCAGGGCGGGGATCGGTCTGATGTCTGACGACGCAGGTCTGATCGGGTGTCGAATTTGATCACCTTTGGCTTCACCAACCGCTGACTTTCTAAACTCCACAAGATCAGCACTGTGGGCTCACATCCTGAAGTTGATCAGCGGCCGCGAAAGGGGAGTCGAATGAAGGATCTTGCCTGTGCCAGTGGTTTGGCAGTAGTCGGATCGTTCCTCCTCGTCGCGTGTGGGGTGAGCGAGCCCATCGCCAATCCGAACGTTCCGCTCGATAAGGAAGGTCTGATTGCCGCCGCGGATGAGGCTTGCGCAGAGAGCAAGAGGGCCTTCGAAGCCGCCGGGCCTCGCGGCATCACCAACGAGGGAGTCGCCGCGGAGGTGGCGAGCACGGTCCGCATCTACGATGAGCGAATAGCGAGCCTTGAGGCGCTGCAGGTTGCGCAGGAACTGCGTCCGTTGTGGAATCGCTACCTGGCCGGTGAGCGAGCGAAGAGGGCGGGCTTTCAGGATGTCGTCGAGGCCGCCACAGCCGATGACGACGACGGGGTCTCGACCGGTTTCGACAGCGTCACCAAGGCGGGCGAGGCGCGGGACAAGGCGGCCAGGGAGCTCGGGTTCGAGGTGTGCGGACTGCCTCCGGAGGTATCGATAGCGAGCACGGGAACCGGCCCAGCGCAGGATCTGGTCTTCGTGCAGCCTGGTGATGACGTAAAGGCGGCCAGCAGACGATTCGTTGAGATCGCCGCGACGGGTAAGTGCGATGCCATCAATCGGATGATGCACTCCGATGCCGCGCCGTACTCCGAAGAGTTCTGCTCCTACGCGCCCTCTTACAACAAGGGCGCAACAATCGTGGCCACCGAGCAGTACGGTCCGGCGGGGGTAGCTGAGGTCGTTGCCAAGGACGGCACGCATGTTGTGAACGTGTTCGTGGTCGATGTCAACGGTGATCGTACGTTTCGCAAGGTCACTGACGTGATCCATGATTCTGGGGGAGTACGACCGGCGCCCGAGAACAACGATGCCGAGCAGGTCGCCAGGGAGACAGTGGCTGCGATCAGAACTGGCGATGCCGCGGCCTTCAATAGGGTGAGCGACTACCCCGACAGCGACGGCAGTTTCGCGGTCAAGGAAGACGGGTTCACGACGTTCGGCAACGGCTCGTACCAGAAGGGATTCGTCGACTCGATCCGGTCCAGTACCGCCGAGCCCCAGTTGCTCGGGATCAACGCCGCGTTCGCGCTCTATCTGATCCAGGGAGACGACTTCGACTACGTGATGACCTTCAACGCGACGGCAGGTGACGGCAGCAAGTACCGCTTCTCCGGCTTCTACCCCATACCTAAACCCTGATCGAGTTGACGAGCGTCCCGAGACGGGTTCCTTCCGCGCGCGGGGTCCATTCCACCGCGCGCACAGGGTGTCGGGGGTGTCGGTTCCGACAGGTTTGCCGGGCTGGAAGCGACATCTCGAGCACCGGCTGGCGCCATATGGCCTCACGTGATGGCTGGCCACGCTCCGGACGCCAACGTGTTCACGTCGTGAATCGGCAGCGCTTCAGCGGTCAGGACTGCGTAGGCGGCGGAGGGGGCGAGTAGGTGGTCGCCGTCGCAGAGCCGGGCCACCACGTCCGCCCCAGCAGGAACGCCTGGATCGGGGTGTTCGGGACGTCGGTGACGACGTCGTCATTGCTCTTCTCGTCGTAGCCACTGGTACTACCCAGCGGCGCACCGATGTCCAACTCCGTCTTGTAAGTCCAGATGTAGTCGTTTTCGGCCACGCTGATCACGAGGTGCGCCCAGGAGGAGGTGTCGCTGGTCCAGAACGTCGCATCCGAGTCCGCGTACTGCGACCAGGCGCCCCCTGACTGGTACGAACTCGGGTACGGCGACGGTGTCTGATTGAGGGCCTCGTACAGGAATTCCGACGCGGTCTGGCCGTTCGGGCCGGCCTCACTGAGCGCTGTGATCTGGGCGCTGTTCACCGGGATCCGGTTGGTCAGTTGGGGGTTCCAGAAGGTCTGCACCGCCGAACCGTAGTCGTTCGGATTCGTCCCCTGACCGTTGAACTTGTCGACTGTCTGTACGGACCAGTCGGGGGTCTTGGTAAGTGATCCGGAGGGGAAGCAGCCACTGCCGCTGCAGTTCACGGTTCCGTCCATCTCGAACTGTGTCGGCGGGGAGCCGCCGCCCGACTGGTCGGAGTAGCTGACGAAGTTGAGGTAGTAGTTGTACCACCACGCCCCATTCATGGCTGTGGGTGTGAACTTCTCGTTGGCGTCACTGCTGGTGTCCGCCAGCCCGACCGCCGTCCCGGTGCTTGTCTGGATGGGGTCGGGAGCCACCATGCCTCCGGGGAAGGCGTTGACGCTGAAACCGCTTCCGATGATGCCGATCTCGTCACTGAACAACTGGC
>JAPOIY010000081.1 GCA_029978705.1 Actinomycetota bacterium
CCCCATTGCATGCCCGAAGCCGGCAGACCAACGCTGCGACCAGCGCGCGCCACCTCGTCCAGCATGCTGTTGGCGCCGCTGTAGTTGGCCTGACCCGAGACACCTGCCCAGGCGGCGATGGACGAGAACAGGACCATCGACCTCATCCCAGCCTCGGCGCTCGCCCTGAGAAGCGACCTGGCTCCCGAGACCTTGGGCGCGACGACCTCCCGCAGGCCGGTGGACGTCTGGTTGGCGACCATCGCGTCTCTCAGGACACCTCCCGAGTGCACCACACCAGCAAGACGAGCGATCGTTCCATCCGTGGCAAACGCCATGGCCGCACGAGTCTCGTCCTCCCTGGAAACGTCGCATCTGGAAAGGACCACCAGCCCGCGCGCCCGCGCCACGGCGTGGGCCGCCGCGGCTCCGCCGCGACCGGTCCGGCCCAGAAGCAGCACGTCATGTGCCGCGGTGCGGCTCAGCCATCCCGCCGTCAGCAGTCCGAGTCCACCAACACCCCCGGAGACCACAGTCAGTCTCCGCTGACCAACCAGGAGCGCCGCCGGGACACCGCGATCCGACGCTCCGGCGTCGGCCAACGTCAGTGGACCTGGGGTCTCCGACACCGCCACTCCGCTGTCGACTCCGGCCGTCGACCATCTCTGAGACCGTACTCCAGCGCCCTCCTCCGCGACAGCGGCGCGCTGCATACCCATGACTCCCCTCGCGGCGATAGACTGCACCACGGCCTTCGCGCTGTCCCCGCCAGGGCCAGACGCCATCCTCCTCTGGGTCGACTCGACCCGGTCGGTGAGCTGGACGATGCTCCGCAGAGCCTCGAGTCCGCTGTATCCCGCCGCCGACCCAGATCCAGCCAGGCGCACCGCTCCTCCGGGCACGCGCCACACCAGAGCGGACGCAAGGCTGCTGCCGTCCGACCCCGAGGTACGCTCCCCCGAGATGATACGGGCCTCCTGGTCCGCGACGCCAACGACGCCGGTGCTGTCCGTATACACCCGAGCCGTCGACTCCGTCGCAGCAACAACCTGCAACGAACCCTTGGCCGCAGGCAAGGGCGTTACAACCAGGCCCGTCAGAGCAGCGACGTTTGCCCCACCGCACGTCACGAGACCTATGGAGGAACGGCCCGTGTCCGTGGCCCGCGCCAACGCCGCCGGGTGCACAGCCATCGCGTGCGTCGGCCTCTCTCCCGCAGCGGGAGAGCGCACAAGGTCGATGGCCGTCGGCACCTTGGGAGGTGTGCCGTCGCTACCACGGCCAGTCGCCAGCGCCGAGTGCAACGCCGAGTCCAGGGCCGCCGGGTGAACCAACCAGCCAGCGTCCCGCTCCGTCGTGGTCGCCGGACCCTCGCCTGTACCCGCGGCCAGACAGCTGACCACAACGGAACCGATGCACGCTTCCGCCGTGCGCACCGTGAGTCCGCGAGCGACCTCGCCGTAGGTCGTCTTCTCGGCGCTCACCACCATCTGGTCGCGCTGCGCGACCATGGCGACCACCCCACGGGCGTGCACCGTCTGCCCGCCCGCCGAGACCACCTCCATCGATCCGTCCGTGATGCTCACGGCCACGCCGACCCGCGTCGCCTGCAAGCCGGTGTCGAGCAGCACCGCGCGCGAGATCGACACGTCCGCGACCCCGGGGGCCGCGCCGGCCCGTGCCGGGGTCACCGTCGTGGCCCCCTCGCCTACCGAACGCAGGGCCTCGAGCATCATCTCGAAAAGCCCCGCCCCGGGCAGGATCGCCCGACCGTTGACGCGGTGGTCACGAAGCATGCCAAGGACAGGAGCCGACGCCCGCAGTGCCAGGGTCACCAGGCCGCTCCCACTTGCCGCGTGGGCCCGCCCGAGGAGAGCGTGCATGTCGGGCGCCGGCCAGCACCGCACCCGCTCCCAGATCCGTGCACCGGAGCTAGATCCTGTGAGGTCCTTGTCGACCTCACCACCCGACGACAGCGAGTCAACCTCGACCATCGCGTGTGCATTGACGCCAGACATACCAAACGAGCTCGTCCCCGAGAGCGAACCCCCACGGAACGCCGCGCCCGGCCCGAGCTGCCGGGGAGCCGACACCTCGACCCCCATGCGGCCGCTCCAGTCCTCGAACGACGCGGCCACCATGGGGTTCATGCTCCGCAGATGCATGATGCCAGGCGCCGCGCGGTGCTTTGTGCCCTGGACAGCCATCAGAAGCCCCGTCAAGCCAGCAGTGCCCTCGGTGTGGCCGTACACCGATTTGTTTGCCCCAATGGCGACCCGGGACAACTTGGATGCTCCCTGCTTGAGCGCCTGGCCGAGCGCCCCCATCTCGATGGGGTCTCCCAGGGGCGTCCCCGTTCCGTGGATGGCAATGTACGCCATCCGATCCGGCGTGATCTCCCCCGACGCCATGGTCGCCCGGACGAGCGCCGTCTGGGATGGGCCGTTGGGCGCCGTCAGCCCCGAGGACCGGCCGTCCTGGTTGACAGCGGTCCCGACGACCACGGCAACCGCACCCGCGCGGCTCAGATCACCGTCCATCAGGAGCGCGGTGAAGCCCTCGCTGCGGCCATAGCCGTCTCCATACTCGCTGAGAGACTGGCACCGTCCAACCGCCGACAGCGCTCCCAGCTTGCAGATGCTTGACGTCGTCTCCGCCATCAGCATGATGTTGATGCCCCCGACCACCGCGGCGAGCGTCTCTCCGCCAACGAGTCCGGTGTGGCCGAGATGAGTGGCGACAAGCGACGACGAGCACGCGGTGTCGGTGCTGATGCACGGCCCCTGCAGTCCAAAGGTGTACGCGGTGCGCCCGACTAGGAAGGACAGGCCGTTGCCAGTGGCCGTCGCGTTGTCCACCCCCCTTCCACCGTTGAAACGGTTGGTCACTTCGGCGAACTCTCCATACATGACGCCGAGATAGGTACCGGTCTTCTTGCTGACACCGCCCTCGAGGCCCGCGGCAAGGATGGTCGAGACCTGCTCGAGCAGGAGCCGGCCGGCGGGGTCGAGGCCGATGGCCTCTCCCCGGGTCAGCCCGAAGGAATCGTGGTCAAACATCTCAACACCGGACACGCACGCAGCAAGTCGGCTGTACATCGAGACGACGTCGAACTGGGCGTCAGCATCCCAGCGAAGCAGCGGAACGTCACGCTGCAGGTCCTTGGCCTGCAACAGCGTCGCGAACATTCCCTCCGCGCCATCCTCGCTCCCGGGGTACCGACAAGCCACCGCGCGCACGACGCTCCCCTGGGGACCGCGGTGTTCCTGCGCGCCCTTGCCGGGCGCCACCGACGCAGGCACCATTTCGATCGAGGCGTCGTCCTCGGTGTCAGTCTCAGCCTCCTCCGCCAGCTCAGCGGCGCCGCCCATCTCGCGGAGCTCGCTGGCGATGTGATCGGCGAGAGCGGCCACCGTCGGGTAGTCAAACATCACCGTCGCCGGCAGCGTGACCCCGAACCGCTCGGACAGCGTGCTCTGCACCTGGACGGCGCCGAGAGAG
>JAPOIY010000059.1 GCA_029978705.1 Actinomycetota bacterium
GCGCACCCGCTGGACGCGGTCCTGGCGGGTGCGGTCCGGTTCCGCCGTGACGTGCCGACTCAAGGGAACGGGCTGACCCGAGCGACCGCTACGCGAGCGCGGCCACGCGCAGGTCGCGACGCTGCCGCGGCCACCGCGCCGGGAGATGCCTCTTGTACTGTGGGTTCGGCAGCCACAGCCGCCGACAGCCCGCTACCCCCGTCGGCGGGAAGAAGTCCTCGCGCGGCACGACCGCCGAGTACCCCAGCAGGGCGATCCCGGCCGGCCGCTCCTCCAGCAGCATCACGTCCATGAAGTCCGCCCGCCTCGGGGTGCGTTGCACCCGGGAGTCCGTGCGGCGGGTCAGCCGCAGGGCCGACGCCGCCTGCGGGGACTCGACGACGCGCGCCAGGTCCAGACGATGCCAAGGAGTGAGCGCCAGGCCCGCCACCGGCTGCGCCCAGTCATAGCCACACGCCGCGACGTGGCGCGAGAAAGCGGGGAGGTCATGGGTGAAGACGGCCAGATCGATATCCCCGTGGTTGCGGTGGAAACTTCCATTGCGCACCGCCAGCCCCAGCCCACCGACCAGGAACACGTCCACCGGACCGGTGTCCACCCACGACCGCACGAACGCGAGGTCCTGCCGCAGGTTCTCCTGCCATGCCCCCCACCGCCACCGGTGACGCGGACGGGAGACGGCGAACATGCGCACACCCAACCACGCGCGCGTGCGGTTGCCCGGCAATTCGGCGGAACCGGTCGCGTCCGCGGCCCGCGGATTCGCCGAACGGCACCCAGGCACGGTGCTACGTTCACTGCAACCCCGGTCGAGTCGAGGAGATCGGATGGGCTCCACCCCCACCACCTGGCAGCGGCTGCGAGAGGTCTTCCGCCCTTACCGCTGGTGGCTGGTCCTGGCCTTCGGCTGCGTCGTCCTGGGCGCGGGATCGGCGCTGGCGGTGCCCTGGCTGAGCGGGGAACTGGTCGACACCGCCCTGTCCGGCACCAGCGACGGCCTGACACTGGACCAGCTGGCGGTCCTCCTCCTGGTGCTCTTCGTCGTGCAGGCCGTCGCGGCCGGCATCCGGGGGTGGGCGCTGGCCCACGCGGGCCAGCACTCGGTCCGCGATCTGCGAGTGGCGTTGTTCCGGCAGGTGATCTCCCTGCCGGTCCCCTACTTCGACCGCACCCATAGCGGCGAGATCACCTCCCGCCTGCAGTCCGACGCCGGTGCGGTCTACGGGTCCGGGGCGGGGACGGGACCGCAGGCCGCCTACTCCCTGCTGACCGTCATCGGGGGCACCGGCCTGTTGTTCTGGATCAGCCCGACCCTCGGCCTGCTGATCCTCGTCGTGCTACCGATCGCCGCGGTCCTGGCCGTGGTGTCGGGGCGCCGCACCCGCATGCTGTCGCGGGAGTACCAGGACCAGCAGGCGCTGACGAACACGTTCACCGCGGACACGGTGGCGGGCATCCGCGTCGTCAAGGCCTTCGGGGCCGAGCGCGAGGTCGGTCGCCGCTACCAGGACCTGTCACAGCGCGGGGTCGACCTGGGGATGGAGCGGGCCCGAGTGCGCAGCATCTGGGGTACCGCGACCGCACTTCTGGCCGCCGCTGCCATCGTGGCCGCGGTGTGGCTCGGGGGACGCCAGATCCAGGCGGGCACTCTCACCGCCGGCGAGTTGTTGGCCTTCATCTGGTACGGGCTGGTCGTCACCCGCGGCATCACCGACCTCTCCGGGCAGTACGGCCGGATGCAGCAGGTCCTCGGCTCCGCCGACCGCGTGGTAGGTCTGCTCTCCGAGCCCGGCGAACAGCCCACCCCTGAGGTCACCGCACCGCCGGTCGTGCTTCCCGGTGGCACGGCTCTGGAACTGAGCCGGGTGAGCCTCACCTACCCGAGCCGCGCCGAGCCGGCGCTGCAGGAGGTGTCGTTCAGAGTCCGCGCGGGGGAGTCGGTTGCCCTGGTCGGGCCGTCGGGAGCCGGCAAGTCATCGGTGGCCCGCCTCTTCCTGCGCATGTACGAAGCGAGCGCCGGCGAGGTCCGCGTGTCCGGGGTGGAGGTGCGCGAGCAGTCGCTGGCCCGGCTCCGCAGCACCGTGACCCTGGTGCCCCAGGACCCGCATCTGCTGGCGGGCACCGTGGCCGACAACCTGCGCCTCGGCCGCCCGGACGCCTCCCGCGTCGACCTCGAACGGGCTGCGGCCACCGCCCATGCCCTGGACTTCATCACCGCCCTGCCGGACGGTTTCGACACCGTCATCGGGGAGCGGGGGGTCACCCTGTCCGGCGGCCAGCAGCAGCGGCTCTCCCTGGCCCGGGCGCTGGTGCTGGACCCGGCGATCCTGCTCCTCGACGAAGCCACCTCGGCCCTCGATGCGGCTGGCGAAGCGGCCGTCCGCGCGGCCATCACCGACGCCATGCGAGGCCGCACGAGTCTGATCATCGCCCACCGCCTGACGACCGTGCGGGCCTGCGATCGGGTCATCGTCATGGCCGGCGGCCGCATCCTCGAGGAGGGCTCACCCACCGACCTTCTCGAGCGGGGCGGGTGGTTCGCCGAGGCGGCCGCACTGCACCGGTGAGGACGTTTCCCGCAGGTCGATCGGCGGCTCCAGCCAGGCGGCCAGACAGGCCGCGTCGACGACAGCCAACGCGTCGAGGCGGGCCACGAGGTCGGTGACCGCGGCTGCCCGGCTCGCCCGGTCGGGGGTCGCCCCGCGATCCTCCAGTTCCGCCAGGACACGGGCCCGTTCCCCTTCGTCGCGGCGGAGCACGGCCAGCATCAGGATCTTCTTCAGGACGCCGACGCGGTTGCGGGCCAGGCGCCTCTGGCTGAAGCGGGACTCGAGGACGTGTGCCGGGCCGAGGCGGCGCATGGCCGCTGCGAGGTTCTCGTGGTAGATGAACTGCAAAGCACGCAGGGCAGCCTGCGGTGGGACGTCGGCGATCGACTCGCGGAACGGCTGCTCGGCAGCCTCGGACGTGTAGTGGTTCTCGAAGGCACTGTATGAGGCCCATTCCAGACGGGGACGCAGGGAATACGCCCGGCCGCGTCTGGCCCGCAGCCCGCAGAACCGCTGGTGGACGAAGGCCAGTCCCTCCGTGAGCCACTCCGAGTGGGCGATCTTCAACTCGACCATGCGGACACTGCCGTCGGCGTCCACGAGAGTGACGTAGCGGTGCGGCCATGTGAGCCGCGAGCGAACCCCCCGTTCCTGGAACTGGCGGTGCACTTCCTGCTGCAGCGCGACGTGCCACGCATGCAAGCTGCGGCCGCGAAGAGCACCCGCCGGCGCATGGCACCAGACGTCCACGTCATGAACGAGCGGCCACAGCACGCCACCGTCCCGCCGCGCGTAGACGACACTGCCCACCGGGCTGATGATGGACTGCGGCTGGCCGGTGAGTCGGGTGACCGCAGCCTCGACGCAGTCGATGAGATTGGCTGCAGCACCGAAGCGCTGCGCGGGAAGGTCGAAGGCTGATCGCGGCAAGGAGTTGCGGTGGACGAGAGGTCCCTGGGGGATGGCGATGCGGTCGAGGTAGAGGGGAACCGGGGCGCCGCGCGCCCGCAGTCGCAGGTGATCCCATGAGTACCTGACTGCCGCCACGCCCCGCACCCTAGGGCGCAGGTCCCCCGGCGCACCGGCAGTTCGCCGGATTGCTGTCAGGTGACACCGGTGGGCGGACCGGTCGCCAGGTCATCGGTCCGAGTGCGCGTCCCCCCGCGTTGCGCGCCGATCCCGGCGCACACCACCAGCACGATGCCGACGACCTGCCCTGCGCTCGGTCGCTGCGCCAGGACCACGAGTCCGACGATCACGCCGAAGGCGGGCTCCAACGCCATCAGCGTCCCGAAAGCCAGGTGCGTCATACGCCGCAGGGCCTCCATCTCGAGGGTGTAGGGCAGCAGCGGCAGGAGGACGGCCAGGCCGGCCGCCACGAGGATCACCTGACCATCGATGTGTCCGATCGCCTGCGGGACGCCGACCACGGCTGCCGTGAGGGCGGCGATGGGGACCGTCACCGCCAGACCCTGGATGCCGCTGAACCGGTCCCCCACCCGTTGGGTGAGCAGGATGTAGACACCCCAGCCGACGGCAGCCGCGACGGCGAGCAGCACCCCCAGCAGGTCGATGTCGCCCTGCCACGGCTGGGTCAGCAACACCACGCCCACCAATGCGAGGAGCGGCCAGATGAGCGCCTGCACCCGGTGACTGCGCACCGTGGCGACCGTGAGGGGGCCGAGGAACTCGATGGCCACCGTCGTTCCGAGTGGGATCCGCTCGATAGCGGCCAGGAAGGCCACCGTCTGCAGCCCGGTGGTCACCCCCAACCCGAGCAGTGCCGGGAGGTCGCGGCGCTGGATGCTGCGCGGGGACGGGCGGCCCAGCACGAGGAAGACGACGGCGGCGATGGTCAGGCGCAGCCACGCGGTCCCGGCTGGCCCCACCACCCCGATCAGGTCGACCGACAGCGCCGCGCCCATCTGCACCGAGAGCATGGCGGTCACCGCCAGGCTCCAAGCCGGGACCCTGTCGGTCAGCGCGGTCACCGCCATGTCCCGGCGATCCGGTGGGAGGGAAGGGAGGCGATCTCCTCTCCCCCAAGGGCATTGGGAATCCCCGCGGGTGGAGGTCCGGTCGGCCGGCCGTCAGTCGATGGCGACGTCATTGCCGTTGACGATGGTGCGCAGTACCTGGATGTTGCGGAACTGCGGCATGGGCGTTTCCAGGGGGTTGCGGTCCAGGATGATCAGGTCCGCGTACTTGCCCGGAGTGATCGAACCCAGTCGATCCTCCATGTGGATCTGCCATGCCGCTCCGGTCGTCATCGCCTCCAGGGCCGCCTGGACCGGGATCGCCTCGTCCTTCCCCAACTGACTGCCCGTCTGGGTGTTGCGGGTGATGGCGGTGTACATGAGGTAGAACGGCTTGCTCTCGAACATGGGCTGGTCGGCATGAAGACTGATCGGCGCGACGGACAGCGCGGTGCGGACCGGAAGCAACGACTCGGCGCGCTTGCGTCCGAGGATGTCGTCGCGCAGCGCGTCCCCGTAGTAGTAGATGTGGTTGATGTGGAAGCTGGTGGATACCCCCAGCGCCCACATCCTCTTGACCTGGGGCCGGGACATCATCAGGCCGTGCTCGATGCGGTCACGGTACGGACGGAGATCCATCGTCTTGCCGGCGACCTCGAACCCGCGCGCGACCTGGTCGATGGCCGCATCGCCCTGCGCGTGGACCAGGACCTGCCACCCCATCCCGTTGTACTTCTCCACCGCCGCCGTGAAGTCGCTCTCGGAGATGAGCGGCTCACCGGTGTGCCCCGCGTGCAGGTGCATGTCATCGATCGTGATCTTCGATTGTTTGTACGGGCGCTCCAGGTAGGCCGAGCCGCTGTACGGGGAGCCGTCGTACCAGAGCTTCACCCCCAGCACCTTGAAGGAATCGTCGCCGTTCTGCGGGCTGTCCGGCAGCAGGTCGGTCATCTCGGGGCGGAGGTACACGAAGTGGCGCGGCAGCGGCTCGCGTCCGGGGAAGACCCCGAACCGGGCCAGAGCCTGACCAGCCAGGGTTGGGGTGTCCGACGCCAGGTGCTGGTTGAGCAGCATCAGGATCTTCTCGTCGTTGCTCCATCCGGCGCTGACGACGGTGGTGTTGCCGTTGGCGGCGTAGTCGCGCATCGTGGTCGCGAAGTCGGCGAGCACCTGCTTCGAGGGGATGGCATCCAGATAGGCCTGCTTCACTGCCTCGAAGGCGGCCTGCTCCACGATTTGGCCGGCGAGTTTGCCGTCCTTGGTGCGCACGTAGTAGCTGGACGTCGACGGGTCGGCGGTCTCGTCGGTGATCCCGGCGGCGGCGAAGGCCTTCGAGTTGGCCCAGTAGTTGTGCAGGGTCTGCGACAGGATGACCACCGGGTTGTCCGGGGCGATCCGGTCCAGCTTCTTCAGGGATGGGGTCTTGAGGTTGGGTGTGAGGATGGGATCGAGCCCCCGCGCCGCGATCCACGTGCCTGGCGGCGTCTCAGCGACCGCCCTGCGCAGCGCCGCCCAGACCTCTTTGTTGGTCTGATAGGTGAAGCCGGACAGATCGACCATGCTCTCCAGGAAAGCGGAGAGGTCGATGTGGCTGTGGGGGTCGATGAATCCGGGCATGAGGGTCTGCCCCTGCAGGTCGACCACCTCGGTCGCGGAATCGGCCTGCGCCGACACCGCGGCGTCGCTGCCGACCGCGACGATCCTTCCGTCGCGCACAAGGACGGCCTCCGCCGTCGGCTGGGTCTGGTCCATCGTGACGATCGGGCCGCCGTGGAAGAGGGTGGCGGGTGAACGGGCATAGTCGATGCGCAAGGACGCCACGAACCCGAGCAACCCGACCAGGATGACCAGGCCGATCACGAGCAGCACACGTTTCCAGGTCACTCGGCCCTCTGCTTCGTCGCCTGTCAGGACGGCACGATGCTACTGCCGCGGAACCGACTCACTCATGTCGAGCGGAGCCGTGGGCGTGCGGCAGGGCATAGAAGAACGCCCGAGCGTCGCGATCACGACCGTTGCGGTCCCCCACCTCCTGGTGGCACACCGTGGACCCGCCGTCGGGACCACCGAGCTTCGTCGGCGGGAAGTGTTCATGGCGCCAGCCCGGCGGGCAGGCGTCCATGTACCCGGTCCTGCTCTTGTTCAGGAGGAGGCGTCCCGCCTCTCCACAGGCAATGTCGTCCACATACAACTCGGCGTTCGCCCACCGGCCGTCGCACCGCTGGACGTGACGCACCTCGTCGGCCAGTTGTCGTCTCTCCTTGCTGGGCAGACGAGTGTTGAAGTCGCTGGGGGTGAGCACCTGGAACCGGTCCTGGGCCCGGCCACCCGGATCGCGTACCGCGGAGCCACCCTTGGGCTGGGTCAGTGTGTCGTCCGGGTGGGGAGAGTGGGCTCCTGCCGCTCCCACAGCATCGGCAACGGTCACCGTCAGCGTCGCGTCGTTGCCTTTGCCGCCGCTGAGAGAGCAGCGGTACTTGGCGCTGGAGCAGGTGTAGGTGTTGCCGCCGAAAACGGGATTGGTGAAGGCCAACGTCACGTCACCGAACTGGTAGACGCCGTCCGCGCTGCCCCCGTTGCTCAGGGCGAAGAACTCCGCGTTGCCTCCCGCAGCAACAGTGTCCGGGGGCAGGGACGACCACTCGCCGGAATCGAGGCGAGCGGTGTTGCAGGGCAGTGCGGCCGACGTCTGATTGACCACCCGCACCCGGACAGTGCGAGCGGCCCGGCTGGCCCCGGTGGGTGGGGCGATCGCTTGGCCGGCGTTGCCGTACTGCTCGCACTCCGTCCAGGGAGTCGTTCCCCGGAGAGCACGCCAGATGCGTTGGCCCCGGTCGGAGCCGTAGGTGGCGAGAATGGCGGTGTGGTAGTCGGCCCACACCGATGCTGCTGCCTCCGTGGCGCCGGCCACCGCTCGCTGGAAGTTGTCGTGACCATCCACGATGCCCCGAGCGCCGCGACCTGTCTTGCCGGTGGCGCCTGAGGGGATCTGTGCCTTGGTCCAGTCGATGTAACCGGTTCCCTCGTCCTTGTTCAGGTCGTAGTCGTGATACAGCCGGGTGGGCAGATTCTGCCAGGACCACGGCGTGGGGTAGGCGCCGGTGATGACCTCGCTGGAGGCCAGGAAGGCGTCGATCTGCGCCCCGGTGCGGGGGAACCCCAGGACGGCCGGCGTGGATAGGACGGGAGTGGCCAGGCCGGGAGGGCTCCCCGGGCCGACGGCGTCGGGGTTGGCATCGACCCAGTTGGAGTGGGAGAAGAAGTCCTCCGCAATGTGCAGGGCGCGCCCGAACGCGACCAGCGCCTGGCACTTGGCGCTCTGGGTACCGGCGGCGGTGTCGACGACCTTGGGGTTGTAGGACACGTCGCAGTCGCTGGACAGGTCCGCCTGCCGCGGGTCGAGGACATTGTTCTGGTCGACGAGGAGACCCGCTTGCGCGACGGCTGTGGCGATGTACTCCTGCATGCGGTTCAGGCAGTTGCCGAGCGCGCCGTTGCGGTCGGACATGGTGCGCGGGTACACCCCCTTGCCCAACGGCCACGCCGACTTCGGGAACCATGCATCGCCGTTGTCGCAATGCGCGGCATCGTCGGAGTTGAGGCTCTCGGCTAGTCCGTCCGGAGCCCCCACTCCTCCCAGGTAGCCCTTGCCACCGGCCAGCATGCGCAGGGAACGCTCCGCCTGGGTCGTGCGGATGTCGTCATCGCCGGGGGCCCGTGAGTCCAGACAGAGGTCGGCCCAGGTGATTCCGGCCGGCAGATTCACCCCACGGGCGAAGGCGCTGTTGCAGGCGATGCCCATGCGGGTGATGCGCTCATGTTCGGCGTTGCCGGGCGGGTCCCAGGTCATGAAAGCGTTCGCGGGCGCCGTCCCGGCAAGCAAGGCTGTCGCCGTCAGCCCAGCGAGTACACCACCGACTGCACGCATGTGTCCCGACCTCTCGCAGAAGACTCCCATGGTACGTCGCTGAGCGCGGTGAGCCACCTCGGTCACGAACCCTGCTCAGGTCGGCCACCGGAGCGACCGATGATCTACGGGGGCAGTGCTGGGGAGGGCCATGCCATGGGGAGTCGCAGAGTTCGGGTCGCTCTGGCCGGCTTGGTGGTCGGCGCCGTCGCCGGGATCGGGCTGTCCCCCGGGGTGGCCACGGCCGCCACACCGCCGTCCCCGGGGGGTGCCATGACCCTCGAGCAGACGTTGTCCGACCAGGCGCAGCGCACGACCATCGCCTTCTCCGGTCTGGCCTTCCTGACCGGCACGACGGGGTCGGACTCGTTCTTCCCCCCCGGCAAGGTCGCGGACTGGTGGGGGTTCCAGTACCTGCGCGACAACGACCCGAGCCAGATGGGCCACAACACCGACTTCCTGACCAAGGCCTCGCTGAACACCCTCAACGCCCTGACCGCCGCCCAGCGCCAGCAGCTGATCGACTTGGCGAGCGGTCAGGTGGACCAGATCAACACCTACGCCATGGACCGCTTCACCCTCATGGCCGCCTTCCGGCGCCGCCTCGAGGGGAACACCCCAGCCGGCAAGCCGTACCTCGACCGCACGGGCGTGCAGGAGACCTCGGCCGCTCTCTACCGCTTGGACGGTGAGATCAGCATGGCGCGCGCCACGGTCATGGGCGCAATCCTCCGGGACCTGACCGCGGACCAGAGAGCCACCCTGGACGCGATGGTCGGACGCGGCATGACCTCGTGGCCGACGGCGACGGAACCGTCCGAACTGCGGGGGCTGTCCCACGACACGAAAGTCGCGGTGATGACGTATGCCGGGGACATGTTCTCCTGGTACGCGGGCTCCGTGGACGCCGACGTGTACTTCTGTCCCGAACGTCACGGCACCTACTACGGCGGGTTCTACCTGAAGGACGCTCCTGCGGTCGGCAACCCCGGGTACACCATCGGCGAGAACATCACGGCCGAGAAGGGCCAAGCTTTCCTGGCGGTACTGACCACTGGCCAGGCGAAGACGATCAGCGATCTGGTGGACAGTCAGCGACAGGACCTGGCCGGGATCGTGCAGGCCCGCACCACAGTGGCGACGGCCCTGCGGCGCAACCTCGTCGGCGTCCCCCCGGACCTCGCTGCGGTGCGAGCGGCAATGACACGGTACGGGCGCCTGGACGGGGACATGAACTACCAGTACGCGGAGGCCTTCGCGAAGGTCTACCAGACTCTGAGCGCCGACCAGAAGGCGCGGATCGCCCAGCTTCGCCTCGACACGGTGGGCGACCTGCATCCCGACGGCGCCTACCGGTACGCCGACCCCATCGCGATGCCGACGCTGCCCGATACGGACGGCCTGTTCACCGGCGGCTCGGTGGCGACCACCAGGAGCGCTGTCCGCATCGGTAGGACATCGGCCGTCCTACGCGGACACGTCAGCGCCTCAGCGGCGCAGCGGGTCCGCGTCGTACTGGCCCGCAACGCTGCTCTCACCCGTCGAGTGCGGATCCTGCCCGCGGGGCGGATTGCGGCCGGGGCGGACCGCAGCATCCGTCGGACCGTGACCGGTCTCAAGAGGCATACGGCGTACTGGTACCGCGTCGAAAGCGTCGCCGGCACGCACGTGGTGCCTGGCGCGGTCCGGCCCTTCCGGACGCACTGACCCCCCGGGCGCTGACGGGCCGACCCGGGACAACCGGACGTCCCGACGCGAGGTGTGCCATCGTCCACTATGACCGAGCCGATTCCCGAGAGCCCCGAGGAGCTAGCGGCGGAGCGGGAGACCGCAACCCACGACCTGTCCGCGCCGGATCAGAGACGCGCCCTCGTGGCCGCCGGTATCGGGAACGCCCTCGAGTGGTACGACTGGACGATCTACGCCGCCTTCTCGGTCTTCTTCGCCGACCAGGTCTTCGGCGGCAGCATGGGAAGCGCCGCTATCTGGGCGTCGCTGGTGTTTGCGCTCGGCTTCATTGCGCGACCGGCGGGCGGCATCATCCTGGGCAATATCGCCGACAAGCGCAGCCGGTCCCTCGCGCTGTATCTGTCGATCGGCGGGATGTGCATCGGGAGTCTCGGCATCGCCCTGGTCCCGACGGCGGCATCGTGGGGAGTCTGGGCCGGCGTCTGGCTGCTCGTGGCCCGCATCATCCAGGGCATGTCGTTGGGTGGGGAGCTTCCGGCCGCAGTGGCTTACCTCGTGGACTTCACCAAGCCCGGCCGTCGCGCCCGCTTCGTCTCGTCGTTCTCCTTCACCCTCGTGATCGGAACGTTCGTCGGCTCACTCGTCGGGGTGCTGCTCACGGCAGCCCTCGACGACGAGCAGATGGCCGCATGGGGCTGGCGGATCCCCTTCCTCATCGGAGCCGCCTTCGGCTTGTTGGGGTTCTGGCTCCGGCGCCACACGCCGCATTCCCCGCCCGCGCGACGAGAGGGCGGCGAGAACGCGCTGGTGACCCTGCTGCAGAAGTACCGGGGACCCGTACTGCGGTGCATGGCTGTCGCGGCGGCGGAGTGCCTGGGGTTCTACGTCACCGCCACGATCTTCCCGCAGATCGCCCGCAGCGAAGGCGCGGCGGCGAGCACGACGTTCGCGGCGAACATGGTCGGCCTCGCGGTCATGGGTCTGGTGGTGCTGGTCTATGCGCGACTCGCTGACCGGTACGGGCTGGAACGGTTGCTGGCGATCGCCCTGGTGACGCTGGTGGTGGTGACGTTGCCGTGCCTGCTCCTGGTCAACGGGCAGACGGTGAACACCTTCGTCCTGCAGGTCCTGGTGCTCTTCCCCATGGGGATGGTGCTCGCCTGCGACCTGCTCTACGTCGCCGACCAGTTCCCGCGCGCCTACCGGGCGCTCGGCTTGGGCGTCGCCTACACGGTGACGGTGACCCTCTTCGGGGGGACCGCGGAACTGCTGTGGAACGTCCTGCTGGAGAACGGGATCACGTACGTCCTACCCCTCTATGTGGCCACGGTGGCGGCCATCGGAGCGGTGGTGGTGATCCGCCATGCGGTGTCGCGGACGGCGGCCTCGTCGCTTGGGCCTACCGCTGGCTAACCGCAGCGATGTCCTTCTGGATTCTTCCACAGGCAGTCAGGAGACGAGCGCGTTCACCACAGGATGGTGCCGCTGATGATGTCGATCATGACGAACTCCCTCCCGACTGGTTCGCGACTTCGATATACCCGGACATCGTCCGTCTGAACCGGTCAGCCTGCGTGACCGCGGTCGCTCAGGTGCTGACGGCGCGCAGTTCGGGGATCAACTCGTACCGCGCACTGTAGGTGTCGGCGATGGCGAACCCGGCGGCGGCCAGCGGGATCCCAATGATCGCGCCGATGGGTCCCCAGATGGCTA
>JAPOIY010000106.1 GCA_029978705.1 Actinomycetota bacterium
CCACACCAGGCTGACGGCGGTCAATCCGGCGATGACGCCGGCCACCGCCTTGGGCTGGTCAAACTTCAAGACTGCGCATCCTTTGGTCCCCGTGCCTTAGATCACGATTAGGTTACGGAAGTGTCCTCTGGCTTGTCCAACCGCCGGGGACTTCAGCCCGGTAGCGGGATCCCCTGCGGGTGGGTGAACAGACACCGGGGATCCCAGGCGGCCTTGACGACCTGCAGTCGGGCCAGGTTGTCCCCGTAATACGAGCGCGCCCAGTCGCCCAGCAGCGGGTCCGGGAAATTCTGGTAGGAGCGGCCCGTGGACTGCGGCAAGAGCACCTCCCAGAGGTTCTGCTCCCAATCTCGGATGTCCGGTGGGATGGGGGTGTCCGGCCACATCGACTGCGCCGGAGTGGCCCAGCCCGCGGACATCTCCACCAGGACCTTCGCCGATCGGTGGATGTAGGCGGTGTCACCGGGGGCGATGTCGGTGACCGCTTCGCCCACCCAGCCGTAGAGGCCCATCGCACCACGGCGTTCGGAGTCGCCATTGGCGGGAAACCGTCGCACCACCTCGATCGCCCTGGCGACGACGTCCTCGTTCAGATAGTCCTCGGCGAACAGTGACCGGTCCCAGAACGAATAGGACGGTGTGGGCGCGGTGGTGTACCAGGCGTAGACGTCCCACCACGGCCGTTCGGTGAGCGCAGCGTCAACACCCGGCACCGACAACAGCGGCGCGAGCATGTCGTGGGCTTCTGCCTCGGTGGCCAGAGCCTGCATACGGATCCGGATCTCGACGTCGCCGCCGGCATGCCCCAGTCGCAGGGTCCCGGACACCTGCCTCCCGTTGTCGGCCAGGACCTTCTGGAAAGCCATCGTGGCGGCCAGCGCCGCATCGCGGCCGGCCGCGGTGATCAGCGCCGTCACTGCTCTGTTGACAGGGACCTCGACCAGTTCGTACTCCAGGTCGGTGACAACCCAGTAGTTTCCGCCCGCTCCCCCACGCAGTGCCCAGAACAGGTCGGGGTTCTCGGTGTCACCGGCGGTCACCACGGATCCGTCCGCGGTCACCATGGTGACCTTGCGTAACCGGTCGGCGGTGAGCCCGGCCCATCGCGCATTCGGCCCGATGCCACCGCCCAGTGTGAGCCCCACGACTCCGACCGCCGGGCAGTTGCCCCCGGGCAGGAGCAGCCGTCCCGTGCCGCCTTGGGGCAGCAGCTTGGCCAGATCGGCATTACGCACCCCGGCTTGGCTCCGCAGTGTTGTTCCCTCGACGGTGGCGACGTTCATCATCCGGGTGGCCAGGACGATCCCGCGCGAGCTGGAGGCGTCGGCGTAATTGTGGCCACCCCCGCGTATCGCGAAGGGGGTCTGCGTCTTGTTCGCCCACGCGACCGTCGCGGCTACATCTTCCGTGCCGGCGCACAGCACCACGGCTTCGGGCATGGTTGCGGCGAAGCGCAGGTTGCGGGGGGTGGCCAGCGCCGCGTAGTCCGGGCTGCCCGGCCGCAGCAACGAACCCTGAAGAGACTCCTCCAACTCGTTCAGGGCTTTCGGGTCCACCGGTGTCGCCCGTGCCGACGGAGCGGACAACCCGAGAACCGCCAGCCCGGCGACCGCCAACAGTTCACGCCTGGTCAAGCTGGGCATGAACTCCAGCCTTTCACGGACAGCATCAAATAATCTGGGCGTCAATGAAACCCACCGAGAGTTCGAGCAGGTCCGGTGAGGGAGATGTGCTCGTGGTGGGCGCCGGTCCCGTCGGTCTGACTGCCGCGCTGGCACTGGTCCGCGGCGGATTACGCGTCGATCTGATCGAAGCCCGTCCGGC
>JAPOIY010000149.1 GCA_029978705.1 Actinomycetota bacterium
CCACACCACGCGGAGCCCTCAGACAGCCCCCGGTCCGACGGGGGATGCGGTCGCCTCCGCGCCGCAATCAGCGCCCGCGACGCCGGTGGCCACCCCCACCGAGGCCGAACTGCTGGCCGTCAGCGCACCCATGGCGGCCCAGGACTTCGAGTTGCCGCTGACCCCCGGGGTCGCTCCCGAGCAGGGTCTTCAGGTGCACACCATCTGGGCGGCCCGGGCGATCAGCACCATGTTCCTGGAGATCAAGACCATCGGCGGAGTCCGCCAGGATCCGCTGCGCTGGCATCCCGAGGGTCTGGCCATCGACGTGATGATCCCCGACTATCACTCGCCGGAGGGCATCGAGCTGGGTAATCAGATCGCCGGCTACGCACTGGCCAATGCCAAGCGGTGGGGCGTGCTGCACGTCATCTGGCGGCAGGGCTTCTACCCGGGCATCGGCGCACCCAGTTGGACGGCCGACTACGGCAACGAGACGGCCAACCACTTCGACCACGTGCACATCGCCACCGACGGCGGGGGATACCCGACTGGCGCTGAGACGTACTACCTGGGGTCGATGCGGTCGGCGCCACAGCGCTGACCGTGCGGTGGGTACCGCCCCGCCACACCCCGTGGCTGGCCGCCTGCCTGCTCGGGCTGCTGCTGTCGGTGTGGGCGGGCGGCTTCTCGTTCACCGTCGTGATGCTGTTCGCGATCGTCTTCGCCGCTGGCGCCGCGTTGATCGCCCTGGACCCCCCGACCGTGACCGGGGCGGAGCCGGGAGAAGAACCGGACGGGGGCGGCGATGTCGCTGAAGACGTGTCTCCCGCGGACTCGTCAGGCTGAGCGGCGGCCGGTGCCGCGCTTGATGAGGATCTCCCGCTCGGACTCGCTCAGACCACCCCAGATCCCGTACGGCTCGCCGACCCGCAGCGCGTGGGATCGGCACTGCACGATCACCGGGCACTGCCGGCACATCTGCTTGGCGCGCATCTCGCGCTGCGCGCGGGCGCGGCCGCGTTCCCCGTCGGGATGGAAGAACGCCGACGAGTCGACGCCCCGGCACAGGCCCTGAATCTGCCAGTCCCACAGGTCGGTGTTCGGACCGGGAAGCTGC
>JAPOIY010000075.1 GCA_029978705.1 Actinomycetota bacterium
AGGACAAGGTCCGAACAGTTCCATCGGGTGCCATGAGGTCGAGCGCCAGGACGTGGGCGCCGAGGCTGCCGTCCTGATGGTGGTTCTTTCCATGGACGTCGGCGGCGATCGCACCACCGATGCTCACGAACCGCGTCCCGGGAGTGACCGGGACGAACCACCCGTGCGGGACCGACTGCCGCAGGATCCGGTCGATTGTCACCCCCGCCTGGGCAGTCAGCACGCCGGTGGTGGCGTCCAGCCACAACTGGTCCAGGCCCGTCAGGTCGAGGACGGCGCCGCCGGCGTTCTGCGCCGGGTCGCCGTAGGACCGAGCCATGCCACGAGCGATGCCCCCCCGGCCGTTGCGCAGGCGCGGGTCCGTCAGCACCGTGGCGACCTCCTCGATGGTGCGGGGGCGCCAGACGGTGGCCGCACTCGGAGCGGTGCGGCCCCATCCGGTGAGCACCTCCCGGTTCCCGCCGGGCACGGTCGTGGTGGTCGTCATCAGGTGATGGCTCCCAGCCCGAACGTGATCGCCCACGCCACGCCGGACACGAGCAAGACGCGGTCCGCCAGGACGGCGTTCTCCGGCGCTTCCGCTTCGCCGCGGAAGATGTCGGCGCCGTAGCGGAGGAGGGCGAGAACGAAGGGGAAGATGCTGATCAGGCTCCACGGGGGGCTCTGGGAGCCGCCCACCTCGAAGGCCCACAGGCAGTACGCGGTGACGGTGACGCCGGCGGCCACGGCGACGACGAAACGCAGGTAGGACAGGGTGTACCCGCCGAGAACCTTGCGGCCCTGGTCGCCGCTGCTGGGGTCGATCTCGTCGGCGGTCAGCCGGTTCAGTTCCGAGTAGCGCTTCCCGGCAGCCATGAACAGGGAGCCGAACCCGGCGACGATGAGGAACCACTGGCTCAGCGGGATTCCGGTGGCGACGCCGCCGGCGACGGCCCGCAGCATGAACCCCAGGGAGAGCAGCAGCAGTTCGAGGACCGGTTCGTGTTTGAGACCCAGGGAGTACGACAGGGTCGAGACGACGTAGGCCAACACCGTCCACCCGAGCCCGGTGCTCTGCCAGAACCCGATCCCCAGAGCCACGACCATCAGGAGCACGGCGGTGACTACGGCCGTCGGTTTGCTGACGGCACCGCTGGCGATGGGCCGGAACCGCTTCTTGGGGTGCAGCCGGTCGACCTCGACGTCACGGATGTCGTTGATGAGGTAGGTCGCGCTGGCGGCCAGGCAGAAGACCACGAAGGCGACCAGGGTCCCGGCCAGCACTGGACCCTGCAGGAGACTTCCGGCGGCCAGGGGGGCGGCGAAGACCAGGAGGTTCTTCAGCCACTGCTTGGGCCGCAGGGCCCGGATCAAGTCCAGTACGTGGCCCCCGCCGCCGTCAGCCGACCGGCTTGCCGCGGGACGGTCAACCGGCGCATCGGCGGGCATGGACGTCCCCTCTTCGCGAAAGCACGGCAGCGTGCGACAGCATTTCCCCTCGTTCGGCGAGGGGTGCAAACGCGGTCCAGTCTAGTTGTTCCCCCAGGGACGGGTCACCGGGACGCATCCCGACGAAGCAGGACCTGCCATCCCGTACGGCCCTCTCGGATCTCGTTCACCCGTTCGGCGCGGCGGACCAGTTCCTCCTGGGAGAGGGGGTGGCCAGGATCCGTCAGGGCCTCAATCTGCTGTTCCTCGTCCGCGGACAACCCGGAAGGCATCTCCCGAACGACCTGCCATCCGGGGGGAGGGGGCCCCGCAGGGATCGTGCGGACGAGCAGAGTCGGGGAGCCAGACGAGTCCCCGGGCGCCAAGGAATGCAGGGTCGCCGGCAGCGCGAACGATCCCCGCACCGGGACTCCGTGACGTTCGAGAGCGACCAGGACGCCCGGCAGCACCATCAGTGAATCCCAGCTCGCCCCCTCAGGAACCCCCACGACCACCTCCTCAGCGGTCCGGCGGTGGAACTCGGCGGCGGTGTCGAGGGCAGCCGCTACGGCTGCGGACTGCATGGGCGACGGAGGCGGGTTGAGCACGATGCGTCCGGCGACGAGGAGCGCGGGCAGGACCAGAAGTGCGGGCGCAACTCGCAGAACCGCTGCTTCATGACCGCTGGCCCTGAGCAGCACCCAGCCCGAGACCGCCCATGTCGTCATGACGACGGCGGGGATCCACTGCACCAGGTACGACAGGGGCTGATCCAGGTGGGCGGCAGTCGGCACGATCGCCCCGACAGCCGCCCAGCAGACGGTCAGAGCTGGGAGCGCTGCTGTGTCCCGACCTTTGATCGCGACGAGGGTGGCGATCACGGGGAGAAGCAGCAGCCACGGCACCCCTGGGTAGGTCGGCAACCAGCCCTGGGGGGTCCACCAGAAGGGGTCGAGGGAGAACGCCCCGGTCACGGTGTTCCATCCCAGCGACCAGTCCCAGACCCGGCCTGCCTCCACCTGGAGCATGAGGGACAGATTCCCCCGTACGGAAGTCAGTTGATCGAGAACGCTGGGGAGCCAGAGCAGTGCGGTGACGGCCAGCCCGACGCCCCACCAGCGCCAGGGAACAGGGCTGGGCCGGTGTCTGGGGGGGACGACCAGCAGGCACGCCACCAGACAGGTGGCGCCGACGAAGACTGCCGTCCCGGCATGTGCCTGGAGGAGGAAGGACCCCAGCGGGAACAGGGCGACCGCCCCCAGGCGCGCACCAGCGGCAGCTGCCCAAGCGACCGCCAGGAGGGTTCCGGCCGCCAACAGGCTCGCCCACGGGTTCCACGGCAACAACATGCCCGTCGCCTCCGTGCCGACGGCCCAGGTGATCAGGAGCGCGCTGCAGATCAGCACTGCCGCTGGCCGCGACTGCGACCGGACAGCGAACCAGGCGAGCGCCACGGCGGCGAGCTGCAGTACCAGCATCGCCAGGAGCATCCCCGCTGAGACGCCGGTGGTCAGGGTTCCCGCGGCCATCAGCAGCGTGAAGGCCGGTCCCGGGTGGCTCCACCCGGCCCGGGAGTAGGCGCCGACCAGGGGAAACCGATCGCCGAGATGCAGGGTCTCCAGATCGGTCAGCGCCCAGTCCGAGACGGGGTACCAGTCCCAGTGGGCAAGTGTGAAGCCGATCCCCGTCACGGCGATGGCCGCCAGGGAGCCCAAGAGCCAAGCGGTGGCGCTGATACCTCCGACTCTGGTCAGAGAGGCCGGGTATCCCGCCTCGGCGTCGGCGCCCGCGGGGGAGGCTGAGCTGGGGCCGGCGGTCGCGGGCATCGGGCGCAACCCCTCACGTCGTCACTGGTGGGATGCCCCCACGGTAGCGAGGAGTGCCGCGAGCCGGGGCAGGTGGAAGGGCATCGCCCAGGCGAATGCCGCACTACGCTCGGGCCTAGGCAGGGAGGTGTGATGTCCTATCGGGGTCTGCGGGTTGCGGTGGTGGTGCCCGCGTTTCGCGAGGAGACGTTGATCGCGCAGACGATCAAGGGCGTCCC
Organism: Actinomycetota bacterium; assembly: GCA_029978705.1. GTDB lineage: Bacteria > Actinomycetota > Actinomycetes > S36-B12 > CAIWTL01. The sequence goes on from JAPOIY010000075.1 coordinate 3,452, forward strand.
GGATCTCGTCGACCGCATTGTCGTCGTCGACGACGCCAGCCCGGACGGGACCGGTCGCGTCGTGATGGAGCTGGCCGACCCGCGGGTGACCCTCATCCGCCATCCAGCCAACGCGGGCGTCGGGGCCGCGATCGTGTCCGGGCATCGCGCGGCCGTGGCCGACGAGTGCGATGCGATGGTGGTGATGGCGGGGGACAACCAGATGGATCCCGAGTACCTCACCGATCTGCTCGACCCCTTGGTCGAGGGCTACGGGTTCGCCAAGGGCAACCGCTTCTACTCCCGCACGAGTACGCGGGGGATGCCGGCAAGCCGGATTCTGGGCAACATGGTGTTGACCTTCATGAACAAGGCGGCGTCGGGGTACTGGAACCTGGTCGACCCGCAGAACGGTTACACGGCCATCACCCGCGAGAGTTTGGAACTCGTTCCGCTGGAGCGGGTCGCGCGACGCTACGAGTTCGAGAACGATCTGCTCATCTGGCTCAACATCGCCGACGTACGCGCCAAGGACGTGCCCATCCCCGCCCGCTACGACGCCGAGGTGTCGACGCTGCGTCCGCTGCGCGACGGCCCGCGCATCAGTTGGCTGCTGTTCCGCGGCTTCTGGCGGCGTATGTGGTTGAAGTACACCCTGTGGTCGTTCTCGCCGATCGCCCTTCTCTTCTACACGGGGTTGGCGATGCTCCTCGTCGGGCTCGGGGTCGGGGTGTGGACCACGGTCGTGGCGTTGCAGGGGACCACGCCTACCGCGGGGACGACGGTGCTCAGTGTGGTGCCCTTCTTCTGCGGGTTCGTTCTCCTGGTGCAGGCTCTGGTCCTCGACATCCAGGGGACTCCCGACTGATGC
>JAPOIY010000079.1 GCA_029978705.1 Actinomycetota bacterium
GACCAGGACGTCGTGCCGCTTGGCGCCCAGCCGGGCGGCGACGGCGAGGCCACCCGCGCCCGCCCCGATCACGATGATGCGCGCCACGGCCCCAGCCTACGAGGCGGTCACGGGACGCCCGCGCCACGTCAGCCGGCCGCGACGGTACTCGCGCACCGATCGCGCGGTGAGCGCGACCAGGACCCAGGCGGCCGCCGGGTGGGTGGCCGCCCACGGCCAGGGGGGAGAACCGGTGGCCCGCGCGGTGACCACGCGGTTGGCGACGGCCGCTGCCGACCCGGCGGCCGCCACCAGCCGGGTGGGACCGTGCCGTCCCGCCAGGGCGTACGCGGGCGGCAGCGTCGCCACCACTGCGAGCGCCCCCGTGGCCGCGAGACTGCGTGCGGGGGTGCCGAACGCCGCCCACAGCGACTTGCCGTACCCGGCGATCAGGGCGGCGTCGTCGGGGTACATGAGGCACTCCGCGACCGCGGCCGCGTCGACGATGTCGCTGCCCCAGCCGGCGCCCCGCACGGCCCGGGCCAGGGCGATGTCCTCCAGCACGGCGCCGGCCACCGCACCGTGGCCCCCGGCGGCGGTGTAGGCCCGGCGGTCCAGCGCCAGGAACTGCCCGTTGGCGGCCGCCAGGGTCGGGCGCCGCGACCGGCGGGCCAACCCGAGGGGGAGGGTCGTCAGCCACGACCACTGCTGCAACGGCTGGACGAGGTGCGCCAGCACGGTCACGGCCCGCTGCCGCGGCCACGCGCTGAGCAGCCCCGCCCCGGTCGCCCGGCGGGCGGCGACCGCGGCCGCGACCGCGTCCGGCGCCAGGCGCACGTCGGCGTCGACGAACACGAGGTCGTCCCCGGTGGCTGCCGCGGCCAGCCGGGCGCAGGCGTACGGCTTGCCCAGCCATCCCGGCGGGGGCGCTCCGGTGCCGGGCAGGATCCGGACCCGGGCGTCCCCGGCGGCGGCGGCATGCGCCACGTCGACCGTGCCGTCCCCCGAGTCGTCGTCGAGGACGAGGATCTCGAGGTCCGCGACGCCGCGCTGCGCCCGCAGGTCGGCCAGCAGCGTCCCGATCGTGGCGGCCTCGTCACGGGCCGGGATCAGGACCGACACCCTCCCGGACACGCTGGTCCCGGGCGCCCCGGACAGGTGGGCCAGCAGGCGGCTGTTGCGCCACGCGTGCGCCGCCCCCGCCGCCGCCAGGGCGGAACACACCAGCACCGCTGCCCGCACGGGCCTCACGGCGGGGCCGCCACCGGGGTGGGAGGGCGCAGCCCCCGGGCGGCCACGGCCAGCGGGATGCCCATGCCGATAGCGCCCACCAGGGCCACGCCCGGCCGGCCGAAGAACACCGCATTCGCCAGGACGTTGGAGACGTACACCCACGCCAGCAGCACGACCGGCGGCGACAGGGGTGCCACGGCCACCGGGGGGGCCCCGGCGACGGCCTGGAGGGCGACCATGAGCACGAGGGCGGCCACCGCCCAGCCGAGGAAGTTGGTCAGGGGGATGCCCGGGATCCCGGGGAGCGCGGGGTGCGCGGCCGCGAACCACCAGTGGCCCTCGGCCACCATCTGCGGGTCGAGGAACAGGTCCCACGTCGCCAGCAGGGCGGCAGCGAGCACGAGACGGCCGCTGACCGTGCGGCACGCGCGGGCCGCGGCGAGGTACACGGGGTAGGCCATCATCGCCCACGCGAGCGGGATCACCACGGGGACGGGCCCCACGTCCGGCCCCAGGCGGTCGCCGTAGGCGTACGCGCCGAACGGCACTCCGGTGGTCGTCCCGAGCGCTTCGACGAGCCAGCCGAACACCAGGACCGTGGCGAAGAACCGAGCCGTCCACGCGGCCGGCTGGGTGGCGAGGGAATGGGTCAGGGAGGCGAGGAAGAACAGCACGACCCCGCCGCCGGTGAAGGCGTCGCGCACCGGGCCGGCCACCAGCACCCAGCCGATCTGGCTCACGACCGTCAGCGCCGCCAGGACCCAGGAGGTCCGCAGCATCCGGTCGTGTCCCATGCGCGCATCGTGGTCGCCGCGCGGCGTCAGGGCAACTTCCCCACTTCGGCGGCGATCCCCGCGGTGATCCGCAGCAGTTCCGAATAGGTCGTCGGGAAGGCGTAGCCGGGGGCGCCGGCGGGCACCCACAGCACCACCGGCTGGGCCAGGTTGATGTCGATCACGACGATGACGGGCTCGGCGTGCCCGACCGGCGCCACGGACCCCGGATCCTGCCCCGTCCACAGGGTGGCCACGGGCGGTGGCACGCGGCGCACGGTCTCGGCGCCGAGCACCCCGGCGAGATCGACCGGGTCGGGGTGCCCGGCACACACCACCACCAGCGGTTTGCCGGCGGCTTCGAAGACGTGGGTGCGTACCGCCGACTGGCCGTCCGGCAGCGGGTGCGGCGGTCCCGGCACCGGCGTGCCGGCCGCCCCGAGACCGGCGAGCGCGGCAGCCACCTGCTGCACCGCAGCGGGCGGCGAGCTGGTCGACATGGCCGCAGCGTAGTAGTCGCCATGCACCGATCCGGGGACGCGGCGAGCGGTGTCGGGGGGTGCTGGTTGCCTGGCGGCCGGGAGCAGTCGAGCCGGGTGGCCGGCCGGGGCGGCGGGGGTCGCAGGGGTATTGACGACCGGGGGGCGGGCTCGTACCGTGACGGTATCGCAATCGAACACATGTTCGAACAGATCGGGAGGGCGGATGAGCCGTCGTTACGCCGAACCGGTCCTCGTGTGGTGCCGCAGCGGCACCCCGGTGCGGTTCCGGCGGCGGCACCGCACCTACCGGGTCGTCGAGGTCCTGGGGTGGTGGCTGGAGGCGGTGCCGTGGTGGCGCGGGGAGCCGGCCGGACAGCGGGAGGTCTGGCGCGTCGAGACGTGTCCGGACGGGGTGTTCGAGTTGAGCCGGCACGGGGCGGACTGGGTGCTCCGCGGCATCGCGGACTGAGGAAGGGGAGGGCCATGAAGGGGAGAGGATCATGAGGAAGTCACCGGAATGGGACATCCCGCGGGCCAGCGTGGAGCTGCTCGCGGCCGCGGTCGCCGAGATCGAGGGCGCCGTGGCCGAACCCCGGCCCGCCGACCGGTACGTGCGGGCGCACCTGGTCGCGCGGCGGACCGCCGCCGCGGTGCTCGCGGCCCGGGCCCGGCGGGACCGCTCCGCCTCCCCGCGGGACGTGTGGACGCTGCTGCCCCGCGTGGCCCCCGAACTGCGGGAGTGGGCCGAGTTCTTCGCCGCCGGCACCGGGAAACGGGTCGCGGCGGAGGCCGGGGTGGGGGTGATCGGCCCTCGCGAGGCCGACGACCTGATCCGCGACGCCCACAACTTCCTCGACGTGGTGGTGGCCGGTCTGGTGCGGGAACGTCGGGCCCAGTGACATGCCGCCCCCCTTTGTGCACCTGCATGTGGCCTCGGGCTTCTCCCTGCGGCACGGGGCGTCGGCGCCCGCCGCGTTGGTCGCCCGGGCGGCGGAACTGGGCCAGGACACGCTCGCCCTGACCGACCGTGACGGGGTCTACGGGGCCGTGCGGTTCGTGACGGCGTGCCGGGACCGGGGCATCGCGCCGGTCCTCGGGGTGGACCTGGCGATGGCCGCCCCCCTGCCGGCCGCCCGCCGCAC
>JAPOIY010000023.1 GCA_029978705.1 Actinomycetota bacterium
GCCAGGTGACGGTGGTGGCGCCGTCGGGAGCTACGGCGATCTGCGGGTCGAAGGCGTCCTGGCCGGGGGCGGACAGGTCGACGGGGTTGCTGAAGGTGGCGGTTCCGGCGGGGCGGGTGGCGGCCTGCACGATGGTGTTGCCGTTGTCGTTGACGCGGCGCCAGGTGATGGTGGTGGCGCCGTCGGGATCCACGGCGATCTGCGGGTTGAGGGCGTCTCGGCCGGGGGCGGACAGGTTGACGGGGTTGTTGAACGTGGCGGCTCCGGCGGGGCGGGTGGCGACCTGCACGATGGCGTTGGCGTTGTAGGCGTTCCAGGTGACGGTTGTAGCCCCGTCGGGATCCACGGCGATCTGCGGGTGGAGGGCGCTCTGGGTGGGGAAGGACAGGTCGGTGGGGTTGCTGAAGGTGGCGGCTCCGGCCGGGCGGGTAGCGGCCTGCACGATGGCGTTGCCGGTGTCGTTGTAGCGGTACCAGGCGATGGTCGTGGCGCCGTCGGGGGCGGTTACGACCTGCGGTGACACAGCATTCCGCCCGGGGGCGGACAGGTCCAGCGCGGGCGACTGCCATAAGAAGTCAGCCCTGGCCAGTCCCGGCACCGCCAGCATCGCCCCTAGGACGCCCACCAGCGCAACTGAGCGCACCGGTCCACGCCCAGCCCCACTGGGCTGGGAGGTGGTCTTCGAGACTCCCATGGGTGTCCTCTCGCCCACCGCGGGATCGGCGGCGTTACACAGAGTAAGACAGTTCGTCCCCCTGAGACCCCGTCCAGGGCGCTTTCCGTCCGATCGGCCGGAACCTTCACCGATGGAGTCTGAGTCACTGCCGGGGTCACTTTCGGCAGGCCCGACGCACGGCCTTCTTGGCGGCTTTGCGTTCCTTCCGGGTGTCGGCCTTCTTGAGCCTCTTCTTCGCCTTCCGGCAGGCCTTGCTGGGGGAAGGAAGCAGGTGCGGGACCTGGGGCCGGGCTGAGGTGGGCGCCGGCAATGGCACCGAGACGGCGGGCGGAGGGTCGGCACGGTTCGGCTGCGGTTGATCCGGTGCGGTGCCCGGGGCCGCCGCCGGCGGGTCCTCCCACGCACTCGCCTGGATGATCGTGTTGCCCGCGGTGTCCCGACGCTGCCACGCGACGGTGGCCCCGGCCACCTGTGGGTTGTCGGCATCCGGTCCGGGCGCCGACAGGGAGACCGGAGCGCCGAAACCGTCCGCACCAGCAGCCCGGGCCGCGGTCTGCACCGTGTAGCCGCCGGCATCGCTGGTCCACACCACACGCGTGGTGCCGTCCCCGCTCACGGCGACCTGAGGGGAGATGGCGTCCTGCCCGACGGTCGACAAGGTGGCGGGGGTGGTGAAGGCGGCGCCGCCGCCTCCTCGGTAAGCGGTCTGCACAAGGTGACTGCCGGCGTCGGTGAGACGCTGCCAGACGACGGTCGTCGTCCCGTCGGCGGCCACGGCGATCTGGGGGTTGTAGGTGTTGCGCCCCTCTGCCGAGACGTCGACGGGGCCGGTGAACGTGCCAGCTCCTGCGGGGCGGGCGGCCGCCTGTACCACCGAGGGTCCCGCGTCGTTGTGGCGCGTCCACACCACTGTGGTGGCTCCGTCTGGGGTCGAAGCGACCTGGGGGTCGAAGGCGTTGCGCCCGGGCGCCGACAGCGTGGCCGGAGTGGGGAACGTGTCGGTGCCGGCAGCGCGGGTCGCGGCCTGGACGACCCAGTTGTTGTCGTCGTTCCGCCGGACCCACACGGCGGTGGCGGAGCCGTCGGCGGCGACGGCGACTTGGGGGGCGGAGGCATTGCGACCCCCCGCGGACAGGTCGGCAGGAGCACTGAAGGCCTTCGTCCCACCGACCCGGGTGGCGCCCTGCACGACGGAGTGCCCCGTGTCGTCGATCCGGGTCCAGACGGCGGTGGCGGAGCCGTCGGCGGCGACGGCGACCTGGGGGTCGAAGGCAGCGTGGGCAGTCGCAGTCAGGTTCGTCGGGGGATCGAAGGTGGTGGCTCCGGGTGCCCGGTCCGCGGCCTGCACGACCCACGTGCCATTGTCGGTGAGGCGTTGCCAGACAGCGGTAACTGCGCCGTTCCCGGCGACGGCGATCTGCGGGGCACCAGCTTCCTGGCCCGGTGCGGATACGTCGACAGGTGCGGTGAAGGTGCGGGCACCGGCGGCCCGGGTGGCGGCCTGCACGGCTGAGTTCCCGGTGTCGGTGCTGCGGGTCCAGACGATCGTGGTCGAGCCGTCGGGAGCGACCGCCACTTGCGGAGAGGTGGCGTCCTGCCCCGGCGCCGACACGTCGAGCGCGGGCAGTTGCCACGCAAAGTCCGCCCGGCCGGTCCCCGGTATCGCCAGCGCGCTGGCCACCAGCGCGATCACCGGGAGGGCCCACCACGCGCGCCCGCCGTCCCGAACCCGTTCCGTCGCCAGAGTGTCCACGGCAGTCCCCCTCGACGCAGTCCCGTGGCCGCCGCAGCAGCAGTTCGACGTTACGACAGGAAGCGGTTCAGGTCGTGGGGTCATTCGCCCTTGGGATGGCGGCTCGGAGGAGCGGCGCCACATCGGCCGACCCCAGGGTCAGCGGGTGGTGCTACCGGCGGAGAAGGGGTCCTCGAAGGGAAGGGAGGCGAGCCCTTCGCTGAAGGAACCGACGAACATGACTCCGAGGTTGGTGTGGTGGTGGGCCTCGGCGGCCACCTGTAGATCCGCCAGTTCGGGGATGAAGCGGGCTACCCGCGCCAACTCGAGGTCCAGGGCCCAGTGCGAGGCGTTCTTCGACTCCAGTACGTCGCTCACCCACAGCGCCCGGGCCATGAGCGGTCCCTGTTCTGCGACGACCGGCGCATAGTCCTCCCACATCTCCACCGGGCTCTTGAGGAGGCGCCCGACCGCTTCGTGGACCAGTTGCGCCTTGCTGTCGTACCGGCTGAACAGGCGTCCCGTACTCATCCCGGCGGCGCGGGAGATGCGGGCGATCGTGGCTCGCCGGTAGCCGACCCGTCCGATGACGCTCAAAGTGGCGGTGTCGATGTGCGTCTGCTCGGATTCCGCCTCGGGTTCCCGCAGGAATTCCACGGCAGGCACGTGTTCGGGGCGGCGCTGCTGCGAGCGGGCCCCAGCGAAGGCAGCGGCCACGGCCACCTGCTCCCGGCTGAGAGCCGGCAGGCCGGGGTGGCTCGTGCGTGCGAGCAGGCGCCCGAACGCCATCGACAGGTTGAGGGTGTTCGCGGCGGCGACGTGGTCCGGCAGCGCTGTCGCACCACCGTCGACCGAACGGATCCGTCCCATGATGCGACGGGCATCGCGGCCCACCACCTCGTCCAGCTCGTCGTCGAACAGGGAGGCGATGAGCAGTTCGGTGACACTCACCCCCAGCACCTGGTCGCCCTCCCAGGTCGCGAATGCGTCTCCCAGGGCGGACGCGTCTCCGGCCTCGCCCGCGGACAGGATGCGATCGACCTGGTCGGACAGCCACGGCTGCACGGCATCGGACCAGACGGCGTTGCCGAGCTCCGACTTCGACTCCGCCCGGTTGTAGAGGGCCCCCACGGTGAGTCCGGCGAGTTTGGCCACCCCGGACAGGGACGTGGCATCCCAGCCGACCTCGGCGATCGACCGCAGTACGGCGTCCTGGATCGCCCGGTCGTTGGCGCGCACGGTGTCCGCCCGCGAGCGGCGGGTCCTCACAGGGGTGTGAGTGGAGGTCATGTCACGTCAACCCTAGCGACTTGGGCCGCCACAGACCTGCCCCGAACGGTCAGACCTGCCCTAGAGAGGGGCCGGAACTGCCCCGTACGGGGCAGTTCTGCGGTCAGGGGGTCCGCGCGGTGTCGGCGGGGGACGCCGGGTCGCGGTCCGCCACGGGGGTGTACTGGTTGCGGACGACCACCCCTATGCCCGCCACGGTCACGATGCCGGCGGTGAGCAGGAAGGCGGGGAGCAGACCCAGGCGCCCGATCAGAAGGCTTACCAGGAGCGCGCCCAGAGCGGTGGTGGCCGTGACGATGACGAAGAACATGCCCATCATGCGCCCCCGGATGTCGGGCGGGACCTCCACGGCGACGGTCGACTGGCCCGCTACGAACACGAACTCCCAGCCGAACCCGATGAGTGTCGCCCCGAAAACGTCGACCGCGATGCCCTGTTCGGGAGTCACCGACAGCAGGATCATGCCGATGGCGGCGAGGAAGAGGCCGGTCGCCATCAGCTGGCGTCGGCGGTATGGCGTGTTGTTGCGCCGGCCGATCAGGGGGTTCGCGAGAAGGGCCCCCAGCCCGATGGCTCCGACGAGGATGCCCACTGCGGAGGCGGTCATCCCATGTTCCTGCGCGACGGTCGGCATCAGCTGCTCGATGGGGGCCACCAGGGTGAAGAAGACCGCCACGCCGACCGCCACAAGTCGCAGGAAACGTTGCCCCCACCCCTCCCGCACCCCGGACAGGAGCCCAGCGGTCGCCGAGCGCCTGGTCACCTCCGAGACCAGGTGGGTGGTCGCCAGGACCACGGCCACTGCGACGTAGGACACCGCGTTCGCGGCGAATGCGAATCCCACGCCCAGCGCCTGGACGATGAACCCGCCGGCAACGGCCCCGAGGAGGCGGGTCACGTTGTAGATCATGGAGGTGCGGGCGACCGCCGTCTGCCGGAACTCCTCGGGGACCGTGTACGGCGCGATGAGCGTGATCACCGGTTGATTCAGGCTGAAGGGGATGGCCCCGGCGAAGACCAGTACGTACAGCGCCCCGATGTTGAGTTCGCCGAAGATGGCGAGGGCGGCCATCAGAGCGGCCGGGATCGCCTGCAGCAGGCTCAGCACCATCGCCAGACGGCGCGGGTCGTAGCGGTCGGCGAGGGAACCGCCGATCGGGGAGCCCACGATGGCGGGCCCGAGCGCCAGGGCGGACAGGACCCCCACGGACATCGGGTTTCCCGTGAGATAGAAGGCGTACCACGTGGCCGCGACGACCTGCATGTAGGAGCCGGCCGACGAGATGGCGCGCGCGATGAAGATGCGGCGGTAGGCCGGGAACCCCAATGGCCCGCGTGGCGCCTCGGTCATGCCGTCAGGGTAGTCACGGGGCCGCCCGGGATCGCTGCCGTCACCCCGGGACGGCGGCTACCGGGTTTGGCCCGCACGGTCAGCCGCACCTTGTCCTCAGCCACCGGCGATCGCCTGGCCGATGACCATGGCCCCGACCCAGAACGCCCCGACACACAAGACCACGCTGACCACGACATTGCCCACCGAAACCCCGCGCCACCCGGCGTCCCAGGACTCCTCCGACAGGGCGGCGAAGGTGGAGAACGTGGTGAACGCTCCACAGAATCCCGTGCCGGCCAGGAGCAGTGCCACGCTGCTGAGGGTGGCGTCGGCGATACCCAGCAGCAGCGACCCGATGAGGTTCACGCTGAGGATCCCCCAGGCGATACGGCTGGGGTGGTTGGGTGCGATCTTGTGCTGCATCCAGCGGTCCGTCAGGTAGCGCGCCGGCCCCCCGGCCGCGGCTCCGATGATCACGGCGAGCGTCTCGATCATCTCCACACCCTCGCCGCGATCATCTTGCCGATCTTGACCGCGATCAGGCCGCCGGCGACGCTGACCACCACGAAGAGGGCGGCCACGGAATACGCGCTCACCTTGGCCAGGGCGACGATGTCCTCAGCGAAGGCCGAGAACGTGGTCAGACCACCGAAGAAGCCCACAGCGATCAGCGGCGTCGCGTACGACGGGACGTGCCGCACGGCGACCCAGCCCAGGAACAGGCCCATCAGCAGGCACCCGACCGCGTTGACGGTGAAGGTCGCCCACGGCCAGCCACCCATCGCCAGGTTCTGGATCAGCACCAGGGATACGGCGAAACGCACCAGCGACCCCACGATCGCCCCGGCAGATACCAGTGCCAGGAGGCGGGGCAGGGATGGCATGGCCCAGACCGTAGCGCCGTCGTCCGCGTGTCGCTGTAGGATTGGCACTCTGAGCGTTGGAGTGCCAGGACGCGCCCCGTCGTACCGCGGAGGAAGAATGCCCACCTACCAGTACCGCTGCGGCGACTGCGGCCACGACCTGGAAGCGGTCCAGTCGTTCAGCGACGACGCGCTGGTGGACTGCCCGGCCTGCGGCAAGCCCGCGCTGCGCAAGGTCTTCGGCAACGTCGGTGTCGTCTTCAAGGGTTCGGGTTTCTACCGCAACGACTCGCGCAAGGACGCGGCGAAGGGCGCCAAGAAGAAGGCCCCCGACAAGAGTTCCTCGGACAGCGGCACCAGCACCAGTGCCTCCGACGGAGGCACGGGAACAGCCGCGAAGTCGGCGTCCAAGGACACCCCCACCAAACCCACCACGTCCAGCCCGTCCGGCGGCACCTCCAGCTGAGGGCTGTGGACAAGCGCACCAGGACGGTCGGGCCGCGGCCTAACCTGCCGGCGTGCCCTCCCGACGACGACTCGCTGCGCTCGCCTGGCGCTACGGCCCCCGAGTGCGTTGGACCGCGGCCCTCGTCTGCGCCGGCTGCGCCGTCGTGGGGGCGACAGCAGCTCCCGACGACAGCGCGGTGATCCGCCCTATCACGGTGGCGGCCCGCGACATTCCGTCCGGTGCCACGCTGGCGCGCGAGGACCTCGCCGTCACGACGGCCACCCTCCCGTTCGACACGGTCGCACCCGACGACCTGGTGGGGGAGGTCTCCCGCGGCCCGCTCACGGCCGGCGAACCCGTCACGGTAGGCCGCGTCGTCCCCGGGGGTCGGGTCGCTCCCGACCCGGGCACCGTCGTCTTTCCCCTCACCCTGGCCGACGAGCGCATCGCCGCGCTCCTCCATTCCGGTGACCGGGTCGACGTCGTCGTCACCCCGGATGCCCTGCATGAGGGGGACGCTCACGTCGTCGCCCGCAATGTCGAGGTCCTCACCGTCGCCGGGGAGGATGGCGCCGGCTTCGCCCCGGCCTCGGCCACCTCCGGGGCCGTGGTGTTGCTCGCGGTACCCGAGACCGGCGCCGCGCAACTCGCCGCGATCCGCACCGGCGATCACGTGTCCGTCGCCATCCGGTGAACCACACCACTTCCGCTGCCCCGGTGACGGGTGGATAGGGTCTCGTCATGGCGCGCATCGTGGTGTTCGGGGCCACCGGCTACACCGGACGGCTGGTCGCCCGCGACCTCGTGCGCGGGGGCGCGGCGCCCCTGCTGGTCGGACGCTCGAGCGCGGCGCTGCAGGAGTTGGTCGAGGACCTGAACGAGTCCGCGCCGGGCGGCCGCGCGGCCACGTTCGAGGTGGCCGACCTGACCCGTCCCGCATCTCTGCGCCGCCTGCTGCATTCCCCCGACGACGTCGTCGTCAGCGCCGTCGGCCCCTACGCCCGGCTCGGCTCGGTCGCCGTCGAGGCGGCCATCGACGCCGGGTGCGCCTACGCCGACTGCTCCGGCGAGCCGGTGTTCATCCGGCGCATGTTCGAGGAATACGGGGCCAAGCCCCGCCGCACCGGGGCCCGCCTGGTGCCGGCCGTCGGATACGACTTCCTGCCCGGCAATCTGGCGGGGGCGCTGCTGATCGACAGGTACGCCGCCGCGGGCCTGTCCCGCATCCAGGTCGGCTATTTCGTCACGGGCCCCTTCGGCCCCAGCAGCGGCACCGTGGCGAGCGCCGCCGGGGTGATGCTCGATCCCTCCACCGTCTACCGCGGCGGTCACGTGGTCACCGAACGCCCGGGCGCGCAGGTCCAGGACTTCCGGGTGGGCGACGAGGAGGTCAGCGGCCTGTCCCTGGGCGGCTCGGAAGTCTTCGCCCTGCCGCGGCTGGACCCGGCGCTGAGTGACGTAGCGGTCTACGTGGGTTGGGCCGGGCGGTGGTCCCGGGCCGCGTCCGCCGCCAGTTCCGTCGCCGCGGGCGCCCGCCAGGTCCCCGGCTTCGGGGCCGCCGTGGGAGCCGTGTTCCGCACGGCCCTGGGCGGCGCCTCCGGGGAGGGCCCGGCCGAGCACATCCGCGCCCGGGCCCGGTCCCTGGTCGTCGCGGAAGGCGCTGACGCGAACGGCGGCGCCCTCGGCCGGATCACGCTGGAAGGCCCCAATCCCTACGACCTGACCGCGGGACTGTTGACGTGGACCGCGCGCATGCTGTCGCGGCGCGCCGAGCGCGATGTCGGCACCCTCGGGCCGGTCGACGCCTTCGGGCTCGAGGCCCTCGTCAGCGGTTGTCTTGCGTTGGGACTCGCGGAGATCGACTGATGCGTCACCTGGCGGAGGGGGAATGGCGGTCCCGCGCGGCCGCCCACGGCAGGCGCGTGGCGCCGTGGGTCACGGAACGGCTGGCCCGCCGGGCCGCCGACCGCAGCGACCCGGTCGACGACTTCCTGTGGCAGTACTACTCCCTGCGCCCCGCGCAACTGGCCCAGTGGCACCCGGGTCTCGGAACGGTGCTGGCGGGGGCACCTCCTGTGGCCGGGCGGCATCCGTACCGCCGGGTGGACGGCGGATGGACCGCGGTCGCCGACCCCGACCACCCGGGATGGCGCCGGGTCCTGCGGGCCCTTCCCATCCTGCGCGCCACCGCGTCCCGCCCGGTCCGGCCCCGCTGCTTCGGGATGCACGAGTGGGCCATGGTGTACGGCTCCGCTCCCGACGACGTGCGCCACGCCCAGGTCCCGCTGCGACTGCCGCCCGCGCGGATCCAGCAGGTCGTGGCGGAGGTCGGCCTGCGGTGCACCCACTTCGATGCCTACCGCTTCTTCACGCCGAGCGCGGCGGCCCGGCAGCGCCCGCTGACCCGTCAGGCGCAGGCCTCCGACGAGCAGCCGGCCTGCCTGCACGCGGGGATGGACCTGTACCGCTATGCGTATGAAGCGCAGGCCTACGTGGGCAGCGACCTCGTCGCCGACTGCTTCGAGCACGCCCGCGCCGCCCGGTCGCTGGACATGGCGGCGTCCCCGTACGACTTGACGGGCCGCGGCCTGGCAGCCATCCCGATGGAGTTGCCGGAGGGCCGCCGGGAGTACGTCCGGCAACAGGAGGCGCTCGCGGCCCGGGCGCAGGGACTCCGGGCGCAGTTGATCAAGGGATTGGAACACACGGTGACATCTGCTGCGCAGACTCGCCGCGAGACGGCACAATCATCCTGACGTCCGGCACCTCGCCGGCGTTCGGAACGGAGTGGGAAACATGTGCGGCTGTTTCGCAATAGCACTGGGGGCCTTCTTCCCCCGGGTCGCGGTCCTGCTCCTGTGGATCTTCACCAACTGGGTCACGGTCGCCTTCAAGGGGGAGTGGCTGCTCCCGCTCATCGGCGTCATCCTGCTGCCCTACACGACCTTGACCTACGTCCTGCTGTTCACGTTCCTCGACGGGCAGGTCAACGGCTTCGCCTGGTTCCTGGTGGCGCTGGCTTTCGTGATCGACATCGCGGCCTGGTTCGGCGGCGCCAAGGGCGGTTACAGCTATCAGCAGCAGCAGGCCAACTGACCCGGGGACGGACAAGGCGTCCCTGCGGCGCCGGATCCGTGCCGCCCGGGCAGCGGAGGAGAGTTCCCGCCGCACTGCCCGCGCCCACGCCCTCGCCTCCGCCGCTCCCGCCCTGCAGTCCCTGGCCGGTCCCGGCGTGGCCGCGTTCCAGCCCACCAACGACGAACCCGACATCACGGAACTGCTGGCGGCCCTGCGGGTCCCCGTCCTGCTGCCGCGGACTGCGGCCGACCGGGAGTTGGACTGGGTGGTGGCCCCACCGCGGCTGGCGCCCCTCGACTGCGGTGTCCCCCGGCCGGTCGGCCGGGGGGTGGCCCACGCGGCGGCGGTCGGCCCGCTCGTGGGCGTGATCCTGGTGCCGGCTCTCGCGGTCGACCCCGACACGGGAGTGCGCCTGGGATACGGCGGCGGCTACTACGACCGGCTGCTTCCCCGCCTGCCGGCCGGGGTGGTCGTCGTCGGCGTGTGCCGCCGCGCCGACCTCGTCGCCGTGCCGCGGGAGCCGCACGACATCCCGGTGCAGACCGTGCTCACGGAGGACGGTCTGGCCCCGGTGGCAGCCGGGGCAGGGCACGGCAGCGTAGGGTCGGGCGCGGAGGAGGTGTGGGATGGGACTCGATGAGCACCTGTCCGGCCTGCTCGCGGCGGTCCAACCGCTCGAGCCGCTGGACATCTCCCTCAATGAGGCGCTGGGCTGCCAGGTCGTCGGCGATGTCACGGCGGAGACGGCCTCCCCGCACTACGACCAGTGCGCCATCACCGGTTACGCGGTGCGCGCCGCCGACCTTCCCGCAGGTCTGACTGTCATCGACGAGGTCGCTCCCGGTTTCGCCGCCAGTCAACCGGTGTACGCCGGCGTGGCGATCCGGGTGGCCGCCGGCACCGCGCTCCCCGGAGGCGCTGACGCCGTGGTGCCCGGACCCGCCCTCGCGGTGGGTCAGACCTGTGAACTCGCCGGTCCGGTGGCGCCCGGCACCGGCGTCGTGCCCGCCGGCGCGTACGCGGCAGCCGGGGACGTGATGGTGCCGTCGGGCACGCTGGTCACCCCCGCCACCGTCGGTCTGCTGGCCTCGCTGGGACGGCAGCGGATCTCGGTGCGCCCGCAGCCGCGCGTGGTCGTGGTCACCGTCGGAGACGCCCTCGTGTCCCCGGGGACCCCTGCCACCAGCGGGTTGGTGTTCGACGCCGCCGGCCCCATGCTGTGCGCGGCTGCGGAGACGCATGGCGCCGTCGCCTACCTCGTGGCCGGGGTGGCGACGGAGCCCCGGGCCGTCGCCCAGGCGATGGACGACCAGTTGATCCGCGCGGACCTCCTCATCGTCGTCGGCGATACCGCCGCCCCCGACAGCACGCTGCGCACCCAACTCGCCGCGCTGGGAGAGGTGTCCTTCGACGAGGGCAGCACCAACCTGGGCCCCTTCGGTCACGGCGTCGCGGGGGAGGAACGGGTACCGGTACTCGCCCTGCCGGGTGATCCGCCCGCGGCTGCCCTCCTCTTCGCCCTGCTGGCCGTGCCTATGATCCATGCCATGCGCGGTGTCCCGTTCCCGCCCGCCCGGCAGGTGCGCCTGGCCCGTGAGATCCCCCGCGGCACCGCCCTGCAACTCCTCGCGGTCCGTGTGGACAACGGTCAGGCCGAGCCGGTGGCCCGGGACCGGCTGACCCTGGCCGACCTGGTCGCCGCCGACATGGTGGTGCGCATCCTGCCCGGCACCGGCCAGCAGGCCCGCGGCTCCGCCGTTCCCGCCACGCCGCTGCAGGTGAGGCGGTCGTGAGATGGCCCGTCACCCTGACCTGGGGTGACGTGTCGCTGCGCCCACTGCGCCGCGGCGATGCCCGCAGTTGGAGCCGGGTGCGCCGGGACAACGCCGGATGGCTGCGCCCGTGGGAGGCGACGCTGCCGACCGCCGACCCCGCCGTGCCCGCCACGTTCGGGGCCATGGTGCGCAGTTTCGCGCGCGAGGCCCGGGCCGGCCGCGCGCAGGCGTTCGCCCTGGACGTCTCCGGTGCCCTGATGGGGCAGGTGACCCTCGGGGGCATCGCGTGGGGATCGCTGCGCAGCGCCTACGTCGGCTACTGGATCTCCCAGGAGGTGGCGGGCCGGGGCATCATGCCGCGGGCCGTCGCCCTCGTGACCGACCACGCCTTCGCCGACCTCGGCCTGCACCGCGTCGAGATCAACGTGCGCCCGGAGAACGCGGCCAGCCTGCGGGTCGTGGCCAAGGTCGGATATCGGCAGGAGGGGTACCGGCCCCGCTACCTGCACATCGACGGGCAGTGGCGCGATCACGTGTCGTTCGCCATGCTGGCCGACGAGTGGCCGGCCGGGGGCCTGGTGTCTCAGATCTCGCGGCACGGCTGGCGGGACACCCCGGAACGCAACGCCGACACGCCCGACGGGGCCGAACGTGGCCGAAACGTTCGCGACACGGGCGATTCGCTGCCGGGCGTGGCTGGCTGAGCCCCCTACTGTGGGGCCTGTGACGGGCCTGATCTATGTGATTCTGATCTCACTGTGGGGTGTGGTGCTCGTTCCGCGCTGGCTGCGTCACCACGACGAGGTGAAGCGGCGCCGGGAGACGGAACGTATGGAGCGGGCGCTCAACCCGCACCTGACCGCACCCCGCCATCCCGAGACCGAGTCGCACGAGTACACCAGTTGGCGCGAGTACCTGCGTTCCCTCACCCAGCGTCCGACGGGCGGATGGCAGACCGTGCCCCTCGTCGAGTCGCTGCGGGCGCCGCAGACCAGCGCTGCCCGGCGCCGACGGACCCTGGTCCTGGGTCTCGGCGCGTTCACCGGCGTCACGATGCTGGGAGCGGTCGTGGGACTGCTGCCCGGGTTCCTCCCCGTCCTCGGCACGCTTGCCCTCGGCGGCTACCTCACGGCCATGTACCTGCAGATGCGCCAGTGGGAGGGACAGCGCTACGCCGCCGACGCCACCGGGGCCGGCCGCAGTGACGTCGCCGCCTCCCGCGACCGGGTGCGGGACGGCGTGCGCCTCGTCGACGGTGAGGCGCATGGTGCCGACGGGTGGGAGCCCGTCCCCACGACGCCTCCGCTGTACGCCACCAAGCCGAAGGCGTCGAAGATTCCCCGGCGCATCGATCTCACGAGCCAGGGCTGGACCGGCGCCGACATGGTCGAGCAGGCCCGCGCCCAGCAGTCGCCGCAGGCCCAGGAACAGTTCGACCGGGAGTTTGCCGCCGTCGAGCCGCAGACCGACGAGCAGGTCGACGAACTGGCCAACTACCGCGAGCGGTACTACCGTCGCGCCGTCAACGAATAGCCAGGTATCCTGGCAGTCCTTCGGGGCTGTGGCGCAGTTGGTAGCGCGTCTCGTTCGCAATGAGAAGGCCAGGGGTTCGAATCCCCTCAGCTCCACCAGGTGATCAGGTGAAGCACGCACTCGTCCTCTCCGCCGCTGCCCTGGCGGCGGGGCTGTTGGCCGCCTGCTCGTCGCCGCAGCCCCCCGCTGCGCCGCTGGCCGCCTCCTCCTCTCAGCCGGAGCCCGAGCCGGTCTACTACGCCACCACGGGCCGGGAGGCCCCCCCGGGATGGTCGCCGGTGCCGGTCGTCGTCGTGAAGGTGGACAACACCCTCGCCGGGCGCCCCCAGGAGGGGCTCGGCGACGCCGACCTGATCATCGAGGAGCCGGTCGAGGGCGGCCTCACCCGGCTGCTGACCTTCTTCGAGTCCACGATGGCGCAGCGGGTCGGACCGGTGCGCTCCATTCGCTCCAGCGACGTCGGGCTGGTCATGCCGGTCAATGCGACCGTGGTTGCCAGCGGCGGCTCGCCGGAGGCGCTGGCCGCCTACCAGAAGGCGCAGATCCCGCTGGTCACCGAAGGCATGGCGGGACTGCAGCGCGACGCCGGCCGGGCCGCGCCGTACAACATCTTCGCGAACCTCACGCGGCTGACCCGCGCGGAACTGGGCACCGACCCCGAGCAGCCCTACTTCGACTTCGGCACCACCAAGTTGCCCCCCGGCGGGGACGCCACCCGCGTCGATCTCACCTTCTCGCCGAGCCGCTCCGAGAACTGGCGCTGGAACAACCGGGGGTACTGGGAGCAGCCCGATGTGGCGTTCCGGCCCCGCACGTTGTTCGCCCTGGACGTGCGCAGTTTCGACACCGGGAAACGCGACGCCGCGGGTTCCCCGATCCCGGAGATCGTCACCAGCGGCGCCGGCGCCGGCTACATGTTCCGGGACGGTGAGGCGCACCGCATCCTGTGGGAGAAACGGTCGCCACTGGCGCCGTTCCGGTTCACCACGAGCGCCGGGCTGGTCATCTCCGTGCCGCCGGGGCGCACGTGGATCTCGTTGCTGGACCGCAAGACCGGTCAGGTCCGGCTGTCCTGACCGTCGCGCTCGGCCAGTGCGGCCAGTCGGGCGTTGTACGCAGTGAGTTCGTCGTCGCCGCTCCGGTCGACCTGACGGTCCCGCCGCCGCGCCGCCCGGTCGTCGCTGCGGGCCCACTGCACTGCGACGACGATCATCGCAATCAGGGCCGGCAGTTCACCGATCCCCCACGCGACGCCGCCGCCGTCCACCGAGTCGCGCACGGCGTCGGTGACCCAAGGGGGCTGCACCAGGCTGAACCACTCCCCGCCGAGAGGCTGCGCCGACATCATGATGGCCACTGCGAAGAAGGCGTGCAGCGACATGAAGACCAGCAGCAGGAGCAGCCTCGCCCACGGCGGCACGGTGCGGGGACCGGGGTCGAGCCCGAGGACCACCCAGAAGAAGAGGAACCCAGCCAGGAGGAAGTGGAACCCCATCAGCACGTGACCCAGGTGGGATCCCATGGCCCACCCGAACAGGGGCGTGAAGTACAGCCCGAACAGTCCGACCGTGCCGATGGCGAGCACATAGAGGGGGTGGGTGATCACCGCTGAGACGGGGGAGTGCATCCCCCACGTCACCCACTCCCGGGGGCCCCGGTCCGGTCCGGTGGCCGGCCGCAGGGCCCGCAGCGCCAGCGTCGCCGGCATGCCCAGGACCAACAGGATGGGCACCAGCATGGACAGGGTCATGTGCTGCAGCATGTGCCATTCCACGGACACCTGGGCGTAGCCGGCGATCCCGAAGGACGTCGCCCACACCAGGACCAGCACCCCCGCGCACCAGGCGACGGTGCGTCCCCACGGCCACACGATGCCGCGGGACCGGCACCGCCAGACCGCCCAGGCGTAGGCACCGGCCAGGACGGCCGCGAGGATCAGGAAGACGGCGTCCGGGTACCAGCCCAGGACGACGGTCGCCGCGGTCGGAGGGGGTGGGAACGGGAACCCGAGGAGTTCTTCGGCCGGTGAGCCCAGCGGCAGGGCCACCCTCGGGTAGGCCGTGACGGTCATGCTGATCGCGACCCCCAGGGTCACGGCGAGGAGCACGAGCTCCGCGATCAGCCACGGCAGGATGGGGCCGCCCGTCGCGACCCGGCGCCGCGCGTTGCGGGCAACCAGGAGCAGCGCCACCAGCAGCGCGACCTTGACGAGAACGAGAAGGCCGTACGCGGTGGTGAACAGTTCGGACGGCTGCTCCAACCGCGTGTAGGCGTTGGCCACACCCGAGGCCGCGAGCACGATGACGGCACCGGTGGCCAGGACGGAGAAGCGGGCGATGGCGGTGCGGAAGCCCGGGTCGGCGCGCAGCCCGTGGCGCGTGACTGCGATGAGCGCCCCGATCCACAGAGCGGCAGCCCACGCGTGCAGGGCACCGGCGGCGAGGGCCAGGGAGTGGTCGCCCAGCGACGTGCCGTGCGCCGTGAGGGGCACGGCCACCACGGCGATGGAGGCGATCCCGGTCAGGACCGCGGCGGAACTGGTGCGCACGCTGACGGCGGCCACCATGGAGATGACCAGCGCCAGGATGGCCGCCACCAGGTAGGCGACGTTCTGGGGGATCTCCAGGGCGTAGGTGAAGAAGACCTGCGGCCGCATCGCCTCCCCCAGCGGCTGCCCCACCACCGTCGCGTGGGTGAAGGCCAACGCCGTCAGGGCCGCCAGCGCCCAGGCCAGCGACCATCCCGTGGCGAGGACGAGGTCCCGTCGGCCGGGGCGCGACACGACAGCGCGGTCGGCTCCGGGCATCAGGAAGGCAGCCGTCACCACCATCCCCAGGGTCACGGTGCCGGCCACGGTGGTGACCAGCCGGGCCAGCGGCAGCCCCCACCCCACCACGGGACCCGCGTCGGGCAGTCCTTCCCCGGAGGGCGCGTAGCCCGAGCCGCCCAGCCACAGCCCGACCAGCAGTCCGGCGACGGCGAGGACGGCGCCGGCGGCGGCGAGCCAGAACAGGGGGATCGGGGAGCCGACGCGGGTCGCTGTCATCGGCCCGACCTCCGGGCGTTCAGGAGCACTCCCACAGAGTAGGTGGTCGGGTCGCGGGCGGCGTCACACCCACGTCGGCAGCCACATGCGGGCACTCCACGCCGTGTAGTCGATCAGGCCCGCCGACCAGATCGGGTAGAAGAACGCCGACAGTCCGACGCAGGCGAGCAGGAACACCGCCACCCCGACCACGCGGGCGCGGCGGTGGCGTTCGGGCGGCCGGTTCACGAACTCGCTCAGGGACAAGGTGAGCGCGGCGACCACGAACGGCGCGATCACGACGGCGTAGAACGTGAAGATGGTCCGGTCGGGGAACAGCAGCCACGGCACCCAGCCGGCGAGAACCCCCGCGAGCACCGCGCCGGCCCGCCAATCGCGGTGCGCGAGCCAGCGCCAGGCCTGGTAGAGCAGGGCCAGGACACCGGTCCACCAGATCAGCGGGTTGCCCAGCGCGGTCACCGCCTCCGCGCAGCGCCCGGAGGGGCACGCGGTCGCCGTGCCCTCGTAGTAGAAGGACGTCGGGCGCGCCTGCACCAACCAGCCCAGGGCCGAGGACTGGTAGGAGTGCGCGCTGGTCAGGTTCGTGTGGAAGCCCCACATCTCAGCGTGATAGTGCAGCAGCGACCGCAGGGCGGCCAGGGGTCCCCCCGCCGGGTCCCACTGCCGATCCCACCCGGCGTCGGACAGGAACCACCCGTACCAGGCGGCGACATAGACGACCAGGATGACCGCCAGCATGGTGACGCCGGCTGCGACCGCGTCCCCGACCAGCGCCGGCAGCCACCGCTCCCCGTCACGCCGCCGCCGTCCCACGTCCCACAGCACCGTCATGATGAGGAAGACCGCGACGAACCAGATGCCGCTCCACTTCACCGCACACGCCAGGCCCAACGCACCGGCTGCCGCCAGCCGCCAGGGCCGCCACCAGTTCCCAGGGGTGCGGCCGGACCGGGACCAGTCCCGGTCCACCAGCAGGAAGGCGAACGCGAGCACGATGAAGAAGGTGAGCAGCCCGTCCAGGACGGCGGTGCGGCTCATGACGATGGCCATGCCGTCGATGGCCAGCAGCAGGCCCGCGGCGGTCCCCCACAGGGCGCTGCCCGTCATGCGTACGACGGCGCGGGCCAGCACGAGGATGGTCAGGGTGCCGAACAGGGCGACCGCCACCCGCCACCCGAACGGTGTGGCACCGAAGAGCGCCTCCCCGGCGGCGATCAGCCACTTGCCCACCGGGGGATGCACGACGTACGACGCTTCCCCGTTGAACCACGACGGGTCGATGGTGCCGTCGCCGGCCAGGATCTTCTTGTCGACCTTGCCGGCGAACCCCTGCTCGTACCCGAACCGCAGCAGCGAGAGGCCGTCCTTGGCGTAGTACGTCTCGTCGAACACGAACGCGTGCGGCTTGCCCAGATCGGCGAAACGCAGCGCACCCCCCAGCACGGTGACCGCCAACGGACCGGCCCACCGCCCCGTGAACCGCCGGCGCGCGCCCGCGGATGCGGGGGGAGCTGCCGCCGGCGCCGGGGTGATCACACTCACCGACACATCCTAGGTGGGCGGCGCCCGCGTGCCAGGATGTCGGGGTGTCCGGCATCCTCACCGTCGCCGCCACGCCGATCGGCAACCCGCACGACGCGTCCGAGCGGCTGCGCAGCGCGTTGGCGCAGGCCCGTCTCATCGCGGCCGAGGACACCCGGCGCCTGCGGCGGCTGGCCGACGACCTGGGAGTGACGGTCACCGGCCGCGTGGTGTCCCTGTTCGACGGCAACGAGGCGCGCCGCAGTGATGAGCTGGTGGACCAACTGGTGGCCGGCCACGACGTGCTGCTGGTCTCCGACGCGGGGATGCCGACCATCAGCGATCCCGGCAGCCGGCTGGTCCAGCGCTGCGCGGACCGCGGGATCCGGGTGACCGCCCTGCCGGGGGCGTCCGCCGTCGCCACTGCCGTGGCGGTGTCGGGCCTGACGGCCGGACCGTTCTGCTTCGAGGGGTTCCCACCCCGCAAGGCCGGCGAGCGCCGCCGTCGGCTGCAGCAGCTCGCGCCGGACCCGCGGCCGACGGTGTTCTTCGAGTCGCCGCGACGGTTGGCCGACACCCTGAGCGTCCTGGCGGAGGTGTTCGGGGACCGGCACGCGGTCGTGTGCCGGGAATTGACGAAGGTCCACGAAGAGGTGCTGCGGGGGTCGCTGGCCGAGCTGGCGGTGTGGGCGGCCGCCGCCGACGTCCGCGGGGAGGTGACTCTCGTCGTGGCGGGGGCGCCGGAGTCGGCCCCCCCGGATCCCCCGGAGCTGGCCGCGGCGGTCGCGGCGCTGCGGGACTCGGGGATGACGCACCGGGATGCCGTGGCGCAGGTGGCCGCCACCACAGGAGCGCCGCGTCGCACGGTGTATCAGGCGGCTCTGCCGCAGGGGCGGAATCAGCCCCCCGCCACGCGCTAGGTTGCCGTCATGCTCTCCGTCTTCTGTTCCCCCTCCCGGTATGTGCAGGGTCGCGGCGCCACCGCCGCCCTCGGGGAGCAGATGGTGCGGATGGGGCTGCCCGGCCCGGTGCTCATCGTCGCGTCCCGGTCCAACATCGACCGCCTGGGAGAGCACTGGAAGGAGTCCCTGCCGGCAGCCGGGTTCGACTACGCCGTCCACGAGTTCGGCGGGGAATGCACCCAGGAGGAGATCGACGCCGGCGCCGCCGCGGCCCGGGAGATCGGGGCGCGCACGGTCGTCGGGGCCGGCGGGGGCAAGGCGCTCGACGCGTCCCGCGGCGTCGCGGCGGAGATCGGCGCCGCCGCCGTCAACTGTCCGACGCTGGCGTCCAGCGACGCCCCGTGCAGTGCCCTGTCCGTGGTGTACACCGCCGAGGGCGCCGTGGATCGGATCAGCTACTACCCGCGCAACCCCGACCTCGTCCTCGTGGACACCGAAGTCGTCGCTGCGGCGCCCCGCCGGTACCTCGTCTCCGGCATGGGCGACGCCCTGGCCACGTGGTACGAGGCCCGCAGCGTCATCCGCGCCCACGGTCACAACGAGGTGGGGGGCGGGGCCACGATCACCGCGGGCGCTCTCGCCGAACTGTGCTGCCGCACCCTCTTCGCCGACGGGCCGGCGGCCGCCGACGCCGTCGCCGCCGGTGCCGTCACGCCCGCGCTGGAGCGTGTTGTGGAGGCCAACACCCTGCTCTCCGGGCTCGGGTTCGAGTCCGGTGGCCTGGCGATCGCGCACTCGGTGCACAACGGCCTCACGGCGGTCCCCGGGACCCACGGCCACCTGCACGGCGAGAAGGTCGCCTTCGGGCTGCTGGTCCAGTTGGTGGTGGAGGGCCAGCCGGAGGAGGAGATCGCGCAGGTGCGCGACTTCTGCCGGGCGGTGGGGCTGCCCACGACGCTCGCGGACATCGGGCTGCCCGACGCGTCCGACGAGGTGATCGCCACGATCGCCGAGCGGACGGTCGCGCCGGGGGAGTCGGCCCACCGCGAGCCGTTCGAGGTCACCGCCGACATGATCGCGGACGGGATCCGCGCCGCCGACCGGCTCTGAGCCGCCTGGCAGAATGACGCCATGCCCGACAAGTCGTTCTACGCCACGACGC
This sequence comes from Actinomycetota bacterium, assembly GCA_029978705.1. Taxonomy (GTDB): domain Bacteria; phylum Actinomycetota; class Actinomycetes; order S36-B12; genus CAIWTL01. The sequence continues at coordinate 19,360 of JAPOIY010000023.1, forward strand.
CCATCTACTACGTCAACGACGCTCCCCACATCGGGCACGCCTACACCACCGTGGCGGGGGACGCTCTCACCCGGTGGCGGCGGCAGCGGGGCGAGTCGGTGGTGTTCCTGACGGGTACCGACGAACACGGCACCAAGGTGCAGCGCAAGGCCGAGGAGAACGGCGTCAGCCCCCAGGAGTGGGTCGACCGCCTGGTCGCCGAGCACTGGCGTCCGGTCCTGGAGACCCTCGACATCGCCAACGACGACTTCATCCGCACGACGGAGAAGCGGCACCGCATCGGCGTGCAGCGGTTCTGGGAGGTGCTGCAGGAGTCCGGTCAGGTGTACCCCGAGGCCTATGAGGGGCCGTACTGCGTGGGCTGCGAGGAGTTCAAGGTCGCCGCCGACCTCGAGGAAGGCACGGGCGAGTTCGCCGGCCAGCAGGTGTGCCGCATCCACCACCGCCCGGTGGAGCAGTTGAGCGAGCAGAACTGGTGGTTCCGGCTGTCGGACTACACCCAACCTCTGCTGGAGCACTACGAACGGCACCCCGACGCCGTGGCGCCGCGCAGTGCGTACAACGAGGTGGTGTCGTTCATCCGCCAGGGCCTGTCCGACATCTCGATGTCCCGCTCCAGCGTCTCGTGGGGGATCCCGTTGCCGTGGGACGAGGAGCAGGTGGTCTACGTCTGGTTCGACGCGCTGCTCAACTACATCACCGCGATCGGGTACGGCGACGAGTCCCGCACCGGGTTCTTCGACCGCACCTGGCCGGCCGACGTGCACCTCGTCGGCAAGGACATCCTGCGGTTCCACGCGGTCTACTGGCCCGCGATGCTCATGGCGGCCGGACTCCCGCTGCCGGGCCAGGTCTTCGCCCACGGCTGGCTGCTCGTCGGGGGCGAGAAGATGTCGAAGACGAAACTCACCGGCATCGCCCCCACAGCGATCACCGACGTGTTCGGGACCGACGCCTTCCGCTACTACTTCCTGCGTGCGATCAACTTCGGAGCGGACGGCTCATTCTCCTGGGAGGACATGCGCGACCGGTACACCGCCGAGCTCGCCAACGGACTGGGGAACCTGGCCTCGCGGTCGGCGGCCATGATCGGCAAGTACTACGACGGCATCCTTCCCGAGCCCGGCCCCTACAGCAACGCCGACCTGGTGCTGCAGGACCACCTGGCCCGCGCCGCCCTGGACGCGGACGCCGCCATGCTGGCGCTGGACTTCAGTACCGCCATCGGGGCCGTCCGCGGGTTCATCGACGCGGTCAACCACTACGTCACCGACCAGGAGCCGTGGGTCCTGGCCAAGGACGAGGAGCGGCGGGAACGGCTGGGCACCGTGCTGTACACGATCGCGGAGTCGCTACGGGCGATCAGCGTCCTCTACCACCCGATCATGCCCGGGTCCATGGCGACCCTGTGGCAGTCGCTCGGAGCCGGAGAGTCCGTCGGGCCGCTGGCCGACCAGCTGGTGACGGACATCGGCTGGGGCAGGCTGGCGCCCGGCAGCACCGTGGCGAAGCCCGGACAGCTCTTCCCGCGACTGCCCGACGAGGAGACCCCGTGAGCCTCCCGGTGGCGCTGCCGGAACCCCTTCCAGCACCTGTCATCGACTCCCACTGCCACCTCGACATCACCGAGGAGTACTCGGGAGTGACGCCCCCGGCCGCGCTGGCCGCGGCCGCGGAGGTAGGGGTGTCCGGGGTGATCCAGGTGGGCGTCGACCTGGCGTCGTCCCGCCGCTCGGTGGCCATCGCGGAGGCCCACCCGTCGGTCCTCGCCGCCGTGGCACTGCACCCCAACGAGGCGCCGCGGCGCGCCGCGCACCTGGCCCAGGACCTCGCCGACCTGGCGCAGCTGGCGGCCCACCCCCAGGTTGTGGCGATCGGCGAGACCGGGCTGGACCACTACCGCACCGAGCCCGCCGGGCGGGAAGCCCAGGAGCGGTCCTTCCGGGAACACATCCGGCTGGCGAAACGCCTCGGCCTGACCCTCGTCATCCACGACCGCGACGCCCACGACGACGTGCTGCGGGTGCTCGCGGGGGAGGACCTGCCCGACCGGGTCGTGTTCCACTGTTTCAGCGGCGACGCGGAGATGGCACGGGTGTGCGCCGACGCGGGGTGGTTCCTGTCCTTCCCCGGCGTCCTGACCTTCAAGAACGCGGCCGGGCTGCGCGCGGCCGCGGCCGTGGTGCCCCCGGAGCAGTTACTCGTCGAGACCGACGCCCCGTTCCTGACCCCCGCACCGCACCGGGGCAAACCCAACGCGTCGTACCTGATGCCGTGGACGGTGCGCACGCTGGCCGAGGTCACCGGGATCGAGGTGGGGCGGCTGTGCGGGCTGCTGCACACCAACACCCTCGCCGCTTTCGCGGTGCGCCCCGATCAGGGGTTCACCGGGTGACGGTGCTGCTGGGCCCGCGGGAGGTGCGCGACCTCGCCGCACCCCTCGGCCTGCACCCGCGCAAGGCGCTCGGCCAGAACTTCGTCGTCGACCCCAACACCATCCGCCGCATCGTGCGCCTGGCCGGGCTGCCGCCGCGCGCCCATGTCCTGGAGGTGGGGCCCGGACTGGGCAGTCTCACCCTCGGGCTGCTCGAGGCCGGGCATCCGGTGACCGCCGTCGAGGTCGACCCTCGCCTGGCCGACCTGCTGCCACGCACCGTGGCCGACCGCCTGCCGGACGCCGACCTCACGGTCGTCACCGGAGACGCCGCCCGAATGGGGCCGCAGACCTGCACGCCCGACGCACTCGTGGCCAACCTGCCGTACAACGTCGCCGTGCCGGTGCTGCTGCACTGCCTGGCGACCTTCCCCTCGCTGCGCCGCAGCCTGGTCATGGTGCAGCGGGAGGTGGCCGACCGGCTGGCGGCGCCGCCCGGGTCGAAGGTCTACGGCATCCCCAGCGTCAAGACCGCGTGGTACGGCGCGGCGGACCGCGTCGGCACGGTGCCCCCGTCGGTCTTCTGGCCGGTGCCTCGCGTCGACTCCGGCCTCGTACTGATCACCGCGTACGACGACCCGGGCGCCGTCCGCGGGGGTGCGGCCCGCCAGCCCGTCTTCGAGGTGGTCGACCGGCTGTTCGCACAGCGGCGCAAGACCGTGCGCCACGCGCTGGCCGCGTGGGTGGGCTCCGCGCTGGCCGAGGGTGTCCTGGCCCGCACGGGCATTGCCGCGAACGCCCGCGCCGAGCAGTTGTCCCTGGTCGACTTCATCGCCGTCGCTACCGCCCTCCCTCGTGGCGTCGACGCCTAGATCGGGAACGTCTCCAACTCGGCCTTCTCGGGCGCGGCCGGGACGGGACGCCACAGTCCCGTGCGCTGTCCCACGAAACGTGCCGCGTAGCGCGGGTTGAGCACCAGGTAGCGCCGCCACAGCCGGCGGGGCTCCAGTCCCAGCCGCCACAGCCACTCCAGACCCCGGGCCTGCATCCACGGCGGCGGGGTGCGCAGTTGTCCGGCGTGGTAGTCGAAGGCTGCCCCGACCGCCAGCAGCGGCATGTCCAGATGGGGCCGCAGTGCGTAGGCGAACTCCTCCTGACGGGGGCAGCCCAGGCCGACCAGCACACAGCGCGCCCCGGACGCCCGGATGTCGGCCGCGATCCGGGCGGCGTCCCCCGGGCGTGAGGTGCGGAACCCCGACGGCGTCGTCCCCGCGATCTCCAGACCCGGGAACTCCTGCGGAAGGAGCCGGGCCAGCTGCCGCAGGGTGTCCGGGGTGGAGCCGTAGAGGTACACCGGCAGTCCGTGGTCGGCCAGGGCCTGCAGTACGTACCCGGTGAGGTCGGGGCCGTAGACGCGGTCGGGCAGACGGGTGCCGTACAGGGCGTTCAGGGCCCAGCGCACGGGCTGCCCGTCGGGCACCGCCAGGTCGAAGGAGTTCAGCCGGCTCTCGTGCGCCGGGTCGTCGACCCCGGTCATCACACCGTGCACGGCCAGCGCCGTGAGCGCCAGGGGGTGGCCCTCCCGGGCGGCGGTCACCACCCGGTCGACGGCGTAGTCGTAGTCGACCGCATCGATCATGACCCCGAGGACACTGTGCCGGCCCCGGTTGATCACTGCGGGGTCCACCGGTCGACGTTGGCCTCGTAGATCTCGCGCATGATCGCGGGGACGTCGTAGGTGAGCTGCCAGTCGGGGTAGTGCTCGATGAACCGCTTGTTGCTGCCGATCCACCAGATGTGGTCGCCGACGCGGTTCTGGTCCACGTACTGGGTGCTCATCGGCGTCCCGGTGATCTGCTCCGCGATGGCGAAGGCCTCCAGGTTGGAGCAGTTGGAGTGCCGACCGCCCCCGAGGTTGTAGACCTCGGCGATGCGGGGCGCCCGCCAGAAGGCCTCGAACGCGCGCACGACGTCGTCGCTGTGGATCGCGTCCCGCACCTGCTTGCCGCGGTAACCGAAGACGTTGTACGTCCGCTGTTCCATGGCGCAGCGCATGACGTAGCCGAGGAAGCCGTGCAGTTCGGCGGCGGAGTGGGCGGGACCGGTCAGGGTGCCGCCCCGGAAGCAGGCAGTCGGGATGTCGAAGTACCGTCCGTACTCCTGCACCATGACGTCGCCCGCGACCTTCGCCGCCCCGAAGACCGAGTGCAGGCTGCGGTCGATCGACATGTCCTCCGTGATGCCGGACGCGTACGGGTGGGAGGGGTCGATCTCCCACCGGGTCTCCTGCTCCACCAGGGGTAGGGAGTTGGGGGTGTCGCCGTAGACCTTGTTGGTCGACGTGTAGATGAAGGTCGCTCCCGGCGCGTGCTGGCGGGTCACCTCGAGCATGTTGAGAGTGCCGACCGCGTTGATGTCGAAATCCGTCAACGGCTCCTTCGCCGCCCAGTCGTGGCTGGGCTGAGCCGCGGTGTGGATGACCAGGGAGAGGTCCGCGCCGACTCGCGAGAACAGGGCGGTCAGGGCATCGCGGTCGCGGATGTCGATCGCCTCGTGCCGGTAGGCGGGACCGAGTTCGCGGCCCAGCTCCTGCACCTGCCAGTCCGTCGAGCCGTCGGGCCCGAAGAAGTAGGCGCGCATGTCGTTGTCGATGCCGATGACATCGAGGCCCAGACCGGCGAAGTGGCGGACGGCCGAGGACCCGATCAGACCGCCGGAGCCGGTCACCACCACCACGCTCACCGCTCACCCTCCCGGTCGGTGCTGTTGCCGCGCCCAGTGTGGCAGACGGATGCCGGGCGCCGACGCGGGCAACCGCTCGGCCCGACCCCTAGGCTCGGCGCGTGGCTTCCGTCCGTGTCCGTGTGCCCGCCAAGGTGAACCTGTCCTTGGCGGTGGGCCCCCTGCGCCCCGACGGCTTCCACGAACTGGCCACCGTCTACCAGGCGCTCTCGCTGTACGACGAGGTGGAGGTGACCGACCGGTCCGACGGCCGCGGGCCCGTCCTCGCCGTGGGCGGGCGGGAGTCGGACACGGTGCCGTCCGGGGAGGGCAACCTGGCGTGGCAGGCGGCCGTCCTCGCGGGCAAGGTCTTCGCGCGGGAGCCGGACCTGACGATCAGCATCGACAAGGGCATCCCCGTGGCCGCCGGCATGGCGGGAGGCAGTGCCGACGCAGCCGCCGTGCTGCGGGCCACCAGCCAGCTGTGGGACCCCGAGGGGACCGGCGACGTCGAACTCCTGGAGGTGGCCGCGCGGCTCGGGTCGGATGTGCCGTTCGCCCTGCTGGGAGGCACCGCCGTCGGAAGTGGCCGCGGCGAGGTCGTCACCTCCGCCATGGGGTCCGGGACGTTCCACTGGGTGCTGGCGCTGTCCGAAGGGCAACTCGCCACCCCCACGGTCTACCGCACCCTCGACGAACTGCGGGAGGGCGAGGTGGTACCCCCCCCGCACGTGGATCCCGCCGTCCTCCTGGCGGTGCGGACCGGCGACGCCGCCGCACTGGGCGCCGCTCTGGCCAACGACATGCAGGCCGCCGCGGTCGCGCTCATGCCGGTCCTGGAGATGCTGCTGGACCTGGGCCCGGAACACGGCGCCCTGGGCTCGATCGTGTCGGGCAGCGGCCCCACGTGCGCGTTCCTGGTCGCCGACGAGGACGCGGCCCTCGAACTGGCCGTGGCGCTGTCCGCGTCCGGCCTGTGCCGGGCGGTCCGCCGCGCCGTGGGGCCGGTCCCCGGGGCCACGGTGGTGGAGTAGCGGTCAGGGGAGTTCCGGCTTGGCCTCGAGGTGCGCCAGTCCGTTCCAGGCGAGGTTCACGAGGTGGGCCACGACCTCCTTCTTCTTCGGCTTGCGGGCGTCCAGCCACCACTGGCCGGTGTGGGCCACCATGCCCACCAGCATCTGCGCATACATGGTGGACAGTTTCGGGTTGATCCCCCGCGCCCGGAACTGGGTCGCGAGTACGTGGTCGACCCGAACCGCCACCTCGAGGATGAGGCTGTCGAAACCCGACGCGCTGGCCGGGCTGTCGCGGACCAGGATCCGGAAACCGTCGGCCTCGTTCTCGATGTAGTCGAACAGTGCGGTGCCCGCCTGGGTCAGCAGTTGCCGGGGATGGTCACCGGTCAGCGAATCGCTGATGGAGGTCAGCAGGCGGTTCATCTCCCGGTCCACGATGACCGCGTACAGCCCCTCCTTCCCGCCGAAGTGTTCGTAGACGACCGGTTTGGAGACGGCCGCCTCGGAGGCGATCTCCTCGACGCTGACGGCGGCATACCCCTTCTGCGCGAAGAGGTGGCGTCCGACGCCGATGAGTTGCTCGCGGCGCTGTCGGCCGCTCATGCGGACGCGGGGGCGCCGCGGTCGGGCGTCGCCGACGGCGGCGTACTGCTCGTCGAGATCGGGCGGCCACGATGACATGGCAGTCAGCCTACGGTCGGGTGACGCGCGGGTTCAGGAGGACGGCGCTGTCCCCGTCGGTCAGCCGTCGGGTGACGCGGTCGGCGGTGGGCCAGCGCACCTCCTGCGCCCACCCCGCCTTCTCGAACACCCGGATGGCCGCGGCGGACGGGTCCACCTGCCGGCGCAGCACGCCGTGGCGGGCCGAGGTGGGGTCGGCGTGGTGGTAGTTGTGCCACGACTCCCCGAAGGACGGCAGGGCGAGCCACGCCACGTTGCCCGAGCGGTCGCGGGTCCGGAAGGGTTGCCGTCCCCACACGTGGCAGACCGAGTTGATCGACCAGGTCACCTGGTGCACCAGCGTGATCCGGATCAGGCCCGCCCAGAAGAACGCCGTGAGTGCCCCCTGCCAGGACCACGTCAGCAGGCCGCCGAGCAGGGCCGGCAGGAAGAGGGTGACGGCGACGAACCACGGGAAGTGCCGGGACAGCCGGGCCGTGACGGGGTCCGCCATGAGATCCGGGGCGTAGCGCCCCACGTCGGTGGGGTTGCTGCGGATCAGCCAGCCGATGTGGGCGAACACGAGCCCCTTGGCGACGGCGCGGGTGTCGGTGCCGAAACGCCAGGGCGAGTGGGGGTCGCCGGGCAGGTCCGAGTACTTGTGGTGTTTGCGGTGGTCGGCGACCCAGTCGCTGACCGCGCCCTCCAGGGCCAGGGAGCCCGCCACGGCCAGCGTGGTGCGCAGCGCCGGCGACGCCTTGAAGGAGCGGTGGGTGAACAACCGGTGGTAGCCCACGGTGATCCCGAACGCCGTGACTGCGTAGAGCCCGATCATCAGTGCGACATCCACCCACGAGATCCAGCCCTGCACCAGGACCGGAACGACCGCCAGGAGTGCCAGCATCGGGGTGAGCAGGAAGACCGCGACGATCCACGGTTGTCCCTGCGGCTCCCCGGGAGGAGTGTCGGACTGAACGTGGGATTGCGACTGCAGGGTCATACGATGCGGCTCCCTCTCACCAGGCCCGCCGTTGTTACGGCACCGTAGGTTGGACTCTAACCTACGGTTCCGTAACCCGGCAACGGCGCCGCCCGCGCGGGGCCGCGATGTTGTGTCGCCGCGGCGGCGGCGTGACAGGATGGGTCCCTGCAGTCCGCCGTGGGGTAATGGCAGCCCGACAGCCTTTGAAGCTGGAGGTCCAGGATCGAGACCTGGCGGCGGAGCCAACGCGGCGCGTGCAGTGCGGGCCCACCGGGGTGCGCGGGGTATCCTGCAACGGTCGGTTCGCCTGGCGTTAAGGAGACGGGTTGATGACCTCCCCGGCCGCGGTGATCATCCTGGCCGCGGGTGAGGGCACCCGCATGAAGTCCGGGACGCCGAAGGTGCTCCACCAGATCTGCGGGCGATCCCTCGTCGGCCACGTCGTCGCCGTCTCCGAGTCCGTCGGCGCCGACCGGGTCGTGGTCGTCCTGGGCCATCAGCGCGACCAGGTCGCCGCGCATCTCGCCGCCACCTTCCCCGACGTGGTCACGACCGTGCAGGAACAGCAGAACGGGACCGGGCACGCCGTCCGCGTGACGTTGCAGCAGCTCGACGAGCAGGGGGCCGCGCCCGCCGGCGGTCCGGTGGTCGTCGTGTCGGGGGACTCCCCGCTGCTGTCCACGGCCACCCTCGAGATGCTGCTGGCGGAACACCGCTCGGCCGGTGCCGCAGTGACGGTGCTCAGCGCCGTTCTGCCGGATCCCACGGGCTACGGGCGGATCGTGCGCGACGACGCCGGCCTGGTCGCCGGAATCGTCGAGCACAAGGACGCCACCCACGCCGAGCGGGCGATCCACGAGGTCAACTCCAGCATGTACGTCTTCGATGCCGCGTTCCTGGCGGACGGCGTGCAGCGCCTCACAACGGACAATGCGCAGGGCGAGGAGTACCTGACCGATCTGGTCGGCGTGGCCCGCGACTCCGGACGCGTGGTGGCCGCCCTGGCTGCCCCGGATCCCGACGACACCCTCGGGGTCAACGACCGCGCCCAACTCGCGCAGGCCGAGGCGATCATGCGCCAGCGGATCAACCTGCGCTGGATGGCGGACGGGGTGACCATGCGCGACCCGGCCACGACGTACATCGACGTCTCCGTCGACCTCGAACCGGACTGCGTCCTGGAGCCCGGCACGATCCTGCGTGGCGCCACCAACGTGGCCACCGGAGCGGTGATCGGTCCCGACTCCACCCTCATCGACACCATCGTCGGTGCCGGAGCCCGGGTGAACCGGGTCCACAGTGAGCTCGCGGACATCGGCCCCGGCGCCAGCGTCGGGCCCTTCACGTTCCTGCGGCCCGCTGCGGAGCTGTGCGAGGGCGCCAAGGCCGGCTCCTTCGTGGAGATCAAGAACGCGGTGGTGGGACGCGACGCCAAGGTGCCCCACCTGACCTACGTCGGGGACGCCGACATCGGAGCGGGCGCCAACATCGGCGCGAGCACGGTCTTCGTCAACTACGACGGGGTCCACAAGGCGCGGACGACGGTCGGCCGGGAGGCCCGCGTGGGCAGCGACACCATGCTCGTGGCCCCGGTCACCGTCGGGGACGGCGCCTACACGGCGGCCGGCTCGGTGATCACGGAGGACGTCCCTCCGGGCGCCCTCGCGGTGGCCCGGGGACGACAGCGCAACGTCGCCGGATGGGTTGTGGCGAATCGGGCGGGCACGCCGTCGGCAGAAGCGGCTGCCGCCGCGCAGGAGGAAGGCAACGATGAGCACTAAGGCTGACGGCGGACGGACCGCGGCGCCGACCAAGCGGCTGCTGCTGAGCGCGGGGCGCTCTCACCCCGAACTGGCGGCCGAGGTCGCCTCCGAACTGGGGATGGAGTTGAGTCCCGTCTCGGCGTACGACTTCGCCAACGGCGAGGTCTTCGTCCGTTTCGAGGAGTCGGTGCGCGGCTGTGACGTGTTCATCCTGCAGAGCCACACGGCGCCCATCAACCAGTGGATCATGGAACAGATGATCATGGTGGATGCCGCCAAGCGGGCGTCCGCCAAACGCATCACCGTGGTGGCGCCGTTCTTCGGGTACGCCCGCCAGGACAAGAAGCACCGGGGCCGGGAACCGATCACGGCCCGCCTCATGATGGACCTGTTCGCCCGCGCCGGTGCCGATCGCATGATGACGGTCGACCTGCACACCTCCCAGATCCAGGGGTTCTTCGACGGTCCCGTCGACCACCTCTTCGCGCTGCCCCTGCTGGCCGACCACATCCAGCGCAACTACGACCTCGACGCGGTCACCGTCGTCTCGCCCGATGCCGGGCGGGTGCGGGTCGCCGAGCGCTGGACCGACGTACTGGGCGGCAGTCCGCTCGCGATCATCCACAAACGCCGGGACCCGGACGTGCCGAACCAGGTCAAGGTCTTCGAGGTGGTGGGGGACGTGCGCGACCGCCTGTGCATCGTCGTCGACGACATGATCGACACCGGGGGGACCATCGCGAAGGCTGTCGAGACCCTGTTCGAGAACGGGGCCCGCGACGTCGTCGTGGCCGCCACCCACGGCATCCTGAGCGACCCGGCCGCCAAGCGGTTGGCGGCGTCCGGCATCAACGAGGTGGTGGTCACCAACACCCTGCCCATCCCCGACGAGCGCCGGTTCGACCAGCTGACGGTGCTGTCCATCGCGCCTCTGCTGGCCAAGGCGATCACCGAGGTGTTCACCGACGGGTCGGTGACCAGCATGTTCGAGCTTCCGAAGGCCGACATCTGAGTCGGCCTCCCCGCCTCAGTGGTGGAAGGAGTCGTCGTTGGTGAGTTCGTCCGGGAGCGGCCCGGACAGGTTCTCGAAGTAGTCGACGACACGCTGCAGGTCGGCGAGCATGAGATTCGCGAAGGAGTGGCCCATGCCGTTGCGTACGACGACCCGCAGGCCACTCATCTTCTCCATGTCGGCCGGCAGGGAGTACGCCGGTAGCTGCCAGCCGTACTCGCGCATCTTGTCGGAGATGTCGTAGACCGTGTAGTTCTTCACCGAATCCTTGAGCGTGAAGAAGAACACCGGCAACTGGCTGCCGTCGGACTGCAGCTCGAACGGTCCCATCGCGCCGATCTTGCCCGACAGGTACAGCGCCACGTTGCGGCACTGCTGCTGGATGGCCTTGTAGCCGAGGAAGCCGAGGCGCAGGAAGTTGTAGTACTGCCCGATCACCTGGCTGCCGGGGCGGGAGAAGTTGAGCGTGAAGGTCGGCATGTTGCCGCCCAGGTAGTTCACGTTGAACACCAGTCCCTCGGGCAGGTCCTTCGGCTCCCGCCACATGACCCAGCCGACGCCCGGATACACCAACCCGTACTTGTGTCCGGAGGAGTTGATGGACTTCACCCGCTTCAGGCGGAAGTCCCACAGCAGGTCGGGGTCGATGAAGGGGGCGACGAACCCGCCGGAGGCTGCGTCCACGTGCACGGGGATGTCCCACCCCTTCTTCTTCTGCAGCTTGTCGAGGGCCTTGCAGATGTCGGCCACCGGCTCGTAGGAGCCGTCGAAGGTAGAGCCGAGGATCGCCACGACCCCGATGGTGTTCTCGTCGCAGTACTTGACCGCCTCGTCTGGCGTCAGGTGCAGGCGGCCGGGACCCAGCGGGACGTAGCGGGGCTCGACCTCCCAGTACCGCGCGAACTTCTCCCAGACGACCTGGACGTTGGCGCCCATCACGAGATTGGGTTTGTCGGTAGGTTTCCCGGCCGCCTCCTGCCGGGCCTTCCACGACCACTTCAACGCCATCCCCCCGAGCATGACGGCCTCGGACGAGCCGACCGTGGAGGTGCCGGTGGCCTCACCCGGTGCGTTCCACAGATTCGACACGATCTTGATGCACCGCTGCTCGATCTCCGCGGTCATCGGGTATTCGTCTTTGTCGATCATGTTCTTGTCGAACGTCTCGGCGAACAGCTTGTCCGCCTGGTCGTCCATCCACGTCGTGACGAAGGTGGCCAGGTTCTGCCGTGCCTGCCCGTCCAGCATCAGCATGTCGTGCACGACCTGGTAGGCGACGTCGGGCGTCTCGGGGAGGAACGGCAACGTGTCGACCGGCGCCGCATCCTCCTCGCCGGGGCGGGCGAACGTCGGGGTCAGCGACACCTGGGCCACGGCCTCGGCCGTCATCTCCATCCCGGTGGTTTCTGCGAAGGTCTTCTGGACGAGTTGGCGCTCCTCCTCAGTCAGCAGCGGCTGGACGGAGGGGGTCTTCTTCTTGGCCATGGTTGCCTTTCGTCGCGTTCCGCGAGCCTATTGACCCCCGCCTCCGGCCGCCACCGGGAACGGGGCCATTTGGCCGGTCAGTCGGGCCCCGCTACCCTGGGGAAGCCTCGGCGAGGGCCCGACCGGACGGTCGGAGCCGTTATCGACGTGGTGCGGTCCGCGACTGCCGAGGCACGCCCGCACCCCCGAGGAGTTGTTCATGTCCCAGGACGTCCGCATCGAGGCCGTGGCCCGCGACAGTTTCGGCAAGGGCGCGTCCCGCCAGTATCGCCGGGATGGACGTGTGCCGGCCGTCGTCTACGGATCCGGCTCCGAGGTTCGGCACGTGGTGCTCCCGAGCCACGAACTGGCGCTGGCCCTGCGGATCCCGCGGGTGGTGCTGCAGGCGCAGTTCGAGGGGGAGGAACTCCTCGTGGCGCCGCGGGACGTGCAGCGGGACCCCGTGCGCCAGGATCTGCTGCATGTCGACCTCGTGCTGTTGAGCCGCGAGGACGTGGCTGCCCGCCACGCGTACGCGGATGCGCTCGCCAAGGCCGAGCGCCTGGCGGAGGAGGCGGGTCAGGACCCGATCCAGGTGGGCGCCATCATCGAGGAAGCCGCCGCGAACGACGAGAACCTCGACGAGGTGGCCGACCGCATCGTGTCGATCCTCGAGGAGCAGGCCCGCGCCCGCGCCGAGGCCGCCGCTGCCGCTGCTGCTGCCGAGGACGCCGCTGCCGAAGCCGCGGCCGCCGAGGGTGGCGAGGAGGCGGCGGAGGCCGGCGCCGAGGAAGCCGCTGCCGAGGAGTGAGCGGGGACCCCTGGCTCGCGGTCGGCCTGGGCAACCCCGGCGACCGCTACGCCGGTACCCGGCACAACGTCGGCCAGCAGGCCGTGGCGCATTTGGCGGAGGCCTCCGGGACCCGGCTCACCGCCAACCGCAAGGTGCGGTGTGACCTCGCCGAGGTGCGGGTCTCCGGGAAGCGCCTCATCCTGGCCACTCCCCACTCGTACATGAACGAGTCGGGGGGGCCGGTCAGCGCGGTGGTGCGGTACTTCGCCGTGCCCACCGACCACCTCATCGTGCTGCAGGATGAGATCGACATCCCCTTCGGGGCGCTGCGGGTCAAGTTCGGCGGCGGCGACGGGGGGCACAACGGCCTGCGGTCGATCCGCAGGTCCCTCGGCACCGGCGACTGGTACCGCGTGCGCCTGGGGGTGGGCCGGGGGCGCGGCGAAGCCGCCGACCACGTCCTGTCCCGCTTCAGCCGTCACGAGGCGGCGGAACTGCCCGACCTGCTCCAGCGGGCTGACGACTGCGTGGAGACGCTCGTGGCCGCGGGGCTCGCGGACGCGCAGAACCGCTTCAACAGTTGAGGGCCGGTTAGGCTGCCCGGATGACCACGGAACTGGAACTCGCGGGAAATGTCGCAGCGGAGGCCGGGCAGTTACTGGTGCGGATCCGGACCGAGGCCGGTGACATCGCCCCCGACGACAAACCCGCCCTGAAGGCGCTGCGGGACAAGGCGGACGCGGAGTCCAACGAGCTGATCACTGCGCGCCTGGTGCTCGCCGACGGTGACGCCCTGCTCAGTGAGGAGGGGGTGGATGACGAGGAACGGCTCGGCGCGCAGCGGGTCTGGATCGTGGACCCCCTGGACGGGACCTGGGAGTACGGTCAGGGACGCAGCGACTTCGGGGTGCACATCGCCCTGTGGGACATGAACCAGCGCCGGATGCTGCTCGGAGTCGTCGATCTCCCGGCCCAGGGGCTGCAGCGCACCTCGGGGGACCTGGACCCGGAGCTGCCGATGCTGCCCGAGGACCGCCCCTTGCGCATCGTCGCCTCCCGCACCCGGCCCCCCGCGGAGCTCGCGGCCATCTGCGACCGGCTCGCGGAACGGGTGGGACAGGCCGTCGAGGTCGTCAACGTCGGGTCGGTGGGGGCGAAGGTCAACGAGATCCTGTCCGGCCGGGCCGAGGCGTACCTGCACGACACCGGCTTCTACGAATGGGACCTGGCGGCTCCGCTCGCCGTCGCCAAACACTACGGACTCGTATGCGACCACTGGGACGGCAGCGAGGTGGACTTCAACCTGATGCCGCCCTTCGTGAAGAACGTCTTCGTCAGCCACCCGGCCATCGCCGACGACCTGCGGGCCAGCCTGAACCCCTGAGGTCCGCCTCCTCAAGGAAATCCCCGGTTCTGCCGAACTGGGGAGTGTGGCACGCCGCAGCACGGTTGTTCTCCTGGCCGCCCTCCTCGTCGGACCGGTGGGACCGGTTGCCGTCGCCGCTCCGGCCGCCGCTCCCGGGCACGCCACCAGCGTGCGCCGTGAGACCTCCGGGACGTGGATGTCGCAACAGCCGGTGTCCGGGGAGCGGGGGGAGCGGGTGGCCCTGTTCGGGCGGATGCGCTCCGGCGCCCCGCAGCGGGTGCGCCTGGTCGTCGTGGAGCGGGGCGACGCGGGGACCAGGCGGTCCGTCGATGTGGTGCGCGCGCACTCGGCCCTGCACCGCTTCTCCTTGACCCACGTCGTGGCCGCCGACGCCGCGCAACTCTCGGCCCGGGTGACGCCGCTGGGCGACCGGCCGATCCGCGTGACCGGTGCCCGCCTCGCCGTCCGGGCCGGTGCGACGGCCGCGCCGACCCCGACCGTGCCCACGGATCCCCCGCCCACCGCTGCCGACCCGCCCACCGCTGCCGACCCGACCCCGGTCCCGACCCCGGCTCCGGCAACTCCGTCCGATCGGACTCCGGTCCCGACCGTGACCCCGACCCCGGCACCGCCGGCCGACCCGGCCCCGGCGACTCCTTCTGCTCCAGCCGCGACCGCCAGCCCGGCGGCCCCGGCCGGCTGGCAGGTGTACTGGTCCGACGAGTTCTCCGGCACCGGGCTGGCCCCGAGCCGCTGGCAGGCGTACCACAACACCTACGGCGACGGGAACAACGAGTTGGCCTGCCTCACGCCGGACAATGTGGTGGTGTCCGGGGGCAGCGCCTCGTTCGTCGCCCGCAAGGAGCGGATCACCTGTCCCGGGTCGCCCACCGACGACTACTCCTCGGGCTTCATCGGATCGCGCGAGGCGGGCCGCTACTACCCGCTGTTCGGGCGCTACGAGATCCGCGCCCGGATCCCGCACGGGCAGGGGCTGTGGCCGGCGTTCTGGCTGCGGCACCGCTCGGGGGCCGGCGTGGCGGAGGTGGACGTCATGGAGTACTTCTACTCCCAGGTCCCGGGACGGACGACGCAGACACTGCACTTCCCGAGCACGGTGGGGCGCAACGTGGCCAAACGCTCCGTCTTCACCGAGACCCCGGTGCGCGGCACCGGCGGCTGGCACACGTGGGCGGTCGAGATCGAGCCGGCTGCGCCCGGCTCGCCGGACGTGCGGTTCCGGTTCCTCATCGACGACGTGACGACGCTCGAATACGTCAACACCCAGGCAGCGGCTTGGACCGGTGGCGACCAATCGGCCGCATGGGACATCGCCGTCAATCTCGCCGTCGGCGGTGACTGGACGGGCCACCCGGAACGCCAACTCGGCTACCTGGCCGGACCGGGGGTGTGCAGCCTCACCTACCGGGCGCCCAGCGGTGGCGACCCGGCCACCTGTCCGACGACCGGCCTGTGGTTCGCCGAACTGCCCGGTGGGTACGAGGTGGACTACGTGCGGGTCTACACCCGGCCCTGATACCCCATGCAGCCGCACCACTACACAGAGTGAGTGAATTGCGGCCTATCTCGCACCTCTGCCGCCCGTCGCTACTGCGTGTTACGTTCGGGAGGACGCCGCAGGGGTGCGGTGTCCCGACATCGGTGGGTGGGGATTCACGATGCTCCGTTCGATCATGCGACGTGCGATCACACGACTCGCGCCCGGTCTCGTCGCGGCCATGCTGGCGGGCGGAGTGGCGCAGGCGGCCTTCGTCCCGGTGCCGCCGACGCCCGCGCACCGCATCGCCGTCAACGACGTGGTGCGGGCTGTGGTGATCGGTGACGGTGTCGCCTACGTGGGCGGCGACTTCACCAGTGCCACGGGGAGCAACGGCACCTATCCGCGGGCGCGGGTCGCCGCGTTCGATCTCGACACCGGCGCCGTCCTGCCGTTCCGGGCGGACACCAATGGAGTGGTCCGGGCCCTCGCGCTGCGTGGCCCCGACCTCTTCGTGGGCGGCGACTTCTCGACCATCGGGGGACTGTCCCGCAGCCGGCTCGCCGCGGTGTCCGCGGCGACCGGTGACGTGACGGGATTCCGGGTCGACGCCACCGGGGCCGTGCGGGCGCTCGCCACCGTCGGCACGCGCCTGTACGTGGGCGGCAACTTCGGGGCCATCGGTGGGGTCACCCAGGCGCGCCTCGCCGCCGTCGACCTGACCACCGGTACCGTCGTGCCGGGCTTCCGCCCCGCCCTCGACGGCACCGTGCTCGCCGTGACCGCGGCACCGGACGGCAGCGCCGTCTACGCCGGCGGCGCCTTCCGGACGGTGAACGGGCAGAGCCGCAACCGGCTGGCCCGGTTCACCACCGGGGGGCAACTGAGCGGTCCCGTGTTCGCCAACTCCTCCGACTACAGCGTGCTCGCCCTCGACATCAACGAGGACGGGTCGCGGGTGTTCGCCGCGATCGGCGGCTCGGGCAACCAGGCGGCTGCGTTCCACACCACCACCGGCGCCCGCCTGTGGCGGCAGCGCGCCGACGGGGACGTGCAGGCCATCGCGTACCAGGCGGGCAACGTCTACTTCGGGTTCCACGAGGGCTTCGGGGGCGACACCAGTGTCCGCCTACTGGCCGCCGACGCCACGACCGGACAGCTGGAGGGCGCCTTCCGCCCGTCGATTAACTCCTACTGGGGGGTCCGCGCGCTCGACGCGACCGAGCGGGGGCTGCTGGCCGGTGGGGAGTTCACGACCGTCGCCGGGGTCGAGGTGGGCCGAGCGGCCTTCTTCGACGCCCAGAACGGCCCACCCCCACCGCCGCCGGTCACCAGCTTCGTGACCGCGGGGGACACCTGGCGCTACCGCGACACCGGTACCGAAGCGCCGGGCTGGGCCGGTGCCGGGTTCGACGACTCCACCTGGCCCACGGGCCCGGCGGAACTCGGGTACGGCGACGGCGACGAGGCCACCGTCGTCGGCTACGGGCCCAGCGCCACCAACAAGTACCGCACCACCTGGTTCCGCAAGACGTTCCCGGGCACCGACGATCTTCCGGTCACCGCGCTGGACCTGTCCCTGCTGGCCGACGATGGTGCTGTCGTCTACCTCAACGGGATCGAGGTCGCCCGCGACAACATGCCGGCCGGGACGATCACCGCGACGACCCTGGCTGCCACCAACCGCAGCGGAACCGCCGAGACCCAGTTCCGCTCCTTCCCCGTCGACCCCCACCTCCTGCGGGCCGGGACGAACACGCTGGCGGTGGAGGTACACCAGGACTCCTCCTCGTCGTCGGACCTGAGTTTCGACCTCGCCCTGCGCGCGACCGGCTGACGCCCGCCGATGACGAGTCACGTCACCACCCCCCACGCGCTCGGGGACGACCGGGCCGGCACCCGGTCGCTGCTGCGACGCGGTGGGGTGTCGTTCCTCGGCGGAGCCACCGCGGGGGCGCTGGGACTGGTACTCGCGGTGGTTGTCGGCCGCGGCTACGGCCCCACCGGCTCCGGTGTCTTCTTCTCCGTGGTGGCGGTGGTGATGGTGTTGTCCAACACGGTGGAACTCGGCGCGGACACCGCCTTCGTCTGGATCCTGCCGCGCCTACGGGCGGACGGCCGCGCCGACCAGCAGCGTCCCGCCGTCCGGGTGGGCGCCGGCCCGGTGGTGGTCGCGGCCGGAGCCACCGCCGTCGCCCTCTGGCTGGCCGCCGCCCCCCTCGCCGCCCTTCTCGGGGGCGGCGCCGAGACCGCCACAGGGCTGCGCTGGGGGGCGGTGGCGGTGTTCACGGGCACCGCCGCCACGGTCGCCGTCGCCATCACGCGGGGACTGGGAGCGCTGGCGCCTCTCGTCGCGCTGCAGAACGTGGTGCTGCCCTCCTTGCGGCTGGCGGGGGTGGGCCTGTGTGTGATGGCCGCCGCGGCGGTCACCGCGGCTCTGGCCGCGTGGTCACTGGCCTGGGCCGGGACCGCAGTCGCTGCCGCCGCGGCGACCCTCGTCCTGCTCCGGCGCACTCCCGGTGCGGGTCCCGCCGAGGCGGGGCTGCGGCGTGAATTCTGGGGTTTCGCGATCCCCCGCGCCGGTGCAGCTGTCGTCGAGATCGCCCTGGTGTGGTTCGACGTCATCCTCGTCACGATCCTGCTGGGTCCCACCGAAGCGGGGATCTACGCGGTCGCCAGTCGCTTCGTCACGGCCGGCGCCCTGGGGGAGAACGCCCTGCGGGTCGCCCTCGCCCCCCGCTTCTCCGCGCTGTTCGCCGTCGCCGACCGCGGCGCGGCCGAGACCCTGCTGCGCGCTGCGGCGCCTCTGATGGTCGCGCTCACCTGGCCGGTCTTCCTGGTGGCGGCGGTGCAGGCGCCGGCGCTGCTGGAGGTCTTCGGCCCGGGGTTCTCCTCCGGGTCCGCGGCGCTGCGGGTGCTGTGCGCGGCCATGCTCGGGGTCAGCCTGTTCGGACCGGTGCAGGCGGTGCTGCTGATGAGCGGCAACACCCGCCGGCAGCTGGGGAACAAGACCGCGGCGCTGGCCGCCATGGTCGTGCTCGACCTGGCCCTCGTCCCGTCCCTGGGCATCGTGGGGGCGGCGCTCGGGTGGGCGGTGGCCTTGGCCCTCGACACGGGGTTGGCCGCCGGCCAGCTGCACCGTGACCAGCACGTCCGCATCGGCCTGCGGTCCGGGCTGGAGGCCGCCGCGCTCGTCAGCGTGGGCGCCGGGGTGGTCCTGGGCCTGATCGCGCTGGTCGGCCCCCCCGGGGGAGCTGCGCTGCTGCTGTCCGCTGTCCTCGTCGGACTCTGGACCGTCGCCCTGCTACTCGTCCCTCGCTCGCCCATCGCCCTGACCCGACAGGAGGCCACCTCATGACACCGTTGCACCAGGCCAAGGACGCGTCGCCCCGCTGGCTGCGCGACGTCGCCAACACCACCACGCGCGGGTGGGGGATGGCGACGTCGCGGTTCCGCACCGGTCCCGACTTCCTCATCATGGGTACCAAGCGGGGTGGCACCACCTCCCTGTGGAACAACCTGCTGCGCCATCCGCAGGTGATCGGGATGTTCCCCCAACTGCGGGGCCGCAAGAGCAGCGACTATTTCTTCGCCGCGGACCGGTCGTCCCCCGCCTGGTACCGCTCCCACTTCCCGTCGGCGTGGCACCGGCGCGCCCGGGTCCGGGCGGCCGGCAACGCGGTCGCGGGCGAGGCGTCCCCGTACTACATGTACGGCCCCCACTGCGCGGCGCAGATCCGGTTGGCCCTCCCGGACGTTCGGCTCCTGGTCCTGCTGCGCGACCCCACCGAGCGGGCGTACTCCCACTACCAGGAGCGGCGGCAGCAGGGCGCCGAGAGCCTCGGCTTCGAGGCCGCCCTGGCAGCTGAGGCGCAGCGGCTGGCGCCCGACGAGGAGCGCTGGCAGGCCGATCCGGCCTACTACAGCGAGGCGCACGACTTCTACTCCTACCGGTCCCGCGGGGTGTACCTGCCGCAGGTGCGCCGGATCCGGGAACAGTTCCCCCCCGGGCAGGTGCTCTTCCTGCGCAGCGAGGATTTCACCCGGCACTACCAGTCCGCCTTCGACACCGTGACCGACTTCCTCGGCCTCGACCGCCACGACCTCGGCATGGCGGAGCACCACAACTCGATCCGGCGTGCTCCCATGGCCGCCGCCACCCGGCGGGAACTGGCTGCCTTCTTCGCGCCGCACAACGCCGAACTCGAGCAGTTCCTGGGTCGGGAACTGGAGTGGCAGGCGCCGCTGCCCCGCTGATCCGTCAGTCGGTGTCGATCAGGATGTCGACGAGGGGGGCGACCGTGACACCGGTCGCGTTGGCGGCGAGGTCCGCGAGATCCTGGCGGCGCGTGCTGCCCCGCACCGCGGTCAGGACCACGACCCCGGCCTGTGCGGCCGCGAGGGCGACCGCACCGCGGCCGGCGCCGGTCAGGTCGCGGATGGGGCTGCGGGGCAATGGGGCGCCCACCGGGACGCGCGCGGTGGCGTGCGCCAACCCCCGGGCCAGAGGCGCTGCGGCCCCGGGGCCGAGGATCACGATGGGCTCCGGGCCGTCGTAGAGCCGGGCGAGCGCCACCCGCAGGGCGAGCAGATCCTCCTCGGCCTCCGCCCGCCGGTCGGCGTCGGCGTCCGCGCCGGCGAGTGCCACTGTCTCGGCCAGGGCGGCGTCGCGCATGGGATGGGCGACCGCCATCTCCGCCGGGGACTCGATGACGCCGATGCGGCGCATCCGCCACCACACCAAGCCCACGCCCACGAAGAACCCCAGCGCCGCGCCTGCTGCGGCGAGCGTGATCAGCCGGGGCACGGACGGTCCCGGCGGGACGACCGCGCGCTCGATGACGGACCCCGGGTTCACCACGAGGGTGAGTGCCTCGGACTGGTCCCGGCGCAGCGAGGTGAGCTCCGCAGCCAGGGACGCCCCGTTGGCCGGCTTGCCCGCCAGCGCCTTCTCGAGCTGGGTGATGCGGTTGTCCACCTTGGTCAGGAAGACCTTGACCTGTGCCTCCGCCTGGGCCCGCCGGAAGGCCAGGTACGCATCGGCGACCGCGTCCGCCCGGCGCGCCGCCTCCCCGCCGTCGGAGCCGGTGGTGGTCGCGGTCAGGGCCAGCGACTCCGTGGGCACCGCCACGGTGAGCGCCTGACCGAGGTCCTGGGTGGTGGTGCCGTCCCCGAGCCGGTCGGCCGCCAACGCGCGGACCTGTCCCGACGACATCACCTCGGCCTCCGTCGCCGTGTTCACCTGCTGCGACAGGGGACCCGTGGCGAACAGGGTGGAGGTGATCGGATTGATGGTCACGGTCGCCGACGCGCTGTATGAGCGCGCGATCAGACCGCCTGCCACCAGGCCCACGGCGAGGCCGATCAGGGCCGCGCCCGCGACCCACGTCCAGTGGCGGCGCAGGGCGAGGGACAGGCTGGACACCGTGGTGCCCGGGGGGGTGGTACTGCTCATCGGTCACTCTCCTCTGTCGTGACGGCCAGGAGTCCGGCCACGACGTCATCGATGGGGAAGGGTTCCCGACCGGCCGGGGTGCGGAGTGCGTCGGAACGGTGCAGCAGTTCCGTGGCGTGGAACAGCGCCAGCGGCGCCAGGGACGGGTCGTTCGCCAGCAGGCGGGTGTAGGCCGTCTGCCACCCGAGGCCGCGACACGTGTGCAGCGTCATCACCCGCCAGTGCAGTGCGTCGAATCCCACCGGTACGTTCACGCGGTGGTGTTCCCAGTCCCACGCGAGGGTGCGCGGCCCGAGGCGGGCGGTGTTCCACGGCAC
>JAPOIY010000032.1 GCA_029978705.1 Actinomycetota bacterium
CGGCTTGTCGGGGTCGAAGAAGCCGCAACCGCGGAAGATGCGCCCGTACCAGCCGTCCATGGTGATGCCGGGGATCGTGATCGCGTTCTCGTTGAGTGACTTGGTCTCGTCGTAGAGAGCGGTCAGGTCGATGTCGGTCACGGAGCCCCGGCCTTCGCACCGGAGGCACATCCCGCCGGTGACGCTGAAGGAGCGACGCTCCTTGGTCGTGCGCCCCCCCTTCTGCATGGTGACCGCCCCTGCTCCGCTGGCGGAAGCGACGTTGAACGAGAACGCCTGTGGCGAACCGATGTGGGGGGTGCCCAATCGGCTGAACAGGATCCGCAGCATGGCATTGGCGTCGGTGGCTGTTCCGACAGTGGAACGAACGTCACCGCCCAGCCGTTCCTGGTCGACGAGGATCGCGGTCGTGAGCCCCTCCAAGACGTCGACATCAGGTCGACCGAGGGACGGCATGAAGCCCTGCAGGAAGGCGCTGTAGGTCTCGTTGATGAGCCGCTGGGACTCCGCGGCGATCGTGCCGAACACCAGCGAACTCTTGCCGGAACCGGAGACTCCGGTGAAGACCGTGAGTCGACGCTTGGGCAGGTCGACGCTGATGTCCTTCAGGTTGTTGACCCTCGCACCGAACACCCGGATCCGTTCGTGTGAATCAGCTTCCGGTGTCTTGGCCACTCGCGCGATGGTGCCACATCCCGATGGTCGGGGATACCGCATGCGTGACCCGAATCGCCGACCCGGCAGGTCGCATGAGGGACCCTCAGGCTTCGATGCTGCGCATGATCGCATCGGTCATCCGGTCGACGAGTTCCTCGCCGTCAAGCGGCCCGTCGAACGGATCGAACATCTGCGCCAGGCCCGGTAGGCGAATCGGCGCCACGGCGCCGTCGGCGAGGAACCACAGGTCGCGGATCTTCGTCTCGCGAATGAGACCCGCCTCATGCAGTCGCTGCAGTAGGGCCACCGTTTCGACGAGCAGTTCGTCCAGACCAGATTGGCTGATGACTGCCCTTCGATGTTCGTCTCCGATGCTTTCGTGGTGAAGGAGATCTCCGAGGGCCGGGTGGCGTGACGCGGCGACCATGAATGAACGCACCGTGGCGCGTAGCCGCTCGCCATCGTCTTTGGGCGCACTGCTCTCGATCTGTTGGTTCAGATCACTGATGAAAAGAGTGACTCCGCGAGCCACCGCGGCGCGGAACAGATCGCTCTTAGGGCCGAACCGCTTGGACACGGTTTCGTGGCTGAGGCCGAGTTCCGCGTTGAGCGCTCGAACAGACATGGCGGAATAGCCGGAAGCAGCGAACATCTCCAATGCCCGGTTGAGAATCTCATCGTCGCTGAGCAAGGGAGGTCGACCGCGGTTCGCCATGCCACAAGGTTGGCATACGCCAAAGAAAAGGGTAAGTTGGCGGTCGCCAAGTAATCACAGTCTGAAACGAGTGCCCATGAGTCGCCGCCTGCTGGTTGTCGCCGTTTCCTGTGTCGCCGTCTTGATCGTGGCCGGCGGATCTTCACCGGCGACAGCCCACACCAGCCCTCCCCCGTTGCCCTCGAACGATGCGGTGATGGCCACGGGTGGTCGCGCGACGTCGTGTCCCAAGGACCGGTGGGTCGTGGCCCAACGTGGGCACAAGATCAATCGCATCCCTATCCCGCGGGGGTCCTACCGGGTCTCTACCCAACACCTGACGTGCGGCAAGGCGATGTTCCGACTCCGTAGTTGGGTCGACACCGGCCACACCGCCCGAGGATGGAAGGTCAGATCGGCTGGCGGACGCGACCGCACAATCACGTTCGTCAGCACGCGGAGCAGCACTTCCTTCGTCGTGAAGCGTCTGAAGAACCGGACCAAGGCAGAGACGTGGCTCGGGCGTTTCGTTCCAGGCGCGATCGTCGGCGATGTTGCGACCGAGAACTGCACCTTGAGCGGCGGGACGACGACCTCGTGTTCGCGAGTGACCATCGCC
Source organism: Actinomycetota bacterium (assembly GCA_029978705.1). Classification (GTDB taxonomy): domain Bacteria; phylum Actinomycetota; class Actinomycetes; order S36-B12; genus CAIWTL01. The sequence goes on from JAPOIY010000032.1 coordinate 1,971, forward strand.
GGATACCCCAGCACCTACGAGGTGGGCCCCTTCTGTCCCGCCACCATCGCCACGCATGCCGATCACGCAGGCATCTGGTTCGACGGCAATGGCGTGTATGACCTCACCGGGGCTTTCGTGAAGAACCTCGACCAGTTCTACGCGGACTCCGAGTGGAGGCTGTTCGACAGCCAGGGCAACGTGAATGTGACCGACACCAAGGAAGCTTTTGCGGGCGCGGCGCGACCAGACGTTGCTCCGGAGTATCGGAATCACTGCGTCGAGGGTCGACTCGCCTGGCTGCCCGACGGAAAGCCGGTCCAGACCACGGTGCGGATCCCACAGAATCCGATCAAGGCCGCAGCGCCGTCCTCCGCGCATCCCGGCAACCTCGGCATCACCTTCGATGGGGTCGTGATCGCGGAGTCAGCGCCGGTCGAAGCCATCCTCGGCGCGCACACCATCGCTGCGTTCGATGACTGTGGCGGGCACTACAACCCCGTCGCGGGTTACCACCTGCACGGCGTCACGGGATGCGGTCACGCTGTCGGCAACCACGTCCATGGCGAGACGAAGATGTTCGGGTATGCGTCCGACGGATTCCCGATTCACCTGCCACTCAGGGGTGCAGCGTTGACGGCCGCCGGACTCGATCAATGCAACGGACACTCCACCGCGGGCGAGGGTTACCACTACCACGCCAACGGGCCCGCCAAGAATGCCGTCCTGCCGTGCCTGATGGGTGAGTATGTGGCGTCGGAAGCAGTTGGTGGTCCTCCCCCAGGCGGTCCGCCAGGCGCTACGGGGCAGTCCGAGGGAGTGCCCGACCTGGCGTCGGCCACGGCCTCGCTTGGTGCGATTGACCACGGCCTCGCCGATACCCTCCCAACACGGGGAGCGCCCTCGGCCGCCACGTCATCGGACAGCCCGCGGGCAGTGATTGCCGTCGGTGCCTCCACCGGAGCTGTCTCCGGCGCGGCGCTCGACGTTGCGGGTGGGAGTGGGAAAGTGTGTTCGACGAGCCGACTGTTTGTGGCCCGTCGTGGAGACAGCGTCAACGGAACGCCGATCGCGCGGGGGTCCTACCGGCTCACAACCCACCGCCTGACGTGCGGCCAGGCGATCACCCGCATCCGTAGTTGGGTGGATACCGGCCACACCGCCCGAGGCTGGAAGGTCCGATCAGCTGGCCGCAGCGACCGCACGATAGCGTTCCTGAGCACGCGGCGCGCCGTCTCCTTCGTGGCCAAGCGGATGAGGAAGCACGCAAGCGCTAACACTTGGATCGGTCCACCCGCGGACATCACGCAGTTGCCGATCGGGACGGCGAAGGTCTCGCTCGAGAGGGCCGCGGTTGGGGGCCTCTACGCATGCGACGCCGGTAGTCCGAACGGTGGCGGCGCCCACGCAACAGGTCCCTGGATCGACGAGTCCGCAGGGACCTGGAACCTGACCCGGAAGGTGGCAGTTCAGGGGGTCGTCTCCTGGCCGGCGGCGCTCTATTCGGAGACTCTGACCGATGGCACTCGCGACATTGCGGGGAATGGACTACCGGTGCACGGCACCACCGGAATATTCCCCATCTCTCCCCAAGACCCCGCCTACTCCTACGACCGGAATCCGAATCACATCGCCACCGGCGATGTAACTGTGTCCCTTCCGCGGACGCCCACTGTCGCGGATACGCCAACCTGCCTGGGAAAGGGCCGGGTAGGCATCCTGAAGAACGGTGTCTCACTCTTCGCGCCCCTTGACGAGCGCAACCGGGATGCCGTGGTCTACGAGACGCAGGACGAATGCGACGGTCATCCTCAGCAGACCAGCGTGTACCACTACCACGATGTCCCATCGTGTATCCGAGACGCAGCCACGGGAGCGTCGACGGTGGTCGGGTTCGCTGCTGATGGCTTCCCCATCGTCGTGGAACGCGATGCGCGGGGTGATCTGCCCACCAACGCCGACCTCGACGAATGCCACGGCCGGACTTCCCGCATCCGGCTGGATGGGAGGTCGACCGTGACGTATCACTACTCGGCGACCTACGAGTTCCCCTACTTCATCGGATGCTTCAGGGGAACCCCGGTTGCGTAGCCGCGGACGTTCATCAGTTCGGGGCCCGCTGCCCGCCGCCTATGCGCATGATGTCAACGTTCCTGGGCGTGGTGACCCGGGTGGTGGGGATCTTCCTGATCGCGATCGACGACCTGCGGAACCGCTCCCCTGTGACGCCCAAGGAGCCCACATCGAGCGATAGGTACCCGGAAGCTCGACCCCGGGACGGCACACTGGGCCCATGACTGACGACACGCTGATCTCTACGACGATCGACGGCCCGATCGCCACGGTGACCATGAATCGCCCGCATCGTCTCAACGCCCTGAGTCGGGATCTCGTGGAGCAGCTCATCGAGGCGTTGGAGCACGCCCGGGAGCGTCAGGTGCGCGCTGTCATCCTGCGGGCGCAAGCCGGTGTGCGGACCTGGTCCGCCGGCCATGACATCGAGGAACTGGCGCTCGATGGCACGGACCCGTTGATGTGGTCCACACCCCTGGAGGATCTGCTGCGCAGCATCCGTGCCCTTCCGATGCCTGTGATCGCCGCGGTGGAAGGGGGCGTGTGGGGGGCGGCGTGCGACATGGCGTTCACCTGCGACCTGGTCGTGGCCACGGATACAGCCACCTTCGCCATCACCCCCGCCAAAATTGGCGTGCCCTACAACCTGGCCGGCATCCAGCACTTCCTCGGGGTGCTCCCGCTGCACGTGATCAAGGAGATGTTCTTCACCGCCGATCCCCTCCCCGCAGTGGAGGCGGCCCAGTACGGTCTGGTGAACCGGCTGGCCTCCGACGCCGACGACCTCACGGTCCAGGCGGAACAGGTGGCCCACCGCATCGCTCAGATGGCGCCCCTGGTCATCTCCGCGGTCAAAGCAGAGCTGACCGCGCTGACGGAGGCCGACCCGATGACGCCCGAGACCTTCGAACGCCTCGCGTCCCTGCGTCGCGGTGCGCTGCGTAGCGCGGACTACGCGGAGGGCCTGCGCGCCTTCCACGAGCGTCGCACTCCGCAGTTCCGCGGAGAGTGACCACCGGGGCGCCGGAGGCGATCAGTCGGCGCGGAAGGCGTACGAGTCGATGTCACCGCCGGTCTGGAAGATCCCGACGCTGACCTTGCCGTACACGGAATCGTTGGTGCTCAGGTACTTGGCGCCCGTGACCGCGATCCGCTCCCACTTCGCCGTCCCCCACGAACCGTCCTTCTGCCGGCGCACGGTAACCACGGCGGCGCTGCCGCCCACGTTGGTCGAGGCGGTCGCCGGCAAGCGGTACTTGCCGGTGCCGTTCGACCAGATGCCCTCGAAGTGGGTCACCACGGTCTTGCCCTTGATCTGTCCCGGGTAGGAGAACCGGGTGAAGTTGCTGAAGCGTCCCGAGCGCGAGTTGTAGTCGATCAGGGTTCCATCGCCGAGTGGTTCGAAGATGCGACCGTCCCGCACCCGCTTGTTCTGCGTCGCTCCCCCGGCGATGGTGTACGAATGGCCGCCGTTGTACCAGATGCCGTACGCGGTGTGAGTGTAGGAGCGCTCGTTCTTGGGGTACTGGATCGGGATCTGCTCCTCGCTCCGCGGGTCGTAGATGAACGCGTGGCCGGCCGGGTTGTTGTCGCGGGCCATGTCCCAGTTGCCCACGACGAGCCCGCCGCTGACGCTGTGCAGGAACGTGAACTGTGCCGGATCCCCATCGTTGTTCACGGCCTGCACCTGCTTGAACCGCAGCGGGTCGGGGGTCGCAGTCACGGGCCCTTCATAGTAGAAACTCTGGTTGCCGGCGCCGAGCAGGTCTCCCTCCGCCCACGAGCCGACCAGTGCGGTCTGGTCGCCGGACAGGTTGTCGACGCCGTAGATGCTGGTGTTGAGCGGGGTGGCGCTCGTGGCCCACGAGTCGGGCACATTCATGGTCGTCCAGGTGCCCGTTGCGCCCTCGTCGACCGGACCCTCGTACACGGAACCGTCGGAGGCATTGATGGTCCCGACGATGTAGAAGGTGCCCTTGTCATCGGCACGCTTGATCCCCTGGGGGTAGGAGACGCTCCCGGTGGGCTGGAAGGGGGCATAGGTCTGCCCGTCCAGCGTCTTGACCGCGGCCCAGGCGGGTGCCGTGGCGGCGACGCCGGCCACGAGCGCCGCAGCGCACGACAGGGATACAACAGTGGATCGCTTCATGGACTGACCTTTCCGCAGGTTCTGAAAGGATAGACGTTGCCACGGGCGCGCTGGTTGCATCCCCACTACTGGAACAGGTTGACGGCGGTGCTCAGCGTCACGGTGATGGTGAGCAGCGCCACAGCTGACTGGATCGTGAACAGCAGTTTGGCGCGTTGCGTCATCGGCATGGTGTCGGTGGGGCTGAAGGCGATGGCGTTGGTGTACGCGGTGTAGTAGTAGTCCCCGAGCCGGGGCAGCCAGCCGGGCTGCGCCTGTTGTTGCTGGGGGAAGAGGAAGTCTGGCGGCGTGACCGGGTCGGCGACCGATCTGCGCGGTGGGCCGCCACCATCCAACCACCAGAAGATCAGTCCGAAGCTCAGGATGTTGATGGCCAGCACCCCGAACCCCGAGAACAACAGGGTGTTGGCGCTGTCCTCGCCGCCCTGCACCAGGCGGACGAGGAGCAGCAGGGCGTTGACGATGCTGGCGATGACCAGCAGGACCGCCCAGGTCCCCACAACGATGCGTCGGGATCGGGACCCTGCCTGTGGGGTCAGCATCAGCCAGCCGAGCGGCAAACCGAGCAGCTCCAGCAAAGGGATGATGCGCGGGCGCCCCATCGTCAGTGAGTCGGGCAGCACCAGTTGGATCCCGACGATCACGAGGACGGTGATTGTCACGGCCACGGCGGTCCGCACGTTGACACTCCGTTCGGTCACGTCCTTGCGCGCGGTCACGCCCATGCGCGCACCCGGGCCAGGAACTCGCGAGTCCGGGGGTCCTGCGGCTCGTCGAAGAAGCGGTGGGCCTCCGCCTCCTCGACCACCACTCCCCCGGACAGGAAGCAGACACGGTCGGCCACTTCCCGGGCGAAGGTCATCTCATGTGTCGCCATGACGATGGTCATCCCCGACTCCTTCAGCTCCTTGATCACATCGAGCACTTCGCCGACCAACTGGGGATCCAGGGCCGACGTCACCTCGTCCAACAGCATCAACTGCGGCTGCAGGGCCAGCGCGCGCACGATGGCCACCCGCTGCTGCTGGCCGCCCGACAGGCGGTCGGGGTAGTCGTCGGCCTTGTCCGCCAAGCCGAAGCGGGCCAGGAGATCCCGGGCCCGTCCCTCCGCCATCGCCCGGGAAAGACCCAGTACCTTGCGCGGCGCGAGCGTGATGTTCTGCAGCACCGACATGTGCGGAAACAGGTTGTACTGCTGGAAGACCAGCCCCACCTGCTGGCGCACCTCATCGAGATCAATGTCGTGGGCTGTGACGTCGAGCCCATCCGCACCGCCGATCCGGATGGTGCCGGCGTCCACACCGACCAACCCGTCGATGCAGCGCAGGAGTGTCGACTTGCCCGACCCCGACGCCCCGACCAGGGCGACTGCTTCGTGCAGGTCGACGGCCAGGCTGACGCCGCGCAGCACGGGCACTCCCTCGAACGCCTTGTGTACGTCATGCACGGTCAGGTAGCTCATGGCATCCCCGCGGCGCTGCGCCGACTGGTAGCGCGGCGCTGCAGCCAGTCGGTGAGCCGGGTCAGGGGCAGTGTGATGGCAACGAACAGCAGAGCAGCCACGACGTAGGGCGTGTAGTTGAAGTTGGATGCCGCGTCGATCTGCGCCGCCCGCAGGACCTCGACCGGGCCCAGGAGGGAGACCAGCGCCGTCTCCTTCTGCAGCGCGATGAAGTCGTTCAGAAGCGGCGGGATGACGCGCCGAATGGCCTGCGGCAAGACCACGTAACGGGTCGCCTGCAGTGATGACAGTCCCAGTGACCGGGCGGCCGCTCGTTGGGACGGGTGCACGGACTCGATGCCGGCCCGGTAGACCTCCGCGACATAGGCCGTGTAGCTGACGATCAGCGCCACCGTCCCCCACACCAGCGGGGAGTTCGTGACGCCGGACAGGTGCAGGGCGGGAACGCCGAATCCCAGCAACAGGATCACCAGGATCGTGGGTACGCCGCGGAAGAAGTCCACGTAGACCGTGGCGAGGATCCGGACCGGAAGGAACACCGGCCCCTGCAGTCCTCGGGCCAGGGCCACCAGCAGGGCCAGGATCAGGATGAAGAACTCCGCGACCAGGAAGATCTTGATGTTGAGCACGAACGCTCGGATGACCACCGGCCACGTCGCCACCGCGGCGTCCCAGTTGAAGAAGGTCTCCTGGACCTGGCTCCACCCCGGCGTCGACGTGATGCCCACCACGAGGACGGCGAACACCACGACCGTCGACACCGACGCGACCCAGGCGTTGCGCCGACCCCGACGCCGTTGCCCGAGGAACCGCTCCGGGTCTACGTAGGGAATGTCCGGGGCCTCGAGCGGAGCCTCAGCCGGAGTGGTCATTCAGCGCCGATGTCAGGAGGTGGACGGCGAACTGGACGCTCCCCCGAAGTAGGGCGCGCTCTCGCCGGCGAGCCACTTGTCCTGGATGTCCTGCAGTTCCCCGGACTGCTGCAGTTCCTGGACGGCCCAGTCCACACACGGTTTCAGGGGACTGCCCTTGGCCATCAGCAGTCCGAACTCCTCGTTTCCCTCCCCCTGCGCCTGGAACTGTCCCACGATCTTGGCGTTGTCGAACTCGACTGCGGTCACGTAGTAGGCGGTCGGCACGTCGACGACAATCCCGTCGATCTGGCCGGCCTCGAGAGCGCTCTTGGCGTCGTTGGTGTCGTTGTACACCTGCGGTTCGGCGTCGGGCTGGACCACGTTCTGAATGAACTCCAGGCTCGTCGTGCCGACCTGCGCTCCCAACTTCGCCCCCTTCAACTCCTCGACGCTGGTCGCGTTGGCGATGGGCGAGTCCTGTTGGGCGACCACGGCCTGGTTGACCGTGTAGTAGCCGTCGGAGAAGTCGACGGCTTGTTCCCGCTTGGGGGTGATCGAGACCTGGTTGATGTCGAAGTCGAAGTCCTTGTCGCCCGGCGCGTAGGACTTGTTGAACGGCACGGTCACCCAGGTCACATCCTCGGTGGCGTACCCGAGCTTCCCCGCCACCGCATAGGCCACAGCGGACTCGAAGCCCTTTCCGTTGCTGGGGTCGTCGTCGATGAAGTACGGCGGGTAGGCGGGTTTGTCGGTGCCGATCGTCAGCTTGCCGTTGGTGAGGGTGGGCAGCGCCCCGGTGCTGCAGTCGGCCGACGAAGCCGGTGAGGCCGACCCGGCCGAGGTGCTGGTCTCGCTGGCGCATCCGGCGAGGGCAAGCAGGGCCGCCATCCCGGCGATGGCGAGCAACGGACGGTTCTTGACGGGCATACGACCTCCTGGACCACGCTCATCCTGCCATGGCAGGTGCGCCGGCCGCGGGAGGCGGTGGGTCAGTGGCGGTACGTGCCCACGATGGTGGCGCGACCCAACGCGTGGGCGGTCAGGTGGAAACCGACCACGGCGTTCGTGGTGTCCGGCGCCAGCCGCAAGGTGTCGTCCAGGGCGTGGACCACGAAGTAGTAGTGATGCAGCACATCACCAGGAGGCGGCCCCGCGCCCCCGAAGCCGCGGTCGCCGTAGTCGTTGCGCATCTGCACCGCGCCGGCGGGCAGAAGCGCCCCATCGGGGCGACCGGCGCCACGCGGCAGTTCCGTGACCGCCGCCGGGACGTCGATCACCTGCCAGTGCCACCAGCCGCTGGCGGTCGGTGCGTCCGGATCGAAGACCGTCACCGCGAACGAGCGGGTGGCGGCGGGAAAGCCTGCCCAGGCGAGGTGCGGCGAGATGTCGTGCCCACCCGCGCCGCCGTAGACGTGGTCGAGGCTGAGGACCTCCCCCGGGCTGACGTCCTCGCTGCGCACGTCGAACGTGGGTACCGGAGGCAGGAAGTCATAGGGGTCGGGGGCCTGCGGCCGGGTCAGATCCATCGGTCCTCCCATCGCTTGCGCCGAGGGTACCGTGGGAGTCGTGACGGCTCCAGCAACACAACCCCTCCCCCTGGTGGCCCCGGACATCCTGCTGCCGCGCGGCGAGCCGGAGTGGGGATGTTTCACGGGGATCCCCGCTGTCATCGACTACACGAAACTGAGCGGACCGCACCATCGGGGCCGGCTGCAACGGTTCCTGCGGCACAAACGCTGGATGTACATGTTCGCGGCCACCCGCGACGTGGTCGTGATCGCCGCCATCGTGGATGCGGGTCCGAGCGGAACCGGCTTCGTGATGATCACCGACCGGCACGGCGGCGGAACGCTGGCGGACGCCAGCCGTCCGGGCGGTCTCGGACCGTTGACATCGGTCAACAGCCACCCTGCGGTGGGACACCGCAGCCACTACCTGTTGCCCGGCACACGGATGTCGATCCGCGGTGACGACCAGGAACTGCGGCTGCGGGCCACTCTCCACCGGCTGCCCTACGTGCCCCTGGTGAGCAGTCCCTGGGTCGAGCTCGATCTGAGGCTCGACACGGCCGCGCATCCGGGAGTCACTGCCGTCAGCGAGATCGTCCAGGATTCCCCCATGGCCACCGCCACGGCCAAGAACGCCGCCCTCCCGACGTCGGGCAGCGTGGTGGTCCGGTCCGGAGACGGAGAGAAGCGGGTCGATCTGTCCGGCGGCCTCGGGGGATTCGACTACACCAGTGGGTTCCTGCCCCGCCACACCTCGTGGCGCTGGGCCTTCCTCTGCGGCACGTTGCCGGACGGCCGCAGCATAGGGCTGAACCTGGTGCACGACTTCACCGGGATCGCCGACCGGGCCGTGGAGAACACGTGCTGGGTGGCCGGTACGGCCGAAGCCCTCGACCCCCGGGCCCGCATCACAATGTCCGGCGATGACCCGATGGCGCCCTGGCACGTCACCACGGTGGACCGCGCCGTGGACCTGGTGTTCACGCCCCTGGCCCTGCACCGGGAGAACGTCAACCTGGGTGCGATCCGCAGCCACTTCCTGCAACCGACCGGCCACTTCAGCGGGACACTGCGCGTCGCGGGCAAGAAGGTCACTGTGACCGACCTGCCCGGTGTGGTCGAGGACCAGGACGTCACGTGGTGACCCTCCGCCCGCTCGTCATCTCCGCGCCCTTCGGCAACTACCTCCATCCGGCACGCACCACGCCGACCATCGGCACCTTCACGGCGCTGCGCCGCGGTGGGCGACCGGCAGCCTTCGGCCGCGCCGTGCTCACCGTGCGCTACTACCGGCGAATGCAGGCGTGGGTGAACCGCATCGGCCTGCGCAACCCGGGGATCGACTCCGTCGTCCCCCAGCCGGCCCACGGACCGCGCGTCGCGGACAGCATCCTGTCGGTGCACGGCTTCAGCGACGACGAGTGGTGGTACCTGCTCGACCGGGCCGACCACCTGCGGCCGCTGGCCCTGGAACTGAACATCAGCTGCCCCAACGTCGGCGGGGTGTCCTGGCCGGACGAACTGTTCACGCGCGCCGTCGCCACCGGGCTGACCGTCATCGTCAAGATCCCGCCGATCCGCTACACCGAGATGGCCGACGCCGCGGTCTCCGCCGGGGTGCCCTGGATCCACGCCACCAACACCCTTCCGGTGGCCAAGGGCGGCATGAGCGGCGCGCCCCTGCGGCCGCTCGCCCTCGACTGTGTGGCCCGGCTGCGCCACCGGTACGGCACCTCGGTGAACATCATCGGGGGCGGCGGCATCCGCTCGGCGGCAGACGTGGCCGAGTTCGCAGCGGCGGGAGCGGACCGGTTCGCGGTCGGGTCCTACGCGATGCGCCCCGGCGCCCTGAGCAGCGACCGGTGGGTGGCCGGGATCCGGGAGGCAGCCGAACGGTTGTGCCAGCCGGTCAGCTGACCGAACGCTCCTCCGAGACACTGTTGCCACCGTCCACCACCAGACACTGGCCGGTCACGTACGCCGCTCCGGGGGTGCACAGCCACGCGATGGCTGCCGCGACCTCAGCCGCGCGGCCACTGCGGCGCATCGGGGTCGTCTCGCCCTCCTGCTGCTCGGCCGAGGTCTGGGAGCCCGTGGCGATCCACCCCGGGGCGACGGCGTTCGCGGTGATGCCCCGCGCCGCGAGGTCGACCGCGAGCGACCGGGCCAGCCCCACCAAGCCGGCCTTCGCCGCCGCGTAGACGGGCTCGGCGCGCATCGCCATCACCGGCCCGGTGAGGCTCGCGACCATCACAATCCGCCCCGTGCCGTCCGGCAGATGCGGCAACGCGGCCCGGGTGACGAAGAAGGCCGAGTCGAGATTGCGGGCCAACCCCGCGCGCCACACGTCGTCGGACAGTGCCCCCGGTGCTCCCGCCTCCGGCTCCGCACCCTGACTGACCATGCCCGCGTTGTTCACCACCAGGTCCAGACTCCCGAAGCGTCTCACGGTCGCAGCGACCAGCTCTTGGGCCTGCGCCGACCGGGACAGGTCCCCCTGCCAACTGTCCGCGGTGTGCCCCTCAGCCACCAGTTCGGACGCGCGCTGCCGCACCCGCTCGGTCGTGGCGGTGAGCATGACGCGGGCACCCAGTTCGGCGAGCGCCCGGGCGGCTGCGTAACCGATCCCGGTCGCGGACCCGGCTCCGGTGATCAGGGCGGTGTGACCGCTGAGGGACAGCCACGCGGGGACAGACGCATCAGTCATGGTCGTGGTGGGGCGGTCGTTCGCTCAGGTACCAGTCGTCGCGGTGTTCGGTGACCAGGTCCGCGTCGTCGCGCGTCTGCTCCGGCAGCAGGTCCGAGGATTCCGGCTTCGGGGCCCGGGGTTCGGGGTCCATACCTCGACTGTCTCACGCCGCGTCGCCGTCGTGCGCTGCGACTGATAGACCTGTGCCGTGACCAACAGACGGCCGGGTGAGGCGTTCGCCGCCATTGCCCACCGGGGTGGCGCCTGGGAGTCCCCGGAGAACAGCCGCATCGCCTTCCAGCATGCCGTGGACCTGGGGTTCACCTACATCGAGACGGATGTCCGCGCGACCGCCGACGGCGTGCCGGTGGTCTTCCACGACGCCTCCCTCGACCGCACGACCTCGATGAACGGCCGGATCCGAGATCTCCCGTGGCGGGAGGTGCGTTCCGCGCGGATCCACGGCCGGCAACCGATCATGACGTTGGCCCAACTGCTGGACGAGTTCCCCGGGATCCGGTTCAACCTGGACCTCAAGGAGGGCAACGCCATCGACCCGTTCGTGGAGGTGATGCGTGCCGCCGGAGCCTGGGACCGGGTGGTGGTGGGGTCGTTCAGCCACGCGCGGCTCACCCGGGCCCGCCGGATCGGCGGCCGCCGGCTGGCCACGTCGCAGTCCCCGCGCGAGATCGCGAAACTGTGGCTCGCGGCCCGGGGCCGGGGTGGCCGCTACCGGCCGCCGCCGGCGACATACGTGCAGGTGCCGCCCGCGTTCGGGGGCCGCACGGTGGTCGACGCCGCGCTGCTGCAGGTGGCTCACGCGTGCGGCTGGGGTGTCCACGTCTGGACGATCGACGACCCGGACGAGATGGTGCGGCTGCTGGATCTTGGGGTGGACGGCATCATGACCGACCGCCCGACGGTGCTGCGGCAGGTGCTGACCGAGCGCCGCGCCTGGCCGGAATGACGAGAGGGCCCGGTCCTTTCGGACCGGACCCTCGTCGAGGTGGCTGATGTCAGGAGTTGGCGGCCTGGAAGTCGTCGACGCCGGAACGCAGGGTCTCCAGGGACTCCTCGAGGAGCTCCTCGAGCTCCGGGATGGAGCGCCGCTCCAGCAGCATGTCCCAGTGGGTGCGCTGGGGCTTCGCGGCCTTCTTCTCGGGCCACTCGCCGCCGCGGAGCAGCGCCTCGGCGCCACAGCGGCATTCCCAGATGGCCGGGATCTCGGCTTCGAGGCTGAAGGGCAGCTCGATGGTCGTGCCGCACGAACAGTCGTAGAAGACGGTCTGCCGGTCGGCCAGCCGGACGTTGTCATCGGTCTCGTAACTCAGTGCGCCCAACCGGGTGCCCCGCAATGCGCCGTCTGCCATGACTGCCCCTCCTTGTGTGCTGACCTCCGGACCGTCCCCGGAATGGTCTCAACGACTGTGACTCCCCATCTGTTCCCCCGGTTCCCGCAAGCAAACCGTGGGCGGTGGGCCGACTCCGAAATGTGACCTGCGACACGCCGCCGCGTCACTCGTTCGGACCACGCAGGATCTCGCCCCGAATGACCGTGTCCGTATCGTACTCGGCCGGGGGCTCGCGGAGGGTCTCCCCCACGATGACCACTCCGGAGGAGCGGCGCACCAGGCGGGGCGCCGCCAGGCGGCGGACCGGCGGGAGCAGCAGGATCAGGCCCGCGCCGGTGCTGATGAATCCGGGCACGGCGATCAGGATGCCGGCGCTGAACACCAGGCCGGAGTCCCGCAGCCGGGCGGCGGCCTCCTCTGCCTCGGCGGGAGTCGGCTGGCCGGTCGGGTGGATCGTGCGGGCGGTCCCCGTGGTCTCGTCGATCTCGACATACGGCTGGTGTTTGCGCATAGGCTCGGTCACGGCCGCCAGGGCGTCCCGGCCGGCGGCGCGCATCACGAGGAACCCCGCAACCACGCAGCCCGCCAGGATCAGCAGCGTCCAACCCCAGCCGATGACGTTCCCGGCCCAGACGATCAGCAGAATCTCGATGATCGGGTAGGCGATGACCAGGACGCGGGTCAGGAACCAGCGGAGCATGTCACCAACCGGTCCCGCGGCGGCGGCGGTGCGCCTCGCGCCACTGCCGGTAACGTTCGGCGCGTTCGCCGACGCCCCAGACGGTGACGCGCCACAGCGCCTCCCGCACGATGCGGTTGTCCATCTTGCTGTCGCCCAGCTCCCGTTCCTCGAAGGTGATCGGGACCTCGACGACCCGCAGCCCGCTCTTGAGGGCCCGGTTGGCCAGGTCGACCTGGAAGACGTAGCCGGCGCTGGCCACGGAGTGCAGGTCGATGGTGCGCAGTGTCGAGGCCCGGAACGCGCGGTAGCCGCCGGTCACATCCCGGATGGGCACACCCAGCGCTATCCGGGTGTACAGGCTGCCGCCACGCGAGAGCAGCTCCCGGCTGCGCGGCCAGTTGACCACCTCACCGCCGTCGACCCAGCGGGAGCCGAGCACCAGGTCGGCGTTGCGCAGAGCCGCCAGGAGTCGGTGGAGTTGTTCGGGCTGGTGGGAGCCGTCGGCGTCCATCTCCACGATGACGTCGTAGCCGTTCTCGAGGGCCCACTGGAACCCGGCCAGATAGGCGGCGCCCAGCCCCTCCTTGCCCAGACGGTGCATCACCCGCACGTGGGGATCGCGGGCGGCCATCCGGTCGGCGAGCGCGCCCGTCCCGTCGGGCGAGTTGTCGTCGGCGATCAGAACGTCGACCTCGGGTAGTGCCGCGCGCACCCGGGCGGTGATCCGCTCGACGTTCTCGCGTTCGTTGTAGGTGGGGATGATCACGACGATGCGGCCGAGGTCGGGGAACTGAGCCGCCTCGCTCTCCGTCTGCATGAGCGTCATCCTTGCATCCCTTCCTCGTCGGGCCGTTCCAGGGTTCCCGGCGACCTGGGGATCAAACCCGGGTCACGTCGCAGTCCGATCACGACGACCACGGCCGCCGCCAGCACCGCCGCTCCCTCCGGCCACCCGCCCAGCACCACGGCAGGCGACAGTCCGGCGGCGGTGGGAAGGGAGGCGACGAGGAAGCCGGCGACACCTTCGGGCAGCCACCCGACGGGCGTGCCGTCGGGGAGGAACTGCGCGGAGATGCCGTTGGTGGCCGCCACGACCGTAGCCCGGCCGGTCTCGACGGCCCGGAGGCGGGCCATGGCCACCTGCTGTTCGGACTGGCCGCCCCCGGTGTAGGTGGCGTTGTTGGTCTGGACCGCAAGGATCTGCGCCCCGGCATTCACGACGTCGCGGACCACGTCGTCGTAGGCGACCTCGAAACAGATCACGTCGCCGACGGGGATGCCCGCCATCGGCAGGACCCCCGCGGCGGTTCCGGCGGCGAAGTCGCGCGGAATGAGCGCGAAACGTCCGATGAAGCGGGTCAGCAGCCCCCGCAGCGGGATGTACTCGCCGAACGGCACGGGATGCCGTTTGGCGTACCGGGCACCCGGTCCGGTTGCGGGATCCCACACGATGCCGACGTTCAGCACCGTCGTGGGGTCCGTGGGGTTGGTGACGACGGCGCCGACGAGGAGGGGTGCGTCGATGGCCCGCGCGGCCGCGGCGATGGCCCGGGCGGCGTCGCTCTCCCGGTACGGGTCGAGGTCGCTGGCGTTCTCCGGCCAGATCACGAGGTCCGGTTGCGGCTGGCGACCGAGACGGACCTCCTCGGCCAGGGCCAGGGTCTGCCGGACATGGTTGTCGAGGACTTCGCGGCGCTGGCCCGCGACGGCGAAGCCGAGTCCGGTGGCCGGCACGTCCCCCTGGATGACCGCGACCACCGGCTGCCCCGTCGGTGGGCTGCCCCCGGGCAGGAGGGACGCCAGCCACGGGAGGAGCGCCACGGCCACGAGCACTGCGACGGCCATCCGCAGGCGCGCCTGCAGCCCCCACACGACCAGCGCGCCGCTCAGGGCCACCAGGAACGTGAGCAGGGGGGTGCCGCCCCCCCAGGCGGCCGGCAGCCACGGGGCGTCCGCCTGCCCGAACGCCAACCGCCCCCACGGCCACCCCCCCAGGGGGATCCGGTCGCGCAGCGCCTCCTGAGCCACCCACACCACCGCCACCCACAGCGGCCACCCCCGCAACCGGGTGACCAGCGCGGTGGCGCCCCCCGCGACTCCCAGCCACAACGCCGAATACCCCGACAGCATCAGCCAGGCGTCCAGGCCCACGACGGTCAACCAGCGGATCAGAACGAGGAACAGCACGAGGCCGCACAGCAGCCCGAGCCCGATCCCCCCACGCAACCGCCGACCCTGGCAGGCCCAGGTCAGCAGCGCGACCCCCGCGATTCCCAACGGCCACCAGCCCACCGGCGGGAAGGACAGCGCCAGCAGCAGCCCGGCGGCGACCGCCCACGGCACTGCGCGCCGGGCGTTGCTCACGCCGGGAGCCCCCGCGAGTGGATGACGCGTCCCCGCGCCATGGTCAGCAGACAGTCGGGACCGGTACCCGCAGGATCCAGTTCGGGAAGCAACGGCGTGCCGGATGCGGGATCGGTCGACCAGGCGGCGATGCGGGTGTCGGGGGCCTGCACGGTCAGGTCACCGGTGTCCCAGACGGCCAGATGAGCGGGGGCGCCGGGCCGGATCACCCCGGCGTCGTCCACCCCGACTGCCCGCCAGCCCCCGCGGGTGTGGGCGGTGAACGCCGCGCGGGCGCTGATGCGCTCCGCGGGCGTGTGGTGGAAGACGGCCGCAGCCACGGAGCGCCACGGGTCGGCGGGGGTGACGGGGGTGTCGGACCCGAAAGCCAGGGCGACGCCGGACCGCATCATGGCGGCGAACGGGTTCATGGACTCCGCTCTCTCGCCCACGCGCCGGGCGTACATGCCGTCGGGGCCACCCCACAAGGCGTCGAATTGGGGCTGCACGCTGGCCGTGATGCCGAGGTCCGCCAGTTCGGCGACGTCGGCGGGCATCTCGACGTGCTCAAGGCGGTGTCGGCAGGCGCGCAGCCGATCCCGCCCGACCTGGTCGGCCGCCGCGCGGAACCCGGCGAGGACCTCGGCCAGGGCGGCATCGCCGATGACGTGGAATCCGGCCTGCAGCCCGACGCGGGTACACGCGACGACGTGGTCCGCCACCTCCTGGGCGGTCAGGTGGCTGACGCCGCGGGTGGCCGGGTCATCGCGGTACGGCTCCTCCAAGAAGGCGGTGTGGGATCCCAGGGCTCCATCCGCGAACAGGTCCCCGCCCGCGCCGATGGCTCCCAGCCGCGCCGCTTCGGCGACGTCACGTTCCCCCCAGTACGCGGTGACCGCGACCCCGTGGGGGGTCGCCAGCAGCTGCTCCAGGTCGGTGGCGCTGGAGATGTCCGGGCCGGCCATCTCGTGCACTGCGGCCACCCCCGCCGCGGCGAAGGCGTCGAGGGCCGTGCGCTGCAGACGTTCCCGTTGGCTGGCGCCGACCGCATCCCACACCTGACGCCGGGCGGCGTGGTGGGCGTCGGAGCGCAACGGGCCGCGGGCGGCGAAGCCGGGCAGTGAGGACACGTCGTCGATGCGCTCCAGCAGGGCGCTGGATGCCAGGGCGGAGTGAACGTCGATCCGCGTCAGATACACGGGCGTCGCGCCGGCGGCGCGGTCGATCTCCGCCCGCTCGGGCAGGCGGGGGTCGTCGTGCCATGTCGTCTCGTCCCATCCATGGCCCAGGACGATGTCGCCGCGGGGGGCGGTACGGCAGCAACGGGCCACCCGGTCCAGCAGCTCCGTCGCGTCGCGGCAGCCGCTCAGGTCGAGTCCCGTGAGGTGCATTCCCGTCGCCGTCACATGCACATGCGCATCGACGAACGCCGGCGTCACCAGGGCGCCGCGCAGGTCGAGGTCGAGATCGACCCCGTCGCGCTGCGCCAGCGCCGCCCCCTCATGGCCGACCCACCCGATGCGGTCGTCCTCCACGAGCACGGCGGTGGCCCCGGGATCGTCCGCTGTGTGGACCCGACCGTTGCGCAGCAACGTCCTCATCGCAGCAGGTTCCGGGAGATGACCACCCGTTGGACCTGATTGGTGCCCTCCACGATCTGCAGCAGTTTCGCCTCCCGTAGGTACCGCTCGGCCGGGAAGTCCTGGGTGTATCCGGCTCCCCCGAGCACCTGGACGGCGTCGGTGGCGACGGCCATGGCGTTGTCCGTGGCAACGAGTTTGGCGATCGCCGCCTCGGTGCCGTAGGGCAGCCCGGCATCCCGCCGCCGGGCGGCGTCGAGGTACAGGGCGCGGCCCGCCTGCACGCGGGCCGCCATGTCGGCCAGTAGGAACGCCAGGCCCTGGAACTGCCCGATCGGGCGTCCGAACTGCTCGCGGTGACGGGCGTAGGCCGTGGCGGTATCGAGGGCTGCCTGCGCGAGGCCGACGGCGCAGGCCGCGATGCCGAGCCGGCCAGCGTCCAGAGCGGCCATCGCGATCCCGAAGCCCTCTCCCTCCCGGCCGAGCAGGCGCGGGCCCGGGACGCGGGCATCGGCGAAGATCATCTGGGCCGTGGTGGAGCCGCGGACACCCATCTTGTTCTCCGGGGGGGCGGCGGAGACGCCAGGGGTGTCAGCGTCGACGAGCAGGCACGAGACGCCGGTGGCCCCGGTCGTGCCCGGCGTGCGGGCGAAGACGTTGTAGAAGTCCGCCTCCCCCGCATGGGTGATCCACGCCTTGGTCCCGGTCACGACGTAATCGTCTCCGGTGGGCGCGGCCGTGGTCGCCAGCGCGGCCGCATCGGACCCCGATTGGGGTTCGGACAGGCAGTAGGCCCCGAGGAGTTCCCCCCCGAGCATGGGAGGCAGCCACTCCGCCTGCTGCGCACGGGTGCCGGCGCTCGCTACGGGGAAACACGACAGCACATGCACGCTCACGCCCATCGCGACGCTCACCCAGGCGGTGGCCAGTTCCTCGACGACCTGCAGGTACACCTCATACGGCAGGCCGCCGCCGCCCCACTCCTCGGGATACGGGAGCCCGAGCAGGCCCGCCTTGCCGAGGACCCGGAACACCTCACGGGGGAACTCCCCGTTGTCCTCGTGGTGCGCGGCCACCGGCCGCAGCTCGGCGTCGGCGATGTCACGGGTGAGGTCCAGCAGCGCCTCGGCCTCGCGGGTCGGCAGCAGTCGCTGCACCATCACAGAACCTGGAGGTCGCGCGGTCTGTCGTTCATCAGCAGAGGGCCATCCTCGCCGCAGACGACGATGTCCTCGATCCGGGCGCCGTGTGCCCCGGAGCGGTAGATGCCGGGCTCGATGGAGAACGCGAAGCCCGCCTCGAGCTGCCGGTCGTTGCCGGCCACGATGTACGGCTCCTCGTGGGTCTCCAGCCCGATCCCGTGCCCCGTGCGGTGGATGAAGAGGTCGCCATAGCCGGCGCCGGCGATGATGTCGCGGGCGATCGCGTCGATGTCCTGGCACGGGATGCCGGGACGCACCGCGGCCACGGCCGTCCACTGCGCCTCCTGCAGGACCGCGTAGTACTCCAGGAACTCGGCGGGCGGTTGTCCGATGCTGTACATGCGGGTCTCGTCGCTGCAGTAGCCGGCCGCCGTGGTTCCCCCGATGTCGACGACGACCGGGTCGCCCTCTTCGATCACCCGGTCGCTGACCTCGTGGTGCGGACTGGCGCCGTTGGGTCCCGATCCCACGATGACGAAGTCGGTGCGCACATGTCCGGCGTCGATGATCGCCCGGTCGATGTCCGCCGCGACTTCGCGTTCGGTGCGGCCGG
Organism: Actinomycetota bacterium; assembly: GCA_029978705.1. Taxonomy (GTDB): domain Bacteria; phylum Actinomycetota; class Actinomycetes; order S36-B12; genus CAIWTL01. The sequence goes on from JAPOIY010000032.1 coordinate 20,397, forward strand.
CCCGCAGCCACTCCCCCATCCGCTCGTGCACCGCGTCGATAGCAGCGCCGGCCTCCCGCAGGGCAGTGACCTCGTCGGCCGACTTGCGGATCCGCAGGGAGCTCAGCACCGGACCCGCGAGCTGCAGCGGAACGTCCCCCAGGGCGGAGGCGAACGGCAGCGCCTTCTCCGCCCACATGTGGTTGTCGACCGCAGCGGAGGTGAGCGGCCCGATCATGTCCGCGGTCTTCGCGTAGGGGTCCTCGGTCTCGGCCCAGGGCAGCAGGTCTAGGCCGAGGGAACCCACCGGGGACGCCTCCGCGGCGGCGATCTCCAACTCCGGCACCACCAGGAAGGGCAGGCCACCGTCGCGCAGGACCAGGCAGGTGAGCCGTTCCAGCGGCAGCGCCTCGTAGCCGGTCAGGTACCGCAGATCGGGCCCTGGGGACACCAGCAGGCATCCCCAGCCCTGTGCCTGCATGCCCTGCTGCGCGGCCACGAGCCGCCGTCGCAGGTCGTCGATGCTCACCGGTGAACTCGCCATACCGCCACGGTAGTCGCTCTCCGCCGGGCCGGGCATGATGGCCCGGTGACCCGGTTGATGCTGTTGGACAGCGCCTCGATGTACTTCCGCGCCTTCTTCGGGGTTCCGGATCGGTTCCACGGGGTCGATGGCACCCCCACCAACGCCGTGCGGGGGTTCCTGGACGCGATCACCCGCTGCATCACGACGTTCTCACCGGACGAGTTGGTGGCCTGCTGGGACGACGACTGGCGCCCGGCGTTTCGGGTCGCCGCGATCCCCTCCTACAAAGCCCACCGGGTCGCCTCCGGATCGGATGACGCGGTGGCCGGGGTCACGCCCGAGGAGGAGGTCCCCGACGCACTGCAGGTGCAGGAGCCGGTGATGAGGGATGTGCTGGCCGCCGTCGGCATCGCCCGCGCGGGCTCCCCGGGGTTCGAGGCCGACGATGTGATCGCGCAGTACGCCCGGACCCACCCCGGACCGGTGGACATCGTCACCGGTGACCGGGACCTGTTCCAGCTTGTCGATGACGCCCGTCGGGTGCGCGTCGTCTACACCGCCAAAGGCATGAACAACCTGCAGTTGGCGACCGACCAGTGGCTCGAGGCGAAGTACGGGGTGCGCGGGGCAGACTATGCCGACATGTCGCTGTTGCGGGGGGACTCCAGCGACGGTCTGCCGGGCGTGCCCGGGATCGGGGAGAAGACCGCCGCCGGGCTGGTGACCACCTTCGGCAGTGTGGCGGGCATCATGACCGCGGCCCGGGACGGCGACCCGCGGCTGAGGGCGGGCCTGCGGACCAAGCTCCTCGACCATTCGGACTATGTCGGCGCGGCTGAGACCGTGGTCCGCCTCGACCATGATGTGCCGGTTCCGGACCCCGGGCCGTTGCCCCGGTCGCCGGCAGACCCTGCGGCACTCGTCGACCTGACCGACCGCTACGACCTCTCGGGCCCGGTGGGCCGCCTGTTAGCCGCTCTGGGGTAGCGGTCATGGTCGCCAGGAGCTGGCCTGCCGCCGCCCCTCACTCGCGAACGGAGGAGTAGGCGACCACCCCGCGGTCCACGAGGTCCGCGGCCAGGTGCGCCTGTTTGCCGATGGGCCGGTCACCGGCGGCCTGGGCGATCTGGCCGAGCAGGTCTATCACCTGCTTCGACCATCGGACGAAGTCCCCTGCGGTCAGGTCGGCCTCGGCCAGGACGGACTCCAGGGACCGGCCCTGAGCCCACCGCAACATCGGCCACGCCAGACCCAGGTCGGGTTCCGGCAAGGTCCGCACTCCGAACTCCGTCTCCAAGTGGTTCAGCCGTTCCCAGGTGCGCAGCACCTGGTCGATGGCGGTCCCCGCTGCCCCTGACGGCAGATGCACGGGGCCCCCGTCCTCTCGGCCGCGCGACTCGTAGACCATGACCGCGCACACGGCTGCCAGATCGACGGCCGACAGGTCGTCCCATGCCCCGGCCCGCAGGGACTCGGCCACGACCAGGTCGGTGTCGCCGTAGATGCGGGCCAGCATGTGGCCCGCGGGTGTCACGACGGTACCTCCGTCGGTCAGATAGCCCAGCGACTCCAGCAGCGCGCAGATGCGGTCGAACTGACGGGCGATGGTGGCCGTGCGGCTCTCCACCCGCCGCCGCAGGGTGTCGGTGCGCCGCGCGAGCTTGTGGTAGCGCTCGGCCCAGCGGGCATGCGCCTCCCGGTCGTCGCATCCGTGGCAGGGGTGGCGCCGCAGGTCGGCGCGCAACTGCGCGATCCTCTCGTCGGCGGGACTGACGTCCTTCGGGGGGCGCCCGCCCTCGGGCAGGTCACGAGCGATCTCCCGCAGCCGCTCGGTGACCTGCTGCCGCGACTGTGCGGACCGGGGGTGGAAGTCCTTGGCCACCTTGATCCGCTGCAGCGCGACGGCCCCGTCGGGAAAGTCGGCGACACCCAGCCGGCGGACCCGCTTGTCGAGGTCGATCGCCACGAGCCGGGGCTCCACCGACGCGTCGTCGACGGCCGGAGTCACGATCACGGCCGGTCCGGACCGGCGTCCCCGCGCCACGCGCACGACATCACCGCGGCGCAGCAGCCGCAGCGACTGCTCGGCGCGGTCCCGGCGCTCAGCGCGCGTGCGTCGCTCCCCGTCGCGTTCCAGCGACCGCAGTTCCTCGCGCATCGCGGCATACTCGGGAAAGTCCCCCAGGTGGCACTGCATGGCCTCCCGGTACCCGGTCAGCGCGTCGTCGTTGCGGCGGATCTCGGCCGCCAGGTTCACGATGCCGGCATCCGCCTGGTACTGCGCGAAGGAACTCTCGAGCAGCGCCGTGGCGCGGTCGCGGCCCGTGGTCGCCACGAGGTTGACGGCCATGTTGTACGACGGCCGGAAACTGGAGCGCAGCGGGTAGGTGCGGGTGCTGGCCAGACCGGCGAGCTCGCGGGGATCCAGCCCGCGGTGCCAGGCCACCACGGCATGCCCCTCGACATCGATACCGCGTCGTCCCGCTCGCCCGGTGAGCTGCGTGTACTCGCCGGGGGTGAGGTCGACGTGGGTCTCGCCGTTCCACTTGACCAGACGCTCCAACACGACGCTGCGTGCCGGCATATTGATACCGAGGGCCAGCGTCTCGGTGGCGAAAACCATCTTGACCAGGCCCCGCTGGAACAGCGTCTCGACCACCTCTTTGAACAGGGGCACCATGCCGGCGTGGTGGGCGGCCACTCCCCGCTCCAAGGCGAACAGCCACGCCTCGTAGTCGAGAGCGGCCAGGTCGCGGGGATCGACGCGGGCGCAGGCCTCCTCCGCGACGGCGCGGATCTCGGCGCGCTGGTCCTCGTCGGTGAGCCGCACGCCGCCTTGCATGCACTGCTCGACGGCGGCGTCACAGCCCGCACGGCTGAAGATGAAGGAGATGGCGGGCAGCAGCCGGGCCTGGTCGAGCCGTCGCACGTAGGCCGGGCGGGAGACCCGATCGCCGCCCCGGGGGCGGCGCCCCCCGCGGGGAGGTCGCCCGCGGCCACGCTGCATGCGCTCCATCCGGGCCTCGTCCTGGGCGCAGTGCAGCAGCTCGGGGTTCACCTGATGCTGCTCGTCGTCCACGAACAGGTCGTGCAGGTGCTCCCCCACCAGCACTTGCTGCCACAGCGGGACGGGGCGGTACTCCTCCACGATCACATCGGTGGGGCCCCGGACCGTGCCCAGCCAGTGGCCGAACTCCTCGGCATTGGACACGGTCGCCGACAACGCCGCGATGGTGACGCTGTCCGGCAGATGGATCAGCACCTCCTCCCACACGGCCCCCCGGGACCGGTCCGCGAGGTAGTGCACCTCGTCCATGACCACGTGGGACAGCTCCGCCAACCGGGGCGCCCGCGCGTAGATCATGTTGCGCAGGACCTCGGTCGTCATGACGACGATCGGAGCGTCCGCGTTGATGCTGTTGTCGCCCGTGAGCAGCCCCACCCGCTCCGGTCCGTACCGCTCCAGCAGGTCGTTGTACTTCTGGTTGGAGAGCGCCTTGATCGGGGTGGTGTAGAAGCAGGAACGGCCCGCCTCCAGGGCGAGGTGGACGGCGAACTCCCCGACCACGGTCTTGCCGGCCCCGGTCGGGGCTGCCACGAGGACACCCCGGCCCTCGGCCAGCGCCTCGCATGCCGCGACCTGGAACGGGTCCAGCGGGAACGGGTAGTGGGCCTGGAAGCTGGCCAGGCCGCGGTTGTCGAGCCGGGTCCGCCGCCGCGCCGCGGCGTACCGCTCCGCGGGGGTGCTCATGGGGGAAGCCTAGGGCTTGGCGGTGCCGAGGTCGCTGTCGCGGGGCACGATCACGCGCAGCGCCCCCGGGTGCACCTCGATCTCCGCCGGGAGCGGGCCGATCCGCTCCCCGTCGGCGTAGGCGACCTGGTCGGGGGCGGAGAGAGTGATGCGCCGCCCGGTGTGCTGCGACACGGACTTGTGGTTCACGTGAGTGCCCTTGTAGACGGAGGGGAAGACGCGCAGGAACTCCACCTTGCCGACCTCGTGCAGCCACGTCAGCGTGAGTTCCCCGTCGTCAGGGCGCGCCCCTTCGCAGATCCGCATCCCCCCGCCGTAGGAGGTGCCGTTGCCCACGGCGACGAGCATCCCCGGGCCGCGCAGGTGCTCGCCGTCGATGTCCACCTCGTAGGGGACGGGCGTGAACGTGCCGAGTTCGGCGACGATCCCGATGAAGTACCGGGACTCGCCCTTCGGCCAGGACATGCGATTGGCGCGCTCGTTCACGTTGGAGTCGAATCCACTGGACAGCACCCCCAGGAACCACCGCTGCGAGCCGTCCGCACACGTCACGTGGCCCAGGTCGATGGAGCGCACGGTGTTGCCGGCGATGACATCCACGCAGGCGTCGAGGTCGTCCAGGGGCAGTCCCAGCATCCGCGCGTTGTCGTTCCCGGTGCCCGCCGGGATGACCGCCAGGGGGGTGTCGGTTCCCACCACGGCCTGCACTGCGAGGTTGATGGTGCCGTCCCCGCCCGCGGCGACGATTGCGTCCACCCCGTCAGCCACCGCCTTCTTCGCCATGGCGAGGGCCTCCTCCGCGGAGCCCGCGACCAGGAGGGCAGCGTCGATGCCTTTGCGGTGCAGCAGGTCCGCCAGCTCCTGAGCCGACTTGCGCCCCTTGCCCTTACCGGCCGTGGGGTTGACGATCACACCGACTGTCAGGGTCATGCCCGCCAAGATAGGCGCTGGAGGCACGGCGACTGGGGACCCGCGCCGGGTCAGTCGATGGGTGTCGGGTCGTCCAGGGGCGAGATCTCGTCGTCGGCGAGCTCGTCGTTCCCGCCGCCACCCAGCCTGCGGTCGTGCAGCCATGCGATCGCCATGACGACTATGAGCAGGATCAGGATCGGGAAGGCCAGCATCAGCATCGTGAAGGGGTTGCCGTCGGGGGTGGCCACCGCGGCGAAGACGATCGTGCCCAGCAGGATCCAGCGCCAGGCGTGGATCAAGGCCCGCGCCGACAGGACGCCGGCGAGGTTGAGCATCAAAGCGAACAGCGGCAGCAGGAAGCCGATCCCGAAGACGATGACGGTGTTCAGGAAGAAACTCACGTAGCGAGAGACATCGACGATGTTGCTGACGTTCGCCGGCGTGAAACCGAGCAGGAAGCCCAGAGCCTGCGGCATGAAGAGGTACGCGAGTGCCGCCCCGGCGAAGAACAACGGAGTCGCGGTCAGGACCACGATCAGGGACCAGCGTCTCTCGTTGCGACGCAGGCCGGGAGTGACGAACCGCCAGATCTGGTACACCCACACGGGGGCCGACAGCAGGATGCCCGCCACGACCGTCACCTGCAGTTGCAGCACGAAGGGGTCGACGACACCCGTGAGGGCCAACTGCACGTCCTGGCCGTTGGCCCGCGCCTCGTCCACGACCGTGACGAAGGGGGCGGAGATGAACGCGAAGATGGCGGGGTAGAAGAACCACGCCACGACCGAGCCGACGGCGATACCCAGCACCGACTTGAACAGCCGGCTGCGCAGTTCTCTCAGGTGGTCCGTCAACGGCATCGTGCCGTCAGGAGCGGTCTGCCGCCGTTGCATGGCGCGTCAGGAGCTGGTCGGGCCCTCACCGGGGGCCGGGGGGGCCGCCGCCGGCGGAGCAGGCTGGGCCGGCGGGCTCGCCTGCGGGCTGGACGGGGCGGCCGGGCTGGACTGGGCGGCCGGCAACGAGGGGGGAGCCGCTGCCGCATCGTCCTCGTCGTGCAGACCCTTGGTCTCCGATTTCAGGATGCGCGCGGAACGCCCGAGGCTGCGAGCCATGTCCGGCAGCCTCTTGGCGCCGAACAGCAGCAGGATGAGAACCAGGATGATGAGCCACTCGGCTCCCTGGGGAAAACGCATTCGAACTCCTCGTCCCGGGGCGGGCACCTCCAGAGTAGACCCTGGAACGCGGCAGGGAGCGGATCAGCGTCCCGCGGACTCGGCCGACAGCACTTCCACCAGGACGTCGGTAGCGGACAGGGTGAGCCCGAAGTCGATGATGTCGTCGGCGCCGATCGGCGGTCCGAAGTGCATCTCGAGGGCCTCGGCGGGCACGTGCACGCGCTCTACGGTGACGCCGGCGCCGCGCAGCAGCGTCACGACTTCGTCATCCGCGCTCTTGGTGACCTCGTCCTCACAGTCGGGACAGGTGAACGAATATGTCGCCCAGCCGGCCGCGGGGGCGACCACCACGTGGATGTCGCGGGGCTTGAGGTCGACGTCGCCGCAGGTGGGGCACGTGGCTTTGATCGTGGTCATGATCATCGCCTCCTTCGCCGGCTCGGGCGACTGACACCCTGTTGATCGGAAGCATGCTGCGCGTCCTTGAAGGATGCCCGCCCACGGGCGGAGGGTTAGCCCGTTCGGAGGCGGCCGGGTCGTGCCCAATGGGGCGAAATCGGACGGGTCCGTTTCATCCCGACTGTGGCGTCGTGCCCTATCCGCCGGAACTGGGGGTCACCGACGGTGTCCCGATGGAATCCATCTCCACGATGAACGCCAGCGCCTCGTTGGGCGCGATCGAGCCGTCCGGAGTCCCGGCCGCACCGTAGGCCATCTCTGCCGGGATCAGCAGGAGGCGGGCCCCGCCCGGCTTCATCCCCGCGACGCCCTCGGTCCATCCGGGGATGACCCCACTGAGCGGGAAGGTCGCGGGCTGTCCGCGCGTGTACGAGGAGTCGAAGGTCTTGCGGCTCTTGTAGCCGACCCCGACGTAGTCGACGGTCACGGTGTCCGTGGCCGTGGCCGCCACACCTTCCCCGGCGCACAGGTCCTTGGTCACCAGGTCCTTCGGGGGAGGCGCGTCAGTTCCCACGGTGAGTTCGGGATCGGTGCCCGCCTGCTGGATGGCAGTCACCCCGTCCACCGTCTCGTCGAAGTTGCACATGGGCACGTCGGGGGCGGACGTGTTGGTGTTCTCGGCCGTCGTGTTGCTGGCACATCCGGCCAGGACCAGGACGGCGGGCGCGGCGACGGTCAGGAGCAGGCTTCTACGCATGCGGCAAACCCTACCGGCCACACTCGGTCAGACGGACAGTGCCGCGCCGGGATCGGTGGTGACCAGCGTCAGGTCCCCCGCGACGCGGACCGGGACCCCGCGCGGGAGGACGGCGCTCACTCCCCGGGACAACGCGACCGCCTCGGATCCGGCCAGCAGGCGCCCCTCCCCCTCCGTGACGGTGAGCACGCGGTAGTCGGGGCCGGTCACGTCGATCTCCCCGGCGATCTGCCAATGGTTGACGGCGAAGAACGCGTTGGCCACCAGCCGCCGCCGGGTGCCGCCGGGGACCGCCTCGGGCTCCGCTGCCGTCAGGGAGGCGGCGGGGTCGTAGGGGGCCACGACGGCGAACCCGCGGTCGACGTGCAGGTCGCGTGGGCGCCCGTCGGCCCCGACCCGGTCGAAGTCGTACAGGCGGTAGGTGATGTCGCTGCTCTGCTGCACTTCGTACACCAGCATGCCGGGGCCGACCGCGTGTACACAGCCGGCGGGCACCATGAAGAAGGAGCCGGGGCGTACCGGATGCCGGACGAGTTGGTCCATCAGGCGCCCCTCGGCGAGATCGCGCCGCAGGTCGTCTCCGTTCGCCCGCAAATGACCCATGATCAGTTCCGCGCCCGGCTCGCAGGCGAGCACGTACCAGCATTCGGCTTTGCCCCGGGGCTGCTGCTCCAGTCGCTGTGCCTGCTCGTCGTCGGGATGCACCTGCACGGACAGCCAGTCCGCCGGGTCCAGGATCTTGCACAACAGGGGGAAGTCGTCGTCGCGCGGCTGCCCCGTGATGAGCCCCGCGCGCCACGCGTCCGCCAGGGTGCCGCCCGTGCCCGGCCCGGCAACCACCCGGCCGGAACTGCCCGGTAGCCCGGACACGACCCAGGCCTCCCCGATGGTCTCGGCGGGGACGGCGTCGCCGAACCACTCAGCCAGCGTGTGGCCGCCCCAGAGCCGCGGCGCGAAGACCGGGGCGACGACCAGCGCCCCGCTCACAGCGCGTCCGCCTGGCGGGCCGCGGCTCCCGGCGTCTGCTGCCGGGGAAGCGACTGCTCGACGAGCGCGCGATACGCCAGCTCCAGCGCACCGATGGCGCCCGAGCGGTTGCCGAGGGCGGGGGTCACCACGTAGTCCGGGCTGCGCAGGGCCGGCTGGTCGACGTACCCGGCCAGTGACTCATGCAGCAGTGGCCGCGTGCGCACCAGCAGGTCCGGGTTCTCCCCCACACCGCCGCCCACGACGATCCGCTGCGGCGACACGGTGCACACGTAGTTGTGCAGGGCGGCGGCCAGATAGGCGGCCTCCAGATCCCACATGGCGCCGTGGCGATCGTCGGCTGGGGTGATGTCCTGCGCCGGATCGCCCCAGCGGGCGGCCAACGCCGGGCCTGCCGCCACGCCCTCGAAGCAGTCGCCGTGGTACGGACAGACTCCGCCGAACGCTGCCACCTCGCCGGGTGGCCGGGCGATGCGGATGTGCCCCATCTCGGGGTGCATCATGCCGTGCACCAGTTGCCCCTCGCAGACCAGACCGCCTCCGATCCCGGTGCCGATCGTCAGGTAGAGCAGGGATTGCAGTCCGCGCCCGGCGCCGTGCACCAGTTCCCCCAGGGCCGCCACGTTCACGTCGGTGTCGAAGGCCAGGACCGCTCCGGGAAGGCCCTGGCTCAGGACACCGAGGACGTCACAGCCGGCCCAGCCGGGCTTGGGGGTGGTGGTGATCGTGCCGTAGCCGGGGGAACGAGGGTCGGGGTCGCAGGGCCCGAAGGCGCCGACTCCCACCGCCGTCACGTCCCCCGCCCCCGCGAAGAAGGCCACACACCGCTCCAGGTTGGCGGCCGGGTCGTCGCCGGTCGGGAACCGGATCTCGTCGGTGACGCCGCCCCGCTCGCCGACAACGCAGACCGTCTTCGTCCCGCCGAACTCGATTCCTCCGAGCACCGCTACATCCCTTCGATCAGCCGTTC